>NZ_CP061320.1:723398-1412212 GCF_018688495.1 Polynucleobacter sp. Adler-ghost
CACCAGAAATCCGGACGGCTTATTACCCTCGACTATCCCTTTGCCAATGACCCAGTTCGCGCTGCCAATAATGTTCCAGCCGTCTAGGCTGACACCATCGATTAAATCGGTATAGCCATCTTGTGCTTGAGCATGGGTGTTGGCGGAAAGCAGGGCAATAGTCAGCGAAAAGGCAATTGCTAGAATTTGTTTCAAGGTTGTTTGCATCATGATCTCCAAAGGTATTTATCTCAATAGCTGCAATGTTGCTTCCATCCATTGTTGCTGACTTGGCTCCAATTCCACAAGTACTCACTTTCCCTTAACTTGGAATCAGGAATCCAGTAGACTTGAGGTATGAATTCAACTACATTGCGCCCCTTAGCTATCCTTGTTTCTGCTACCGCCATTGCCTTAACGGGATGCGGCTCCATAGAGTCAGCAGCCCAAGATGACTGCACTTCTATTGGCTGGCAAATCGGCAGCAAAGGCTACAACGATTGCTTTAAGGCGCGCGTTTACGAGCGCAAGCTAGATTACTCTCCGCCACCCGGCAGCAAGCCTTCCCCATCCGTTATTTAATAGGGTTTACCCTAGTTAAATTCACTTGAGCGCCGTCAAGGACTTGAGTGTGGAAATAACCCAAAATCACCCTTGATCTTGGGGATTTCCTATATAGAGCGAGATAAGTTGTTTCTTGCCAATACGGCCTTTCTCAAGCCTAGCTTCAGACATAAAAAATAGCATCATTAATGCGACTAGAAATTAGAGATTAAAACTATGAATCACCCAAAACCCTCGGCTGAAGTCAAAGCTGTTGCTGTAGCAACTGCAGATGATTTAAGGGAAACCATTCGTCGCAAGAGCAAACTCAAAGGGCGCCAAGCAGATGATGTGTCTTTGGCAGAGGTTCGCCAGTTAATCGGTGCTGCAGCTGATCGTCGTGATTTGCTAATTGAAAATTTACACAAGCTTAATGACGAATACCGTGCTTTGCATGATCGTCATTTGGTTGCTCTCGCAAAAGAAATGAATTTGCCGATGGCAGAAGTTTATGAGGTTGCTACTTTTTATCACCACTTTGAAGTAGTGCGTGGCAATGATCCGGTTGCAGATATCACTTTGCGTGTCTGTGATGGTATCGCCTGCGAGCTGGCCGGCGCGCAAAATCTATTGGCAAAGTTACCGGCAATTTTAGGTAATCCTAAGATTAAGGTAGAGGCTGCTCCATGCGTGGGTCGTTGTGAACAGGCTCCAGTAGCAGTTGTGCATCAGTACCCAGTATTGTTCGCAACAACGGATAAGGTTGCCGCCGCCGTCAAAAATAATCTGACTACCCAGCCTATGGCTAAGGACAGTGCGAGCTTTGATCCTGCAGCATTAGCTGAGAAGGGGGTATCCCCGCAGGGTGAGAATCAGTCAGTTTCACCAGACTATGTGGGCTACGAATCTTATCGCGCGCAGGGTGGCTATGCCTTAGCAAAAGAAATTGTTGAAGGTAAAAAAGACGGCGAGAGCATTGTCAAGATCATGGAAAGCTCGGGACTCCGCGGCCTAGGTGGCGCAGGCTTCCCAGCAGGGCGTAAGTGGCGCATTGTGAGAGATCAAGTCGCTCCAAAGTTGATGGCAGTGAACATTGACGAAGGTGAGCCAGGCACATTTAAGGACCGCACGTATTTGGAGCGCGATCCACATCGCTTCTTAGAGGGCATGTTAATTGCTGCCAATGTAGTGGGTATAGATGCTTGCTATATTTATCTGCGCGATGAGTACCATGGTTGCCGTGAATTACTCGAAGCGGAGTTGGCTAAACTCAAAGCAAACCCCCCATTTACATTGCCGCTGATCGAGTTACGTCGTGGCGCAGGTGCATACATTTGCGGCGAAGAGTCTGCCATGATTGAAAGTATCGAAGGGAAGCGCGGCGAGCCCCGTATGCGCCCTCCCTATATCGCTCAAGTTGGTTTGTTTGGTCGTCCAACGCTCGAACATAACTTTGAAACCCTCTACTGGGTGCGTGACATTGTTCAGCGTGGTCCAGAGTGGTTTAGTTCTTTTGGTCGTCATGATCGCAAAGGCTTGCGTAGCTTCAGTGTGAGCGGCCGAGTTAAAAACCCGGGTGTGAAACTCGCTCCAGCCGGCATTACGATTCAGGAGTTAATTGACGAATATTGTGGTGGCATGCAAGTTGGCCACAAGTTCTACGGCTATCTACCAGGTGGTGCTTCAGGCGGTATCTTGCCAGCAAGCATGAATGACATTCCGTTGGATTTCGATACCTTACAGCCCTATGGCTGTTTTATTGGCTCTGCTGCAGTGATGGTGTTTGGTGACAAAGATAAGGCGCGCGATATGGCGCTCAATGTCATGCACTTCTTTGAGCATGAGAGCTGCGGTCAATGCACGCCATGTCGTGTAGGTACTAGCAAAGCTGCCAAGTTAATGCAGTCGCCATCTTGGGATCAAGGCACTTTAGAAGACTTAGCAACTGTGATGGTTGACGCTTCAATATGCGGCTTAGGTCAAGCTGCACCCAATCCAATTCGCTGTATTGCAAAATATTTCCCAGCAGAAATTGCTTAATCAGCAAGCAAAAAACCAAGGGAAAAACGAGACAAATATGAACGCACCAGTAAATCCTAAAGAGCTTGAATTGCAAACCGTTGAGTTCAAGCTAGACGGTCAAACCATCGTTTCTTATGAAGGCGAGACTATTCTCAAGGCCGCTAAGCGTCACGGGATCGATATTCCCCATCTGTGTTTCAAAGATGGTTATCGCGCTGATGGTAATTGCCGCGCGTGTGTAGTGGAGATCAATGGTGAGCGTACATTGGCGCCAAGTTGCTGCAGAAGTGCTACGCCTGGTATGGAAGTGAAGGCTAATAGCGAGCGTGCACTGAAGAGTCAAAAACTCGTCCTAGAAATGTTGTTATCTGATATGCCCGACGAAGGATTTAAGTGGGTAGGAGACAGTAAGGAAGAAGAGCAAAAAAATCAACATGGTGAATTGAGCACCTGGGCTGCGCGCTTAGATGTCACAGTTCGACCTGAGCTCAAAGTATTGCGTCGTGAAAAAGTGAGTCATGACATATCCCATCCAGCGATGGCTGTGAACTTAGATGCTTGTATTCAATGTAATCGTTGCGTACGTGCTTGTCGCGAAGAGCAGGTTAATGATGTGATCGGCTACGCAATGCGCGGTGCTCACAGCGAGATCGTGTTTGATCTGAATGACCCAATGGGTGATAGTACTTGCGTTGCCTGTGGTGAGTGTGTGCAGGCTTGCCCAACGGGTGCATTAATGCCTAAGGGATTAATTGGCTCGCAGACGGTGGATCGCAAGGTGGATTCAGTATGTCCCTTCTGCGGCGTAGGTTGCCAGATTACTTATAGCGTTAAAGATGAAAAGATTGTCAGCGTAGAGGGTCGTGATGGTCCAGCTAACCACAATCGCCTCTGCGTTAAAGGTCGCTTTGGTATGGATTACATCCATAACCCACAACGCCTAACAAAGCCGCTGATTCGTAAGGCCGGTGTTGCTAAAGATGAGGCTTTATTAGAAGGCAAGCAAGACTGGTCTGAGATCTTCCGTGAAGCAACTTGGGAAGAAGCTTTGGAACTTGCGGGTGGTGGCCTCAAAAAGCTGAAAGATCAATACGGCAATAAGGTATTGGCTGGCTTTGGTTCTGCAAAAGGTAGCAACGAAGAGGCTTATTTATTCCAAAAACTCGTACGCACTGGTTTTGGCAGTAATAACGTCGACCATTGCACGCGCCTTTGCCATGCCTCTTCTGTAGCTGCATTATTAGAGGGTGTTGGCTCTGGTGCCGTTAGTAATCAAGTCAATGATGTTGAGCACTCAAGCCTTATTTTCTTGATCGGCTCAAATCCAACCGCAAATCATCCTGTTGCCGCTACTTGGTTTAAGAATGCTGCTAAACGAGGCGCAAAAATTGTATTGTGCGATCCACGTGCGACCGAAATCAGTAAACATGCCTGGCGTACGATGCAGTTCAAGCCGGATACTGATGTGGCAATGCTCAATGCCATGATCTTCACAGTAATTGAAGAGGGCTTAGTTGATCGGGACTTTATTGAGAATCGCTCTAATAACTTTGAGGCACTCAAAGAAAATATTAAGGGCTATAGTCCAGAAGCGATGGCACCAATCTGCGGCATCCCAGCGGAAACTTTGCGTGAGGTTGCCAGAGAATTTGCGACAACTAAATCCGCAATGATTTTGTGGGGTATGGGCATCAGTCAGCACGTTCACGGCACTGATAACGCCCGTTGTTTAATTGCTTTGGTTAGCATTACTGGTCAAATTGGTAAGCCTGGCTCTGGCTTGCATCCACTACGCGGACAAAATAACGTGCAGGGCGCAAGTGATGCAGGATTAATTCCGATGATGTTCCCGAACTACCAACGCGTAGATAATCCAGAAGCGCATGCTTGGTTTGAGAAATTCTGGGATACCCCATTAGACAAGAAGCCTGGTTACACCGTAGTAGAGATCATGCATAAGATCACCGCACCTGACAGTGATCCCGATAAGATTCGTGGCATGTATGTCGAAGGTGAGAATCCTGCGATGAGTGATCCCGATTTGAATCATGCCCGTCATGCTTTAGCTTCTTTGGATCTATTGGTTGTGCAAGATATTTTTATGACCGAGACTGCGCTCCTAGCAGACGTGGTATTACCAGCAAGCGCATGGCCTGAGAAAGTCGGCACTGCCAGCAATACCGACCGTATGGTTCAGATGGGTAAGAAAGCCATTAACCCTCCGGGAGATGCCAAGCCTGATCTGTGGATCATTCAGCAAATTGCTAAACGCATGGGCCTGAACTGGAATTACCAGGGTGCTGACGACGGCGTTGCAGAGGTGTATGACGAGATGCGTCAAGCAATGCATGCAGCTATCAATGGCATTACGTGGGAGCGTCTAGAAAAAGAGTCTAGCGTGACTTACCCATGTTTATCCGCTGAAGATCCAGGTCGCCCCATTGTGTTTGATGATAAGTTTGATACTAAAGATGGCAGAGTGAAGTTGGTGCCAGCAGATATCATTCCCGCAAATGAGCGCCCAGATGCGGAGTATCCATTTGTCTTGATTACAGGGCGTCAGTTAGAGCATTGGCATACTGGCAGTATGACGCGCCGTGCAACCGTCTTGGATGCGATTGAGCCAATGGCTACTGTGTCGATGCATGGTGAAGATATGACTCAGCTAGGCGTTTCTGCTGGCGATGTGATCACTGTTCAGTCCCGTCGTGGCGAAGTAGCTATCCACGTGCGTCGAGATGATGGCACTCCGCGTGGTGTAATCTTTATTCCATTTGCATACTATGAGGCTGCAGCCAACCTGATTACCAACTCTGCCCTAGATCCATTTGGAAAGATTCCGGAGTTTAAGTACTGTGCAGTCAAACTCGCTAAAGGCGGTCAGGCTGCTTCAGTGATGGGTTATGGAACTAATGATCCTAGTAGGCAGCAGTCTGAGCTCACTTCCTAAGCTATTTAGTTAAACCTAATAAAGCCCCCTTATCAGGGGCTTTGTTCGTTTAAATCTCTTAAAATATATTTTTAGCGATTGCCCTTTAGAATTAGTCATGGCTAGTTCAAAACCCCAAACCCCACCATCTGATACCAAAGCAGAATTACCCGTCCTGATTATTGGAGCGGGTCTAGCAGGCCTCACCGTTGCTCTACATATGGCAGAGACGCAACCAGTTATTGTGATGGCCAAGCGCGGTCTGGGTGAGGCTGCCACTGCATGGGCTCAAGGTGGCATCGTCGGAGTAGTCGATAAAGTACACGACAGTGTTGATTCTCATGTGGCTGATACCTTAGATGCTGGCGCAGGACTCGTGGTGGAGTCTACTGCTCGATATATTGCTGAAGAAAGCGCTGAAGCCATTCGTTGGCTGGTTGAACAGGGCGTTCCGTTTACCGCCGACGAGACTGGTCCTATGGGTTTGCATCTGACTCGTGAAGGTGGCCATAGTCAGCGTCGGATCGCGCACGTTGCTGATGCTACGGGTAAGGCCATTCATGAGGTCTTATTAGATAAAGCACGAGATCATAAAAATATTCAATTGCTAGAGCACTGGATTGCTTTAGATCTGATTACCAATCGGCACTTGGATGCGAAGACGCAACGCGCTAAGCCGAATCGTTGCTATGGTGTATATGCCCTTGATATTAAAAATAATCGTGTAGAAACAATTGAGGCCAAGTCGGTGGTATTAGCTACCGGCGGTGTTGGCAAGGTATATAAGTACACCAGTAATCCGGACACTGCGACAGGTGATGGTATTGCTATGGCCTGGCGTGCAGGTTGCCGTGTCGGTAATATGGAATTTATTCAGTTTCACCCAACATGTTTATATCACCCGAGCGATAGAACCTTTTTAATTACTGAGGCGATGCGTGGTGAAGGTGGCCTGCTCAAGCTCCCCAATGGCAATCGCTTTATGTCAGAGCATGATGAGCGTAATGAGTTGGCTCCTCGTGACATTGTTGCTAGGGCAATCGACTTTGAAATGAAAAAGCATGGTCTCGATTACGTACATCTCGATGCCACCCATTTAGGTGAAGCTTTTATTCAAGAGCATTTTCCAATGATCTATGCGCGCTGTATGAGTTTGGGATTGGACATTACTAAAGAGCCAATCCCTGTAGTACCAGCAGCGCACTATACCTGTGGTGGAGTTGTTACTGACCTCAAAGGCCGTACTGATTTGCCTGGTCTATATGCGGTAGGCGAAGCTACTTATACAGGCTTGCATGGCGCTAATCGTTTGGCAAGCAACTCATTATTGGAGTGCATTGTTATTGGTAAAGCTGCTGCTGCAGATATTTCTTCATTAAAAACACCAGCAATGCCAAAGCTCCCGCTCTGGGATGAGAGTCAAGTAGAGGATGCAGATGAGCAAGTGGTGATTGCCCATAATTGGGATGAGTTGCGTTCATTGATGTGGAACTATGTCGGCATCGTGAGAACCAATCGACGCTTAGAGCGAGCATTACATCGCATCAAACTACTCAGATATGAAGTGCAAGAATATTACGCTAACTTTAGGGTAACACGCGACTTAATTGAGCTTCGCAATCTGTTGGAGTGTGCGGAACTCATTGTGAGATCAGCTTTAATGCGTAGAGAGAGTAGGGGGCTGCATTACAGCCGTGATTACCCGGGCACTTGGGCAGTTTCTTATCCAACTATTTTGACGCCCCAGGCTGAGGGCAATTCCGAAAACGCTGCAAGCTAGAGATGGATTGCTATGCGGATATTCTCATTGAGAAATCCACTGCCTTAATATCTTTCGTCAGTTTTCCAAGAGAGATCCGATCAACGCCAGTGGCTGCAATTGCCCTCATCTGATCCAAGTCGATACCACCAGAAGCCTCTAATAAGGCGCGACCATGAGTAAAGGCGACCGCTTCTTTCATTTGCTCGGTAGTAAAGTTATCAATCAAGATATTTTTGGCGCCAGCATCTAAAGCTTCTTTCAGTTCAGTGAAGTTTTCTACTTCCACCTGAATATCTACCCCAGCATTTAAAGCTTGTGCAGCTTTCACGGCAGCAGCAACGCCACCTGCGGCAGCAATATGATTTTCTTTAATTAAGATGCCATGCCAAAGTGCAAGACGTTGATTTTGACCGCCACCGACGCGCACTGCGTATTTCTGGGCTTGACGTAATCCCGGAATGGTCTTGCGAGTATCGAGTACTGCACAACCCTTTGGGTTTGGACTGACTCCTGCAATCGCATCAACATGCTGACGTGCACTACTGGCAGTCCAAGATAGTGTTTGTAAAAAATTAATACAGGGACGCTCAGCCGAGAGTAGAGCACGAGAATTTGCATCAATATCGCACACTTGGGTATCGGGCTTCATCAAGTCACCCTCTTGGTAATGCCAAGTAACTTTTGCTGCCGGATCTAATGTTTTGAGGGTGCCTTCAAACCAATCTATCCCACAGAGCACAGCCTCTTGGCGCACGATCAGTTGCGCATGTACAAGCTTGCTAGGAACCAGTTGCGCAGTCCAATCGCACTGACCAATATCCTCCATCAGCGCATCAGCAATATTGCGTTGGCGGGCTTGCTCTACAGTTTCGTTGTAATTAAACATGCATATTCAGTCAAAAATACTATCCAGAAAAATATCAAAACTAGCTTAGGCAGCGCCAATATTCTTTACAAAGCCATGTTGAGCCTTGGCCAGAAGATCAGGATGATTTTTTGTGAAATCTAACATTCGCTCTATACAACCCAATGCTTTGACTCGAATATCTTCTTTGATAAAAATTTCACCAGAGGCGTTCTCAAGACAATTGAGAATGCCCTGCAAACCATTCATTGCCATCCAGGGACAGTGGGCGCAGCTCTTGCAGGTAGCACTATTGCCAGCAGTGGGGGCCTCAATCAATACTTTATTAGGAGCCAATTGGCGCATGCGATGCAAGATGCCATTATCGGTAGCCACAATGTATTCAGAAGCTGAGCCTTCAACTACGGCTTTGATCATGGCAGATGTGGAGCCAACGACATCTGCTAAATCTACAACCGCTTGTGGTGATTCAGGGTGAACTAGAACCATGGCATTGGGATGTGCTGCCATTAACATTTCTAATTCAACTGCTTTAAATTCATCATGAACAATGCATGCGCCATTCCATAGCAACATATCAGCGCCAGTCTGCTCTTGAATGTAGCGACCTAGATGACGATCAGGTGCCCATAAGATTTTTTTACCTTCAATCTTGAGTTGATGAACGATAGCTAAAGCACAAGAGCTTGTTACCATCCAATCAGCCTGGGCTTTAACAGCTGCACTCGTATTGGCATAGACAACTACAGTGCGATCCGGATGCTGTGCTCTAAAGGCGCCAAAGTCAGCAGCATCGCAACCTAAGTCTAAAGAGCAGCTCGCCTCCAAGTCTGGCATAAAGACGCGCTTTTCTGGACTTAGAATCTTGGCAGATTCACCCATAAAGCGCACGCCAGCAACAATCAAGTTTTTGGCAGAGTGGTTTTTGCCAAAGCGTGCCATTTCTAAAGAATCAGCAACAAAGCCACCAGTTTCTATTGCAAGATCTTGAATATCACCATCGACGTAGTAATGAGCAACTAAAGCAGCATCTTTCTCGATCAGCAATTGCTTGATACGGGCCAGTACAGCAGTTTTTTCAGTGCCATGTAGTTGGGGAGGTGTCTTCGCCCAAGCTTGAGCTGTACATATAGCCCCGGCAGCATTCTGCTGGGGGTAATCAAAAGCTATAGAAGTGCTAACAGTGGAAGTCATAGGTAATTTTATCTCTATTACGCGAGCTAGCGATAGCTGACCTCAATTACTTAAAACGGTAGCTTTGCTTCTGGCTTTGCGGCTAACAATACCGCCTTAAACTCGGCCTGTATACGCTGGATAGCCTCTTCACTATCTGCCTCAAAGCGCATCACCACAACTGGTGTTGTGTTGGAAGGTCGGGCAAGACCAAAGCCATCCGCGTATTCGACTCGCACACCATCAATCGTATTGATTGACTCTGATGTTGGGAACTTGGCATTGGCTTTGATTGTTTCTAGTAGGGCAAAAGGTTCACCTTCGGCGCAAGCGAGTTGCAATTCTGGGGTGCAGATTGCATTTGGTAAGCCATTGAGAGTATCACTTGGATTTTTCTCTTTGCTAAGAATCTCTAGTAAGCGTGCGCCGGTGTAAAGACCATCATCAAAACCAAACCAACGATCCTTAAAGAAGATGTGACCACTCATCTCGCCAGCCAGCGGGGCGCCAGTTTCTTTGAGCTTCGCTTTGACTAAAGAGTGGCCTGTTTTCCACATGATGGGTTCGCCACCATGTTCCTTAACGTAGGTGGCTAAGTTGCGAGTGCATTTCACGTCGTAAATAATTTGACCACCAGGATTGCGGGAGAGTACATCTTTTGCAAAGAGCATCATTTGGCGGTCTGGGAAAATGACTTGACCGTCTTTAGTGACTACGCCTAAACGATCGGCATCTCCATCAAAGGCAAGGCCTAATTCATTATCGGTAGTTTGGAGGTTCTTGATGAGGTCTTGCAGGTTTTCAATATGGGCTGGATCCGGATGGTGATTGGGAAAATGTCCATCGACTTCGCAGAACAATTCTTGAACTTCGCAACCCAAAGCTCTGAACAGTTTGCCAGCAAAAGCGCCACCAACGCCATTGCCACAATCCACTGCAATCTTCATGGGGCGAGCTAGCTTCACATCGCCAACAATATAGTTGAGGTACATCGGGAAAATATCAAAGGTACTACGTGTTCCTTGGCCAACAGTAAATTTCTTAGCTTCAATGCGTTTACGTAAGTCCTGAATCTTCTCGCCATAAATAGCCGCTGTACCCAGGACCATTTTGAAGCCGTTATAGTTCGGGGGATTATGGCTACCAGTAATCATGATCCCAGATTTTGGTGTTTTGCCATTGATGGTGTGATTGGCAGCAAAGTACACCATTGGAGTAGCTACCATACCTAAATCGATCACATTGATGCCGGTAGAGAGCAGGCCTGCTGTTAATGCTTCAATTAAGCTAGGACCAGAAAGACGACCATCACGACCAATAACAATATCGGTTTCACCAAGCTCATGCATTTCAGTGCCAAAGGCTTGGCCAATCAATTTAGCGATAGAGGGATCTAAGGTCTCATCAATAATGCCGCGGATGTCATAAGCTTTAAAAATAGATGGAGACAATTGCATTGCAGATCCTTCAGTAAAAACACCTCAGTATTGCTGGGGTGATAACTAGTTATTTGAATTTAATAGATTAATGCGGGCGGCAGTAACAGCGTCGATATCTGCACTAGCAGCAATATCGTTCTGATGACTCGCGAGTGCTTTCTCAATCGGCTTGGCTAGTACTTTGCCGTATTCCACGCCAGGTTGATCAAAGCTATTGATATTCCACAGGGCACCTAAAGTTGCAGTACGGTTTTCATAGAGTGCAAGCAGGGCCCCCAGATAAAAAGCATTGAGTTTGGGTAGTAATAGCAAGTTACTCGGGCGCTTGCCTGGATAGACATCATTTGGATTTGCAGCAGACTTACCATTTGCCAATGCCTGAGCTTGCGCTAAACAGTTCGAAAGTAGAATGCGATGATGCGCAATAGCCTCAGGTCGATCACTCATAGGCTCACGAATGGCAATGAAATCAATCGGAATGATTTCTGTACCTTGATGAAAGAGCTGAAAGTATGAGTGTTGCGCATTACTACCCGCGCTGCCAAATACCACTGGTGAAGAATGCTTAACTGCCTTGCCATCCCGATCCACGCTCTTGCCGTTACTTTCCATATCCAGTTGCTGCAACCACTTTGGAAACCAATCTAAAGCATCTGCATACGGAATAGCAGCATACGCTTTAATCTGATGTTTCTCTTGCTGGTGGAGCAAAGAGAGTGCCATGATGACGGGGAGATTTTCTTCAAGAGGTGCATTCTTAAAATGCAAATCCATCGCTTCGGCACCAGCTAAAAATTGTTTGAATGTCTCAAAGCCATATTGCAAAGCAATTGGTAGACCTACTGCCGACCATACAGAGTAGCGGCCACCCACCCAATCCCAGAAAGGAAAGATATTGTCTTGGCTTACTCCAAAGTCTTTGGCGGCGGGGATGTTGGCAGTGACTGCATACAAAGAATCAGTAATTTGGCTGGTAGAGCAACCACTGTCTTTAAGCCAAGCAACAACGGCTTTGGCATTCATGGAAGTTTCAAGAGTCGTGAATGACTTCGAGACCACGATGACACGAGTGCTATGCGCTTGAGAGCGAGCAAGGATGCGTGCTAACTCAGCAGTATCAATATTAGCCAAAAAATGCATCCGCATACCGCGGCTTGTAATCCCAGGAACATGGGCGAGCGCTTCAATTGCTAAGCGAGGGCCAAAGTCTGATCCGCCTATGCCAATATGAATGACATCGGTGACGCCAACCCAGGTATTACACAGCGCATCAATGCGATGCCAAACTTCAGAAACCGCGGGCATGACATCTTTGCCATCGATCATGACCGGCGTTTTGCTTAAGTTGCGCAGCGCAGAGTGAAGGGCGGGGCGATCTTCACTATTGTTAATGTGCTTACCAGCAAACATATCTGCAATAAATTGCTCTAGATGACTCTGGCGAGCGGAAGTAAAAAGCTTTTTCCAGTGAGCAGTATCAATTCCTTGATAGGCGGTATCGAGCACCACATCAAGGGCAGAGTGAATATTTTGGTTAGCTAATTCGGCGTGCACAGACATGGCTAGATTTTATCAATAAGGACATCAAAATCCCCTTAAAACGCTGAAAATGTTACGATTTCACCAATAACAAGGCTTTATCTTAGGCAAAAGTCATTACAAAATTGAGACATATCTGAAATCAAGTCAGGAATAGCGGATGGAGCAGGTTGATTGCGTGGTGGTAGGCGCTGGAGTAGTTGGTTTGGCAGTTGCTCGCGAGATGGCATTGCAGGGCCGAGAAACGATTTTGCTCGAGCGTGAGGATTCTTTTGGAACCATCAGTAGTGCACGCAACAGTGAAGTGATTCACGCAGGGATTTATTACCCTAAGGACTCTCTAAAGGCTAAGCTCTGCGTAGAAGGTAATCGTCTCTTGTATGAATACTGCCGAAGTCATCAAGTGAGCACGCAAGCCTACGGTAAGTTAATTGTTGCTGCAGACGCTAGTCAGTTAGATGACCTTCAGGCAATTCTCTATAAGGCTCAAAATAACCAAGTGCCTGATATCAAGATGATTTCAGGTGCGCAGGCGAAAGCGCTGGAGCCGCAGTTGCGATGTGAGGCAGCAGTGCTCTCAAGTTCAACGGGTGTAGTAGACAGTCACGGATTAATGCTGTCATTGCTAGGCGGATTTGAGGATGCAGGAGGCATGGTTGCCTATCAATCCCCTTTGCTCAGCGCTAAGCCGATTGGCAATAATGCCCAGGGTGGCTTTGAGCTCATGATTGGTGGCGTTGACGGTATGACCATTCAGACGAAATTGCTGATGAATTGTGCGGGACTAAGTGCGCCAGCGCTAGCCCAAAAAATTGAAGGCCTCTCGAAAGACCGAATACCCAAAGCCTACTTCGCAAAAGGCAATTACTTCTCCTTATCAGGTAAATCTCCATTCAGTCATTTGATCTATCCAATACCTGAACCGGGTGGACTAGGTGTTCATCTGACTCTCGACATGGGTGGGCAGGCGAAGTTTGGTCCAGACGTGGAATGGCTGGATATCGATGAAGAGAGCCAGATTAATTACACGGTTGACCCGCAGCGAGGAGAAGCTTTTTATGCAGCAGTTAGGCAGTACTGGCCAGGCTTAAAAGATGGTGCTTTACAAGCAGATTACTCAGGTGTCAGAGCCAAAATCGTCCCGCCAAATGCCCCAGCAGGAGACTTTTACTTTGAAGGACCCCAGCAGCATCAACTGAACGGCTTATTTAACCTCTATGGCTTTGAGTCCCCAGGGCTTACCTCTTGCTTGGCAATTGCTCAGCATTTGGAGGCACAAATCAAAAGTTCTCTATAATCTAGGACTTAAATCGCAAAGGAAGAGTGGCAGAGCGGTTGAATGCACCAGTCTTGAAAACTGGCGAGGATGAAAGTCCTCCGTGAGTTCGAATCTCACCTCTTCCGCCAGTATTTATATAGAAAACCCAGTATATTCAATGAGTTACTGGGTTTTTTGTTGTCTATATTTTTTCTAGTACCCGCATTGGTACCCACTTATTCTTCAAATCGTTCCCTGGTAAGAGGTAGCTTATCTGTTGGTGGTGGCGTGGCTGTTCTATTGTGACGTTGCTGGTCTTCTGACGCCGCCTCAAATACTCTGACGCGCTGCAGCTCCTGTTCTTTGGCTTCAGCTAGCTTGGACGCTGGAATGACCTTGCCGTCCTTAATAAGTCGCTCCAGTTGGAATTGCTTAAAGGTTTGAGTCTTTATCTTGCTAGCGAATTGGGTGTTGCTATTGTCTGAGCTATCGAAGTCCATGCATTTACTCTAACAAAATTATTGATGGGTACCCCCTTAGAACTTCCCCAGGAGTAGACCCCACCCACCCGGCACCCCCCATTTTCTAAAAAGGTTCCTCCCGATTCTCCCATACACATTGATCTGCTCAAACGATTCTTTGAAATTTGAAATTAAAACTAACGAACCCAAGTTTGAGTTCTACCCAACAATGGGATGCCAATATAACCCCTCACTTCCAAAGTTTTGTCGTTGACCAAATTAATTTTTACCTTATAAATCTCACCTTCTTCGGGATCTAGAATTTCTCCACCCGACCAAACCCCTGGGCTAGATTTTTTGAGGCCTTTCATAATCATCATACCGATTATGGGTTTACCTTTTCGCTCATCTTTACATAAGTTGCAGTGGGTTACTAGTGTTTCGCCAGGGGTAGGAATTAGCTCAGTAACGGTGCCGATTAATTCACCATTTTTTTCATCTAATCTAATTAATGAGCTGGGTTGATTTGTTTTCTCATCAATCGTTTTCCAAATTCCAAGTACTGGGTCTGTCGATTGTGCATTGCCATAACTTACAAAAAGAAAAGTACCCAAAAATGTACATTGGATAAATTTTGTAATGATTTGTAATGAGTTGGTCATAATGTTTTCATTGAGTGGTTTGGCTGCTAGTACAGATAGTCGTCTTTCATGTTAGATTGACGCCATGATGAAATCTGTAAAACTAACCGCAGGCTTGATATTACTTTGTTTTTTATCAAGCATTTCTGCAGCTTATGCTGCAAACAGTATAGATTCTGATGCTCCAAACGGGATTCCAGATCGTGTTGTGGGTGATATCGGAGCTGCTGTGTACAGCACCAATCTGAATATTGGTAGCACTGGCAGCCAATCAATGGCCTTACCCTATGGATTTTTTGACTACCAGCGCTTTGCCATGCGCATAGATCAGTTGGCCTTTAAAACTTTGCCTGTCGGATTTGGGTTTCTTGAAATCGTAGGTAAGGTAGATCCTGATTCCTACAAGGTCAAATCAACCATTAACAGTCAAACGATTAACAAAGGTTACCAAGTACCTATTGGCCTAGGAACATTTCAAGATACACCTATTGGGGCATTCTTTTTGAATGCCTATCATGACTTTGGTCAATCGAAAGGCAATCTCCTTGAAGTTAATTATTTTGCAGAAATCGAATTGATTAGCAAAGTAGTCCTCTACCCGCAAGTAGGCATGGAACGTCAGTCGGGCTCTTTTGCGAACTACTACTATGGTGTTACTCCTGGGGAGGCTCAAATTACTGGATATCGAGCATATACAGCTTCTGCTTCAAATAACCCATTGGCAGGTTTTTTACTTGAAATACCAGTAGCAGATGATTGGTACGTTAATTTATATGGAAAACGAAAATGGCTAGGTTCAGGAGTCAACAACAGCCCAGTTCTAACTCGCTCATATCAAGATACGATGTTTATGGCGCTTGCCTATCGTTTTAAATAGATTAATCAATGATGCGATCACGAATTATTAATTGTTTAGCATCTTTGCTGTATTGAACTACTGCCTTGCGCTTAAAAAATGATTCTTGAATGAATTCTACGGATTCATTAACAACTATTTCACGCTCGTTATCTAAAGTGATGATATGGTAAGAGCCGCCAAGCCAAATAATCTTACAAGTTGAAGAGCTGATGCTCTTAGAGATCCAGTCAATAGTTGTTGGTGCAACTACATCATCATCTATAGAGCAAATGATTTTTAAGTCAGATCGAAAATCTTGAAGTATTTTTTTTGCAAATTCAATCAGGCACAAGGACTGATATAAATGTTTTGCTGAGAGAGATGCTGATCCCACTTCTGTAGTTTCCTGCTCTAAGATTTGTTTTGCAACACGACGACGTACTTCAGGGTTGCGTAAGCCGTAAGGTTGAGATTCTTTATAGTGCCAATTCGTAATGCCAAGTTTGAAGACAACATAAAGTAATGGGTAGTACCAAGGCACACTCCAACCATCAAAAGCAAAAACGGGGGAGAGGGCCACTACTGGTAGACCCTTTTGATAATCAGCCTCGTAGGCTATTGCTAGTGTTGCACCCATGCTCAAGCCAACTAAACAAACTTGATCGTGGTTTTCAAGCAGTAAATTGACTACCGTATCTAATTCAGAGAGCCAAATATCAAATGTATCAAAGCCACTTTGAGCAGAGTAGCCATGAATTCTGGGAATACAAGAGGTATGCCCTAATTTTTTGATTGCTTTGGGGATCGATCCCAACTCCAACATGGAGCCCTGAAGGCCAGGCAGGAATACTACTGCCATACCTGAAGTTCCTAGGGTAAACTCCTCGAAAAGATCATTCACTTCATTGGACATGGTTTTAATTGGTAGTTAGCTTTAAGAGAGTGTAATCCAAATGCAAATAAAAAATTCACGGGCATGGGCGCCTCATATTCCTTCTGTCTATGGATATGCATTGCTTGGAACCCTGGCTGCATTTTTCATGCGCTATCAATTCCATCCATTGATGCAAGCCCAGTTCCCAATATTATTTTTTCTTTTTAACACCACTTTGATTGCTTACAAGTTCGGCTGGAAGCCAGCATCGATGAGCGCCATTATTGGGATGATATTGGCCTATTATTTTTTTATACCGCCATTTAATAGTTTTGAGTTACCTACCTTACTAGATTCTCTAAATCTCAGTATCTATTCGCTTCTATTCTTTACGGTTATTTATTTAATTGAAAAATTACAACGTGAGCGATACAGGGCTGTGTTGATTGCCAGAGTATCTGATTCAAGAATGCAAATAATGGCTAAATTAAGTGCTAAAAAATAATTATTAGCTTTATTTTCGCTTCAGCAATCTTCTTAGCTACTCAATTTACTTACATTGAGAATCGCAAAAAATAATTGCTCTGGGTCGTTCATGTCATATTTCACATAGCCTGTCGGCTTTCGACCTCTTGTATAGTCACCGTTAAAAAGATTGACGTGGTCACCTATGTCGCGCAATGTCAGCAAAATGGCTGATGATTTTCTCCGTTGCTCCTCTGACTCTCTTGTTCTCTCACCATTTCTGTACTTCGGGTGATTCACGCCTCGTAATACGTTGCGGGACTTGTGGGCTCCATGCATGCGGCAGCTAGAGCAGCCGTAAGCAGCTGGGTTTTTACATCGCTGTTTAGTGCGCTTTGTCATAACTTGACATCGTTTGGCACCGTTTAGTAGGCTCGGTAATGGCATAAGTAAATTTCTTTACATCAGATTACATAGGGTGTGAGGGGTCTTTTGAAGGCAAAAAATTTATTTCTCGCAATACCCATGCAAAGGACCATGACGAGAGCTACTCGTGCGCAGGTGAGCAGGGCATGTCTATTGAATATCTTGGGCATCTTGATCATCTTGAGTTCCTTAGCTTCACGGTTACAGTAAGTTATTCAATCTGTTCAAGATGCTCAATATATTCAGACAGGCTAGAGTTGATCAGCTTTCATCATTGCTTCTTTTGCGGTATCAAACCAATTGCCCTGAAGTATTCCTTGTGACGGAGTTACAACGTACCACTTGTCACTTGTGGCCTTTTTAACACTTATTATTCCAGCTTCATTAATCTTGTAATAACCACCTTTTTTCGATTCCTTCCAACCGACATTTCGTGAAATTGGGGCGGCCAACTTAAAGTTGCATTCGAAAACAAATTCCTCCATTGCCTCCTGAGCTTCTTCTGGGGTATCGTAAGAGCCCTTGAGAAATTCGCTGTCGCGAACTCCGCTCCACCCATCCCCAGATTTCTTTTTAAATACGGTCATGATGTCATCTGCACTTATTTTGTAGACATAGTTGCCGTTTGCGTTTTCATTCCATTCAGACATTTTTAGCTCCTAAATTTGAATCGTTACTTACTTGAACAAGCGTCCACTCCCAGGCTTCGCTACCTTTTTTGACCGTGATATACATGTCGTCCTTGGCTCTGCGTATTGATGCCCAGGAAATGCCAGCGCTCTTTGCCGCCTCCTTGATGTCATTAACGGGTTTGGTGCCACCTGATAGCTCTTCCTCAAGGAAGTTCTTTGCCTCATCTACAGCTTTTATTTGGGTCTTCTTCGATGGAGCTAGCAACTCATTTGCTGAGCGGAAAGACTTGTCTACCCATGTAATGTGCGAGGTTTTGATTTCATCTTCACCGCTGTGAAGAATCTTTTCCTTGATGTCATAAATAAACCCGTACTTATCATTACCAAGGTTGTTTTTGACTGGCAGCATATGCCTTGTGTGGTCGAGCTCATCTTCGCCAACTAAATAAGCCACCCTAGATACTGCAACCCACGCACCAGTTCCATTAAAGCGCTGGTGAGCGCCGCCATCAGAGCGTTTATTTAAATGCACCACCAATAGAACCAATGCGCCACTATCATGCGCCAGCGTTTGAAGTGGGGCCAACATCTTTCTGACATCCGAATCCTTGTAGGTGTCGGTTTTACCGCCAATGTACGCATTTGGTGGGTCAATGATGATTAGGCGAACGTCACCTAATTTGGTGGCGCAATCTCTTAGTAAGGCAACGTCTTGATCTAGCTGAAATGGTTCGAGCTCTTTACCTTCTTGCGCAATTCCTTGAACGATATGCACTTTATTGAGCACTGCGCCAGCCGCTTCTAGTCTTGGCCTTATTGTTCTAGCGGCATCATCTTCGTTCGCAAGAATAATGACGCTACCTATCGGTGCAAATCCATTTTGTAGTGGCGACCCAGCTCCAGATGTTGCAAGCGCTGCTAATTTAATCGCAATTTGAGACTTGCCTAGGCCAGGATTACCCCCAATTACTCCGATCATGCCAAGTGGGAAGCAATCTTCAACCAACCAGTCAACACGTTCTGCGATGATTTGATCAGCGCTGGTGGTAACTAAGCCTTTAGGCTGCTTAACGACTTCACTAGTTTTCTTGGTAACCTCAGACGGGAACTCTGCAATACCTTTGTACCCATTCTGTTTTGCTATAAAGAAGATGCTCCTGTAGCTGATCTTACGTTTTTCTTTTAGTTCGCTTGACCACACGCCGTCAAAATCCGTTTGATCAAATAGATCACCACGCTCGCTATACTCCAGCGCTATATCGTATCCAGAGCTCCAGCCTAGGTCGCGTATTCCCCAGATGGTATTTCTCCAAGGTACGCGATTGCCGTGCTCTTGTGGATCAGGGTCCATACCCTCTAAGATCTTTTTGAGATGCGATATGTTCTCTAGCGTCTCAGGTATTTTGGGTGCAACTACACTTTTGGGTGTAGGCGCCTTTGTTTTTGGTGGTAGCTTTTGATGGGCTTCAAAGATTGCCCTTTTTAGATCAGGTAGTTGAATTAAGCTAGGCATGGCTTAGCCTCCAATAACTTCGTACCAATAGGCGCTGCGCGATCTCGAAAGTTGATAGTGTTCGGTATGCGCAAGACCCTAGCAGCATCAGTCGTGACCTCGCCATCTACATCTAGGCCAAAGTCTTCCGCAATTTCACGTAATGCTTGTGCTTTAGGGAGCCATTCGCTTGTAGACATCGCCTCAGAGGTTGCCCATACTGCATGTATGCCATGACCCGTGTGATGGATATAGCTCGGAACTGGCAGATTAGAGTGTTCTATAAACTTCTCAAGGTCGGCAAGAGCCTCTTCAGGGTTTTGGTACTTGCCACCGCCATGACTATCTAGATCAAGCCAGAATGAGCAAAGCTGCGCGGCATTATCTTGGGTACGCTTGATACTTGGAGATTCATAGCAAGCCATGCTGACATATAGGGCGCAGTTGGGTTTAAGTGAATCGAGTAATGACACCAACTCATCAATATTCTTGAAGTGCCGTTGAGACCATCCTTCTTCATCTGCAATGCCAAGATAGCCAGCACCTTCACGTACATCATCAAGCCAATGGCGTAGAGATTCTTCTTCATCTAAAGTAAAATTAGTTAACATAAGCGAGCTTTCTTATTTAATTTGCGTTGAGTAGGGGAGCTAGAGCTAGATTCGGGTTGCCGCCCTGTCTAGCTCGTTTTGTTTTGATGCTCATAACTGATCTCCAGCAATTCGAGATTTGAGCCACGCATCAATTGCGTCACTTGACCAGCCCGTACTTCTTGCTGTGAGCTTGATGCCTGGTGGAAATAGTTTGAGTCGAATTTGTTTGTAAATTGAAGAAGGCCTAAGCCCAGTAATTTCACAAACTTCGGTAATACGATAGATCTTTATAGGCATTTATAGGCCCCTCCGTGTTGAACATAAAACGGAGTTTCATCCTATAAATGCGTTATGTATGCTCCTTGAGCTTACAGGTTTCGGGTACTACTTATTCTTCTTTGGAGTGTTGTACTCGTAAATTGAGTCCCTATCAGACGCTGATCGAAGCGTGTTTGCTCGATGAATTTTTTTCTTTTCGTACCACTTTTTTCTTATGTAGGCTGGATCATAAGAGCAGTCTGAGTCTTCACCAAAGAGTTTCGTTGCGATCCTTGAGCCTTCCTCAAATGCTTCTTTCATTGAATATGGCTTTATTGGCTGACCATTTTGATCAATATCAGGGTCAGTTGCGCATGCTATCCAATGGAATATGAAATCCATATTTGATCTAGATGTCTCATCTTGTTTTGATTTGCCATCACCGTAAGTGAGGCCAAGAATTCTAGCTGGATCACGTCCTGCACCCATTCCTCGGAAGACATGTATTAAATACTGCAATTGCTCTTTTGTTGGAGGGTCTCCATTTTCCAGTTGCTTAGCAAATGCCCTAAAACGTTTTTTTTGATCAGCTGGGCTCACGCTGCTGCCCTTAGTTGAGTAACTTTATCCATACTAAACCCAGCAGCCTGCGCATCACACCAGTCAGCAAACCATTGCATCATTCCGATCCGCTCATCCATAAAGTTGGAGCGCAAATAAGCTCTGCGAATCTTATTTTTCTCTGAATGATCTAGTTGACGCTCAATAGCATCTGGATTAAATCTATTTTCATTCAAAACATCTGTAATTAAGGATCGCAGACCATGTGCCGTTACTACAAACCCAAGTCTGTGTAAGGCAAGTCGTAAAGTATTCTCTGACATAATTTTATGTTTGCCTCTGCCTGGGAAAATGTAGTTATTGCCATCGCGATACGTTAGTGGCTTGATTAAGAGCAGGGCGGAAATTGCCTGTGATGGAAGTGGGACTTGATGTTCTCTACCGCTTTTCATTCTCGTGCTGGGTATAGTCCAGGTAGCATTCTCAAAATCAATCTCATTCCACAGAGCGCCGCGGATGGAGTTATCCCTTAATCCAGTGTAAAGCGCTAGGCGTAAAGCACAAACAGTCTTGAGATCAAGTTTTTGATTAATACCAGTTACATTCAGCGCATTAATCAGGTCGCCTACTTTGTTTTGGGGTAGGGCAGAAAAATGCTTAACTGGCGGCTTTTTAAAGTAGGGGTTGTCAGCCATATCTCGCGCTGGATTAATAGTTCCCCTGTGAGTTGCTCTTGCATATGAGAATATTTGCGCTGCTATTCCACGTGCTCTACGCGCTGATTCCTTTGTACCCTTGTCGTAGGACGCTTTAATGATCGTATAAAGATATGCCTCTTGAATGGAATCGATTGGCATTCTCTCCAGGTCTGGCAGTAGGTAGCGCTTTAATAGCCCATTGTTTCGCTCGTAATAATGCGCACTCCATTCGGATTCATTATGCGCAAGCCATTCCCTAGCAATAGCACCGAAGGTGGCCTCGCCCTTGATTATCTGGTTTGCCTTTGCTACTCGATTGGCAGTAGACGGGTTATCGCCCTTAGCAACGTGCTGCCTGGCTTCATCAATCTTCGCTCTCGCGATTTGTAAAGTAACTTTTGGGTAGGCGCCAAGTCCAGAAGACATCTCTTTGCCGCCAAGCCGATAGCGATATATCCACGTGCGACTGCCATCGGGACGGATGCGTAAACGCAGCCCAGCACCATCATTTAAATAGTAGAGCTTTGCTTTAGCTTTTGCAGCTTTGCATGCGGCTTCAGTTAGTAATTTTTCAGCAGCCATTAAGTTCTCCAGTACCCACGCCAGTACCCAATTTTACCGTAGCTTTTGGTGTGGTGCTATGAAGTGCTGTAACTTAAAGTACCCGTATTTATTGGGTTTAAAGGTGATTTATAGATTGTGGTGAAGCTCTGTAAAACCCAATTCGTCGCACACCTCTTCCGCCAAATAAATAGGTATTACAAGGATTTGTGGCAACACAACAGCCTTGTTACCAAAATCGTTACCAAAGCCATCCTGCGGGGTGGCTTTTCTTTTGGCACTGAGGGTCCGCTATCGGCCAATTAGAGACGCTTGTAAGAAATAAGTCCGCGCCTTTCTAAGGAGTAGGTCGCACGTTCGAATCGTGCTGGGCAGGCCATAAACTTCAAAAATATTGACAACTACGTCCTAGACAGTACTAAAGTACTTACTATATCTAATAACTGTAACTAATACATAAATTCAAAGGGGTAGGGATGCAAATATTCTTAAAAAGAACACTGGTCGGTTTTTTATCGACTTTAATCGTAGCTACACCAGCGTTTGCTCAAGATAGTAATACATCAAATCCACTACCAAAAGTCTCGCAAGAATGGCGCTTTGAAGTTACTCCTTATGTATGGGCGCCTGCAATTAAAGGCACTATAAATTTTGATAATGGCCTTGCGAAAACTGCTGATTTTTCTTCGAGCAATGTCCTTAGCAATCTGAAGTCTGGCGCAATGATGGCTGCTGAAGCGCATAAGGGTAACTGGGGCATTATGGGCGATCTTGTTTCAGCTACGTTGCAACATTCAGGATCAGTTCCCATATATGGCGGCGCTGCCACCGTAGCAGACAAAATTACGCTGCAGCAAACGGTTTTAACTGGTGCCGCAACTTATACGCTTGCTAATACACGGGACGTATATGTTGACGCCTTGCTGGGAGCTCGGGCAATTGATATTACAGCTACCTTAAACGGCAATTTAATTGGTACCGCTGAAAAAGAAACGATTTCAAAGAAAACCTCGACGGTCGATCCTATCATCGGTGCTAAAGGTCGTTACCGTATCGCTGACTCAAGTTGGTATCTGCCTGCCTATGCCGATATTGGCAGTGGTGGTGGTACTACGAATTTGACATGGCAGGTAATGGCTGGCATTGGTAAATCATTTGGCAGCTTGATTGATGCGTCATTGACGTATCGCGCGTTGTATTACGACATGAAGGCTGGTGGTGTTTTGCAAAAGACCACGATGCAAGGTCCGCAAGCTGCCATTACTTTTAAATTTTGATTCTGAATCACTGATCCCATGAAAACATTCAAACGTATTCTTGTCGTTATCGCAGCGACTACATTGTCTAGTCTAGTAGCTGCTCAAAGCAGTAGCGCCCCTGATGGGGGTGTGGATAAGGTCGGCATTGCTAAAAAACTAGCCAACCCGATTGCCAATATGATTTCGGTGCCACTGCAATACGAATTTAGTCGTGGTGTTGGTAAAAATCAGGGGGGTTCAGAGCAGACCTTGCTCTTTCAGCCGGTAACCCCATTTGATCTTGGTGGCGGAGATACTTTTATTGTTCGTCCGATTGTTGCCGGTGTAAGAGAGGTCAGTGTTCAGGCTGCGAATGGACAATCATTTTCGGGTTATGGCATTGCTAGCGTTACGGTGGAATCGTTCTATGCACCCAACACTAATTCATCGTGGATCTGGGGGATGGGTCCCTATGCTGTATCTCCCTCGGGCAATAGCGGCAAGTTTGGCTCCCAACAAACAGGTGCTGGTGTGACGGGTGTAATTCTCAATCGTCATGGTCCCTGGACTTATGGATTGCTAGGTTATCAGTCTTGGAGTGTAGGTGGCAATCCAAGCTTTGGCACGCAAAACAATTTATATGGCCAACCGTTTGTCGCTTTCACCAACAAGGACGCATTTACTTATACCGTGAATATGGAGGCGCAATATAACTACGATACGCATCGTACTTCCAACCCCTTATATGCCGGCGTATCGAAATTAATGGTATTTGATGGCGTACCTTTGCAGTTTGCCGCTGGCCCTATGTATTACATTAGCAATACTCCAGGCGGTCCGTCAGGATGGGGCGCTCGTGCCACAGCAACTTTGGTCATTTTGAAATAAACAAAAGCGTTTGAAGGCTGACACCAGACTTTATATAAGGACTCATATGAAACAAATCATCGCTCATAAAATTGTTGCTACATCACTCTCACTAACCTTAGTATTTGCTCCCTTTTTGAGTGAGGCATGTACTGCTGTGAATATCACTGCAAAAGATGGCTCTGTTGTTGCGGGTAGAACAATGGAGTGGGCTTTTGATATGAAGTGGCAGTTAACCGTCAATCCCAAAGGTACAGCTATCGCGTTAACTGCGCCTAGTTCAATGAAATTACCTGCAAGCAGTTTGTCGAGTAAATATGGATTTGCAGGTATCTCACCAGCCATCCTACCAGGACCACCTGCCTACTTAGAAGGTCAAAATGAAGCTGGTCTAGCGATTAGTGGAAACTTCTTGCCAGGCTTTACTGAATACCAGACAGTCAGCCCGCAAGATAAAAACTACGTTTCGATTCTTAATTTAGGCGGCTTTATTTTGGGGATGTTTGCTACAGTCAAAGAGCTGCGTAATGAATTACCAAAATATAAAGTTTGGTTTGATCCAAGTGAAGTAAAGGGTTTACCAACCCCGCCATGGTTGCATTTTGTTTTAACTGATCGAAGTGGCGAGAGTATCGTGATTGAGTTTGTAAAAGGCCAAATGGTCATCCACAATAATCTAGCAGGCGTCTTAACAAATGCCCCAACCTATGACTGGCACCTGAATAACGTACGAAACTATTTGTCACTGACAGCAACTGCTACCCCCTCTGTGACTGTTGGCAACGTTAATGTAACTGAGTTAGGACAGGGCGGTGGTTTGATTGGCTTGCCAGCGGATTACACTCCACCATCGCGTTTTGTCAGAGCCACTTATCTCAGGCAGCTTGCCTATCAGCCTAGTAATAGCATTGATGCTGTTGCGTTAACGGGTCATATTTTAGATAATGTGGACATTCCTATGGGGGTTGCAAGATCTACTGATGGCAAGCAGATAGTCTCTGATTACACGCAGTGGATCAATCTGAAGGATTTAAAAAATAACAAGATGAAGATTGCTAATTATGCAAGTCGCACCAACTTTATCGAGATTGATTTGAACCAAATGTTTAAATCTGGAAAAACAAAAAGCTGGTTAGTGGATAAATTGCCTTACCCAAAAAACGATTTGACAACAGAACTCTTAAAATAAATTAGTAGATAAACCGCCTTCGGGTGGTTTATTTTTTAGTGCATCAAACTAGGTTTATTTGTTCATGAAAATTTCAAAACCTTAATACATCGGCCATTTATGCGTATCCTCAAAATTATTTTCTCTGCAGTTTTTCTTTCGCTAGCCACCCCGGTCTTTGCCGACAATGCAGTGATTTATTTCAATGGTGACATCCTGACGATGGAGGGTGATAAGCCACAGTATGTTGAAGCAGTCGTAGTGAAGGGCAGGAAGATCGCTTATGTCGGTAATCTGCGAGACGCTTTAAATGGAGCCGGCGCTAATCCAGTAATGCAGGATTTAAAAGGTCAAACTTTATTGCCAGGCTTTATTGATGCCTGGGGCCACTTTACCCTGATTGCTCAGAACACTCTCGCTGTCAATCTGGGGTACTTTTCCAAAAATCCGCCGAAAACTACTAAGCAGCTAATAGACCGCTTGAAAGCAGAAGCAAGGCCATTTAATGGTTGGATTATTGGCGCAGAGTATGCAGACGCTTTTCTTACCGACGGTCCTTTAACCATTGCTCAGTTAGATGCAGCATTTCCTAATCAGCCAGTATTTGTTAATAACATTTCTACCTTGACTGGGATTGTGAATACTACGGGACTAAAAAAGCTAGGATTTACCAAAGCCACTAAAGTGACGCAAGGCATGCTGCCCGTTGATCCAAAGACAGGAAAGCTTACTGGTGAGTTGATTGGTGATCCAAATTTCGAGGCAACAGCGAAGGTATTCGGTAAGTCTTCCCAAGATTTAACGATGGAAACTTATCGCAAAGCCGAACAGATCTATGTCTCAAATGGATACACTACTGCGCAAAGCTATGAAACTACGATTCAAGATATTAGCAATATGCGCCAAGCAGTTGATCGTAATGTGATCAGCGTAGACCTGATTGCGTTGCCCACCTATGATGTGGTTGATCAATTGCTTGCAACCAATAAAAATTATCCATTTGGAGCCTATACCAAGGGTGATGGCGGCTTTAAGGTTGCTGGAATATTGGTTTCTACAGATGGCGCACCACAATTGCGTTTGGCCTATTTCACGAAGCCTTACACTGATAACACAGGTTTTTCAAAAGATTGGCGCGGGATGGCTGTTGCTTCTCAGGATTTGGTTGATAAGTATGCCAAATTAGCCTATGAAAAAAATATCCAGTACTTCGGTTACTCCAATGGGGATGCCGGTATTGATATGGCACTTTCTGGAATTACCAAGGCAATAAAAGAAACGGGTATTACTGAAGACCGCAGATCAGTAATCTCACATTCCTTCTTTGTTCGTGATGATCAACTCGACCAATACAAAGGCAATAAAATCTTGCCCCAATTTATGCCTAACCACATCTGGATGTATGGGGACGTGTACAAACGGATTCTGGGGGACGAGAGAGCTAACAATATGGTTCCACTCAATTTGGCTAAAGCAAAAGGTGTGCAATTTGGACTTCATAATGACACGCCATCATCAGGGCCAAGTGCATTGTTTACGATTTGGACCGCGGTTAATCGCAAGACCTATGGAGGAAGTACTTTAGGCCCGGATCAGCGCCTTGATCCCTATACAGCGCTACGTGGCTTTACTGCTGTGCCTGCATATCAGTACAAAGAAGAGGCATTAAAGGGCACTATTACAGCTGGAAAACTTGCGGATATGGTGATTCTTGATCGCAATCCAATGAAAGTAGACCCAATGGAAATTAAGGATATTCAGATTGTGAAGACCATTAAGAATGGTAAAGATCTTTATGGTCGCCCCTAGTTAGGTAGATTAGTACTCAAAGTTGATGGACTCCTTTGTGCTGTTGCGGAGGTAGGCTCCATCAAATAAAAACCCCAGCAATCACTTGCTGGGGTTTTATCTTTCTAGTAACTAGAAAATTTTTATTGCATTACTTCTTAGCAGCCGGAGCGCTGACAACTGCAGCAATCGCTTCTGTGTAAACCACTTTAACTTGGTCGTTTACAGCAATATCTTTCATTAAGTCAGGATTCTGAACTTTAACTTTGAAGATGTTTCCTTGAGGACCTTTTAAAGAAACGATGTTCTTAGCCGCATCAATTGCTTCAATATTAGCAGTAGCAGTAATAGTGTTAGTAGTGATCATGCCTGGCTTATCACCTTGTGGGGCAGTAGTAGTGGCAGTAGTAACTTGCTCACCAGTTGTACCTGGGTTTTTCACCTTAACCAACTCAATAGCAACAGCGAGTTCATATACAACGTCAAAACGATCACCCACTTTAATCTCAGCGAAGTTCTTTACTTCAGGGCCGGCAACGATAGTTGATTCGCCATCTTGATTCTTGAGAGTCACTGTACGGGTTGCAGCATCAATCTTGATGACTTCACCGTCATAAATGAGGGCGCTCTCTTGAGCAGCTACGGCAGCAACTGGAGCTTTTGGTTGGTTAAGAACAAAGTATGCGCCGATAGCGATAGCAGCAAGAACGACAACGATGAGTATTTTTTTCATAACAGCATTAATCCTTAATAAATTGAATCACATTACCTGTGAGTGATAGTGGGGTAATTGATAAATATGGTTGTTTTAACAATTATGGAGATTGTATTACTCATGCAATTAATCAGAATGAATTTTCAGAGCGAATTCGGCTAAAAAGGGCCTAATTTCACACTTTTTATTGATCTATCGCAATCTTCAGTCTTTTAAAAGGCACATACTTAGTAAATGGCGTCAACAGGAGCAGATATGTTTTTGAAGTTACTTTCAGGGTTTGTATTCATGGGTATGGCCTTTGCGGTTAGCGCAGGAACGCCGCAAGATTTGCTGAAATCCTATGAAGCTCAGTCTGGGAAAGCAAATTCAGCTCGCGGAGAGCGGTTCTTTAACATTCAGCATGGCAAGGAATGGAGTTGTGCATCCTGCCATGAAAATCCCCCTAATCACGACACCAAACATATTGTTACTGGGAAGCTTATTAAGCCGTTGGCACCTAGCGCTAATCCAGCACGCTTTACTGATGAAGCCAAAGTAGAGAAATGGTTTAAGCGCAATTGCAACGATGTAGTCGGAAGAGACTGTACTGCGCAAGAAAAAGCAGATGTTCTCTCTTGGCTGATGACTGTTAAATGAACCCCATCAAAATGAAAAAAACTATATTCATTAGCGCCTTTTTGCTATTGATATCTTCGCCTACGTTCGCAGGAAAAATGGCAACGCCTACCGATATGCCGGCTTCTTATGAGGCAGAGTGCGCAAGTTGTCATATGGCATATCCGCCAGCACTCTTAAGTCAGCAGAGTTGGAGGAATGTCATGTCTGGTCTATCAAAGCACTTCGGTACCGATGCTAGCGTGGATCCTAAGACCCAGACTGAGCTGACTAACTGGCTAGTGAAGAATGCGACTACTAGATCAAAGTACAGCGAGACCGCCCCAGAAAACCGCATCACCAAAACATCCTGGTTTATTCGTAAGCATGATGAGGTGAGGCCTGAGGTTTGGAAGCGCGCAAGTATTAAGAGCCCAGCGAATTGTGGCGCTTGCCATATTGATGCTGCCAATGGCGTCTTTAGTGAGAAAAATATTAAGGTCCCAGCGAAATGAATCATCCCCTGAATGACGCAGTTGGCGCTACAGGCAAAGTAAGGCAATCCATTCTGGTGTGGGATATGCCGGTGAGGGTGTTTCATTGCTTGCTGGTAATTTGTTTTACAGGTGCGTGGCTTAGCTCAGAGAGTGAGCGCTGGGCCATGATTCACTATGCCTTTGGATATACCGCATGCCTGCTAGTTCTCATTCGACTGGTATGGGGCGTTATTGGCACACGTTACGCTAGATTTAGTCAGTTCCTCAAAAGTCCTAAGGCAGTCATTGCGCACTTTATGGCAATGTTACGTGGTCATCCTCATCATGATGTTGGCCACAATCCAGCGGGTGGTTTGGTCATGTTTGCACTGATGTTACTCATATTGTTGATTGGCTTTACTGGCTATCTATCGGTTAAAGAATTTTTAGGTAACTTTGTATCAGAGGCTCATGAAGCAGTTGCCAGTTTGGCGCTTGGCTTAGTCATCATCCACATCATTGCGGCCATTGGCATGAGCTTGATCGAAAGACAGAATCTGGTCAGATCCATGGTAAATGGTAAAAAACAGGGTATGCCAGAGCAGGGGATTCGGTATCCACAATACCTGATTGGCTCCTTGATCTTTATCAGTACGCTTTACTTCTTCTACCTGATCCTGAGTGGCGGCTTACCTAGTCTGACTCAGTAGATCGAGTCATTCTTGTCTGGTTTGATGATCGTTGTACGATAGATGGTATGAAGCTGCTGATCGCCCTTTATTTCTTCATTCTTGCAACGATTCAGCTCGGCTTGTTATTGGGTGTGTATCACTATCACCGATCTCAAAGTGATCTGAGGCCTAATCCATATTGGATGGGATCCTTAGTGGTGAGCGTTATCGCCTTATTTATTTTTGGTGGCGGGATTCTAGTTCTCAAGGATATAGAAAAGCCTGAATTTAATTTTACGGTTGCCAACTCCCTGTTTTATGTGGCGACTATTTTTCAGCTGCTATTTTGTAAATCCCTTAATGGCCCAATTAGCAAGCCCATGCAATATGGCTTTGTACTTTCTGCGCTTATTTTTGTGCCAGCTTTCGAATTTCTTCGTTTATACGGAAATTATGAACTTCGGACAGCCTTTATGTGCACCCTTGGCATCATATTTTTCTCGTGGCAGATCACTATGCTAAGACGCAAGAGGGGGGCAAGTCCCTCTCGGCAGTTGATGTATTTGCAGTACGCTACGGCCATCGAGTTAATCTTTGCTATAGCCCGTTTAGCAGTATTGGCTTCGAATACTTTTACTATTCGTCAAGTTGAGCAGATTCCACAATTGCTTATTCTTTTGACTATTGCGCAATTGGTCGTCAATACACTGTCCTATATTGCGCTTGGTGGCTATTGGGCCGAAAAGGTTGCGCTAGCGAATGCAAGATCGCAAAGCGAGAATGATGAAATTAGGTCCCTTCTGATTGAGCGTGAGAACTTAATTACCAGTCTGCTGAAGGCAAACAAGACAGCAGCAACAGGTGCCTTATCGGCCTCTATTGCACATGAATTGAATCAGCCCCTAGGCGCATCTCAGCTCAATATCCAGTTTCTACAAAAGAAGTTGTCGGATGGAAATTTGACTACTCAGCAAAATCAAGAGGTATTGACTGCATTACTAGCAGATAATCGGCGGGCAAGCAGCATTATCCAATCGCTTCGATCCATGTTTTCAGATGGGAAGATTGGGGTGGAGCGTATTGATATTGTGGAGCTGATTGAGTCAGTTCTCAAAATTACCAAGCCAGAAATTCAGGCGAAGACTATTCAAGTTGTTCTAGATCTTGGCTCACATTCTTTAATCAATGTGAATCGCGGTGAGATTCAGCAGGTGCTTCTGAATCTGATTAATAACGCCATCCAGGCTCTGAGTGAATCCGCTCGATCTCCCCGAATGCTACGCATTGAAAGTCGGGATGTCCCTGGCGGAGTAAATCTACTCGTTGCGGATAGTGGCGGTGGTATCTCTGCTGCTGTTCAAGACCATCTATTTGAATTACTCTCGAGCAGTAATAAGCGCTCCGGTATGGGCTTGGGTTTGTGGCTTTGCCAGCATATTGTCACTCGTCATGGTGGCTACATTCGTTATGAAGACTCAGCTAGTGGCGGCGCACAATTTACTGTCTTCTTGCCATCTATTCAGGGCTAAGATATTAGCTCTATAGCTAATTGCCCAAAGGCAGACCTATCTTTACATTCGCAGAATAGCTTCTCTACCAATTTCCGCTTCAATCCAAGGCTTTTATGAAAACAAAACTATCGCTTCTTGCCCTAACTATTGTCCTGATTACTGGCAATTCCGCTATTGCTGCGGGAGGCGGTGGAGTCGTTGCTGACCCAGGCGCAATGCAAGGAAAGCATTTTGATACTAAGGGCAAAGCGCCCTCCACATTTACTGTTGAATTGCAAAACGGTTTACGTAAAACACTGCCTTTCGAAGATAAGCGCGACTTCGAAGAGTCTAAGAGGGGATTCATTGCGGCTCCTAGCTATAAAACCATCATGGCAGATGCTGGCAATGTCGCTTGGGATATGGGTAGTTATGACTTCCTCTTACAAGGTAAGGACTTTGATAGTGTTCACCCATCGTTACAGCGTCAAGCGATTCTGAATATGGGCTACGGCCTCTATGAAGTCGTGCCAGGAAAGATTTATCAAGTTCGCGGTTTTGACTTATCCAACATCAGCTTTGTCAAAACAAATACCGGCTGGATTGTCTTTGATCCATTAACTTCAAAAGAAACTGCCAGAGCAGCTTTAGAGTTAGTTAATGAGAAGTTAGGTAAGCGCCCAGTAGTTGCAGTGGTCTACTCTCACTCCCATGCTGATCACTTTGGTGGTGTGCGCGGCGTAGTGGATGAAGCAGACGTGAAGAGTGGCAAAGTGAAGATTATTGCTCCAGCTGGTTTTATGGATCACGCCGTAGCAGAGAACGTCTATGCGGGTAATGCCATGACACGTCGCTTGTATTTTCAGTACGGCGTTTTATTGCCACGTAGCCCATTTGGTCACGTTGACCAATCGATTGGTAAAAATACTGCAGCCGGTAACCTTGGTCTAATTGAGCCAACCATTCTGATAAATGAGCCTTTTGAAAAAATGACGGTGGATGGTGTAGAGATGGAATTCCAAAACACGCCCGGTACCGAGGCGCCTGCCGAGATGAATACCTATTTCCCGCAGCTCAAAGCATTCTGGGCTGCTGAAAATATTACGGGGACTATTCATAACATTTATACCTTGCGTGGCGCTTTAGTACGTGATGCTTTGGCTTGGTCCAAGAACATCAACAATGCCTTATATCGTTATGGCAATGAGGCACAAGTGATGTTTGCTTCCCATTCGTGGCCGCGCTGGGGTAATGATCGCGTGCAAGAAGTGATGCGTACGCAACGTGATAGCTATGCACATCTGAATAATGAGGTTCTTCATTTAGCAAACAACGGTGTGACCATCAATGAAGTACATAACGTCTACAAGCAGCCTGATAGCCTAAAGTCTCAATGGGCTGCACACAGCTACCATGGCTCAGAGGAGCACAATAGCCGCGCTGTTATTAATCGTTACTTGGGTTACTGGGATGCGAATCCTGCTACCTTGATCCCTTTGTCGCCAAAAGATTCTGCGCCACTCTACGTAGAGATGATGGGTGGTTCAGGCAAGATCATGGCCAAGGGCAGGCAACTCTATCAGCATGGCAAATACCGTGAAGCAATGGAGATCGTAAATAAGTTGGTTTATGCAGAACCAAACAACACCGCCGCCAAAGATTTGCTAGCGGATATCTTTGAACAAATTGGCTATCAAAAAGAAAGCCCAAGCGTACGTAATAGTTTCTTAGGTGCCGCCTATGAATTACGTCATGGCATGCCTTCTGGCGCATCACCAAAGACCAATGGCCCTGACATGATCAAGGCAATGACTACAGAGCTTTGGCTAAATGCCTTAGCCATCAGTATGGACAGTAAAAAAGCGGCCGGTATGAGGTTCACTATCAACCTCAGTACGCCAGATAACGGTGAAAAGTTTGTCGTCGAGATGAGTAATTCTGCGCTAAGTAATATCAAAGGCTATCAGGATAAAAATCCCCATTTGACTATTACCTTAAATCGCAGCGACTTAGAAAAAGTCATGGGTGGGCAAGCTACTTTTGAAAAACTATTGGCTGAGGGTAAAGCGAAGTTTGAAGGTGATCGCAAGGCATTTGAGCAACTGCGAAGCACGATGACTACTTTTACTCCAGATTTTGAATTGATGCCTGGTACAAAAGCTAAAAAGGCACCTCCCGCTAAACCGAGCAAAGACCCGTTTGAAGCTCCTCCAATCGCTAATTCCGATGGAGCTTAAGTTGGGTCTTAAGTGAATATAAAAAATGGGCTCTTAGGAGCCTATTTCATTTTCCGGAAACAGTAAGTACCTCAGGCCGCGAAAGCGCCACCATCTTCCAGTGCTTTGAGTTCTTGTCCTGCAATACCCAATTCCTTAAGTACCTCATTGGTGTGTTCACCGAGCAAGGGGGGATGACGAGAAACCTGTTGAGGAGTACCCATCATCTTCACTGCAAAGCCAATATTGGGAACCTTGCCTTCAATCGGGTGATCAATCTCCATACGCATCTGGCGATGCTGCCCATGCTCACTATCAAATGCTTGGGGGTAGGTATTAATCGGCCCAGCTGGAATACCTGCTGCCAATAGGAGATCCACCCACTCTTCACTAGTTTTGGTGATAAATGTCTTCTCTAGCTCAGCAGCCAATATCAAGCGATTGGCGAGACGTAATGGATTGGTTCTAAAAAGTGGATCTTCAAATAATTCTGGTCGATCAATCTTGTCGCAAAGGAGCTTCCAGAGTTTTTGATTGGTGGCGCCCATTACAAAATAACCATCAGCGGCTTTCATAGCCTGATAGGGTGCGCTCATATGGTTTGCTGTGCCCAACTTATAGGGCTCAACACCGGTGCCCCAGTATTGGGCTGTATCCCAGATCGAAAACGCCAAAGCAGAATCAAATAGGGAGGCATCAATAAATTGCCCTTCACCCGATTTAGTCTTACCAATATAGGCTGACAAAATTCCATAGACCGCAAAAAGGGCGCAACCAATATCTGCCACTGGAACACCCGCTTTCACAGGAGGACCATCTGGGTAACCTGTAACGCTCATAACACCAGACATAGCTTGTGCCATCAGGTCAAAGCCAGGGCGATCTGCCCATGGGCCTGTTTGTCCGAATCCCGAGATGCTGGCATAGACCAGTCCTGGATTGAGATCTTTCAGGGAGAGGTAATCGATCCCCAGTTTTTTCATCACGCCGGGACGATAGTTCTCGACCAAAATATCAGCGGTCTTTACGAGCTCAAAAAAAACTTTTTTCCCGGCTTCTGTTTTGAGATTGAGCGTGACGCTGCGTTTATTGCGATTCATGTTTAGAAAGCCCATACTGTCTGAGCCCTTCATCTTGAATCCCATGGCCCCGCGAGTTTGATCTCCAGTGCCAGGCGGTTCAATTTTGATGACATCAGCACCTAAGTCTGCCAACAACATGCAGCAGTAAGGGCCGGCCATTACTTGACTTACGTCAAGAACTCGAACGCCAGCCAAGGGCAAAGGCTTGCTGATAGGTGTTTTCATCATTGTCTCAATAGTTTTTATATGTTTATATTGCAAAGTTCATTTACAGCATTGAATATAAAACAAAAAATGGAGACCGTATGATCAATCAAGCCCCCAAACGGATTTTGCGCAGATTCGCTTTCTTGGCACTGGGTATCTGTAGCACTTTGTCATTGACTGCTCATGCTCAGCAGGCCTTCCCAAGCAAACCCATTCGCTTAATTGTCGGATTTGCTCCTGGTGGTGGCACGGATATTGTGGCTCGAGCTATTGCTCCCAAGATGAGTGAAATCTTAGGCCAAAGCGTCGTGATTGAAAATAAATCGGGTGCAGCCGGAACGATTGGTGCAGACCTCGTCGCCAAATCTAGTCCAGATGGTCACACCCTACTCATGGGCCACTCTAACTCGAATGCGATTTCTCCATTTGTTCTGAAGAATGTACCTTACAACCCAGCAACTGATTTCACGCCAATCACCTATTTAGGTTATGTACCAAACGTGTTGGTAGTTAAATCTTCTCTGCCAGTGAACTCGGTGGCGCAATTGATTTCTTTGGCCAAGCAAAACCCAGGTCAGATGACTTATGGCTCCTCAGGAATCGGTAGTACCCAGCATCTAGCGGGCGCTTTATTCTCGAAGATTGCCGGCGTAGAAATGAATCACGTGCCCTATAAAGGTAGCGGTCAGGCGATTGTTGATTTATTGGGCGGTCAAATCACAATGAACTTTGATACCTTGCCGCCAAACTTGCAGCAGATTCGTCAAGGTAATTTGAAAGCTTTGGCAATCTCTACTCCGAAACGCTTAGCCTTATTACCGAACGTTCCTACATTTAATGAAGTGGGTATTGTTGGCTTTGATGTGACAAACTGGTATTCCGTGATGGGGCCCAAAGGCATGGATCCTGCAGTCGTCAATAAGATTGATTTAGCCGTAAAAGCAGCCACCAATGATCCGGAGATCAAGAAAACATTGGATGCTCAAGGCTTACAACCAGAAGGTCCAGCAACGCCAGCAGCCTTTAATTTGTTTCTCGCAGGTGAGTTGGCGAAGTATCAGCGCTTGGTCAAGAGCTTGAATATCAAGGCTGAATAATTGATTTCCTGTTTTTTTATCAAACTAGCTTAGCTAATTGGGCTATAGTATTCATCAACCCTCTCTCTTGAATGAGGGAGGGTTTTTTATTCCATGACAACAACCATAGACTCCACCCCAGATCGTATTGCCGAAGTGCGTTTAGAGCTTCGCAATCACATTGCATACATTACTTTTGACCATATTGCTGCGCGCAATGCAATGACAGTAGGAATGTATCAAAGCCTGAAATCGATTTGCGAGGATTTGGTTAAGAGCTCTTCGGCCAGAGTTGCCATTTTGAGAGGTGCTGGCGGTAAGTCTTTTGTCTCGGGAAGTGATATCGCTCAGTTCTCTAGTTTTAGTTCTGGTGAAGATGGTATTCGTTATGAAGAGGGTATTGATACTTATCTCGCACCTTTAGCCATGTTGCCTATTCCAACGATTGCAGTTATTGATGGGATGGCGGTTGGCGGGGGTCTTGCAATTGCTAGTTGCTGCGATTTCAGAATCTCTACACCTGATGCGCGTTTCGGAGTGCCGATTGCCAAAACACTGGGTAACTGTTTATCTGCTAGCAACGTTGCCTGGCTCGTTGCGCACTTGGGTATCAATATCGTGAAGCGCATGCTCTTATTAGCAGAGTTGGTGACTGCACCCGAGCTACTTAAACAAGGTTATCTCTTGGCCACCCATCCCGCCCAAGCCCTTGAGAATGAGTCAAATCAGCTGGCTGAGCGCTTAATGAGTTTGGCGCCAATCACGCAAAAATCTAGCAAGCAAACTCTTGCACGAATCATCAAAAATAATTTACCCGATTGCAGCGATCTCATTCGTGAGTGCTATGGCAGTGACGATTTTAAGAATGGCGTTGCTGCATTTTTGGATGGTAAGCCGCCCACCTGGACTGGCAAGTAATTTAAATTTCCAGACAAGTACCCAGTTTTTATAAAAACAGCTCTTGTAAGTTGTTGAGGAAGCGCAATCCTTGTTCGGTTGCTTTGAGCTTGTTGGGATTGGGATCTAATAAACCTTTTTTACTCGCCTCATCTAACCCTTTTGAGACTACATTGAGTGGCAAGCCGGTACGCTCTTCAAATGTAACGGTGTCTACGCCATCAGTCAGGCGCAAGGTATTGAGCATGAATTCAAAAGGGAGATCTTTGGCCGAAATCTCTCTCGCTTCGATTAAGGCATTGCCCTTGGTCTCCATCGCTTGCATATACGTTTCTGGATGACGTTCTCGTACCTGCCTTGTAATTTTGTCAGGGAAGGAAATCTTCCCGTGTGCACCTGCGCCAATTCCGATGTAATCACCAAAGCGCCAATAATTGAGATTATGTTTGCACTCCTGATCTTTTTTGGCATAAGCAGACACTTCATAGCGTCGATAGCCTGAAGCCTCAAGAAGTTTCAAGTTCTGCTCAAAGATCGCATCAATCTCATCTTCACTGGGAAGCTTTGGAGGGAAGCTTGCGAAGTACGTATTTGGTTCTAGTGTTAAGTTATAAAAGGATAGATGCGGAGTCTTAAACGAGAGGGCAATTTCCATATCAGATCTTGCGGCTTCTAGACTTTGATTGGGTAAGCCAAACATGAGATCGAGATTAACGGATTTAAAGTGTTGCAGAGCAATCGCAATAGCGTGCTTGGCTTCTTCGCCATTATGGATGCGTCCTAAGGCTTTAAGTTGCGCATCCTGAAAGCTCTGAATGCCTAAAGAGACGCGATTAATTCCTGCTTGAGCAAAGCCAGCAAACTTATCGGTCTCCACTGAGTCTGGATTAGCTTCCATCGTAATCTCGCAATCGGGCTCTAGGTTCACCCGTGCCCGAATGGCCGAAAGGAGTTCATTCATGCCATTGGCAGATAACAAGCTTGGCGTGCCGCCGCCAATAAACATGCTATGCACTTGACGACCCCAGATGCGAGGGAGCTCAGTCTCTAGATCAGTAATGAGGGCCTTGATATAACGCGCTTCATCAAAGCCTTGCTTGCCATCTTTAATTTGATGTGAGTTGAAATCGCAGTAAGGACATTTCTTTTCACACCATGGAAAGTGAATGTACAAAGACAGCGGGGGTAGGGCAGTGAGTTTTGGCTGCGTAGCCAAAATAGAATTAAGTGTATTGAGCACGGATTTGGAGTTGAGTAATGAGTTCAAGCAAGGCTTGGCCTCGATGACTAATCTGGTTTTTCTCAGCAGGCTCTAATTGGGCAACAGTTTTGCCTAGCTCTGGTATAAAAAAGTGGGGGTCATAACCAAAGCCACGATCACCCTGAGCATTGTCAATTACTTGCCCATACCAGCGGGCTTGCACAATGAGTGGCTCTGGATCCTTAGCGCTATTGACCATCACAAGAGCACAAACATAGTGCGCTCCACGATCAGATTTGCCCTGTAAGGCTGCAACCAGCTTCTGATTATTGGCCGCATTATCGCCATCAAGCCCTGCATAACGCGCTGAATGCACTCCAGGCGCTCCATCTAATGCATGGGCACAAATACCGGAGTCATCCGCGAGTGCAGGTAAGCCACTCGCAGCGCTGGCATGGCGGGCCTTAGCAAGCGCATTCTCAACAAACGTGTAGTGCGGCTCTTCCGCCGCCGGAATGCCCAACTCACCTTGAGGAATGACCTGAAAATGGAAGGGCTCCAGGAGTTCCTGAAATTCGCGGACCTTGCCAGCATTGTTAGAGGCGAGAACGAGCTTTTGCACCATCGACCTTTAAGCTTTTATTTGAAAGCTTCTTTTTGTAGCTGAGTTAAATCACGGATACCTTCTTCGGCCAGATCTAATAAAGCATTTAATTCGGTGCGGGAGAAAGCAGGACCCTCAGCAGTACCTTGCACTTCAATCATGCCGCCTTTGCCAGTCATGACTACATTCATATCGGTATCGCAAGAGGAGTCCTCTGGATAATCCAAATCCAGGACGGGAACTCCATGGTAGATGCCAACAGAAATCGCAGCAACGCTATCGATGATGGGGTCAGCTTTCAGGGCACCACTTTCAAGCAGGGTATTGATCGCATCACGAGCTGCAACATAAGCACCGGTAATCGATGCGGTTCGTGTTCCACCGTCGGCCTGTAAGACATCGCAATCTAAATGGATTGTTCTTTCACCTAAAACTTTCAAATCAAAGACACTGCGCATCGCACGGCCGATCAAACGCTGAATCTCTTGTGTGCGACCAGATTGTTTGCCACGAGCGGCTTCACGGTCACTGCGGGTGTGGGTGGAACGGGGGAGCATGCCGTACTCAGCTGTAACCCAACCTTCACCAGAGCCTTTTTTATGGGGAGGCACCTTTTCCAGGACGCTGGCTGTGCAGAGTACCTTCGTATCGCCAAACGCAATCAATACAGAGCCTTCCGCATGCTTGGTAAAAGCGCGGCTGATGCTCACAGGGCGCAATTGGGTTGGGGTGCGGCCACTGGGGCGGGTGATGTTGGGCTGAGTCATGGGGAGTTGTCCTAAAGATCTACAATGTCCCTATGATATCGAGCATGACTGGTTATGGCAGCGCTTCTCGCCAAGTCTCCCTAGGAGCTGGCGTAGTGGCTGATCTGCAAGTGGAATGTCGGGCTGTAAATAGCCGCTTTCTGGATTTGGGCTTTCGTCTTCCGGACGAGTGTCGCGGGGCCGAGCCTGCCTTACGAGAGCTAGCTACGCAAAGCCTTTCTCGAGGTAAGGTCGAGTTTCGAGCTGCTTGGCGTGTTAATTCGGGTGCCGCTGGAGCAGCTAAAGCAAACCCCCATGCCTTGGGCGCCTTAAATAAAGACCGCCTAGATGCGCTGTATACCCTGCAAGAACATGCTCAAGTAGCCTTTCCGAATGCAGAAGCGTTGCGTATCGCTGATATTTTGCGTTGGCCCGGAATTGTTTCCGAGCCGAGGGGTGAGGAAGAAGGCTGGATTACCGCTACCGTTGAAGCTGGGCGCGCTGCTCTAGCTGCCCTAATGGATAGTCGCCATGCCGAAGGTAAGGCTTTGACTACAGTACTAAGCAATATCACTAGCAAGATGCGGGAGATTGTGAAGGTGCTTGAGCCAAAGCTTCCCCTTTACGTTTCCCAGTATCAAGAAAAACTCACCGAGCGTCTATCTGAGGCCTTAGCTGCCCAAGAGCAAGGAAAGGGTAATGGCGGGTCTGGCACTGAGCTGATGGAGCGAATCCGACAAGAGGTTGTGCTCTATGCAGTCCGTATCGATGTGGCGGAAGAGTTTGCGCGCTTAAAGACCCATCTTCAAGTAGTGGACACCGCCTTAGCAGGCAAAGGTCCGGTAGGCAAGCGCTTGGATTTCTTGATGCAGGAATTAAACCGTGAAGCCAATACCTTGAGCTCCAAATCTGTTTCAGAAGAATGCACGCAAGCTGCTTTAGAGCTCAAGCTGTTGATTGAGCAGATGCGTGAACAAGTGCAAAATTTAGAGTAATTGATATTTAAATAATCACTATGGCTAGCCCGAAAACTAAACCCAATCTCTCGCCCGCCTATCAAGGCAGTATGCTGATGATCGTTGCGCCTTCTGGCGCTGGTAAGTCTTCTCTAGTCAATGCTCTATTGCAAGAAGACGCAGCCCTTAAGCTTTCACTTTCAACAACAACTCGCGCACCAAGACCGGGTGAAGTGGATGGAAAGGACTATCGCTTTATCAAGAGGGCTGAGTTTATTGCGGAGCGTGACCAAGGTCATTTTTTAGAACACGCTGAAGTGCACGGTAATTTTTACGGTACTTCCAAAGCCTGGATTGAGACTCAGATGAAAACCGGGCGCGATGTGATGTTAGAAATCGACTGGCAGGGCGCACAGCAGATTCGTCAAATCATTCCTGAAGTGCAGTGGATCTTTATCTTCCCACCTTCATTTGAAGCTCTAGAGGAGCGCCTGCGCAAACGGGGTCAGGATGATGAGGCCACCATTCAGAGAAGATTGGCTGCAGCGCATTTAGAGCTCCAGCATGCTCATGAGGCTGATTTCATCGTGATCAACGATGATTTTGAGCGGGCATTAATTGATTTGCGGCATGTAGTTGCTGCCAGCCGCCTGCGCTCAGGGCCGATTATGGCGCGTAACCCTGCGCTTTTGAAGCGCCTCGGAGTCTAATCAGTTATCCTATGGGTATTAAAGCTAAATTTAAGTGAGTCCAGCATGGCCCGTATTACTGTAGAAGATTGTCTAAAAACTATCCCCAATCGTTTTGAGCTGGTATTGGCCGCGACTTATCGCGCACGTCAATTAGTTCAAGGTCACTCCCCACGTGTTGAGTCCAGAGATAAAGCAACTGTAGTTGCGTTGCGTGAAGTTGCTGCTGGTGTAACCGACCGTGACATGTTGACCAAAGTACCTTTGTAATTCAGGGGTTCCGTTGTGGAGCTCCCCTTAGGCGACCCAAACACATCGGAACTCAAAGGTCAGATCTCGCCTCAAGAGATCGCTAATAGCGAAAACTCTTCCATCATCGCGACTTTGTTGGCTCAGTCGAGTAGACACCTTTTTGGCCCAACTTCTGCGCCTACCTTACCCTTAAAGCATCAAGTTGTTTCGATTGATGGATTGATTTCTAAACTGGGCTATCTCAAGCCTGATGAAGTGGTCTTGATTAAGCAAGCCTTTCATTTTGCTGATGCGGCTCACCTTGGGCAGTACCGCCATAGTGGTGAGCCTTATATTACCCATCCTGTAGCAGTTGCTGAACTGTGTGCTACTTGGCGATTGGACGCGTCTTCCATCATGGCAGCCTTAATGCATGATGTGATTGAGGATACGGGTTGTACTCAAGCAGACCTAGTTGGTAAGTTTGGTAGCAAAGTGGCTGAACTCGTAGAGGGCCTAACTAAGCTCGATAAGCTGGAATTCCAAAGTCACGCTGAGGCACAAGCTGAAAGCTTTCGCAAGATGTTTATGGCCATGGCGCGCGATGTTCGGGTCATTTTGGTCAAGCTTGCTGATCGTACGCACAATATGCGCACGCTTGATGCCGTCCCAATGGAAAAGCGTCGCCGAGTGGCTGCTGAGACAATTGAGATCTACGCTCCGATTGCGCACCGCTTAGGTCTCAATATCATTTACCGCGACTTACAGGACTTGAGTTTTCGTTACTCCATGCCAATGCGTTTTAGGGTGATTGAGGATGCAGTGAAGCGGGCGCGCGGTAATCGTAAAGAGATGGTAGAGAAGATTTTGCAGAACGCTCGAATGGCCTTTGCAAAAGTGAATCTCGAAGTTGATTTACAAGGTCGAGAAAAAACACTTTTTAGTATTTACAACAAAATGCGCAACAAGCAATTGAGCTTTTCTCAAGTGCTCGATGTGTACGCCTTCAGGGTCACTGTCCATTCGATTGATGAGTGCTATCGTGCGCTCGGCATATTGCATGCACTCTATAAGCCGATGCCTGGGAAGTTTAAGGATTACATTGCGATTCCTAAACTCAATGGTTATCAGTCTTTGCATACGACACTATTGGGTCCATCCGGAGTACCAGTAGAGTTTCAGATACGTACTGGCGATATGCATGCGGTTGCTGAAGCGGGTGTTGCTGCGCACTGGGCCTATAAAGATGGTGGTCCCGATATTAGCGAGGTGCAAAACCGTGCTCATCAATGGCTGCAATCTTTAATTGATATTCAGGATAGCAGTGGTGACTCTCAAGAATTCTTGGAGCACGTCAAAATTGATCTGTTCCCAGATGCGGTGTATGTCTTTACGCCGAAAGGGCAGATTAGAGCCTTGCCACGTGGCGCTACTGCTCTCGATTTTGCTTACTCCATTCATAGTGATGTAGGTAATACCTGCGTAGCAGTCAAGATTAATGGCATGCAGTTGCCCTTGCGTAGCGAGCTAAAGAACAGCGATATTGTTGAGGTAGTGACATCTGCGAACTCCCAACCTAACCCAGGTTGGCTAGCATTTGTGAGGACGGGTAAAGCCCGTGCATCGATTCGTCATTCACTCAAAACCAAGCACTATGCCGAGTCTTTGCAGTTAGGTGAACGTCTTTTGGCTAGCGCATTACGTCAGCAGGGAGTTGATGCTGGACTACTATCGCCAGAGCTCTGGGAAAAGTTATTGCATTGGACTGGCGATAAAACGCGAGAAGAAGCTTGTGTCAACATTGCCTTGGGCCGTAGATCCTCTCAAGAGCTGGCAATTCGCTTGAAGATTTTGATTGATGATGAGGGTGGCTCTGATCAAATGCGCTTGGGCGCAGCAGATTGGGTCTCACCTCAACAAGAGATAGCTTCACACCACCATCAGCGTCAGGCTATTTTGGTGGATGGTCGCGAAGGCAATTCAATTAGCTTTCAAACTTGCTGCCATCCGATTCCGGGCGACAACATCATTGGCTATCTTGGTAAGGGTGAGGGTTTACAGGTCCACACTAATGACTGCCAAGTAGCCCTCAGAATGCTCTCCAAGGATAGTGATAAGTGGGTAGAGGTTGAGTGGGGCAAAGAGGTTAATCGGGAGTTTGAGGTGGACCTCGCAATTGATACACGCCAAGGTAAAGGCGTATTGGCTAGAGTAGCAAGTAGTGTGACTGCTGCAGACTCCAACATCATGAATGTATCCATGGATGATCGCTACAAAGAAGATGCCGTCACAATTCGATTCACTATTCAAGTATCAGACCGTCTGCACCTCTCTAAAGTCATGCGTAGTTTGCGTGCGAACCATGATGTGATGCGTGTGACCCGCGTACGGGTTAGCTAAGCTCCTGTAAATACCTATTATCTGTACTGTATTTCCAGGATTTCAATCTCAGTTGGACCGGTTGGCGTCTGAATTTTGACGCAATCACCTAGGCGCGACTTGATTAAGGCTTTGGCTATCGGCGATACCCAGCTAACGTGACCCAAATCTAAATTAACCTCATCGACGCCTACAATCGTGATGCTTGTCTTTTTGCCAGCATCTGCACCTTCCAAGTTCTCATAAGTAACGGTAGCCCCAAAAAAGACCTGATCGGCATCTGCTTCACCCGATTTTCGAGCCTGGTTATCGACAACGACAGCAAATTCAAGGCGCTGGTTAAGGAAGCGAATCCGGCGATCTATCTCCCGAAGTCGCTTTTTTCCATAAATATAGTCACCATTCTCGGAGCGGTCACCATTAGAGGCGGCCCAGTGGACAACCTTGACAACCTCTGGCCGATCCAGGTTTAAGAGCTGTAAAAGCTCACTTTTAATGCGCTCGTGACCGGCAGGCGTGATGTAGTTCTTCTCTTCCATGGCATAATTATGGCTGTTGCGGCTGTAGCTCAGCTGGATAGAGTACTTGGCTACGAACCAAGGGGTCGTGGGTTCAATTCCTGCCAGCCGCACCAACCCTTACAGGGCCTAGTTGAAAAACTGGGCCCTTTTTCTTTTATAGGCATTTCATCGTGGCTTTATGTAGATCCCTTATAGTTTGTCTATGAGCATTTCGGCCCCTAATTCTTTAAATTCACTCACTCCAGTGGCAGTTTGGTCGCAAGTGGATGCAACTCATGCTCAAGTTAGCTTGAGTGGTGCAGTCAATGTGTATTCCTTAGCTGGTGTGTGGAGCGAGGTTCGGAACAAGCAAAATCAGTGGTTAGGGCAAGGAAATACACAAACGCACTCATTGATTTTTGATGCATCACAAGTTAGATCTTTAGATGGATCAGCATTTGCATTTTTGATTGACGTGCAAGAGGCGCAGAACAAAGCAGGTGGACAGTTTGATATTCAAGGTTTAGATCCTAAGTATCAGCCGCTCTTGCGTGAATTTGATCCTATTAATAAATTATTTCCAGCAACTTCTGCAAAGCAAAAAAGAAATTTTGTTGTGAGTACTGGTATGGCTGCGCAGAATTTAATGGATGATGCTCGTGGCCTAGTGACATTTACTGGTCACCTGTCAGCAGATTTAGTTTGGTCAATACGTAATGTTAGGCAAGTTCGTTGGGGTGATTTTGTTAACGCTGCTGTAGAGGCAGGCATTTCCGCATTACCGATTGTTGGCCTAGTGGCATTTTTGATTGGCGTCATTCTGTCCTTTCAGGCTGCGATTGGTATGCAGCAATTCGGCGCCGTCTCATTTGTTGGGCCACTCGCTGCGCTAGGCATCGTTAGAGAGATGGGGCCACTGATTACTGCGATCTTGCTTGCAGGCCGCTCATCAGCAGCATTTGCAGCCGAGATTGGTACGATGACCGTAAACAGTGAAGTGGATGCTTTAGTTACTGGCGGCTTAAGCCCTATCCGATTTCTGGTTGTACCAAGAGTACTGGCCGGAATATTAGTAGCGCCAATATTGACCTTGTTTGCCGATATTGTCAGCATTTTTTCTTCGATGCTGACAATGCAAATTTATGGCATTCCCTTTATTAATTTCTACAACGGCATGTTAGCTGCTGTCGATGTTGAGGATGTGCTCTCTGGTCTTGTTAAGGCCACTCTCTTCGGTGTGGTTATCTCCGCAATGGGTTGTTTACGGGGCATGCAAACTGGTACTGGTGCGGCGGCTGTAGGCATCTCCGCAACCCGAGCAGTGGTGAGTAGTATTGTCATGATCGTGTTAGTAGACGGTATCTTTGCCTACATCTCTTACAGGACAGGTTTCTGATGGATGCACTAGGTAAAGCGATTGATGTGCAAAACCTCACCGTAGGCTATGGCTCAAAAGTGCTGTTACAGAACCTGAACTTCTCTGTCAAGAGTGGTGAGATCTTTGTGATTTTGGGTGGATCAGGTTGCGGTAAATCAAGCCTCTTAAAGAATTTATTCGGCCTATATCAACCACTTGCTGGAGATGTGTTGATCGAGGGTCAAAATATCACTACCGCCCAAGGCGCTGAGCGCCAAAAAATCATGACGAGCTTTGGGGTGATGTATCAGCAGGGCGCTTTATTCGGTTCCATGAGTTTATTGGATAACGTGACTCTCTTTATGGAAGAGTACACCCAACTGACTAGAGAGCAGATGAATTTATTAGCCCGATGCAAACTGGACTTGGTAGGCTTGCTTCCATACGAAACGTATATGCCTAGCGAAATTAGCGGTGGCATGCAAAAGCGGGCTGCAATTGCCCGTGCGATGGCTTTGGATCCTAAAATATTATTTTTGGATGAGCCTTCAGCGGGTCTTGATCCGATTACGTCGGCTGATCTCGATAGTACGATTTTAGATCTTTCAAAAAACTTAGGATTTACTTTTGTGATTGTTTCTCACGAGTTAGCTAGTATTTATTCTATTGCCGACAAAGTCATCATGTTGGATAAAGATGCTACAGGCATTATTGCCGAGGGAGATCCTAAGGCATTAAGAGACAGCAGCAAAGATCCCCGGGTACACCAATTTTTTAATCGCATCATGAGCAAGGACGCAGCATGAGTAATAACTCCAACCCGAATTACTTCCGTCTTGGCATTTTTGTTCTCGCGGCAATCGGTGCACTGCTCTTCATCATCTTGATCTTTGGCTCAGGGCAATTTTTTAAAAAATCATTTGTAGTTGAAACTTACGTCAAGCAATCAGTGACTGGCTTGGATGCTGGTGCGGCAGTGCGCTTTAGAGGCGTCAAGATTGGACAGGTAACATTGATTGCTTTATCGGGTGACTTGTATGAGAAAGAAGTCCCGATGATTCAGAAGCAAGAGTATGTTGTGGTGAGAATGCAGATCTATGGTGATGCTATTGAGAAAAGTCACCTAGAAACATTCATTAAAGATAATTTACGTGCACGTATACGGTCAATGGGTATTACTGGCGTTAATTATGTTGAGCTAGATTTCTATCCCGGTGCCGCTCAATACTCCCAATTATCTTACCCTTGGACGCCCGAATATGCGGTGGTCCCTTCAATGCCCAACCAAGCAGATGAAATTATTTCCGGAATTCAGAAGTTAATTGGTGCACTCAATGGCATGGACATCGATGGAACTCAGAAGAAGTTTGATGCCTTACTGAGTAATCTAAATCAATTGATGTCTGGTGACGGCAAAAATAATGCGGGTCTGATCAATACAGTTCAAGATCTTAATGTCTTGTTGGATCGAATTGCAAAAGTCACTGATAAAGATCAGCTCAATATTCTGATGCGTGAATTGGTGGCGACTATGGTTTCTTTGCGTCAAACCGTCACTAGTGTTCAGGGTGATACCACTGCAACCCTGGAGAATCTGCGTCAGGCTAGTGAGCAGTTAAATGAATTTACCCGAGTCGCAAGTCAATCGCCATCTACTCTGATTTGGGGTGAGCCACCTGCACGTATCACACCTCCAATGAATGGAGTCCAAAAATGAAAATTCAGATGACTACAAATTCTCGCTGGATTCAGTTTGTCGCCTTTGTATTGATGGCGGCCACATTAAGTGCATGCTCATTACCGAAAAGACCCGCATTAGAGATCAGTAGTTGGATGGTTGCCCCAGAGCGTACTGGCGCCCCCTATAAGCCGCGAAGTGATTTATGGCTCAAGATGGGTTCATCATCTACAACACCACCTTTTGACGGCAAGTCTTTGGTTTATCGCTTGGGTGATCAGCGCTATGAAAAGGATTTTTATAATACCTATTCTGCTTTACCCAATGAGATGGTTGGTAATGCGACACGTCAGTGGTTGAATAATGCCCAGATCTTCTCTATGACCGTAGGTCAGGGCAATAGCTTCTTTCCGTATTACATCTTGCAGACATCGATAGAGGAGTTTTATGGTGATTACCGTGTTCGACCAGAGGCTGTGGTAACGATAGAATTTTTCCTGACTGCAACTGATCCCCAAAAGCGCAATCCAGTGATTGGTAAAAATCGCTATACCAAGAGAGTCGTGCTCAAAGATAACACCCCCCAGGCATTGGTGCTGGGCCAGCAGGAAGCCCTGGCGCAGATTTTGAAAGAGTATGAGGTGGTACTTTATAAGTACGCTGGCAATCTGCCTCCACCTCTAGGGCAGTAGGCAATTTAGAATGACAACATCTATAAAAATATTGGAGAAGACATGGATTTAGGACTCAAAGGTAAGGTTGCTTTGGTGATGGCATCTAGCCGAGGTTTAGGTCAGGCGATGGCGGTTTCTTTGGCGCGTGAGGGTGTCAAAGTGGCAGTGACTGGCCGCAATCCCGAGGGATTAAAAAAATCAGTTGAAATGATTGAAGCTGCCGGTGGAACAGCTTTTGCTCTGACCTGGGATCTTTCTGATGCATCCCTGATCGATAGCTTGGTGAGTAAGGTGGAGAAAGAACTGGGCCCGATTGATATCTTGGTAAACAACACCGGTGGACCTCCCCCGACATTAGCGGCAGGGCAAGACCCCGCTTTGTGGCAAAAGAGTTTTAACGATATGGTTCTATCACTCATCAGTATCACAGATCGAGTTCTACCAGGAATGCGTCAGCGTAAATGGGGTCGCATTATTACCAGCACCACTTCAGGTGCTATTGCCCCCATTAAGAATCTCGCCATCTCCAATACCTTGCGTGCTGCATTGCTGGCTTGGTCTAAAACCCTATCTGCAGAAGTAGCAGCTGATGGAATTACCGTGAATGTGATCATGCCAGGTCGCGTAGCAACTGATCGTTTGCGTCAGTTAGATGAAGCACGTGCCCAACGTGAAAATGTGAGCTATGAATCTGTTGTTCAAGCCAGCTTGAAGCAAATTCCGATGGGTCGTTACGGTGATCCACAGGAGTATGGAGATACCGCGGCGTTTTTGGCTAGTCAAAATGCCTCCTACATTACTGGCTCAGTGATTCGTGTAGATGGTGGCCAGATTCAGGCTATCTAAAGTAGTGTTAACCAGCTTTCTGCGGGCTATTCAGCGAGACCTTCGATCTAGTGAACTAGTAGCACTTTTGGTCGCGCTGACGCTCTCGGTGGCCGCCTTATCCAGCGTGAGTTTCTTGGCTGACCGCATGCAGCGAGCCTTTCAGTTCGATGCACGCCAGCTGCTTGCTGCGGATCTATTAATCGTTTCTGATCAGCCACTGCCCGAGCGCTTCATTCAGGAAGCCAAGGGGCGACAGCTGAGCTTGGCTCAAACCATTGTCTTTCCGAGTATGGCCACAGTAGGGGCGCAAAGTAAGTTGGCTTCCCTTAAGGCTGTGAGTTCTGCCTATCCCTTACGCGGTAGCTTGCAAGTATCACCTTCGTCAGTCAGCGCAACTCCAGCAGTGGGTTCGGTCTGGGTGGATCCCGCAATGCTCAATTCGCTAAAGGCAAATGTTGGTGACCAGATGCTATTGGGTGATAAGACATTTCTCATTAGCGGCATTTTGGAACGCGAGCTCGATCGGGGTGCTGGCTTTATGAACTTCGCTCCACGCGTGATGATGTCGCTAGATGATTTGCCAGCCACAGGTCTAATTGGTCTCGGTAGTCGCGTAAGCTATCGACTTCTTCTGGCAGGCAATGATTCGTCCATCTCTGATTATGCGCAGTGGGCAACGCAATCGATTGCATCCGAAAGTCTCCGAGGATTGCGGATTGAGACCTTGGAAAATGCGCAGCCTGTCATGCGTAAAACCCTCGAGCGGGCTGAGCGCTTTTTAGCCTTGGTTGCCTTACTAACAGCCATGGTAGCTGCGGTTGCGATTGCCTTGTCAGCACGTCGTTATGTTTTAAAGCAGGCCGATGTTTGCGCGGTCATGAAATGCCTTGGCGCAAGCCAAAAGACGATTCTAGTGAATCAAGTCAAGATATTGGGCGCTCTGTGTATATTGGCTGCTGTGATGGGCGCTGGGATTGCTTATGGCGTTCAAGAGATATTGATTGGCATATTGGGTAATCTAATATTGGCTAATTTACCCGCACTCTCACTCTGGCCTTTGGTCTGGAGTATTTTGTTTTCCTCCTGTCTGCTAGTTGGCTTTGCTGGGCCACCTTTATTGAGTTTAGTCACGATTTCACCGGTGCGACTGATTCGCAAAGAGTTGGGTTCGGTGAACATCAAGGTGCTGTGGGTTGCACTCTTTGGATTGAGTACTTGCCTTATCTTGATCGCGCTTGCAGCTCAAGATTGGAAGCTAGCCTCTTGGGTTGCCGCTAGTTTTGGCTTAGCTCTTGTACTCTTTGCTGCAGTTTCTTGGTTATGTCTAGGTTTACTCAAGCTCCTGTTCTCTAGGTGGAGCAATCATCACTTCGCGCTACGCTTTGCACTTACAGTTCAAGCACGTCGCTCTGGCTTTGCAGTCATGCAAATCACGGCGCTAGGTATTGCCTTAATGGCCTTATTACTCATTCTCTTGCTCCGACAAGATTTATTGGCTACTTGGCAGGGCAATATCCCAGTCGATGCACCCAATCGCTTCATGATTAATGTTCAGGAAGATCAAAAGTCTAGTATCACTCGCTCACTACTGGATGCGGGAGTAGCAAAGCCGAGTTTTAGCCCCATGGTTCGTGCGCGCTTAGTTGAGGTGAATGGAAAGACCATTGGGCCCAATGACTACATTGATGACAATGCGCGCCGCTTAGTTGATCGAGAATTCAATCTCTCGTATACCGAGCAGTTGCCTGAGGGTAATCGGATTACTTCCGGCAAATGGCTTGAAGGCAGCGCGCCGCAAGTTTCTTTAGAGGCGGGGATTGCGAAGACTTTGAAGTTAAAACTGGGTGATCAAATGACTTTTGAGCTTGCTGGTGAGAAAGTTACTGCGCCTATTACCTCTTTGCGTAAGTTGGATTGGAGTTCGATGAAGGTGAATTTCTTTGTCATCATGCCGCCCGCAACGCTCGCAGAAATGCCCCAGTCTTGGATTACTTCGTATTATCAAAGCACTGCAATTGAAGGTTTGGATTATCAACTTGCGCAGGCCTATCCCAATCTCACCATCGTGGATGTCGGAGCATCGCTAAAACAAATCCAGGATGTGCTGGATAGACTGTCTTCTGTATTAGGCCTCTTGTTCGCTTTCACTATTGGGGCGGCAATTTTAGTTTTAGTGGCTGCGATAGCGGCAACCCAAGATGAACGTTTCAGGAGCGCAGCCTTGTTAAAAGCAGTAGGTGCGTCGCGCTATCTACTAGGGAAGATTGCATTAGCCGAGCTCCTGATTATTGGAGTGCTTGCTGGAACTTTGGCTGGACTCGCTGCTGGAATTGCAGCATGGGCACTTGGCCGTTTTGTATTGGAGATTGAATTCAATGCGTTTGCGCAGTCATTGGCGATGGGTATCGGCTTTGGGGTAACTGCTTGCCTATTGGCGGGTTATCGCTTTCAGAGAAGAATTCAAACCGCTACTGCAATGGAATGTTTGCGTGAGATCTAACTCGACTGAAGGCTTAGGTCTACTTAATTGAGCTTTACTAAGTTCTTCGGTAATTCCACTAAACGCGTTCCACTTAAACGGTCTGGCAGACTCTGACGTAGCAGAGGTTTAACGCGATCCAAGTAAATGCTGAGTGGCCACAGAAATAAAGCAACTGCAAATAGCATTTCAATAATCTGCCATTTTTGCAGCTCGAACAACCACTGCAAAAGTACGCAAGGCACTAGCCACAAGGATCCAAAAAAATAACGCCAAATCGCTTGCTTGCGAGTCAGGTTGTATCCGCCTGGACCAATTATGCGTACTCGCCATGTTTGCATCGCCAGTGTCTGTCCTGACTTAGTCCAATACCAAACAAAGTAAATGCCCAGAACAGCATAGAGATAGAGAAAGGTGAGCCAGCTTGGCAGAGATGCGCCAAACAAAATGCCCAATCCCAAATTTGGAAGGAGGAAGGTAAGGGCAATGACGCCTAATAAAACCAATTGCTCATAAAGAATACAAGAGACCCGTCGCCAAAATTGTGGAGCAGGGAGCAGGTTTAATTCAGCGGGGCTAATCACGACTTAGGGATTATTTGAGCCGCTATCAGTGCTCGTGTTTGTTGCTGGAGACTCTGAGGCTGGAGTGCTACCGGGTGCTGGAGGTGGCGCTAAGTTCGATTTTTCTTTAATCGGATGCTGCTGCAAGGTTGGTGCGTTTGCAGCTGTCGGCTTTTTCTTATTAACCTCTGCTTGGGCTAACTTCTTCTTTTGCTCATCACTCAGTTTTTGATATGCACTCCAAGCTTCTGCTTTTTTCTCAGCAGGAAACTTGAGACTGCTTAAGTAGTTTTCACGAGCAAGCCGGCGTTCTTTTTGTGAGAGCTTAGACCATCCATTCATGCGGGCTTGCAGTCGCTGTTGATCAGTCTCACTCATTTTGGGATATAGATTGGCAACCTGTATCCATTTTTTGCGGCTGTCTGGGAGCATGTAATCCCAATCATCTTCCAGTGGAGCTAGGATTTTTTGTTGTTCTGGTTTAAGGTTTTCCCAAGTGCCATCCGGTTTTTTCTCTGGGATGCCAGTAGTTTTTCCATGGGCAGCTGCCGATGTTTGAGCGAATATGTCTGAGCTTTGTACCGACCCTAGGGCGCCAATCACTAGCATCATGCTGATGCTTAGTGAGGCGCTCAAGGACCGTCGATTTTTTAGCATGCGCTAACTGAGCTCGCTATGTCACTTAGGATGGAGTCTTAACTGAGCTAAGACTATCTTGATCTGATTCCGATAAAGGACCATTTTTGAGGAAGCCCAAAAAGCCGCTATCAGCATACGCATCTGGAGGGACATCATCAGTTAGGAGGGCGACATCTAGCTCGGCAATGTCATTGATACGGGAATCCTGCTGCCATTGGGCGATACCAATGAGGCCAAATACTAATACGACTAGTGGGGCAACCCAACCCACGTTATCCCAGAATGAACGTGAGCCAGAAGACCAGCTTCCGCTAGAACTCGCTAAAACATGCTGAGCAATGCGTGCTTTTTCGGGTTTTTTGAGAGAAAGGGCTTTGATGCGCGCTGCATAAAGACGATCTTTGACTCCAGCTGGCAGGGATTGGGATCCTTGGCGGAGCAGGGCGGCGGCAGTCAGACCAAATTGATCTGCTTCTCTTGTGCTGAGAGTGTCTTCGTTGCGGTTCACAGGGTAATTCCTTTTAATTTCAATGCTTTAGCTAGAGCCTGAGTGGCTCTTGAGCAGTGGGTTTTGACGCTTCCCTCGCTACAACTCATCGCTAGGGCAGTTTCAGTAATACTCAGCTCATCCCAATAACGCATCAGGAAGGCTTCTCGTTGACGGGCAGGCAATTTTGATATTTCCGACTCTAGAGCCTGTAATAGCTGACTACGTTCAAGCTTAAATGCACCATCTTGGTGAATTTCACTATCATCCGGAGCTGAGAGGGACTCTAGGGGGTCAAAATCATCGCTTTCATCGGATTTCTTGCCCATATTCGAGAATAGAGTGACCCAGGTATTGCGAACTTTTTGACGTCTAAACCAGTCATGAATGCGGTTTTGCAAGATTCTAGTGAAAACCAGAGGTAATTCCGCTGCAGGGCGGTCGCCATATTTTTCTGCCAACTTAATCATGGCGTCTTGAACAATGTCTAAGGCCGCATCGTCATCTCGCACAGCATAGACCGCTTGCTTGAAAGCGCGCTGCTCAACACTGCTCAGAAAGTCAGAAAGTTCTTGGGGTGAAGCCATTCAGTAGATTAGACCTGAATCAGAGGGAATTCGTCTATTTTAGGGGATTGCTATAGAATATAGGGCTTACTACCTAGAATCTCATTCAAGAAGTGGTTTTTTCCGGTAGCAGCGCCGTTCGAACTCAGGCCACAAGCAAGAGACAGAACAGACCAAACAATTTTTTGCCGAAAATTGCAAAGGACGAAAGAAAATGAATACAAGCAGCGCCGAATTTTTAGCTACTAAAGCTAACCAAGACACAGCAAATACAAATCCCGTAGCGACTCCGCCAGAAATGATTGGTGCTGAGATGCTGGTGCAAGCTTTGCACAAAGAGGGTGTTGAATACGTTTGGGGTTACCCAGGCGGTTCTGTTCTCTTTATTTACGATGAAATTTTTAAGCAGGACAAGTTTGAGCACATTCTTGTTCGCCATGAGCAAGCGGCAGTTCATGCGGCCGATGGCTATGCGCGCGCAACCGGTAAGGTTGGTGTTGCCTTAGTAACTTCAGGCCCAGGCGTAACCAATGCGGTTACCGGAATTGCGACTGCTTACACTGATTCGATCCCGATGGTGGTCATCAGCGGCAACGTGCCAACCTATGCGATTGGTGAAGATGCTTTCCAAGAGGCTGATACCGTAGGTATTACTCGCCCAGTGGTCAAGCACAACTTCTTAGTAAAGGACGTGAAAGATCTCCCTTTAGTGATTAAGAAGGCTTTCCATATTGCGCAGACTGGCCGTCCAGGTCCAGTATTGATTGATATCCCTAAGGATGTATCTGCAGCTAAAGGACCCTTCGTCTACCCAGAAACATTGGAGATGCGTTCATACAACCCAGTAGTCAAGGGTCATAGTGGGCAAATTCGTAAAGCCGTTTCTTTATTGCAAGAAGCTGAGCGCCCATTTATCTATACCGGTGGTGGCGTGATCTTGGCTGATGCCGCTCCAGAATTAAAAGAGTTTGCTGACTTGCTGGGTTATCCCGTGACCAATACCTTAATGGGTCTTGGTGGTTTCCCAGGCACTAGCCCTCAGTTTGTGGGCATGCTTGGTATGCACGGTACGTATGAAGCCAATATGGCGATGCAGCACAGTGATGTGTTGATTGCAGTTGGCGCACGTTTTGATGATCGTGTGATTGGTAATACCGCTCACTTCGCAAGTCATCCGCGTAAGATTATTCATATTGATATTGATCCATCCGTAATTTCCAAGCGGGTGAAAGTAGATGTACCTATCGTTGGTAATCTCAAGGAAGTGTTACAAGAGATGACGGCTCAGCTGAAGGCTGCTGGCCCACGTAAGAATGATGCCAAGCTGGCGGCATGGTGGGCACAGATTAATGAGTGGCGTAAAAAAGATTGCCTGAAATACGACGAGGCATCGCAAATCGTCAAACCTCAGTACGTAGTTCAAAAATTGTGGGAACTCACTGGTGGTGATGCATTCATTACTTCTGACGTTGGTCAGCATCAAATGTGGGCTGCGCAGTTCTACAAGTTCGATAAGCCACGTCGTTGGATTAACTCTGGCGGTCTTGGCACTATGGGTGTTGGTTTGCCATATGCCATGGGTATTAAGAAAGCATTCCCAGATCAAGATGTATTTGCCATCACTGGTGAAGGCTCTATTCAGATGTGCATTCAAGAGTTATCCACTTGCAAGCAATACAACACGCCCGTGAAGATCGTCTCTTTGAATAATCGTTACCTCGGCATGGTTCGTCAATGGCAAGAGTTAACTTATAACAAGCGCTATTCCAGTTCTTATATGGATTCATTGCCTGATTTTGTGAAGTTGGCAGAAGCCTTTGGACATGTGGGTATGCGCATTGAGAAGAAGTCTGATGTTGAAGGCGCTCTCAAAGAAGCAATTCGTTTAAAAGATCGCACAGTATTTATGGATTTCCAGACAGACCCAGAGGAAAACGTTTGGCCGATGGTTCAAGCGGGCAAGGGTATTACTGAAATGCTTTTGGGTAGTGAGGACCTCTAATGCGACATATTATTTCTGTATTGATAGAGAATGAGCCGGGGGCATTATCCCGTGTGGTTGGCTTATTTTCTGCGCGAGGTTACAACATTGAAACCTTAAGCGTTGCACCTACCGAAGATCCATCCTTATCACGCATGACGATTGTCACGATTGGATCTGAGGATGTCATTGAGCAAATCACGAAACACTTAAATCGCTTAGTTGAGGTGGTTAAGGTTTTTGATTTGACTGAAGGCCCTCATATCGAGCGTGAGCTCATGATGATCAAAGTGCGCGCAGTAGGTAAAGAGCGTGAAGAATTGAAACGTACAACGGATATTTTCCGTGGTCGCATCATCGATGTGACTGATAAGAGTTACACCATTGAATTAACTGGTGATGGCGCCAAATTGGATGCCTTCATTGATTCGATTGATCGTGCATCGATTCTGGAAACCGTGCGTTCAGGTGGTTCTGGTATTGGGCGCGGTGAACGCATTCTGAAGGTTTAATTTTTTAACTAATTACTGCATTAACTACATTTTCAAAACAAGGAAAGAGCATGAAAGTTTTTTACGATAAAGACGCCGATTTGTCCCTCATTAAAGGCAAAAAAGTAACCATCATTGGTTACGGTTCACAGGGTCACGCACACGCATTGAACCTCAAGGATTCAGGCTGTAATGTGACTGTTGGTTTGCGTAAGGGTGGCGCTTCTTGGAGTAAAGCTGCAAATGCTGGCTTGACAGTAAAAGAAGTTGGCGAAGCAGTTAAAGATGCTGACGTAGTCATGATGCTTTTGCCTGATGAGCAAATTGCTGATGTATATAGCAAAGAAGTTCATGGCAACATCAAGCAGGGCGCTGCACTGGCATTCGCTCACGGCTTTAACGTTCACTACGGTCAAGTTCAGCCACGCGCTGACTTAGACGTGATCATGATTGCTCCTAAAGCGCCAGGTCACACTGTGCGCGGTACTTACTCTCAAGGCGGCGGTGTTCCTCATTTGATCGCTGTGTATCAAGATAAATCAGGTTCAGCTCGTGATGTTGCTTTGTCATATGCAACAGCGAATGGTGGCGGTCGTGCCGGCATTATTGAAACGAACTTCCGCGAAGAAACTGAAACTGACTTGTTTGGTGAGCAGGCTGTTCTTTGTGGTGGCGCAGTAGAGTTGATTAAAGCTGGCTTTGAGACTTTAGTCGAGGCTGGTTATGCTCCTGAGATGGCTTACTTCGAGTGCTTGCATGAGCTCAAGTTGATTGTTGACTTGATCTACGAAGGTGGTATCGCCAACATGAACTACTCAATCTCCAACAATGCTGAGTACGGTGAGTATGTCACTGGCCCACGTGTTGTGACTGAAGATACTAAGAACGCAATGCGTCAGTGCTTGAAAGATATTCAGACTGGTGAGTATGCAAAGAGTTTCATTCTGGAAAATAAAGCAGGTGCACCTACTTTGATTTCACGTCGTCGCTTGAATGCTGAGCATGACATCGAGGTCGTTGGTGCAAAGTTACGCGCCATGATGCCTTGGATTGCCAAGAACAAATTGGTTGACCAGACTAAGAACTAATCAGCAGTAACTTAAAAAGGCTCAGAACAAAGATGATGTATCCGCACCCCATTATTGCGAAAGAAGGTTGGCCGTATTTGGCATTAGTGGGGGCTGTTACTTTGCTAGTCCACTATCTTGGTGGCATTGCATGGTCATGGCCTTTGTGGATCATCTTCGTCTTTGTTCTGCAGTTCTTCCGCGATCCGCAGCGTATTGCTGCCTTAGGTCGTGATCTCGTGTTATCTCCTGCCGATGGCCGTATCGTCGTAGTTGAAAAAGCGAATGATCCTTATGCGGGTCGTGAAGCTTTGAAGATTAGTGTTTTTATGAACGTATTTAACGTTCACTCCAACCGTAGCGCAGTCAATGGTGCGGTAAAAGAGATTCAGTATTTCCCTGGCAAGTTTGTCAATGCCGATTTAGATAAAGCCTCTACCGAGAACGAGCGTAACGCTGTTGTGATCGATGCCAACGGTCAAATCGTGACACTAGTTCAGGTTGCAGGTCTGATTGCTCGTCGCATTCTTTGTTATATCCACGTTGGCGATAGACTAAAAGCGGGTGAGCGTTATGGCTTTATTCGCTTTGGTTCCCGTGTCGATGTATATTTACCATTAACGGCTGAGCCTTTAGTCAGCGTTGGCGATAAAGTTTTTGCTACGAACACTGCATTAGCTCGCGTACCTGGCTTAGATTAATTAAGCCGTTTTAACTAGGAACATTCTTTGCCTACATTTCGCCGTCGTGGCCGTATCGATCGTAGCCGCTTAGTCAACTCCCGCACTGATCGCACTCAAGATGAGTGGGCAGAGGACTTGGGTGATGGGATTGATTTTGAAGTGGAAGAGTTGCACGTAGACAAGCCACGTAAACGTAGTAAAGGCATTTACTTACTTCCCAATGCATTTACTACCGCAGCCTTATTTTGCGGTTTCTTTGCCATTGTCAATGCGATGAACCACCAGTTTGAGATGGCCGCTATTGCCATCTTTGCATCTTTAGTTTTGGATGGTATGGACGGTCGCGTTGCCCGCATGACGAATACCCAAAGTGCCTTCGGTGAACAGTACGACTCCTTGGCTGATATGGTGTCTTTTGGTGTGGCGCCAGCCTTAGTTGCTTACGAATGGGCTTTAAAAGACTTGGGTAAGTGGGGTTGGTTAGCCGCCTTTACCTACTGTGCGGGAGCGGCTTTGCGTCTAGCGCGCTTTAACGTCAATACTGGTGTAGTGGACAAGAAATTCTTCCAAGGTTTGCCTAGTCCTGCCGCTGGCTCTTTAATGGCTGGTTTTATTTGGTTGGCTGATGACAATAAGATCCCGGTGCGCGACAGTGCCATCCCTTGGATTACTTTCTTTTTAGCTGTTTATGCTGGCTTGACCATGGTATCTAATGCCCGTTTTTACAGTGGTAAGGCTTTGGATGTGCGCTACCGCGTACCTTTTGGCGTCATGGTTCTGATGATTCTGACCTTTGTTCTGATTTCGTCCAACCCGCCCTTAACCTTGTTCGGCCTCTTTGTGGTGTATTCCATCTCGGGATATGTCATTTGGGCTTGGGAGCACCTGAGCGGCCGTCGTTTTAGCTAATTTGGAATATTTAGGTTATATTTAATCCATGTTGATGAATTTCTCACTTCCTATCTTGCTTCTACTAGCACTAAGCCTACAGCTTGGGGCAGGTAAGGCCTGAGTTAATGAGATTAAAGTAATTCATTAGCCACGACATACCAGCCCCAGCAAATTGCTGGGGTTTTTGTTTTTAGGATTAGTCATTAGTAAACATGAATCAGCAGTCAGCATAATGAAGCAATATTGAACCGGAGAGTAGTGATGAGCGACAAAGTAATCATTTTTGATACCACCTTACGTGATGGTGAACAATCACCTGGCGCCTCCATGACTAAGGACGAGAAGGTGCGCATTGCTCGTCAGCTGGAACGTCTTAAGGTTGATGTGATTGAAGCTGGTTTCGCGGCGAGCTCTGAAGGTGATTTTCAGGCAATCTCTGCAGTAGCAGCAGCTGTGAAGGATTCGATTGTCTGCTCACTCGCACGCGCTAACGATAAAGATATTACTCGGGCTGCTGATGCATTGAAGGCTGCTAATGCAAAACGGATTCATGCATTTTTGGCAACTAGCCCATTACATATGGCAGTGAAGTTGCGCATGTCTCCAGAAGAGGTTTTGGAGCAGGCTAAACGTTCCATCCGTTTTGCAAGAAATTTGGCTGAGGATGTGGAGTTCTCAGCAGAGGACGGCTATCGCTCAGAAATGGATTTCTTATGCAGAGTCGTTGAAGGAGTGATTAACGAGGGTGCTACCACCATCAATATTCCGGATACCGTAGGCTACGCCACTCCAGAGTTATATGGTGAATTCATCAATACCTTGCGCACCCGAGTGCCCAACTCGGATAAAGCGGTATGGTCGGTGCATTGTCACAATGACTTGGGTATGGCAGTTGCCAACTCCTTGGCTGGCGTCAAAATTGGGGGTGCACGTCAAATTGAGTGCACCGTTAACGGCTTGGGTGAGCGTGCAGGCAATACAGCATTAGAAGAAATTGTCATGGCCTTGCGTACGCGTAAGGATTATTTCGACATGGTGTGCGGTATCGATGCCACTCAAATTGTTCCTGCATCGAAGTTGGTCTCGCAAATTACTGGCTTCGTTGTTCAGCCGAACAAGGCAGTTGTTGGTGCCAATGCGTTTGCACACACTTCAGGAATTCATCAAGATGGCATCTTAAAGAATCGTGACACCTACGAGATCATGCGTGCGGAAGATGTGGGTTGGTCTGCCAATAAGATCGTGCTCGGCAAGTTGTCTGGCCGCAATGCTTTCAAGCAGCGCTTACAAGAATTGGGTATTGCAATTGAAGCCGAAGCGGATTTGAACGAGGCTTTTGTTCGCTTTAAGTCATTAGCCGATCAAAAATCAGAAATCTTTGATGAGGATATTATTGCCATCATGTCGGATTCTGCTGCAGCTGAAGAAGGTGAATTTTATAAATTTATTTCCTTAAGTCAGCATTCTGAAACAGGTGAGCGACCAAAGTCTAAAGTGACTTTTCGGGTTGGCGACAAAGAGGCTAGCTCCGAGGCTGAGGGTAATGGTCCAGTAGATGCGAGTTTAAACGCTATTGAACAGATCGTGAAGAGCGGGGCAGAGCAATTGCTTTACTCTGTCAATGCCATCACCTCAGGTACTCAATCCCAGGGCGAGGTTACTGTCAGACTTGCAAAGGGTGGACGTATCGTGAATGGCGTTGGAACTGATCCGGACATCATTGCAGCTTCAGCCAAAGCCTACTTATCAGCGCTGAATAAATTGCATGATCCTAGTCAAGCTAAGCTCAATGCGCAGATGACGCCTTAAGAAATTCTCGGCGACATCGGCGGCTTTTGCATCGCGCCTCTTATTTATTAAGGTCTGTGCTCTTGTAGTACTTAGTGCCTTTGCCAGTAATTTCTGCCGCAATGCCTGAGTCTGTGAGCTGGTACATCAATACCCCTGGCGCCACTGTAGTGGCATCTTGGTATGCGCCACCATTTGCCTCATACTTGGCTGCAGCAGTAACTTGACCGCCAAATGTCCATCCAGAATTGACGAAGTCATTTAGTGCGGCCTGTGTTTGAAAAACAAAAATATTTTGGAAGGACTTAATTCCAAGGCCCAAGCCAGCCTGAACCTCTGCCATATTCATATAGATCGGCTTAGCACCATCTTTTTGGATAACGACACCGCTACCTGTGCCTCCACCAGCAATCAATATCTTCATGCCGAAGTTGCTGAAGGTCGCGTAGCCAACGGATTTCTCAATTAACTCTTTTGCCTTAGGTTGGGCTTGATACAGAGCCTTTAAGATCTCCTCTCTCTTATTGAGGATCTCTTGGCGTTGCTGGGCTACAGTTTTATCGGCAGCAAATGGATTGGAAAACTGTGCGTAGACCAGTGTGGGCAATAGGGCTAATAGACCACAGGCTAATGCTTGGACAAATTTAGTGCGCATGGATTTTTTCCTTTGCTGCATTTTCGCAATGAATGAATTCCATCTTTATACTCCTACAAGCCCTCTTGTCCAATAAGTACCCAATATGACTCTGTTCACTCGCTGCTTCTTTGTTCTCCTCATACTTTCATTGCTAGGCTGTAGCAGTTTGCAGCGCAAAGCAGCAGTGCCATCGCAGCAGATGGGTCAAGCACACATTGCGGGTCTGACTGGTGTGCGCTATATGGTGGCCAGTCAATCCAGCGTGGATCAGATGGCCGTGGATATTCAGGCGGGATTTAAGGTGAGGGATGAAAAAACCTTAAATACACCTGCGAATTATTTATCGCTCTCTGGTGGCGGTGATGATGGTGCATATGGCGCTGGACTATTAATAGGGTGGGCGGAGCGCGGCGATCGCCCGCAATTTAATTTAGTCACTGGCATCAGTACTGGCGCATTAATTGCCCCATTTGCATTTATGGGGAAAGAGTATGACCCAGTCTTACGTGATGTTTATACAAAATATGGCCCACAGGATATCTTCATTGAGCGTGGGTTGATCTCTGGCATTTTGAGCGATGGCCTATCTGATACGACCCCCTTATTTCAACTCATTTCAAAATACATTGATCAAGATTTTCTGAAGAAGGTGGCAAATGAGTACACCACCAAAAACCGCTGGCTTTTGATTGGGACAACGAACCTAGATGCAGGCGTCCCCGTAGTTTGGAACATGGGCAAGATTGCCAGTATTGGCACTCCAGAGGCCTTAGAGCTTTTTAGAAAAGTCATGCTGGCATCCGCATCGATACCAGGGGCATTTTCACCAGTCATGTTCGATTTTGAGGTTTCTGGCCAAAGCTTTCAGGAGATGCATGTGGACGGCGGTGCCATTACTCAGGTGTTCCTCTATCCCAGCGCCTTATCTCAGCGTGCTCAAGATTTGAAACTGAAGCTTCAGAAACAGCGAAATGCCTACATTATTCGCAATGCCCGTTTGGATCCTGAGTGGCGCGAGACCGAGCGGGGCACCCTGAGCATTATTCAGAGGGCAATTTCTAGCATGATTCAGACTCAGGGTATCGGGGATTTGTACCGCATTTATCACACCACTCAGCTTGATGGAGTCAGCTTCAACCTGGCTTTTATTGGGCCAGACTTCAAATTTCCGCACAAGACTGAGTTTGACACTGCCTATATGCAGGCTCTTTTTGATTACGGTTACAAACAAGGCCTTGGTGGCAAGGAGTGGCAAAAGTACCCACCAGGCTATAAGAGAGGATTTGATGGGGAATTGCCTAAAAAATAGGCATTTATAGTGATTTTTATCATCTTTTTCATATAAATCAAGAGCTTGCCTTGATGTCTGCTGCACAGCCCTGGTTTGAGTGCCTAGCTCTAGAGCTGGGGATTTAAGGCTGATCTGCTACAATTCGAGGGCTTTGATTTGTAAAGCTTTTTTGTTTTATTTGATTAATAAATGCACGACACAAATTGGGTGAAAGCTCAGGTGTTCGCAAGTAAGGAGTATGAAAATGGCAGTTGCTGATATTAAAACGGCGGAAATCGTCAAAGATAACGCGCGCAGCGCAAACGATACGGGTAGCCCTGAAGTTCAAGTTTCATTGCTAACAGCCCGAATCAATGAATTAACCCCCCATTTCAAAGCTAACGCTAAAGATCATCACAGCCGTCGTGGTTTGTTGAAGATGGTTTCACGCCGTCGCCGCCTTTTGGATTACCTCAAAGGCAAGGATTTGGGTCGCTATCGCGCATTGATCGAGAAATTAGGTCTCCGTAAGTAATTCTTATCGGTATTGCAATGCCATCTATCTTAGGGTTGTTTCGTCACAGAATCAGTCTTAAGCAGATGGCATGTTTTTTGAGCGCTTCAAGATTATTTGTGTAGGGGATCGTGTCATTCCAATGAGTTTCTGGGTTGAAGAACCTAGTGCCTCCCTGGAATGGCATCCCTTGTGATCTTCAAACGCTCCAGTGTTGTCGTGACACTGCTTTATCCCACGACAAGCGTGAAATCCATGTGGCTTTTACGTGAACAATTTGGAGAAGATCAGAATGACTATGTTTAAAAAAGCAGTAAAGACGTTTCAATGGGGTAATCATCAGGTAACAATGGAAACAGGCGAGATTGCTCGTCAAGCTGGTGGTGCTGTCATCGTTAACGTAGATGACACAGTAGTAATGGGTACAGTAGTTGCCTCTAAATCAGCCAAGCCTGGCCAGTCTTTTTTCCCGTTGACTGTTGACTACTTAGAAAAAACTTACGCAGCAGGAAAAATTCCCGGTGGTTTCTTCCGTCGTGAAGGTCGTCCATCAGAAGGCGAGACATTGATCTCCCGTTTGATCGATCGCCCATTGCGCCCATTGTTTCCAGAAGGTTTCTTGAACGAAGTTCAGGTAGTAGTTCATGTGTTATCGATCAACCCCGACGTTCCTGCAGATATTCCTGCATTGATCGCTGCATCTGCAGCTTTGGCTGTTTCAGGCATTCCATTTGCTGGTCCAGTTGGCGCGGCACGTGTTGGTTACGCTAATGGTCAATACCTCTTGAACCCAACTCGTACAGAGCAAGCTACTAGCGAAATGGATTTAATTGTTGCTGGTACACAAGCTGCGGTGTTGATGGTTGAGTCAGAAGCCAATCAGTTGTCAGAAGAAGTGATGTTGGGCGCCGTTGTTTACGGTCATGATCAAATGCAAACCGCGATCAACGCAATTAACGATTTAGTGCGCGAAGCTGGCAAGCCAGAGTGGGATTGGACTGCTGCACCTAAAGATGAGCCATTTATCGCTAAAGTCACAGCCTTAGCTGAGGCACCATTGCGTGAGGCTTATCAGATTCGTCAAAAAGGTGCTCGTTCAGACAAGCTCAAAGAGATCTCCAAAACAGTTCTAGCTAAGCTAGCTGAAGAGGGTGATGTTGATGCTGTTGCTGTTAGCGATATCATGTTTGAAATCGAAGCGAAGATTGTTCGTAGCCAAATTTTGAATGGTGAACCTCGTATTGATGGTCGTGACACACGCACTGTGCGTCCGATTGAAATTCGTAACGGGGTATTGCCACGCACACACGGTTCAGCATTGTTTACTCGTGGTGAAACACAAGCCCTCGTAGTAGCTACTTTAGGTACTGCACGCGATGAGCAGATCATTGATGCGCTCGAAGGTGAGTACCGTGATCGCTTTATGTTCCACTACAACATGCCTCCGTTTGCTACTGGCGAAACAGGTCGTGTAGGTAGCCCAAAGCGTCGTGAAATTGGTCACGGTCGTTTGGCTAAACGTGCATTGATTCCCGTATTGCCAAGTGCAGAAGATTTTGCCTATAGCATTCGTGTGGTTTCAGAAATTACTGAGTCCAATGGCTCTTCATCCATGGCTTCCGTTTGCGGTGGCTGTTTAGCAATGATGGATGCTGGCGTTCCTGTTAAGGCCCACGTTGCTGGTGTTGCAATGGGATTGATTTTGGATGGCAACCGTTTTGCTGTGTTGACAGACATCTTGGGTGATGAAGATCACTTGGGCGATATGGACTTTAAAGTAGCAGGTACTGCTAACGGTATTACTGCTCTGCAAATGGATATTAAAGTTCAAGGTATTACTAAAGAAATTATGCAAGTTGCATTAGCTCAAGCGAAAGAAGGTCGTTTGCATATTTTGAGCAAGATGCAAGAAGCGATGGGTTCAGTTCGCACTGAATTGTCTGCACATGCTCCACGTATGGTTTCTTTCAAGATTCATCCAGATAAGATTCGTGAAGTGATCGGCAAGGGCGGCGCAACAATTCAAGCCTTGACTAAAGAAACTGGTTGCAGCATCGATATCAAAGATGACGGTACTGTAACTATTGCCTCTACTTCTGCTGAAGGCATGGCTGAAGCAAAAGCTCGTATTGAAGGCATTACTGCTGAAGCTGAAGTAGGTAAGATCTACGAAGGCCCAGTAGTGAAGTTGCTTGAGTTCGGTGCTTTAGTAAACATTCTTCCAGGTAAAGATGGTCTCTTGCACATCTCTGAAATCTCTAATGAGCGCGTAAAAGAAGTTAAAGACTATTTAGCAGAAGGCCAAGTTGTTCGCGTGAAGTTGTTGGCTGCTGATGAGCGTGGTCGTTTACGTTTATCTCTCAAAGCTGCAATGGCGGATGAGGGTGGCACGATTGCTCCTTTGGCTGGTGCTGAAGCTGCTCCCGTATCTGGCGAAAACGCTTAAGTAGTTTAGTTAGCAAGCGGAACTCATATGCGCGTAATTGAAATCAAAGAATTTGGCGCACCAGAAATGCTGGTGTCTGCCACTCGTCCTGATCCAGTACTTCCTAGTGCTGGGTCTGGCGAGATTCTGATTCGTGTTTTGGCTGCTGGGATTAATCGTCCAGACGTTTTACAACGTAAGGGTCATTACCCTGTCCCGGCGGGCGCATCTGATATTCCTGGCCTTGAAGTAGCTGGTGAGATTATTGGTGGTGACTTAAATCATCCCGATAATCTGTTCGGACTGAAGATTGGCGATAAGGTATGCGCACTAGTGCAGGGTGGTGGTTACGCAGATTTGTGCATAGCCCCAATTGCCCAATGCTTGCCTTATCCAAAGGGATTTACCGATCAAGAGGCTGCCGCATTACCAGAGACGTTTTATACCGTGTGGAGTAATGTCTTCATGCGTGGCGAACTATCACAAGGCGAAACTTTATTGGTTCAAGGTGGCTCAAGCGGTATCGGTGTAACAGCTATTTTGATTGCGAAAGCCCTAGGTCATAAAGTATTTGTGACTGCGGGTACCGATGAGAAGTGTGCTGCTTGCGTAGCTTTAGGTGCCGATTTGGCGATCAATTACAAGACGCAAGACTTTGTCGAGGAAGTAAAGAAAGCTACAGACGGTAAGGGTGTCAATGTCATTCTGGACATGGTCACCGGCGCTTACGTACAAAAAGAAATCGATTGCCTGGCTGATGATGGTCGTATTGTCATCATTGCAATTCAGGGTGGATCAAAAGCGGAAGTGAGTACGAATCAAATTTTGCGTCGTCGCTTGACCATTACAGGTTCTACATTACGCCCACGCCCAGTGTCATTTAAGAAGCAAATTACCCAACAGTTGCATGCCCATATCTGGCCTTTGCTAGATGCAGGCAAGTTAAAGCCAGTGATCTATAAAACATTCACCTTAGACCAAGCGGCTGATGCCCATCGTTTGATGGAGTCATCTGAGCACGTTGGTAAGATTGTGTTGACCGTTTAAGTGTTGAGTTAGATTTCATGCGTCCAATCACTGTTATCGGCAACTGGAAAATGAATGGCAGCTTTGCAAGTAATGCAGACTGGATTAAGACTGTTTGCCGCGGCATGGAACAGGGAATGCCTGCGGGCCGTAAGTATGTAGTTTGTGCCCCAGCGCCTTATTTGTCGCAGTGCGGCGAGTTAATTCGTGACTGCTCTTTAGCCTTTTTAAGTTTAGGCGCTCAAGATGCATCAGCTTACCCGGCGGGAGCCTATACCGGCGATGTCGCAGCTTCTATGCTCAAAGAATTAGATTGCGCCTACGTTATTGTGGGGCATTCGGAGCGTCGCCAGTACCATCAGGAGGCTGATGAGCAGGTGGCAGAAAAAGCACTGCAGGTATTAGACAACGGCATGGTTCCTGTGATTTGTGTTGGTGAGTCTGCAGATGAGCGTAACTCTGGCCGTGAAGTTGAGGTAGTCAGAGGTCAAATCTCAAAGCAAGTGACGATTTTGCAAGACCGTTTGGCCGACTGTCTGATTGCCTATGAGCCTGTTTGGGCTATTGGTACAGGTAAGGTGGCCAGCGCTCAAATTGCTCAGGATATGCACAGAGCGATTCGATTGCAGTTGGCTGAGTTTGATGAAGATGTAGCTTCCCATGTGGGAATTTTGTATGGCGGCAGTGTCAAGCCTGATAATGCCGTTGAACTATTTGCAATGCCGGATATTGATGGTGGATTGATTGGGGGTGCTTCATTGAATCCTCAGGATTTTTTAGCCATTTGTCAGGCCTAGATTTTTTATTTGGAGATAAGCCATGGAATGGTTTAAGACTTTATTGATCGTTTTACAAATTATTTCAGCTTTAGCTGTGATTTTGCTCGTATTGCTTCAGCAGGGCAAAGGTGCCGATATGGGTGCTGCTTTTGGTTCTGGGTCCTCCGGCAGTCTTTTTGGTGCCAGCGGGTCAGCTAACTTCCTCTCCCACACAACGGCTATCTTTGCAGCAATCTTTTTTGTTTGCACTTTAGGCATTACATGGATCGGAAATAAAAAGGAAGTAAGTCCTGGAATTTTGTCTGGCACCGTGGCTCCGGTTGCAGCCCCCGTTGCTGAACCAGTAGCCCCAGTTCAAGATCCGACCAAGCCAGCTGTTCCAAAGTAAAAAATAGGGTTTTAAGTAGTTTCTAGCGCTATTTTTGAGGTAATTCAGTGGTGCAATGCAGTAGAATTGACAAGTTTTACAAGATGCCGACGTGGTGAAATTGGTAGACACGCTATCTTGAGGGGGTAGTGGCTTAGGCTGTGCGAGTTCGAGTCTCGCCGTCGGCACCAAATTGTAAAAATTGTAGGGCTTTATGCTCTAAATCAAGGTTTTTTGTAGTGGAGTAATTGATAATTTTGTAGCTTCTTAGGACTTACCAGACGAACGACTCAGGACCATTTTGAATCTCGCAAATTACTTTCCTGTTCTGCTTTTTATCCTTGTAGGTATTGGGGTTGGTTTAGTACCCATGTTCCTCGGAAAAATATTGGCTCCTTCGAAGCCAGACGCTGAAAAATTGTCGCCTTACGAGTGCGGCTTTGAGGCATTCGAAGATGCGCGTATGAAATTCGACGTACGCTACTACCTCATCGCCATCCTATTTATCTTATTTGACTTAGAAACTGCATTCCTGTTTCCCTGGGGTGTAGCTCTGCGGGATATTGGCTGGTTCGGTTATGCCTCTATGGTGATTTTCCTATTGGAATTTATTGTGGGCTTCGTATATATCTGGAAAAAGGGCGCTCTCGACTGGGAGTGATCGATATGGCATTAGAAGGCGTTCTCAAAGAAGGATTTGTTACCACTACTGCGGACCAGTTAATTAACTGGACTCGTAATGGTTCTTTATGGCCAATGACATTCGGCCTTGCTTGCTGTGCTGTAGAAATGATGCACGCAGGCGCTTCCCGTTATGACTTGGATCGCTTTGGAGTGGTGTTCCGCCCATCTCCTCGTCAATCAGATTTGATGATTGTGGCAGGCACTTTGTGTAACAAGATGGCACCGGCGCTCCGTAAGGTTTACGATCAAATGCCTGAGCCTCGCTGGGTCATCTCTATGGGCTCCTGTGCTAATGGCGGTGGTTACTACCATAACTCCTATTCAGTAGTTCGCGGCTGTGACCGCATTGTGCCAGTCGATATTTACGTGCCTGGTTGCCCTCCTACTGCGGAAGCGTTGATCTACGGAATTATTCAGTTGCAATCCAAGATCGCTCGCACCAGTACGATTGCACGGAAGGCTTAATCCATGTCAGATCGTTTAGTTCAGCTCGCCGCCAATCTAGAAAAAGTTTTAGGTAAGCACGCGCAATCTATTGAGATTGCCTTGGGCGAAGTCACTGTGGTACTTCATGCATGCACCTACTTTGAATCTGCCATGTTATTGCGCGATGAGCCATCATTGGCCTTTGAGCAATTGATTGATTTGTGTGGCGTGGATTACCAGGACTACCGAGACGGGCAGTGGAGTGGTCAGCGTTTTGGCGTAGTGACTCATCTTTTATCTGTTGCTCATAACTGGCGTCTGCGTGTGCGCGTATTTGCAGCAGAAGATGCCCACCCAGTAGTTGCCTCTCTCACCCCAGTATGGGCTTCGGCTAATTGGTTTGAGCGTGAGGCATTTGACCTGTACGGTATTTTGTTTGATGGTCATGAAGACTTGCGCCGCATCTTGACTGATTATGGTTTCATCGGTCATCCATTTAGAAAAGATTTCCCAATCTCTGGCAACGTAGAAATGCGTTATGACCCAGAGTTAAAGCGTGTGGTGTATCAGCCAGTCACAATCGAAGCGCGTGAAATCACGCCACGTATCGTGCGCGAAGAGCAGTACGGAGGCCCGGTTTAAGTCATGGCACAAATCAAGAACTACACCCTCAACTTTGGACCTCAACATCCTGCCGCCCACGGCGTATTGCGTCTCGTGTTAGAGCTTGATGGAGAGGTGATCCAACGCGCTGATCCGCACATTGGTTTATTACATCGCGCTACAGAAAAATTAGCAGAGACTCGTACCTGGATTCAGAACGTTCCTTACATGGACCGTTTGGACTACGTATCCATGATGGCAAACGAGCATGCTTACGTAATGGCCATTGAGAAGTTGCTGCAAGTAGATGTGCCTTTGCGTGCGCAGTACATCCGGGTGATGTATGACGAGCTAACACGTTTGCTAAACCACCTCTTGTGGATTGGTTGTCATGGCCTAGACGTTGGTGCCATGGCCGTGTTCCTGTACGCCTTCCGCGATCGTGAAGATATTTTCGACATGTACGAAGCCGTATCCGGAGCGCGTATGCATGCTGCTTATTACCGTCCGGGCGGGGTCTATCGTGACCTGCCAACACAAATGGCGCAATACTCAAAGTCTAAGATTCGTAGCACCTCTGCCATTAAGCGTTTGAATGAAAACCGCAGCGGTACATTGCTTGATTTCATTGAGCAATTCTCCAATGGTTTTGATGCCAACGTGGACGAGTATTGCAATCTCTTAACTGACAACCGCATTTGGAAGCAGCGCTTGGTTGGTATTGGTGTTGTGACTCCTGAGCGCGCTTTGCAGCTTGGCTTCACTGGCCCTATGTTGCGTGGTTCCGGTATTGAGTGGGATTTGCGTAAAAAGCAGCCTTATGAAACTTACGACAAACTCGACTTTGATATTCCTGTTGGCGTTAATGGCGACTCTTATGATCGTTATTTAGTTCGCATGGAAGAGATGCGTCAATCGAACCGCATCATTAAACAGTGCGTAGCTTGGCTCAAGGCAAATGATGGTCCTGTCATGAGCGACAACCATAAGGTATCTCCGCCAAAGCGTGTGGATATGAAAACCAATATGGAAGAGTTGATTCACCATTTCAAACTCTTTACTGAAGGTATGCACGTTCCTGATGGTGAGGCTTACTCTGCTGTTGAGCATCCAAAAGGTGAGTTTGGTATTTACTTGATTTCTGATGGTGCGAATAAGCCCTACCGTATGAAGATTCGAGCACCAGGGTTTGTGCATCTCTCAGCAATGGATGAGATGTCACGTGGTCACATGTTGGCTGATGCTGTAACTATTATTGGAACCCAAGATATCGTGTTCGGGGAGATTGACCGCTAATACAGCGCGCCAAGGATGAATTCATGACAACAACTCTTCAACTATCTGATAAAACGCTTGCAGATATTGCACGTAATATTGCGAAGTATCCTCCAGAGCAAAAACAATCTGCTGTGATGGCATCTTTAATTGCTGCTCAAACTGAAGTGGGTTGGGTTTCACCAGAGGTGATTGAAACAGTTGCCCAAATTTTAGAAATGCCAACTATTGCAGTAGATGAAGTAGCTACTTTCTACAATATGTATGACACCAAGCCGATTGGTAAGTACAAGCTGGTGATCTGCACAAACCTACCTTGCCAGCTATCGCATGGTGAGACTGCGGCAAGCTATTTAAAAGAAACGCTTGGCATTGGCTACAACGAAACAACTTCTTGCGGCACCTTCACTTTAAAAGAGGGTGAGTGCATGGGTGCTTGCGGTGATTCTCCAGTGCTGTTGGTAAACAACAAGCGCATGTGTAGCTTTATGAGTAAAGAAAAGATTGATGCGCTGTTAAGCGAACTTCGTGCAGAAGGGAAAGCAGTATGACTAGCTTGCACGATAGACACATTAAGCCTTTGATCCTAGCGGGATTGAATGGTGAAAACTGGCGTTTAAAAGATTACGAAAGCCGAGGCGGTTATCAACAACTGCGTCGCATCATCAATGATCAGCTTGCACCAGACGCCATCATTGCTGAATTAAAGGCATCTTCATTACGTGGTCGTGGAGGCGCAGGCTTCCCCACTGGATTGAAGTGGAGCTTTATGCCCCGTCAGTTCCCTGGCCAAAAATATTTAGTTTGCAATAGTGACGAAGGTGAGCCGGGTACATTTAAAGACCGCGACATCATGCGTTATAACCCGCATGCCTTAATTGAGGGCATGATTATTGGTGCCTACACTATGGGTATCTCTGTAGGCTACAACTATATTCACGGTGAAATTTGGGAAGTCTATTCTCGCTTCGAGGAGGCTCTTGAAGAAGCCCGTGCTGCTGGATATCTTGGCGATAAGATCATGGGAAGCGATTTCAACTTCCAATTGCATGCTTCTCCGGGTTGGGGTGCCTATATCTGCGGTGAAGAAACTGCGCTCTTAGAGTCACTTGAAGGTAAGAAGGGTCAACCACGCTTTAAGCCGCCATTCCCTGCCAGCTTTGGTTTGTATGGCAAGCCAACCACTATTAATAACACTGAAACATTTGCTGCTGTGCCATTCATCATGGCAATCGGCGGTCCTGCGTATTTAGAGTTGGGCAAGCCGAATAATGGCGGTACAAAAATATTCTCCATCTCCGGTGATGTCACTTATCCAGGTAACTATGAGATTCCGTTGGGCACACCATTTGCTGAGTTATTAAAGCTTGCTGGTGGGATGCGCGATGGCATTCCATTGAAAGCTGTGATTCCTGGTGGATCGTCTGCCCCAGTGATTCCGGGTGCTGAGATGATGACCCTCACCATGGATTACGACAGTATTGCAAAAGCCGGTTCCATGTTGGGATCTGGCGCAGTCATCGTCATGAACGAAACGCGCTGCATGGTTCGCGCTTTAGAACGTCTGTCCTACTTCTATCACGAAGAGTCTTGTGGTCAGTGCACTCCTTGTCGTGAAGGTACTGGCTGGCTATGGCGCATTGTTCACCGCATTGAGCACGGCGAAGGTCGTCCAGAAGATTTAGATTTGTTAAATGATGTAGCAGCCAATATTCAAGGCCGTACGATTTGCGCTTTGGGTGATGCAGCCGCTATGCCTGTTCGTGGCATGTTGAAGCATTACATGGATGAATTTGTGTATCACGTAGAACATAAGCGCTGCTTAGATTCTGTTAAACCTTTATAAGACATTGAGCACGGGACATCTTAAAGTGAGCATGGTTGAAATCGAATTAGATGGTAAGTTGGTAGAGGTTCCACAAGGTTCGATGGTGATGCACGCCGCGAACAAGCTTGATACGTATATTCCGCACTTCTGTTATCACAAGAAATTATCTATCGCCGCTAACTGCCGTATGTGTTTGGTAGAGGTAGAGAAAGCACCAAAACCGTTGCCAGCTTGTGCAACACCAGTGACGCAAGGTATGAAGGTGTTTACGCACTCAGCTAAGGCAGTAGAGGCGCAGCGCTCAGTGATGGAGTTTTTGCTGATTAACCATCCCTTGGATTGCCCAATTTGCGATCAGGGTGGTGAGTGCCAGCTACAAGATTTAGCGGTGGGTTACGGTAAATCAAATTCACGCTACGAAGAAGAGAAGCGTGTTGTATTCCATAAGAATGTAGGTCCACTTATCTCCATGCAGGAGATGACCCGTTGTATTCACTGTACTCGTTGCGTGCGTTTTGGCCAAGAGGTTGCCGGTGTCATGGAATTGGGTATGGTCAATCGCGGTGAGCATTCTGAAATCACTACTTTTGCCGGTCAAACCATTGATTCAGAGTTATCTGGAAATATGATTGACATTTGCCCAGTAGGAGCCTTAACAAGCAAGCCATTCCGTTACGCAGCGCGTACTTGGGAATTGGGTCGCAAGCGTTCAGTAAGCCCGCATGACAGCCTAGGTGCCAACACTACGATTCAAACAAAATCTAATAAAGTCATGCGTGTCGTTGCTTTAGAGAATGATGCAATTAACGAATGCTGGATTAGCGATCGTGATCGCTTTGCTTATGAAGGTTTGAATAGTGCTGATCGTGTAACAACACCCATGGTGAAGCAGGGCGGTCACTGGCTCGAGACTGATTGGCAGTCTGCAATGGATTATGTTGCTCACTCACTCAAAACTATTTCGTCTGAGAGTGGTCCTGAAGCAGTGGCTGCTCTAGCGCATCCAATCTCTAGTACTGAAGAGTTGTACCTTCTCCAAAAGATGATTCGTGGTTTGGGCTCCAATCAAGTCGAGACTCGCTTACGTCAAACTGATATAAAGGGTTCTGCCTCTGCCCCATGGTTGGGTATGCCGATTAGCAAATTAAGTGAGTTAGACCGGGTTCTAGTAATCGGTAGCTTCTTGCGTAAGGAGCAGCCATTAATTGCTGCACGTTTACGTACTGTGGCTAAACGTAGTTTGCAAGTTTCACGTATAGATGTAGGTGGCGATGATTGGTTGATTCCCGCCACTGCTATTGCCGCAACTCCAAGTGCATGGATCAATGCATTAGGCGAAGTTGCATTGGCAGTCGCTAAAGCTAAATCTGTTTCTGCTCCAACTGGTACACCTAACTTAACAGTGTCTGCTACTGCGCAAAAGATTGCGGATAGCTTGCTTTCTGGCACAGCTACTTCAGTATTGCTGGGCTCGGCCGCAATAGCCCATCCATATGCATCTGATTTACATGTGCTAGCGCAATTCATTGCTGAGCAGACTGGCGCAACTTTAGGTTTCTTGCCAGTTGGTGGCAACGCTGTAGGTGCTAGCTTGGTAAACGCCAACGGCGCTGGCGTTGAATCCGTTTTATCTGGTGAGCGCCGCGCTGTGATCCTGATGAATATCGAGCCCGATGCGGATTTACCCAATCCTGCGCAAGCACGTGCTGCATTGGCTAAAGCGAATACAGTGATTGCTCTAAGTGCCTACAAGAGTGCTGATCTATTGGAGGTGGCTGATGTCATTCTGCCTATCGCCACATTCACAGAAACAGTATCCACTTTTGTCAACGCAGAAGCTCGGACGCAAACTATTCAGCCAGCTGTAAAACCTTTGGGCGATTCTCGTCCAGCATGGAAGGTTCTCCGTGTTCTTGGCGGCTTATTGAATTTAGATGGTTTCCTCTACAACATGCCTGAAGAAGTTTTGGGTGAAGCCCTAGGTGATCACTACTGCACGAAGCTTAGCAATCAATCTGTAGTCACTAGTCTGTCTAATGGCAAGGCCACTCCATCAGCAGGTTTAGAGCGCTTATCTGATGTGGGTATTTATGCCGGCGATCAAATCGTGCGTCGTTCATCTGCATTACAGTTAACACGTGATGCAAAGCGTGGCAATCAAGTTGGCTTGGGTCAAGCACTCTTCAATGAGTTGGGCTTGAAAGAGGGTGATGCTGTGCGAGTGACTCAAGGTAGTCAGTCTGCAGATTTGCCTGCCACATTAGAAGTGAACCTAGCCAAGGGTGCCGTCAGAATTTCTGCAGGCACTATGGCTAGCGCTCAATTGGGATCGATGTTTGGTCCCGTAACAGTTAGTAAGGCATAAGGGACGAGATGGATAATTTCTTGAACCTCGTTACCACCCAGGGTGAGGCTATCTTTGGCTCGCTATGGCCACTTGTTTGGGCTTTGCTACGCATTGTGATCATCATATTGCCGATGTTTGCTGCCGTTGCTTATATGACTCTTTGGGAGCGTAAGCTAATCGGCTGGATGCATATCCGCCTTGGACCAAACCGCGTTGGTCCTTTGGGATTGCTGCAACCGATTGCCGATGCCTTGAAATTATTGATGAAGGAGATCATTTCTCCAACCCAAGCAAGTAAAGTGCTGTATTTCATTGCACCAGTCATGGTGATCATGCCGGCCTTTGCTGCTTGGGCTGTGATTCCTTTTCAGGCCAAAATGGTCTTGGCTGATGTGAATGCTGGATTACTGTATGTGATGGCCATCTCATCCATTGGTGTTTATGGCGTGATCTTAGCTGGTTGGTCATCTAACTCTAAATATCCATTCCTTGGAGCCATGCGTGCTTCAGCCCAAATGATTTCTTATGAAATCGCTATGGGCTTTGCGCTAGTTACGGTCTTATTGACTTCCGGTTCTTTGAACTTAAGCACGATTGTGGCCTCACAAGAGCAGGGCTATTTCGCCAGCATGGGCTTGAACTTCCTCTCTTGGAACTGGTTGCCCTTGCTCCCGATGTTCCTGATTTACTTCATCTCTGGCGTTGCTGAAACGAATCGTCATCCATTTGACGTGGTTGAAGGTGAGTCTGAGATTGTTGCGGGCCACATGGTTGAGTATTCCGGTATGGCGTTTGCGATGTTCTTCTTGGCTGAATACGCCAACATGATCTTGATCGCTGCTCTAGCATCCACCATGTTCTTGGGTGGTTGGTTGCCGATTGTGGATTTACCAATCCTGCGCGATATCCCTGGCTTCTTCTGGTTGTTTGCCAAAACCTTCTTCCTTTTGTCTTGCGTTATCTGGTTGCGCGCTACATTGCCACGCTATCGCTATGACCAGATTATGCGTTTGGGTTGGAAGATCTTTATTCCCATCTCCGTATTCTGGGTAGTTGTCGTTGGCGCATGGGTTGTATCTCCGTTGAATATTTGGAAATAAGTTGATCAATCATGTTTAAGAAAATTTCCCAATTCCTTGATAGCTTGATGCTGAAAGATATTTTGGTCGGTATGTCGATTACCGGTCGCTATCTTTTTAAGCCAAAAATTACGATTCAATACCCTGAAGAGAAGACGCCTCAGTCTGTTCGCTTCCGCGGTTTACATGCATTACGCCGTTATGAGAATGGTGAAGAGCGTTGTATTGGTTGCAAACTGTGTGAAGCAGTTTGTCCTGCTTACGCAATCACAATCGAAACAGCTGAGCGCGATGACGGTACGCGTCGCACCAGCCGCTATGACATTGATTTGACAAAGTGTATTTTCTGCGGCTTCTGTGAAGAAGCCTGTCCGGTTGATGCTATTGTCGAAACCAATATTTTCGAGTATTTCGGTGAGAAACGCGGCGACCTCTATTTCACTAAAGACATGCTCTTGGCAGTAGGCGATAAGTATGAAAAAGATATTGCCGCTAACCGCGCAGCTGATGCGCCTTATCGTTAATCGAATCGAGCACAAGAACATATGACATTCGATACTTCTACTTTATTCGCAGCATTCTTTTATGCTTTCGCTGGCCTTTTAGTGGTCTCTGCAGTGCGCGTGATTACTGCGCGCAATCCAGTCCATGCCGCACTCTTTTTGGTTCTTGCTTTCTTCTGCGCTTCTGGCCTGTGGATGCTACTGAAAGCAGAGTTCCTCAGCTTAGCCTTAATTCTGGTGTATGTTGGCGCTGTGATGGTGCTCTTCCTTTTCGTGGTCATGATGCTGGATCTGGATCTCGAGCATTTACGTCGCGATTTTAAGAAATTCCTTCCCGTAGCTTTCTTGATGGGTGCTGTCATCGTATTAGAGCTATCGATCGTCTTGATTCGCAGCTTTATCGGCACTAACACTCCAGTACAGCCCATGCTTGAAGAGATGGCTACAAGCAATACACAAGCTTTAGGCATGTTGATCTTCGTTGACTATGTTTATGCCTTCGAGGTTGCTGGCGTGATTCTGTTAGTGGCCATCATTGCTGCTGTTGCATTGACCTTACGCAATCGCAAGGATTCGAAAGCCCAAAATATTCATGAGCAGGTGAGCGTAAATTCTGCTGATCGTATGCGCATCATCAAGATGGATTCTGATATGGCTGCAAAGCAAGATGCCCGTGGGGAAAAGAAATGACTATTACCCTCGCTCATTATTTAGTGCTCGGCGCAATCTTGTTTGCGACTAGCGTGATTGGTATTTTCTTAAACCGCAAGAATATCATCGTGCTTTTAATGGCAATTGAATTAATGCTCCTTTCGGTGAACATGAACTTTGTAGCCTTCTCTCACTATTTGGGTGATATGGCTGGTCAGGTATTCGTATTCTTTATTTTGACTGTGGCTGCTGCTGAGGCGGCAATCGGTTTGGCAATTTTGGTTGTTCTCTTCCGTAAGGTAGATACCATCAATGCTGAAGACCTTGACCACCTAAAAGGCTAGTCATGCAATTGACCTTAACTCTTCCTGTTCTCTGTGCAATTCCGCTGGCGCCATTATTTGGCTCAGCCATTGCTGGATTGTTCGGTACCAAATTAGGTGGTAACCGCATTGGTAACGGCGCCTGCCAGTTCGTGACTATCTTAGGTGTGATGATTGCTTTCGTTCTGTCTTGTTTTGTGCTCGTACAAGTCATGGATGGTTTCTATTTCAATGGCACTGTCTATCGCTGGATGCAGTTGGGCGAGCTCAATCTGGATATTGGCTTCTTGATTGATCCATTAACTGCCACCATGATGTGTGTAGTGACCTTTGTCTCTTTGATGGTTCACATCTATACCATTGGTTATATGAAAGGTGAGGAGGGTTACAACCGCTTCTTCTCCTACATTTCACTCTTTACCTTTGCTATGTTGATGCTCGTAATGAGTAACAACCTCTTGCAACTCTTTTTCGGTTGGGAAGCGGTAGGCGTGGTTTCTTATTTGTTGATTGGCTTCTACTACGAGCGTCAATCTGCGGTATTTGCCAATATGAAGGCTTTCTTGGTCAACCGTGTTGGTGACTTTGGTTTCATTCTCGGTATCGGTTTACTTCTGGCCAGTACTGGATCCATGAACTACGACGTGATCTTTGCTCAGAACACTGCTTTGGCTGCACAAACCTTGCCTGGCACGAGCTGGAATTTGGTAACCGTCGCCTGTATCTGCCTCTTCATTGGCGCGATGGGTAAATCAGCTCAGTTCCCATTGCACGTATGGTTACCAGATTCCATGGAAGGCCCAACCCCAATATCTGCATTGATTCATGCGGCAACGATGGTTACAGCTGGTATCTTCATGGTGTCACGCATGTCACCTTTATTTGAGTTGTCTGATGCGGCGTTGAGCTTTATCTTAGTGATTGGCTCGATCACTGCGCTATTTATGGGTTTCTTGGGTATTGTTCAGACCGATATCAAGCGGGTAGTAGCGTACTCAACACTGTCTCAGTTGGGCTATATGACTGTTGCATTGGGCGTATCTGCTTATCCAATCGCCATCTTCCATCTGATGACGCATGCATTCTTCAAAGCGCTCTTATTCCTTGCAGCAGGTAGTGTGATATTGGGAATGCACCATGAACAAGATATGCGCAAGATGGGTGGTCTCTGGAAATACATGCCAATCACTTGCCTCATGATGTTGTTGGGTAACTTGGCACTAATTGGCACACCATTTTTCTCGGGCTTCTATTCAAAAGACTCCATTATTGAAGCGGTAGCAGCTAGCCATATTCCTGGATCTGGTTTTGCTTACTTCGCAGTCATGGCCAGCGTCTTTGTAACGGCTTTGTACTCATTCCGTTTGTATTTCTATGTGTTCCACGGTAAAGCCCGTTGGGGGCATGAAGATGCTCACGCGCACGATCACCATCATGCTCACCCAGAGCAAGGGGATGATCATGCGCACCATGGCTTAGCCCCCGGTCAAAAACCACATGAGTCTCCTTTTGTTGTTACTTTGCCGCTGATCTTGCTGGCAATTCCATCAGTCATTATTGGTTACTACACGATTACGCCTTTATTGTTTGGTACTTTCTTTGGCGACTCGATCTTTGTTGATATTGGCAAACATCCTGCCATGAAAGAACTTGCTGAAGAGTTCCATGGTCCGATTGCGATGGCAATGCATTCATTCACTTCACCAGTGTTGCTATTGGTGGTGCTGGGTGTACTCACTGCGGCAATTGGCTACCTCTGGGCTCCGAAGTTGCCTGGTGTGGTGGCTCAAGCATTTGCGCCAATCAAGAAGTTGATGGATAACAAATACTATCTCGATGATCTCAACCAGGCGGTGTTTGCCAAAGGTTTGCTATGGATCGGTGGCATCTTGTGGCACCGCGGTGATCAGCAGGCTATCGATGGTTTCTTGGTTAACGGTAGTGCGCATGCAGTAGGGCGCTTATCTGCAGTGATTCGCCATTTGCAATCCGGTTATCTCTATCACTATGCCTTCGCAATGATTGCGGGCTTGGCGGTCTTGCTAGCTTGGGTTTTGTACGCTTACCTGCCTTTTGTTCGCTAGGCCTTTGTTACTTAAGTAGCCATCATGACTCTCTCTTTTGCCATCTGGATTCCGATTTTCTTCGGCATCATTATTTTGTTCTACGGTTCGGAGAAGCCGACTGCCGGTGTTCGCTGGTTAGCTCTCGTGGGCTCTGTTCTTGGCTTCATCGCCACTCTGCCTTTGGTGATGGAATTTGATATTGCCAACCCTGGTATGCAGTTTGTTGAAAAGATGAGTTGGATTCCGCGTTACGACATTAACTACCACTTGGGTATCGACGGCATATCGGTTTGGTTTATTGTTTTGACCGCATTCATCAATATCTTCGTGGTGATTGCTGCTTGGGAAGTGATTGACAAGAAGGTTTCGCAATACATGGCCTCTTTCTTAATCCTTTCTGGATTGATGATTGGTGTATTTGCTGCCTTGGATGCTTTGTTGTTTTATGTATTCTTTGAAGCAACCCTCATTCCGATGTACATCATCATCGGGGTTTGGGGTGGTCACAACCGTATCTATGCGGCATTTAAGTTTTTCTTGTATACCTTGCTTGGCTCATTGCTGACCTTGATTGCCATGCTGTACTTGTATAACGCTACCAATACTTTTGATATCTTGGCTTGGCATAACGCCCGTCTAGATATTGTTGAGCAAATCCTACTATTCTTTGCCTTCTTCATGGCGTTTGCTGTGAAGGTGCCAATGTGGCCTTTGCATACTTGGTTGCCAGACGTTCACGTTGAAGCACCTACTGGTGGTTCCGTAGTCTTGGCTGCGATCATGTTGAAGCTTGGTGCTTATGGCTTCTTGCGTTTCTCATTACCAATTGCTCCGGACGCAAGTCAGTATCTTGGCCCGTTCATCATTTTCTTATCTTTAGTGGCTGTGATCTACGTAGGTGCAGTAGCGCTGGTTCAGAAAGACATGAAGAAACTGGTGGCCTACTCATCAGTAGCGCATATGGGTTTTGTGACTCTCGGCTTCTTCCTCTTTAGTCCCCTGGGTATCGAGGGCGGCATCGTGCAGATGATTTCTCATGGCTTTGTTGCGGGTGCCATGTTCCTTTCAATTGGCGTGTTGTATGACCGCATGCATACCCGTCAAATCGCTGATTACGGTGGCGTTGTACACCGCATGCCTGCATTTACAGCCTTTGCAGTCTTGATGGCGATGGCGAACTGCGGATTACCTGCTACTTCGGGTTTCGTGGGCGAGTTCATGGTGATTCTGGCTGCCGTGGATTACGACTTTGTGATTGGTATCCTGGCAGCAACCGCCTTGATTTTAGGTGCTGCTTACTCTTTATGGATGGTCAAGCGTGTATTCTTCGGCGCAATTACCAATCGGCATGTTGAGGAATTAAAAGATCTCAATGCGCGCGAGTATTTCATGATGGCAGCACTATCTATCTGTGTGATCGGTATGGGTGTTTATCCAAAGCCTTTTACCGACATCATTCATCCAGCTGTGATTAATCTGCTACAGCATGTTGCTGTTAGCAAACTCTGAGTAAAAGCTAATGCAAGCATTTGACCTATACGCCGTCCTGCCAGAACTCGTTTTACTTGTAGTCGCCTGTCTTTTGTTGGTGGCAAGCGTTTATGTTCCTGAGCGTCAGCCAGCAACCCCTGGTGTAGAGCAAGATATTTTCCATACGCCACGTGGTGTTGGCTTTGTTTACTTTTTCACCATCATCCTGTTGGTCTACTTGATTATTGCTTTTGTAGCTCGCATGGGAGACGTATCCATCGTAGCTATGAATGGCTTATTTCAGTCAGATCCCATATCAAACCTCTTGAAAGCTTGTTCATGTGCTGCGGTATTGGTGAGCTTGGTGTATTCAAAACAGTATCTGACTGATCGCGCATTATTCCGTCCTGATTTCATTGTCTTGGTTTTGTTAGCCTTGTTAGGTCAATTTGTATTAATCTCTGGCGCAAACCTACTGACACTCTATTTAGGTCTTGAGCTGATGGCTTTGCCAACCTATGCCCTGGTGGCGATGCGTCATAGCAGCGAGAAGAGTGTTGAAGCAGGCATTAAGTACTTTATTCTTGGAGCTCTGGCATCTGGTTTCTTACTCTACGGCATGTCTATGTTGTATGGCGTTACTGGATCACTAGATTTAATTGAGATCTTCCGCACTGTTGCTGATCCACGCGTCAATCATTTGGTTATGGCCTTCGGCTTGGTATTTATCATCTCCGGCTTAGCCTTTAAGTTGGGGGTTGTGCCGTTTCATATGTGGGTGCCGGATGTGTACCAAGGCGCTCCGACAGCGGTGACTTTAATGATTGCAGCTGCACCCAAGCTAGCTGCTTTTGCTTTGCTTTTCCGACTCCTGGTAAATACATTGTTGCCGCTGATGGGTGATTGGCAGCCAATGCTGGTGATTCTTGCCGTTTTATCCTTAGTAGTAGGTAACGTCACTGCTATTGCGCAAACCAATATTAAGCGGATGCTGGCTTATTCTGCGATTGCGCAAATGGGCTTTGTATTGCTCGGCATGTTGTCCGTGTTTGATGATCATGCATTTAGTGCATCCATGTTCTATGTCATTACCTATGTATTGACTACCTTGGGTAGCTTCGGTCTGCTCATGATGTTGTCACGCAAGGGCCATGATTGCGAAACGATTGACGACCTCAAGGGTTTAAATAAGCGTCACCCTTGGTTTGCCTTCATTGGCTTAGTAATGATGTTCTCTTTGGCTGGTATTCCGCCAACAGTGGGCTTTGCTGCCAAACTTGGCGTACTTGAAGCTCTCGTTGATGGCGAGCATACTTTCTTGGCCATTATTGCAGTGATCGCATCCTTGATTGGCGCCTTCTACTACTTGCGAGTGGTTAAGGTGATGTACTTTGATGAGCCAAAAGAAGAGCATGCTGCTGAGATTTCTGGATCTGGTTTTGCCCGCGGACTGTTGAGCTTGAATGCGATATTGGTTCTGGCTTTAGGGATCCTTCCAGCCGGGCTGATGGCTGTTTGCTTGGATGCAATGCGCCGCACTCTGCTAGGCTCATAGGCGGAATCATCAATTAACTTGCGATATAGGCTCCTCATCGGAGCCTTTTCTTTTGTTGTCACCCAGATTTTGTATGATGGACCTTCAATTAATGAAAGATGCACCATGACTGAAAAATCATTTAAAGACTTGCCAATTGGCGATGCCCATTTAAGGGAAGAGCGCTTGTCCGGTGAGGATATTTACGGTGGCATCTTTTTGAATATGAAGCGCGATCAAGTGAGTCTGCCAGATGGAAATCAGGCGGTGCGCGAGTATCTTACTCACCCAGGCGCAGTCGCTATTTTGGCGATCCTAGATGATGGCAGGGTACTGATGGAGCGCCAATATCGCTACCCCATTGCAAAGGCCTGTATTGAGATTCCTGCAGGTAAGTTGGAGATTGGTGAAGATCGATTGCTTTGTGCTCAACGAGAGCTTGAGGAGGAGACTGGCTACTCTGCAAGTAAATGGAGCTTTATACGCCGCATTCATCCAGTGATTTCGTATTCGACAGAATTTATTGACATCTATCTCGCTGAAGGTTTAGTCACTGGCAAAAGCCACTTGGATGATGAAGAGTTTTTGGATGTATTTGCTGCCCCTTTAGAGCAATTATTGGATTGGGTAGAGCAGGGTGAGATTACGGACGTCAAAACAACGATTGCGACCTATTGGTTGGATCGCTATCGTCGCGGTTTAGTGAGTCCTAAGCCTATCTCGGGCTAATCTAACTATCCCTTAAAATAGGGCTATTGAATTTGGTATTTTTGCCCCTATATAGGTCTTATGAAAGTTTATAACCTCGCTTGTCCACTGTCTCATCGCTTTGAGGGGTGGTTTGCCTCCGAAGAGGATTGCCTTGCACAGCAAGACAAGGGAATACTGGCGTGCCCTATTTGCGATAGCACGGAGATTTCCCGGATGCCATCGGCTCCCCATATTGCTAAATCAGGATCTAGTAAAGATACCCCGACTTCAACTGAGCTTGCCGTTGCCAGTTCAGCTGCAATGGATCCGGCTGGTGTCAGTGGCACATTAAGTGGTGATGTTGTTGCGTTGACTGGTAGTGACCATTCTCAGTTAGAGGCGCAGGTACAGGCAGCTTTTTTAAAGGGTATACGTGAGTTGATGGGGCGCTCTGAGGACGTTGGGAGTTCTTTTGCCGAAGAGGCTCGAAAAATTCACTATAAGGAATCTCCTGAGCGCAGTATCCGCGGTCAAACCACGCTTGACGAAGCCGAGGCTTTGCGTGATGAGGGGATTGAGGTATTGGCAATGCCTATGATGCCTGCCTTCAAAAACACCTTGCAGTAGCCAGCGCCTCCCTAATTCCCCTATACTTGGTGTGCACCCAGAGTCTGGATATCACCATTGATTAGGATAGGAGAATTACCCCATGAAACGCATTTTTCTAGCATTGTTTGCCGCTGTTCTAGTGCTCACCATTGCGGCTTGCTCCAAGTCCCCCGATACCAAAGAAATTAAGGTTGCTGTTTCTCCTGCATCTCCCCCCATGTTATTTGATGACAAAGGGCAGATTGTTGGCGTTGATATGGATATTTTCCAGGGCTTCTGCCAGTCTCGTGGATGTACTCTAAAAGTCACTCCGTACGATTGGGCAGGAATGTTGGGTGCTGTATCAAGCGGTCAGGCAGATGTGGCTTTCTCAGGAATTTCTATTACTGATAAGCGTAAAGAGGTGATGGATTTTTCTCAGCCTTACTATGACAATGCTTGGCATCTTGTCAGCATGAAAAATAAAAATATTCAGATCACTGATTTGAATCAACTGAAGAAATACTCTATCGGCTATCCACGTGGCATGGCTTACGATGACCTCATCAAGAATGAGCTAGAGCCAAAAGGCTACTATTCATTAAGTAAGGTTAAGCTCTACCCCTCATACGCAGAAGTGATTACCGATCTGCAGAATGGCAATTTGGACCTAGCCTTTATTGAGGAACCTGTATTTCTAAATTACGAAAATAAACTGCAGTTGCCGATTCAGAGTAGCTACGTATTTAAGGGTTTTGATAAGCTAGGTTTTGCTTTTGCTAAAGGCTCTAAGCTACGCGATGATTTTGATAAATACCTCAATGAACTGGGGCCAGAAAAAATCAAAGCCATTCTTGATAAGTGGATGAAGTAAGCTCCATTTATTAACAACTCAATCAGTAGTCAAAAGGCTGCCTTGTGACTTTTCTGGATATTCTTGCCCAGTTAGCTCAGGGCATTTCTTATACGGTTCTGGTAACTCTTGTTTGCTCACTAACAGGCTTAGTAGTCGGCTTATTTTTAGCAAGCCTACGCCGTCTCGATATTTCCTGGTTAACCCCGCTGATTGACTGCTATACCTATGTCTTTAGGGGTGTACCAGTGTTGGTCTTACTATTTATGGTGTACTTTGGTTTACCAGGGATTGGCTTTAAGGTTCCACCCTTAATGGCGATGGCACTCAGTTTGGGTTTAGTGGCATCCGCCTATTTAGCCGAGGTATTTCGGGGGGCGTTTAACTCAGTAGATCCCGCTGAAGTGATTGCTGCTCAGGCTATGGGAATGACTCGTATACAGGTTCTCAGGTTTATCGAGTTACCCCAGATGCTGCGATTTTCAGTGCCGGGCATGGTCAATGAGTTCACCTCAGTTCTCAAATATTCTCCATTTGCGTATACGGTGGGGATCCCTGAGATTACCAAGCAAGCGATGACACTCACCTCTACCACGCTGCGTGGCATTGAGGTCTATCTGGCTGTGGGCATTTTATATTTTGTGATTTACCGAATTTGCTTAGTTGGTGTACAGCTTCTGAGTAAGCGTTTCCAAATTCCAGGCATGTCTCCAGCATGAGCGCCAGTACTACATTATTTAAAGAGGTAATCCTGTGGCATTAATTCAAGTGAGGGATTTGGTAAAAGAGTTTGATGGGCAAACTGTCTTATCCAACATTAACCTGGATTTAAAAGAGGGCGATGTTCGGGTCTTGATGGGCGCCTCTGGCTCTGGTAAATCTACCTTATTACGTTGCCTTAATCGCTTAGTTGAGCCCACCTCGGGATCGATTATTTTTAGAGGCAAAGAGGTATTGCATCCTGACGTGGATGTCCGCGAGTTGCGCAAGCAAATTGGTTTTGTATTTCAGCAATTTGCCCTTTATAGTCATCTCACCGTGTTAGAGAACGTGTCATTAGGTCTACGTAAATTGCATCAGATGGGTAAGGCTGAGGCTAAAGAAAAAGCCCTCCAAGAGCTATCCCATTTTGAGATGACGATCCATCAAAATAAATATCCCTCGCAGCTTTCTGGCGGACAGAAGCAGAGGGTGGCTATTGCCCGTGCGCTTGCCATGGATCCGGCAGTCTTAGTGCTCGATGAGCCTACCTCAGCACTGGACCCTGTTATGTCTAGAGATGTTGCTGATCTCATCAACCGCTTACATGGGGAGGGGATCACAATGATCTGCGTCACCCATGACCTGAACTTGGCACGCAATATTGCGGATACCGTAATGTTTTTGGATCGTGGCGTCATTCGGGCTGATGATCGAATCGATGTATTGAGTCAACATTCTGATCCAGATATTAAAGCCTTCTTTGGTGCCGAGGAGAAGCGTTAATGGGAGGGTGGCCATCCTTCGCTCGTGATCTCACGGAGCAAATGCCTTTGATTTTGACGGGGCTAGTGAAGACTTTGCAATTGGCAGGTTTGATTAGTGTTTCAGGATTGCTTTTAGGCATCGTCGTGTTTTATCTCACGCTGAGTAAAAATCAATATGTGCGTAGAGCTATTAATTCATATATCTCCTTTTTTATTGGTATGCCCCTAATCGTTTTATTGTTCTTAATGTATTACGGTTTGCCACAGTGGGGCGTGCGACTTTCTCCATTCACAGTCGCATTTATTGGATTTACATTCAACGTAGCAGCATACAATGCGGCATATCTCAAGACTGCCTTTAACGGATTGGATAAAAGTCAGCTAGAGGCGGCGAGTGCTCAGGGCTTCAGTCCTTTGCAAATCTTTCGCTTGATTACTTTGCCACAGGTAATTCGACTATCTATTCCAGCATTAACCAATCAAGTGATTGCGAATCTCAAAGATAGCTCGGTGGCCTTCTTGATTCAGTACACCGAATTCTTTGCTCGGGTTCAAGAGTTGGCTGCGACCAATTTCCAATTCTTTAAGGCCTATTTTTTGGCCGCCTTAGTCTATCTAGTCCTAGTATCGGTGATTGTATTGTTCGCTCGGGCTATTGAGAGGCGCTATCTTATTCCCGCCTAGTATTGCTACTGAATCGAAAATATACGATAAAAAAATAGCGACCCGAGGGTCGCTATTGTCATTTACAGATCCTCTCTGCGGACCAGAATTTATTTCGAAGTCGGCATCACAAATTCTGCGCCCTTGGCAATACTCTCAGGCCAGCGTTGCATCACACTCTTTTGCTTGGTGTAGAAGCGAACACCTTCTTTACCGTAGGCATGCATATCGCCAAAGAGGGATTTCTTCCAACCGCCAAAACCATGCCAAGCCATTGGCACGGGGATAGGTACGTTAATACCAACCATACCCACTTGTACGCGGCGAGCAAATTCACGGGCAATATTACCGTCGCTTGTAAAGCAGGCCACACCATTACCAAACTCACAAGAGTTCACTAAATTGAGTGCTTCAGTGAAGTTCGCTACACGCATGCAAGATAGTACTGGCCCGAAGATTTCTTCTAAATAGATCTTCATCTCGGAGGTCACGTTATCAAACAGTGTGCCACCGATAAAGAAGCCATTCTCATGCCCTGGCACCTTCAAACCACGACCGTCTACTAATAGCTTTGCACCAGAAGCAACGCCGCTATCAATGTAGCCAGTGATGCGCTCTAGGGCAGCTTTAGTAACAATAGGGCCCATTTCAGCATCGAGCTCCATGCCGTTCTTCACCTTCAGAGTCTTAGTGCGCTCGATAAGTTTTGGCATGATTTTCTCAGCAACATCACCGACCAAAACCGCTACTGAAATTGCCATGCAGCGCTCACCAGCAGAGCCATAGGCCGCACCAATCAAAGCATCAATCGTCTTGTCGATATCAGCATCAGGCATCACTACCATGTGATTCTTAGCGCCCCCTAGGGCCTGAGAGCGCTTTCCAAAGTGCGCGCAACGCTCATAGATATAGTTGGCGATGGGAGTAGAACCTACAAAGCTTACTGCTTTGACGTCGGGATTTTCAATCAAGGCATCTACAGCTTCTTTATCGCCTTGCACCACGTTAAACACGCCATCAGGCAAGCCCGCTTCTTTTAATAGCTTTGCCATAAACAAGGATGCGGATGGATCAGTGGGGCTAGGCTTAAGAATGAAGGTGTTGCCGCAGGCAATCGCCACTGGGAACATCCACATTGGCACCATGACAGGGAAGTTAAATGGCGTCACGCCAGCAACTACACCTAAAGGCTGGCGCATTACCCAGTTATCAATATCGGTCGACACTTGCTCGGTGTAATCACCCTTGAGCAGCTCCGGAATGCCGGTGGCGAACTCCACAATTTCAATACCGCGAGTAACTTCACCCTGGGCATCAGTAAACACTTTGCCGTGTTCAGCAGTAATCATAGCGGCCAACTCATCACGGTTTGCGTTGAGTAGTTCAAGATACTTAAACATAATGCGCGCACGGCGCAATGGGGAGGTTTGGCTCCAAGTCTGGAATGCTGTCTGAGCATTTGCTACAACATCATCAACCTCTTTGCGGCTAGCTAGGGCTACGCGTCTTGCAACAGCGCCTGTAGAGGGATTAAATACATCGGCGAAACGACCATCTTTTGGGTTAACGACTTTACCGCCAACGAAATGGCCAATATCTTCTTTTGATGTAAAAGCTTGGGGTGCGCTCATAGTGATTTACTTAATATTCTATTGTCTGGTTTTGGGTTCAATAAAGATGCTTGGGCTAGATTCCGCACAACTTTGTGGTCTCGTTTATTCTACTGAATCTATTTTATCGCTTTAGCTAGTTTTACGCTTTTTCAGCCCTAAAGGTAAGCAAATGAGTCTTTTATTCTCCAGTTATGTTCTAAGCTCCCCTAAAGGGCCTCTAACCCTATCAAACCGAGTTGTTGTGGCCCCAATGTGCCAATACTCTGCAGTCAATGGAGAGGCTCAGGATTGGCATTTAATGCACTGGGGTAATCTCCTGAATAGTGGCGCAGGACTCTTCATTATTGAAGCCACTGGGGTGACTCCTGAGGGACGTATCACCCCTGTATGCCTGGGTCTGTGGGATGACCGCACAGAAGCGGCCCTGAAAGACAAGCTCACGAGAGCCCGGAGTTTAGCTCCAGCCACCCCTGTATTCATTCAGTTGGCACATGCTGGTCGCAAAGCCTCAAGTGCAAGCCCTTGGGCTGGCGGTCAATTGCTCTCCAAGGAGCAGGGCGGCTGGGACATGGTTGCACCATCAGCTATTCCACAGCTAAAAGATGAGCGCTTGCCACACGAACTCTCAAAAACAGAGTTATCTGAGCTCATTGCCGCATTTGTTATTGCGGCGCAGCGGGCTGAGCGGATTGGGATTGATGGTATTGAGTTGCACGGTGCCCACGGCTATCTCTTGCACCAATTTTTATCGCCAATCGCCAATCAACGCACGGATGAATATGGCGGCTCTTATGAAAATCGCATCCGCTTTCCATTGGAGTTATTTGCGGCGGTACGAAAGGCCTATCAAGGAGTCTTGGGTATCCGCATTTCTGCAAGCGATTGGATTGAGGGTGGTTGGACACCCGAAGAAACGGCTAATTTTGCTGCTCGACTGAAGCCCTTGGGATGTAATTTTGTTCACATCTCTTCAGGGGGAATTTCTCCATTGCAAAAGATTGCGATTGGACCAAATTACCAAGTGCCATTTGCCAAGATTGTGAAAGACAAGTCCGGCATTCCAACGATGACAGTTGGCTTGATTACCGAGCCTACGCAAGCTGAAGATATTTTGCAAAAAGGGGATGCGGATTTAATCGCTCTGGCACGGGCATTTTTATATAAACCCCGTTGGGCTTGGGAGGCTGCTGCGGCCTTGGGTGGCATCGTGCCTTCTAATGAGCGTTACTGGCGTTGCTTACCGCGTGAAGCCCAGGCCATTTTTGGTGATGTCAAAGTAGGGCAGCGATAATTCTTAACTAAGCACAAATAAAACCCAGTTCCTGGAGATCAATGTGAAATCAATCAAACTCATCTATCGTTTTTTAGCCGTCATTAGCATTGCATTAGGCTCTCACTTTGTTCAAGCCCAATCATTTCCGGATCGACCAGTTACCTTGGTAGTTCCGAACCCGCCTGGAGGCCTAGTAGACACCTCGGCGCGTTTATTGAGTGAGCCCTTAGCTCGGGTGATTGGTCAGCCTGTGATTGTGGATAACAAGCCAGGTGCTAGCGGAAATACTGCCTATCAATATGTTGCTAAGGCCAAGCCCGATGGATATACCTTGCTGATTTCGTATTCTGGATATCACGTTGGCAATCCTTCCTTGATGGATAAATTACCGTGGGATCCAATTAAAGATTTTTCTCCAGTTGGGCTCCTCACAGTTTCTACGAATGTGATTGCAGTGCATCCTTCAGTGCCTGTGAATAACTTAAAAGAATTAATTGCTTATGCTAAGGCCAATCCTGGAAAGCTTAATTACGCCTCTCAGGGCAATGGTTCGGTATCTCATATTGGGACTGAAATCTTTAAGCAAAATACAGGTGTAGATATTGTTCATGTTCCTTACAAAGGTTCTGGCCCTGCAATCCAGGATGTATTAGCAGGTCAGGTGCAAGTATTTATTACGACACCACCTTCGGTGATGCAACACGTACAAAGTGGAAAGCTGAAAGGCTTGGCTGTGACTGGTAAAAGTCGTCACCCTGGCATGCCCAATGTGCCTACGACTGCCGAAGCAGGCTTGCCTACATTTCAATTGGAATCTTGGGTAGCTTTATATGCGCCAGCGGGCACGCCAGCACCAGTCATTACTAAGCTGACCGAGTCTGTTAAGAAAAGTCTTGCTCTACCTGAAGTGAAAGAGCGTTCTGATGCGGCAGGTGTTGAGTTGCGTTATCTAACGCCTTCTCAGATGGATGCCTTGTTGAAAAAAGAATTGCCTTATTGGGATAAAGCAATCAAATCCGCCAATATCAAGCTTGATTAAGTGATCGACAAATGAAGCAACACTCTGTAAGAGAATCTTGGTTAGAAGATGCTGTAAGACATTTGGAGCCGGTATTCTCAAAGGCGGGATATGCCATACCTCCAGTGAGAGTATCTTGTGGCTTTCCAGCCTCTAGTAGCCCTAGAACAACCTTGGGTCAATGTTGGCCGCGCGAGCGCTCTGGTGGAGGAGTTAACGAGATCTTTATTTCGCCTAAGTTGGATGATCCTGTTCAGTTATTAGATACTTTGGTGCATGAGCTATGTCATGCCGTGGACGACTGCTTTAGTGGCCACGGAGAGGACTTCAAGGGCATTGCGCAGACTGTTGGTTTAGAAGGTCCCGCCAGAATGGCTCATGCGACTGAAGAGTTGATGGTGCGTCTCATGATGATTAGTCAAGAGCTTGGGCCATATCCACACCAGGCAATTGTTTTTCCACCCCCAAGGCCGAGTAATGCGAGTCGCAATAAAGCCAAGTGTAGCCAGTGTGGATATGAGGTCACGCTATTAAAAAAGTGGGCTACTTATGGCGCGCCTATTTGTCCGAAAGATAATATTCGAATGCAAGAAGCGCTTATCGAGACGATTGAAAATACGACCGAGCACGATACAGAATCTGTTACAGGGTCTAAGCCAAAGGCGGATGAAATACGCCGCGCTATCAGCTAATGAGCAATATTTATTAGCCAGCAATAGTAGAGGGGCTCCAAACAGGATCCTTCTTGCTTGCCTTGGCAATGTCAGCCAAGATCTTTTCATGTAATTGGCAATCTTCTTCGCTTGCTGTCACCATTTTGAGTTTGGTAGGCAGGGCTTTGGTTTGTCCTGAGGCGTCAGTACCAACGGTGTAATCAATGAGGTCAATCGATAAGTCTTCTTGCCCACGCGTCATGGCTACATAGACTTCAGCCAATAATTGGGCATCCAATAAAGCGCCGTGCAAGGTTCGATGTTGATTGCTAATCGCAAAGCGTTCGCAGAGGGCGTCAAGCGAATTACGCTTGCCCGGGAACATTTGGCGGGCATCGAGTAGGGTATCGGTAATTTTGGAGGCAAGGCCCCTAAAAGCTGGGCGCTTTAGGAGTGCAAATTCGTTATCAAGAAAGCCTAAGTCAAACGCTGCATTATGAATAACTACTTCAGCCCCATCAACAAATTCAATTAACTCTTCCACGATATTGGAGAATACGGGTTTGTCGGATAGGAACTCACGAGAGAGTCCATGCACTGCAAAGGCACCAGCATCGATATCACGTTCAGGATTAATGTAGTAATGAAAGGTGCGATCGGTTAGGCGACGACCTACCATCTCAACGCAACCAATTTCAATAATACGATCGCCTGTAGCGGGATTAAGACCGGTGGTTTCAGTATCGAGAATAACTTGACGCATTTAGGTGCCTTCTAAAACAGATGGAGGTATTTCAAGGGGTCCGTTACCCGAGTACTTATCTAGATACAAATAGATCACGGGGGTAATAATGAGTGTTACAAATTGCGAGAAGATCAAACCACCGGCCACACTGATACCTAAGGGTTGACGCAACTCCGCGCCTGCGCCTAAACCTAATGCAATTGGTAGGGCACCCATCAGAGCGGCAATCGTTGTCATCATGATTGGTCTAAAACGCAAGATGCAAGCCTCACGAATAGCCATCTCTGGCGACATGCCCTGGTTGCGCTGAGCATCCAAGGCAAAGTCAATCATTAGGATCGCATTTTTCTTCACAATACCAATGAGCAGCAAGATGCCGATCGAAGCAACAACGGTTAGCTCAAATCCGAAGATGCGCAAGGACAAAATTGCACCAATCGCTGCGGAGGGCAGGCCAGCCAAAATGGTGAGAGGGTGGATATAGCTCTCGTACAGAACGCCAAGCAGGATATAAATAACCCCCAGTGCAGCCAATAGCAAAATGACCTGACCAGATTGATTATCTTTAAATACGGCTGCATCACCACCATAGCTCGTGATGATGGAAGGTGGTAAATCAACTGCCTTAACAAAGCCATCGATTGCCTTTGTTGCATTCCCTAAGAAAACATCTGGAGCGAGGTTAAAAGAAATCGTTACCGCTGGAATTTGACCCTGATGATTTACTGCAGTGGGTCCCACAGTTCTGACAAAGCTCGCCAGACTGGATAGCGGAATCAATCTATCTGTCGCTCTACCCCGAACGAAGACCTTATTCAAGTCTGTTTCAAATTGACGATCATCCTGCGCTGTTTCCAAAATCACATAATAGGTATTGACAGGGGTATAGATGGTGGATACCTGCCTTTCACCAAAGGAAGAGTAGAGGGCAGTACGGATATCGGCAATGGACACTCCCGCACTGGCAGCTTTTTCCCGATCAATTTCAATTTTGACATTCAAACCTTTTAATTGCGAGTCACTAGTGACATCCTTAAAAATTGGATCAGCGCGCATTTTTTGCAACAATTTCTCAGCCCATTCATTGACACCTTCAAAGCCAACGCTTTGCAGGGTAAATTGATAGCGGCTTTTACTGCTTCGACCACCTAGTTGTAAATTTTGTACCGGGCTCATGTAGACCTGAATACCAGGAATTTCTTTGAACTTGGATCTAAGCCCCTCCATCACCTTGCTCATTTTTTGGCGCTCATTCTTGGGCTTGAGAATGATGAAGAATCTTCCGGTATTACGGCCAGAACTTTGGCCACCGCCAAGAATAGAGATTGAGGTTGCCACATTAGGGTCGCTATCAACCACTTTCGCAGCCTGATCTTGTAAAGCCATCATCGCTCTAAAGGAGGTGTCTTCAGAGGCCTCCACGGTCACGCGTAATTGACCAATATCTTCTTCCGGAAAGAATCCTTTTGGACTATAAACAAAGAGGGCAATAGTAATGACAAAGCTGGCTAACGCCCCGTATAACACTCTCTTTCTATTCGCTAAGGCTAAATCTAAATAGTGGACATACTTTTTTAAAGTCCACTCATATGCGCGATCGAACTGCTTTGTGATTTCATATTCTTTGGGGTGCTCACCAGGTTTTGGCAAAAAGCGGCTGCATAACATTGGCACTACTGTTAATGAGACAACAGCCGAAACTAGAATTGATAGCGTTACCACAACGGCAAATTCTCTAAAGAGAAGGCCAATTGGACCAGCCATAAAAAATAGTGGAATAAATACTGCCACCAGAGATATGGAGATTGAGATGATCGTAAAGCCAACCTCTTTACTGCCTTTTAAAGCAGCCTTTAATGGATCCATGCCTTCTTCAACATACCGCATGATGTTTTCTAGCACTACGATTGCATCATCTACCACCAAGCCAACAGCAAGAGTGATACCCAGCAATGAAATGTTATTGAGGCTATAGCCCAAAAAGTAGAAAACAAAGAATGCACCGATCAGGGAAATCGGTAAGCTAATGGATGGAATGATAGTTGCAGAAACATGCTTTAGAAATAGGAAGATTACTAAGACAACGAGTGCGATAGTGAGAAGCAGTGTGAGATTGACATCATGAATCGACTCAATAATTGAAAGCGATCGGTCATTAATCAGTGTTAACTGAATAGATTCCGGCATTTGCGCTTTGAGAGAAGGCAATAGTTTTTTAATGGAGTCAACAACTTCAACCGTATTGGCATTTGGTTGGCGTAGTACGGCAATCGCTATTGAGCGCTCACCTTTTGCCGAGGCAAAGGTCTTTACATCCTCAAAGCTCTCTTGTACGTCAGCAACATCTTTGAGATAAATTGGATATCCATTACGCTGGGCAACGATCAGGTTGCCAAATTCTTGAGCTGACACTAGTTGTGGGTTGGCATAGATGGTGATGAGCTGGCGGGGTCCATCAAGGGTTCCAACCGGGCTATTGGTATTGGCTTTGTTGACTGCAGCTGCCACCTCATCCATGGTGATATTGCGATTACCCAAAGCATCTGGCCTCACGCTTACTCTCACTGCATAACGCTTTGCTCCATATACTATTACTTGTGAAACCCCAGAAATAGTGGATAAGTTTGGGGACATCAGGTTCTCTGCATAAGCGTTCATTTCAGAGAGGCTGATTGATGGGGAGCTCATGCGCACAATTAATACGGGTGTATCGGCAGGATTAATCTTTCGATAAGAAGGAGGTACCGTCATTTCAATTGGCAAACGGCGCTGGGCCCGTAAGAGAGCTGCTTGAACATCTACGGCTGCTTTATCAATGTCACGATCACTTGTAAATTCAAGGGTGACACTCGTTGAGCCAAGTGAGTTAGTGGAGCTGATGACTTTGATGCCATCAATTGTTGAAAATTCTTTTTCGAGTGGCAGCGCAACAGCCGAGGCCATAATTTCAGGTGATGCGCCAGGTAAGCTGGCCGATACAGAAATAACTGGCGTATTGAAACTAGGAAGAGCGGCTACTGGAATCTTAAAATAGGCAACACCCCCAGCAATGACAGTTGCAATAGACAGCAATACTGTCATTACGGGACGTCTAATGCATAACTCAGAAAGCGTCATTTTGGTTCAGCGGCAGTAGATTTATCGGCGGGGGGCTTCTCTGATTTAGCAGCTTTTGCCTCACGCACTTTGCTACCGGTGCGTAAATTCTGCTTACCCTCAACCACAATGCGATCGCCAGAATTAATTCCAGTAATGACTGAGGTGCCCAGGTACTCATAGGGTACTTTCACCGGCTTTGCGGTGACTTTATCGTCTTTATCAACTACATATACTAGACGCCCAGCAGGGCCGATGACAATGGCTTGAGTGGGAACGGCAATCACGTCTTTTAAGGTGTTGGCATTGAGCGAAACGCGTGCAAATTGCCCAGGCAGTATTTCCAATTTATCGTTCGGAATTTGTGCTTTAACTCGAACTGCCGCAATTAACGGGTCAACTTGGTTATCGATCACCAGAACATGACCTTCATAAGTATTTTTTCCAGTATCACCAATAGTCACTTTTACCTTTAAAGGCGCATCATCTTTTTTATTTTCCAGGATGATGGGAATATCCTTTTCTGGAATTACAAACTGAACATTAATTGGGTTAAGTTGCGTGATTGTGACCATCGAACCTACGCTCGAGGTAGCAGTTGAGTTTGTTGAAGTTGTTACGACATTACTTGCTTGCACTAGAGAGCCGGGGAAGACGTTGATGATGCCTGCTCTTCCGTTAATCGGTGAGCGAATTGAGTCAAAAGAGAGTTGAACTTCAGCAGACCGAGCAGCCGCCTGAGCCGACTTTGCATTGGCGAGGGAGGTTTCTAATCCTGCCTTAGAGATAAAGTTTTTCTCTACCAGTTCCTTGGCGCGTAAATATTGTTTTTGCGCGTCATCTGCCAAGGCTTTTAACTTCTCATAGTTAGCGCGGTCGTTGCGATCATCTAGGGTAAAGAGGAGTTCACCTTCTTTGACTTCTTGCCCATCCTTTACGTGGATGGTCTTAACTGTATTAGTAATCATTGGGCGAATATCAACGATGCTATTGGAGATAATCGTGCCAGTGGCTTCAATAATGAGAGGGACATCCTTCTTTTCAGCTACAACGCTGGTAATGGTTTGAGGTCCACCGCCGCCTTTAGTAGGAGCTGGGAAAAAATAGTCATAGGTTTTAGAACCGGCATACAAAATGACCAGCACAATCAAAATACGCCACTTGTATTTCAGAGTAAATGCTTTGACTGTGGGGTAGTCAATTTTTTTGAGCTTACTCAGGTGCGGGGAAGTTTTTTTCCAAAGAGCGCACAGACGGGTCATGACCCAGTTTTTTAGCTTGAGAAGCTTGGCAACTGCCTTATCGAGTGTGGATTCAATTTTTGACACGGTCTCAGCTTTTTCTTGGTTTTATATGGGTTAGGCGGTCAATTCTTGATCGACTCTGAATTCATTCATTTTCTCATAAGACCGTAAGAATCGGGCTGCAGGGCATTGATCCAAATTAAGGGAGAAATTCTTCTACACCCTTGTTTGCCAAGAGGTCTGCCAGCTCATTCCCAGGGTGGCCGTTATGGCCACGAACCCAATGCCAGGTGATCTGATGGTCGGGAATGAGGGTATCTAATTCTTGCCATAAATCAGCATTTTTAACGGGATCTTTGCTGGCGGTCTTCCAACCCCTCTTTTTCCAACCCTCCAGCCACTCAGTGACACCCTTTTGTACGTACTGAGAGTCGGTCCAAAGTTCTACCGAGCTAGTTTGCTTCAGGGCTCGCAGCGCATGAATGACGGCGCTAATTTCCATCCGATTGTTAGTGGTATGTTCGGCACCACCATGAAGGTGCTTCTCATGGCCGCCAGAGCGCAGGACAGCACCCCAACCGCCGGGGCCGGGATTGCCTTTGCAGGCACCATCGGTATAAATGACAATATGAGGAAGGGGTTTGGTGTGAGGCATGCCGTTAATTTACTCGGTCTTGCTCTTTGACCAATTGCTGGCGACTTTCAGCGACAGGGTTCAATTGAGTGATTGCTGGGATGCGCAGACCCTGGACTTGTCCGATGAGGCGGATGCCTTGCTGGCGCTTGATGGCGGAAACTAAGAAAACAGCCCCAAAAATAGGCCACCAGCGGTTACCAGCTGGCTCCATAAAATCCATTCTGGCCATGCCTGACTCGCCACTCAAGGGGAGTTTATAGCAGCCAAAATGACCTCTATCTAGTGAGAAATTCAGAAGCTGCAGCCAGTCTTTAATTCTAAGAAGGCTAATAAATTGACCATCTCTCGGTAAATAGGGGGCGCCGATCAATCTACTAAGATATTGACGCATACCCCAAAGACTAGCCGGATTAAATCCAGAAATAATCAAGCGGCCCTCTGGGCGAAGGACGCGCTCGGCTTCTCGCAAAATTTGATGGGGATCAGCAGCAAATTCCAAGACATGGGGCAATACCAGCAAATCAATGGATTCAGAGGCAAAGGGCAGTTCATTGGCATTGCCCTCAATCTGATGCCAATTAAACTGGCCAGCCTGCTTTTGGCGATCATGAGTGTTAATCAGTAGCGCGTGCAAGGGCATGCGGTTTTCTGCCAAGGTATTGATTTGCGGCAAACCAATTTGTACGGCATAAAAACCAAAGACATCCGCCACGATTTGATTAAAGCATTTTTGCTCCCAGGCAAGCACATAGCGCCCAGGGGGCGATTGCAGCCATTTTTCCCATGAACTCCATGGTGGTGCAGGCATCTGAGAGGGGGCGGGTGGGGTTGGTATCATCGGTCTATGGTGAAGAATACTTTATTGCAAGTTTGGCCGATACCGGCTTTTGATGACAATTACCTCTGGTGTATCCATGATGGCCAGTCTGCTTTGATCGTTGATCCAGGTGATGCTGCCCCCGTACTGCAATATCTTGAGCAACATCAGCTGACCCTGACTGGTATTTTAATTACCCATCACCATGCAGACCATACTGGCGGCATTCTGACTTTACTCAATACCCTTGGCTCGAATATCCCGGTTTATGGCCCTGCCGCGATTGATATTCCGGGTCGTACCCATGCCTTGATGGAAGGCGACAAGTTAGAAGTCGCTGCGCCACGGATTAGTCTTGAGGTTTACGAAGTGCCTGGCCATACTTTGAGTCATATTGCCTACTTTGCAAACATGCAGGCCAATGTAGTTGAGCCTATGCTGTTCTGTGGTGATACCTTATTTGCATCTGGCTGCGGTCGTTTATTTGAAGGCACTCCAACACAGATGAGCCAGTCTCTCGCGAAGTTTATTGCTTTGCCTAAAAACACGCTGGTGTATTGCACCCATGAATACACCTTATCCAATATTCGCTTTGCACTGGCAGTTGAGCCGAATAACGCCAACCTGATTACTTGGGCGGAAACTGCTAAAGCTCTGCGCGATCAACACCTGCCAACATTACCAACAACTATCGGGCAAGAACTGCAAGTGAATCCATTCATGCGCTGTGATCAACAGGCTGTGATTGATGCTGCCCTCGAGGTCTCGGGTGAAAAATCTCTCCCAACACCCGCACATGTCTTGGCGGTAATTCGGGCATGGAAGGATCGGTTCTGATGTTGTGGCGCTATGCGGCGATATTGCTGATTACGCTATTCACAGGTTGTGCCAGTACTGGAGATTGGTCCTCTGATGTACCGACACGTCAGGATCCCCGCGCTTCTAATGCAAAGCGTGTAAACCTAAAAAATCAATCCGTTAGTGATCTGTACGCACCATCAAGCAACCTCTGGATTCGGATTCGGGATGGCTTCGAGATGGAGCCCATGAATACACCGCTGGAGATCGAACAAGTACGTTGGCTTAGTGCACGCCCAGACTATGTGCATCGCTCAATGGCTCGGTCATCACGCTACCTGTTTTATATCGTGCAAGAGGTAAATGCACGCAAAATGCCCACAGAGATTGCCTTGCTCCCGTTTGTCGAGAGCGCATTTGTGACTAACGCCAAATCTAGTGCAAAGGCTATGGGCTTGTGGCAATTTATGCCTGCAACTGGTAAAGATTTTCAATTAACGCAAAACGTCTTTCGGGATGAGCGCAGGGATGTCTTGCAGTCTACTGATGCAGCATTGGATTACTTGCAACGTTTACATAAGCAGTTTGGTAGCTGGGATCTCGCTTTAGCCGCTTATAACTGGGGCGCGGGCAATGTCTCCAAAGCCCAGAAACGCAATCTTGCTGCAGGACTTCCAACCGATTACCTGAGTCTTAAGATGCCCAATGAGACTCGCAACTATGTTCCGAAGTTAATGGCCTACCGGCAGATTGTTTTGGATCCGAAAGCCTACGGGATTGTTCTGCCAGATCTAGAAAACCATCCGTATTTCGTTGCCGTAGATGTCGGGTCAGATATCGACGTTGCCTTAGTCATTAAATTGAGTGAAATTCCAGAGGACGAGTTTCATAGTCTGAACCCCTCGTTTAAGAAGCCGGTCATCTTGAGTAATGCTAATCAGCAAATCTTGCTACCGTTTGGACATGCTGAGGTCTTCCAGGAAAACTTGAAGAAATACACCAAGCCACTATCTTCTTGGACGGCAGTGCAAGTGACCAAGACAGAATCAGTTGAGCAAGCCGCAAAAACGCTTGGTGTTGATGCCGACACCTTAAGAGCAGTCAATGGCATTCCCAAAAGTATGAGAATTAGGGCGGGTTCAACGGTTCTTATACCTAAAACGAGTCAGCGTCCTGGTGATATCTCAGTGGCATTAGCCGAAAATGGCAGCCTCAGTTTGGATAAGTCAGCGCCTAAAAATTGTGCAAAAGGGGCTAAGTGCGCAGTGGCAAAGTCTGGAAAAGGCACTTCTAAGGGTAATTCTGCTGCGAATAATGCTGCAACTCAGCATAAATCCGCATCGACAGGACTTGCAAAATCTGCGAAAAATGTATCTTCGAATGCAAGTAGCTCGACCCCCAAGACTTCGGCTAGCAAAGGGGCCAGCAAGATTCAGTAAGTCCAGATACTTTAATTTACTTATTTAGGTTGACCATGTCCTATAAATCAGAACACGAACGCTCCATTAAAGATCCAGATGGATTCTGGGGAGAGCAGGCAAAACTCATTCATTGGGAAAAACCATTCAATAAAGTTCTGGATTACGCAAATCCTCCGTTTGCTAAATGGTTTGAGGGTGGCTTAACCAATCTTTGCTATAACGCAGTTGATCGTCACCTCAAAGATCGTGCTGAGCAGATCGCTCTAGTCGCTGTTTCAACAGAAACGAATTTAGAAAAAGCATACACATTTCAGGAGTTGTACGAAGAGGTCAATCGCATTGCGGCCATCTATAAAGCCAACGGCGTTCAAAAGGGTGATCGTGTATTGATTTACATGCCGATGATTGCTGAGGCCTGTTTCGCAATGCTCGCTTGTACACGCATTGGTGCAATTCACTCTGTGGTCTTTGGTGGCTTTGCATCCCATAGCTTGGCATCACGTATCGACGATGCCAAACCGAAAATGATTGTGACTGCAGAAGCGGGGGCACGTGGCGGTAAAGCAGTTCCTTATAAGCCCTTGCTCGATGAGGCAATCAAGCTCGCGAGCTACAAGCCTGAAAAAGTCCTGATCGTGAATCGTGGCCTGACTGAGTTCACTGCAGTGGCCGGTCGTGACTTGGACTACGCAACTGAGCGCCAAAAGCACCTCAATGATTTAGTGCCGATTGAGTGGGTGGATGCAACCCACACTTCATATATTTTGTATACCTCTGGCACTACTGGTAAACCTAAGGGCGTACAACGTGACACCGGTGGTTACGCAGTCGCCTTGGCTTCCACCATGAAGCACATCTTCTGCGGTAATCCTGGCGAGACCATGTTCTGCACCTCAGATATTGGTTGGGTAGTGGGTCATAGCTACATCATTTATGCACCCTTGCTAAACGGTATGGCAACTATTCTTTATGAAGGCACGCCCTTGCGTCCTGATGCAGGTATTTGGTGGGAGTTGGTTGAGAAGTACAAAGTTTCAGTCATGTTCTCTGCGCCAACTGCAGTTCGTGTTCTCAAAAAACAAGATCCTGCCTTCTTAACTAAATATGATCTCTCGAGCTTGCGTGCTTTGTTCTTAGCAGGCGAGCCTCTGGATGAGCCAACGGCAACTTGGATCCATGATGCGATCAAAAAGCCGATTGTGGATAACTATTGGCAGACAGAAACGGGTTGGCCGATGTTGGCAATTCAGCGTGGCGTAGAAGTGATGCCGCATAAGTTTGGCTCCCCTGGTGTCCCTTCATTTGGTTACAACATGAAGTTATTGGATGATGCGACTTCGGAAGAGTTGGGTCCAGATCAAAAAGGCGTTATTGCGATTGAAGGTCCTTTGCCTCCTGGTTGCATGCAAACGGTTTGGGGTGATGACAAGCGTTTTGTCAGTACTTATTGGGAAACTATTCCCGGTAAGACCATTTACTCCACCTTTGATTGGGGTATCAAAGACAAAGACGGTTACTTCTTTATTTTGGGGAGGACCGATGATGTAATTAACGTTGCTGGTCATCGACTGGGCACTCGTGAGATCGAGGAGAGTATTTCTAGCCATCCGAATATCTCTGAAGTAGCAGTAGTGGGAATTGAGGACAAACTCAAGGGCCAAGCTGCGATCGCTTTTGTGATTCCAAAGGATGCCTCTAATACAGCTACTTTAGAAGCAGAGTGCATGAAAACCGTCGACACCACATTAGGTGCAATTGCTCGTCCTGGTCGCGTTTATGTGGTTACGGCTTTGCCCAAGACCCGTTCAGGCAAGATCGTCCGCCGTGCTCTCCAGGCTGTAGCTGAAGGGCGCGATCCCGGTGATATCAGCACTATGGAAGATCAAACCGTTTTAGCTCAAATTAAGACCATCATCGAACAAAGCGCAAAGTCTTAAATCCAGCTTGGCAGCATCAAAATAAGCCCCTCAGTCTGGTGACTGAGGGGCTTATTACCTTGCAAGCCTCATTGGCTGGGAATCCAAGGGTTTATACGCAAAACTGGTATGATTCAAGGGTTCAAAACTTAATAAATTACCCTAGCGCTTAAAGACACTCACCTCCCGCACAAACAGTCCTGGGTTGGTCTTTTTGGGGTGTTGAGCGTCGGATGGAGCAGGGACTGGAGATGGTTTGTCACCCTTGCTTCCTTCTTTTCCTCCCGCCGTGTTGGCTTTAGCCGACGGCACTATATTTCCTGGTCTTAGTATTGGCGCTCCTGGCGAAACTACCGGCGAAGTTGTTTTCAATACCGCACTGACTGGCTATCAAGAGATCATCACTGATCCTAGCTACTCACGCCAAATTGTCACCTTGACATACCCGCACATCGGCAACGTTGGGGTAAACGCTCAAGACGCTGAGTCGGATCAGATTCATGCGGCTGGCTTGGTTGTAAAAGACCTCTCTAAGCGTGTTTCGAATTTCCGTTCTGAAGAAAGTCTGGATAGCTACCTCAAAAAAGCAGGGGTAGTAGGCATCTCTGGTATCGATACGCGTAAGCTCACTCGCATTCTGCGTGATAAGGGTGCTCAGTCTGGCGCGATTGTTGCTGGCAAGATGGGCGATGACGTAGCGGCCCTGGGTAAGAAAGCCTTGGAGCTCGCAAAAGCCTTCCCAGGCATGGCTGGTTTAGACCTTGCTAAAGTCGTGACCACAAAAACTCCATACCAATGGCGTGAGGCTGAGTGGGATCTGCACGGACCTGACGGCAAACCCGCTTATCGATCTTTAAATACTGGTAAGCCAATCAAAAAAGTGGTTGCCTATGACTTTGGTGTGAAGCGTAATATTTTGCGCATGTTGACCGAGCGTGGCTGTGAGCTAACCATTGTTCCCGCGCAAACTAGTGCCGCCGAAGTGTTGGCAATGAATCCCGATGGCGTGTTCTTATCAAACGGCCCCGGAGATCCCGGTCCTTGTGATTACGCGATTGCTGCTGCAAAAGAAATTATTGAGAAGGGCGTTCCGACTTTCGGTATTTGCCTGGGTCACCAAATTATGGGCTTAGCTGCAGGTGCTAAAACCTTGAAGATGAAATTTGGTCACCATGGTGCGAATCACCCGGTAAAAGATTTGGATACTGGGCGCGTCGCGATTACCTCTCAGAATCATGGTTTTGCAGTAGATGCGAAAACTTTGCCTGACAACATTCGCGTTACGCACGTGTCTTTATTTGATGGATCACTGCAAGGTTTGGCTTGGAAAGATAAGCCTGCTTTGTGTTTCCAAGGGCATCCTGAGGCCTCACCAGGCCCTCACGATATTGCCTATTTATTTGATCGTTTTGTGGAGCTCATGAATGCTGCCGCTGTTGGTAATAAGGGGGGCAAATAATGCCTAAGCGTAGCGACATTCATAGCATTCTGATTATTGGTGCCGGTCCAATTGTGATTGGACAAGCTTGTGAGTTTGACTATTCTGGTGCGCAAGCTTGTAAAGCGTTGCGTGACGAGGGCTACAAAGTCATTCTGGTAAATAGTAATCCTGCCACCATCATGACAGACCCCGAGATGGCAGATGTAACTTACATCGAACCGATTACTTGGGAAGTAGTGGAGCGCATTATTGCCACTGAGAAACCCGACGCTATTTTGCCAACCATGGGCGGTCAAACTGCCTTGAACTGCGCACTCGATTTACATCGCCATGGCGTCCTCGAGAAATACGGTTGCGAATTGATTGGCGCTTCACCAGAGGCGATTGATAAAGCGGAAGACCGTCAAAAGTTTAAAGATGCGATGACCAAAATTGGTCTGGGTTCTGCAAAGTCTGGTATTGCGCACTCCATGGATGAGGCGCATGAAGTGCAACAACGTATTCAGAAAGAAACTGGTAGCTTGGGTTTCCCAGTAGTCATTCGACCTTCGTTCACTATGGGTGGATCAGGCGGTGGCATCGCTTATAACCGTGAAGAATTTGAAGAGATTTGTAAGCGCGGCTTAGATTTATCGCCCACCCGTGAGCTCTTGATTGAAGAGTCTCTCTTAGGTTGGAAAGAGTTCGAGATGGAAGTGGTCCGTGACCGTGCAGATAATTGCATCATCGTTTGCTCAATTGAAAACTTAGATCCGATGGGTGTGCATACTGGTGACTCGATCACGGTTGCCCCCGCACAAACCTTGACGGATAAAGAGTATCAAATTCTGCGTAATGCCTCGATTGCGGTCTTGCGTGAGATTGGTGTGGATACTGGTGGTTCAAACGTGCAGTTCTCGATTAATCCAGTCGATGGTCGCATGATCGTCATTGAAATGAACCCACGTGTTTCACGATCATCTGCCTTGGCTTCAAAAGCAACTGGTTTTCCGATTGCCAAGATTGCTGCGAAGCTAGCAGTGGGCTATACCTTAGATGAGTTGAAGAATGACATCACCGGTGGCGCAACTCCAGCATCCTTTGAGCCATCAATCGATTACGTAGTCACGAAGATTCCTCGTTTTGCCTTTGAGAAATTTCCACAAGCAGATTCTCGTTTAACCACACAGATGAAATCGGTCGGTGAGGTGATGGCCATTGGTCGTACATTCCAAGAGTCATTTCAAAAAGCATTGCGCGGTTTAGAGGTTGGTGTTGATGGCTTGGATGAAGTTTCCACAGATTTGGATGACATCATTCAGGAGATCGGCGAGCCAGGTCCAGATCGTATTTGGTATTTGGCGGACGCTTTCCGTATGGGCATGGGCTTGGATGAGGTTTACAACGAGACTAAGGTAGATCCTTGGTTCTTGGAGCAAATCGAAGAACTCATCACCATGGAGACTGAGCTCAAGCAGCGCAAGCTCGACAGCTTGTCAGCTCCTGAGTTGCGTTTCATTAAGCAAAAAGGTTTCTCAGATCGTCGCTTGGCGAAATTGCTTGGAGTAGATGCTGCTTCCGTTCGTGCAGCACGTCACCGCCTCAAAGTGGTTCCAGTCTACAAGCGAGTGGATACCTGCGCCGCTGAGTTTTCTACCAATACAGCTTATTTGTATTCCACCTATGAAGCAGAGCATGGCGAGTGCGAATCTCAGCCAAGCACTAAAGATAAGATTATGGTTTTGGGCGGCGGTCCAAACCGTATTGGTCAAGGTATTGAGTTTGACTACTGCTGCGTTCACGCAGCCTTAGCAATGCGCGAAGATGGTTATGAAACCATCATGGTGAACTGCAATCCAGAAACAGTTTCTACTGACTACGATACTTCTGATCGTTTGTATTTTGAGCCATTGACACTAGAAGATGTTCTAGAGATCGTAGCAATTGAAAAGCCAAAAGGCGTCATCGTTCAGTATGGTGGTCAGACTCCGTTGAAGCTGGCTTTGGATCTCGAAGCGAATGGCGTACCAATTATTGGTACGTCACCAGACATGATTGATGCGGCAGAAGATCGTGAACGCTTCCAGAAGTTATTGCATGAGTTGAGCTTGCGACAGCCACCTAACCGTACCGCCCGTGCGGAAGATGAGGCTCTGAAGCTGGCTGAAGAAATTGGTTACCCATTGGTAGTGCGTCCTTCCTACGTATTGGGTGGTCGTGCAATGGAGATCGTTCATGACGGTCGTGATCTTGAGCGTTATATGCGTGAAGCGGTCAAGGTTTCGCATGATTCACCAGTATTGCTAGATCGCTTCCTGAACGATGCGATTGAGTGTGATGTGGACTGCATTAGTGATGGTCAGCATGTATTTATTGGTGGCGTGATGGAGCACATTGAGCAAGCCGGTGTTCACTCGGGTGACTCAGCCTGTTCCTTACCACCATATTCCTTATCGGACGAGACGATTACAGAAATCAAACGTCAAACCGCGGCCATGGCCAAAGGTCTCAACGTGGTTGGTTTGATGAATGTGCAGTTTGCGATACAGCACGTCGATGGTAAAGATGTCATCTATGTACTCGAGGTAAACCCGCGAGCTTCTCGTACTGTTCCGTTCGTATCCAAAGCAACCGGTTTGCAGTTAGCCAAGATTGCAGCTCGCTGTATGGTGGGTCAAACTCTAGAGCAGCAGGGCATTCTGAATGAAGTCAAGCCAGCTTACTACTCGGTAAAAGAAGCCGTGTTCCCATTCAATAAGTTTCCAGGTATTGATCCGATCCTAGGGCCAGAGATGCGCTCTACTGGCGAGGTGATGGGTGTTGGTAAAACTTTTGGTGAAGCCTTGTTTAAATCCCAATTGGGCGCAGGGATTAAATTGCCTAAGAGTGGTACTGTGCTCTTGACTGTTAAAGATAGCGACAAACCTAAAGCAGTTGAGGTGGCTAAACTGTTACATCAATTGGGATTCCCAATGGTGGCTACTAAAGGTACTGCCGCAGCTATTGAGGCGGCTGGCTTACCCGTACGCGTAGTCAATAAGGTGAAGGATGGTCGTCCACACATTGTTGACTTGATCAAGAATGGCGAGATCTCCCTAGTATTTACTACGGTTGATGAGACACGTACTGCAATTGCGGATTCACGCTCCATTCGTACGAGCGCTCAAGCCAACAACGTGACTTACTACACTACGATTAGTGCAGCACGTGCAGTCATGGATGGTTTGATGACCTCACAAAACGGTAACAAAGGGTCGCTTGAGGTGTATTCATTGCAAAATCTACACAAGACTCTCAATTAAATTAAATGAGGTAAGAAGCATGAACACAATTCCCATTACCAAGCGTGGCGCAGAGTTACTCAAAGAAGAGTTACACCGCTTAAAGCATGTAGAGCGTCCTTCTGTGATTAATGCAATCTCTGAAGCGCGTGCACAAGGTGACCTTTCTGAGAATGCTGAGTATGACGCTGCTAAAGAGAAGCAAGGTTTTATTGAAGGACGCATTCAGGAGCTTGAAGGCAAGTTATCTGCAGCGCAAATCATTGATCCGGCTACTTTGGATGTGAACGGCCGCGTAGTATTTGGTGCTACGGTAGATCTTGAGGACTTAGAAGATGGTACCAAGCTCACCTATCAAATTGTGGGTGATGATGAGGCTGATATTGCCCTGAATAAGATCTCTATCAGCTCACCGATTGCGCGTGCCTTAATTAGCAAAGAAGAGGGTGATGTGGTTGCGGTTCAAGCTCCTGGCGGTAATCGCGAAGTAGAGATTCTTGCGGTTCGCTACATCTAATACATTGCAAAAGTTCATATGCAGACTGTAGAGACCCCGAATCATCTGGCGGCTCAAAGACTGTTTATTCTGATTGCAGGCCTTTGGGTTGGCAGCATACTTGCGGTAGGTTATCTGGTTGCTCCGGCTATCTTCAGCACGATGACCGATCGACAGGCTGCTGGCATGGTAGCTGGTAGCATCTTTAAATTAGAAGCCTATCTTAGCTTGATTGTCTGCATTGGCTTGATGGTTCTAGCCAATCTCCTAGTGAATCGTGGCCTCAATCAATTCAAGTTCATTCGCTGGCTCTTATTGGCAATGCTACTTTGTGCAATCGCAGCTAGCTTTATTTTGATCCCCTGGATGAACGCCTTGAGAGATGATGCCCTCATGCAAGGTATGCCGGTCATGCTTTCTCCCTCAGCCACTGTGTTCGGAAGGCTGCATGGCGTGTCCAGCATGCTGTTTATGCTGCAGAGTATTTTAGGAGTCTTCTTAGTTTGGCGACTGACTAAGAGATAGGCCAAAGAGTAATTCAAAAAGTAAGTCAAAAAGTAAGTCAAAAAGCAGGCAATAAAAAACGCCGACTAGCGACGTTTTTAACTACAGCAGTTTTAATCCTCTGAAGATCAAGAGCCCAATGATTTCTTCTTGGTGCTGCTCATGCGGACCTTGCGTTTCTTAATGGGGGCGGGCGCTGCAACTGCCTTGCGGTAACCCGGTGATGACCAACCAATTTTTGATTCAGCGGCATCGGCGCGTAGAACCCGTTTCTTGGGGGCAGCGCTTTTGACCGCAGCCGCTCTTTCAAAGGGTGATTTGCTAGCTGCTGAGCGTCGATCTGATCTCTCGGAGGTGCTGGTGCGAACACCAGCTTTCGCTACCACGCGATTTGGCTGACGCTTAGTGCGGGGTGCTTGTAATGTCTTTTTCGTTTGCTTGCTAGATCTACCCAAATTGACCAGTGCTGCATCGACGATATCAATCGGCTTCCAGATCACTAGTAATTTTCCAATGTGCTGAACGGGTGCGGCGCCCAGTTTGTCGCAGAGCTCTTCATAGATAGCGATGCGTGCTTCACGATCATCGCCAAAAACACGAACTTTAATCAAGCCGTGATGAGAAATGGCTGATTTAGCCTCCTTAATCACCGCAGGGGTAAGGCCATCGCCGCCAATCATGACAACTGGGCTAAGCCCATGAGCGTCGGCTTTAAGGGATTTACGTTGTGCGGGGGTAATAGTAAGTGCAGTCATGGGCTCGATGATAGAGCATTGGTGCTTGTAAAACAGGGCTTTCGGCCTGATTTGAGTCAATATCAAGATGTTTCCAGTCGATTCCTTTTGCCTTGTAGAGCATAAACAAGGAAAATGGAAGGCGAAAGTGGGTAAGTTGTGGCAAAGAATAAATTTAATAAAAGTTGGTTGCAGGATCACCTAAATGATCCCTACGTGAAGATGGCTCAAAAAGAGGGTTATCGCGCACGAGCCGTCTATAAGCTGAGCGAAATAGATGAGCAGGATCGACTCATCAAAGCAGGCATGACAATTGTGGATTTAGGAAGTGCTCCAGGGAGCTGGTCTCAGTACGCCCGGAATCGCCTGACTGAGCTCGGTAAAAATAATCCGAACATTGAATCCGGCAAACCAGATGGAATCATTATTGCAATCGATATTCTGCCGATGGAGGACATTGCAGACGTTTCCTTTATTCAGGGGGATTTCCGCGAAGATGAGGGTTTAAAGGCCTTAGAGGCACTTTTACCGGCGAATGCGGATGGAAAAGTCGATTTTGTGATGTCCGACATGGCTCCCAATTTATCCGGGGTGGGGGTGGCTGACGCGGCCCGAATGGCCTTTTTGGCTGAAATTGCCTTAGATTTTTCAGTTCAGCACCTGAAGTCTGACGGGGCTCTATTAATTAAGTGCTTTAACGGCAGTGGCTATAGCCAGATTGTGGAATCCTTTAAAAAGGTCTTTAAAACAGTAGCTTCCAGAAAGCCAAAAGCCTCTAGAGCCAAGTCTTCAGAAATCTTTTTGCTCGGCCGAGACCTTAAAGTACCCAAATAACCCCCCAAAAAAAGGGGTTTATAAAATAAATTAGCTCTTCGCTATTGAAAAAGCCTAGTAGTAGAATCAAATACTTAGGTATGGCAATCCGCTTTAACTCCCGGATTAATCCGGCAAAGGTCTCCTTTTGAATAGCAATATGTTGCAAAAAATCGGTGTGTGGCTCATTGTGGGTTTGGTCTTGTTCACTGTTTTTAAACAGTTCGACAAGCCTAAAGATCAGAATCAAGTCACGTATTCTCAATTCATGGACGATGCCAAAGCAGGCAAAGTTAAGCGAGTGGATGTGCAAGGTCGCACCTTGCAAGTGACTCCAAATGACGGCAACAAATATTCCATCATCTCCCCGGGAGATATTTGGATGGTTGGCGACTTAATGAAGTTTGGTGTCCAGGTCACCGGTAAAGCAGATGACGAACCGAATATGTTGGTTTCTGCTTTGTATTACCTTGGACCTACTTTATTGATTATTGGTTTCTGGTTCTTCATGATGCGTCAGATGCAAGGTGGCGGTAAGGGTGGCGCATTCTCTTTCGGCAAATCCAAAGCACGCTTGATTGATGAGAATAGTAATACTGTTACTTTTGCTGATGTTGCTGGTTGCGATGAAGCAAAAGAAGAAGTCTTTGAGATTGTGGACTTCCTCAAGGATCCGCAAAAGTTTCAAAAGCTCGGTGGTCGTATTCCGCATGGCATATTGCTTGTAGGTCCCCCAGGTACTGGTAAGACTTTGTTGGCGCGTGCGATTGCAGGCGAGGCAAAAGTTCCATTCTTCTCCATCTCTGGATCAGACTTCGTGGAGATGTTTGTTGGTGTTGGTGCCTCACGCGTGCGCGACATGTTTGAGAACGCTAAGAAAAATTCTCCTTGCATCATCTTTATTGATGAGATCGATGCCGTTGGTCGTCACCGTGGTGCCGGTATGGGCGGCGGCAATGATGAGCGCGAACAAACTCTGAACCAAATGCTGGTAGAGATGGACGGTTTTGAAAGTAATAGTGGTGTCATCGTTGTTGCTGCGACTAACCGTTCCGATGTGTTAGATAAAGCCTTATTGCGTCCAGGACGTTTTGATCGTCAAGTGCACGTTGGCTTGCCAGACATTCGTGGTCGTGAGCAAATTTTGCAAGTGCACATGCGCAAAGTTCCAATTGATCCAGATGTGGACGCAGCCGTATTGGCGCGTGGCACTCCTGGTTTCTCGGGCGCAGATTTAGCAAACTTAGTCAATGAGTCTGCATTGTTTGCAGCACGTCGTAATAAGCGTGCCGTCGATATGAAAGACTTTGAAGATGCAAAAGACAAGATCTATATGGGTCCTGAGCGCAAGTCAGCAGTCATGCGTGAAGAAGAGCGTCGTAACACGGCGTATCACGAGTCTGGCCATGCTGTAGTTGCCAAGATATTGCCTAAAGCAGATCCAGTACATAAAGTCACCATCATGCCGCGTGGCATGGCCTTGGGTGTGACTTGGCAATTGCCTGAGTTTGATCGTGTGAACTTATACAAAGATCGCATGTTGGAAGAGTTGGCTATTTTGTTTGGCGGTCGCGCTGCTGAAGAAGTGTTCCTACACTCCATGAGTACAGGTGCTTCAAATGACTTTGAGCGTGCCACCAAAATGGCTCGTGACATGGTCACCCGTTATGGCATGAGTGATAGCTTAGGTACGATGGTCTATGTAGATACCGAGTCTGAAAGTATTTTTGGGCGCAATAGCTCTAAGACAGTTTCAGAGTTAACTCAGCAGAAGGTAGATGCAGAGATTCGTGCTCTGGTTGATAGCCAGTACGCATTAGCAAGATCGATCCTAGAGCAAAACCGTGACAAGGTTGAAGCCATGGTGACTGCTTTGCTTGAATGGGAAACCATTGATGCTGAGCAGATTACCGACATCATGGAAGGTCGCCCACCGCGCGCTCCAAAGCCACCACCAGCAACCCAGTTTGGTAACTCTGCTGGTACGCCGGGTCCTGCTGCCGGTGCCGCCCCAGCTACTGCTTAGTAAGGTGAGCAAGCAAACTCTGCCCGCAACATGGTGTTGCGGGCGTTTTCTTTTTGACTTTAGTAAACGTCAGCGCCCACTAGTGATGGGTATTCTGAATGCCACGCCAGATTCCTTCTCAGATGGTGGCAAGTTCAGAACTCCAGGTGATGCTATTGCTCAAGCAGAGCGCATGATTGCTCATGGTGCAGACATCATTGATATCGGTGGTGAGTCCACTCGTCCAGGCGCCGAGCCAGTCTCTTTGCAAGAAGAATTGGATCGCGTCTTGCCGGTGATTGAGGCTTTAAAAGATTGTGGCGTCGCCTTGTCAATTGATACCTATAAAGCAGAAACCATGCGTCAGGCGCTTCATGCTGGAGTTGATTGTGTCAATGACATCTGGGCTCTACGGCAAGCGGGTGCAGTAGAGGTCATCATTGAGAGCGATGAGCGTTATCCAAACAAGCAGTGCGGCCTTATCCTAATGCACATGCAGCGTGATCCACAAACCATGCAATTTGATCCTGAATATCAAGATGTCATCGTAGAAGTGAAACAGTTTTTACAAGAGCGCGCACAGTTACTACAAGAGAAAGGTGTGGCTCAAAACCGCATCGCCGTTGACCCTGGCTTTGGCTTTGGTAAAAGTCTGGAGCACAACCTCAAGATGCTGGCAGATTTTGATCAATTCTCGCAATTGGCTTACCCGGTATTGGCAGGGATGTCTCGTAAATCCATGCTGGGCAAATTAACAGGTCGCGATACCAATGACCGTGTAGCACCTAGTGTGGCAGCCGCCATTCTGGCTGCCGATCGGGGTGCTCGCATCATCCGTGTCCATGATGTTCAGGAGACGGTCGACGCCTTGAAGCTCTGGGAAGCTATTCAGTAGTAAGCTGATTAGTTAAATAGCCACAAGTTTTATAATCAAGCCCATGAAAAAACAATACTTTGGTACTGATGGCATTCGCGGTGAAGTAGGGCAATTTCCGATTGTTCCGGAGTTCATCACGCGCCTTGGTTATGCTGCAGGTAAGGTCCTGAGTAGCCAAGCAAAGCCTGGTGAGCGCTGCAAGATTTTGATTGGAAAAGATACGCGTGTTTCAGGTTACCTATTAGAAGCTGCTTTAGAGGCAGGCTTTGCTGCCGCAGGTGTTGATGTGATGTTGTGTGGCCCAATGCCAACTCCTGGCGTTGCTTACCTTACTAAAGCATTGCGTTTATCTGCAGGTGTAGTGATCTCAGCTTCACACAATGCTTATCAAGATAACGGTATTAAATTCTTCTCAGCAGAAGGCGGTAAGTTAAGCGATGAGTTTGAACTGTCTATTGAAGCTGAGCTCGCTAAACCGATGGGTTGTGTCAGTTCAAAAGAATTAGGCAAAGCATTTCGTATCGATGATGCTGCCGGTCGCTATATTGAATTCTGTAAATCTACTTTTCCTGGAGAACTTAATCTCAAGGGTATGAAGTTGGTTGTAGATTGTGCTCATGGCGCTGCGTATCATATCGCTCCCCATGTCTTTCATGAGTTGGGTGCAGAAGTCATCTCTATTGGTGTTCAGCCCGATGGCCGCAACATTAATGATGGCTTTGGCGCTACAGCCCCTGCAGCATTAATTGCTAAAGTTAAAGAAACTAAAGCTGATCTCGGTATTGCTTTGGATGGTGATGCCGATCGTTTGCAAATGGTCGATGCTTCTGGCCGATTGTTTAATGGCGACGAGCTTCTATACGTTCTGGCAAAAGACCGCATTGAGCGGGGCCAAGTCATTGGTGGAGTAGTGGGCACCTTAATGACTAACTTAGCGGTAGAGAACGCGATAAAAGGTCTTGGAATTGGATTTGAGCGCGCTAATGTAGGCGATCGTTATGTCCTGGAGTTACTCAAGCAAAAAGGCTGGATTATTGGCGGTGAAGGCTCAGGCCATCTGCTTTGTTTAGATCAACATTCAACCGGTGATGGGACGATTGCCGCATTGCAGGTATTGGCAGCGATGAGTCAGGCTAAAAAGAGCTTAGCCCAACTCCTAGATTCAGTAAACATCTTCCCTCAAGTGCTTCTGAATATGAAGTTCAAGGCCGGCTACGACTGGAAGACTGATAGCACCCTCAAATCCAAGATTAGTCAGGTGGAGACTGATCTCAAGGGCACGGGAAGGGTACTTATCCGCGCCTCAGGCACAGAACCCGTCCTGCGGGTCATGGTTGAGGCTCAAGATGGCAACGTGGCCATGAGCGCGGCTAAGGGCATTGCCGATCTAATACCAAAATCATAAGTAATTGATTTAATTGAATTAATTTTAATTAGAACACTTGTCACAAAAGAGTCATACATACATCGTATCGTCCTCATATCGCAATGTTGCGTAATTTATCTGAGGAACGATTCACATGAACTCATTTTTGAAAAAAGCGTTAGTGATTAGCGCGATTTCATTTGCTCCAGTTGCATTTGCAGCTGATATGACTGGCGCTGGCGCAACATTCCCATATCCAATTTATGCTAAATGGGCCGAAGCCTATAAAGCAAAAACCGGTTCTAACCTGAACTACCAATCTATCGGCTCTTCCGGTGGTATTAAGCAAATCAAAGCAAAGACAGTTGATTTCGGTGCAACCGACAACCCAGTGAAGTTCGAAGATTTAGAAAAAGATGGCATGGTTCAGTTTCCAGCCATTATTGGTGGCGTAGTTCCTGTTATTAACGTAGAAGGCGTTAAGCCATACGAGCTCAAGTTATCACCGGATACCTTGTCTGATATTTTCCAGGGTGTTATCACTAACTGGAATGACAAGCGCATTGTGCTGAATAACCCTGGCATGAAGATGCCTGACTTGCCAATTACTGTTGTTCATCGCGCGGATGGTTCAGGAACTACTGCAATTTTTACAAATTACTTGGCAAAAGTTAGCCAGAATTGGAAAGATGCAGTTGGTGAAGGTGCTGCAGTGAAATGGCCTGCTGCCTCATCGGTTGGCGGTAAGGGCAATGAGGGTGTTGCAGCAAACGTTTCTCGTGTCAAAGGCGCAATCGGATATGTTGAGTATGCGTATGCCAAGAAAAATAAAATGACTAGTGTTTCTATGAAGAACAAAGATGGTCAATTTGTTCAACCTGATGACATCACTTTTTCTGCTGCAGCGGCTGGTACAGATTGGTCCAAGATTCCAGGTATGGGTACATTCATTACCAATGCTGCTGGTGCTAAATCATGGCCAATCACTGGTGCATCTTTTATTCTCTTGTACAAGAACCCAGAAAACAAATCTAATGCTGCTGAAGTAATTAAGTTCTTTGACTTTGCATTTAAGGATGGCAAGAAGATGGCTGAAGAGTTGGATTACGTGCCAATGCCTGATGTCACAACAGATTTCATCCGTAAGAATGTATTTGCTAAGGTTGTTACTAAGTAATGTTCAATGATTAAGATTTCTTAATCATTACTGAATAACAGCTCCACCAAAAGTGGGGCTGTTTCAATATTTAAATAAGCATAATTTATGATTGAATCCACCCAGTCTCACGCAGCACCGACGCCCCAGGCGCTTCGTATTGCTAAGTTACAGCGTATTCAAGACTTTCTATTTCATGCAGTTACCCAATTTTTTGCATTATCGGTACTGATTGCATTAATCGGCATCATCATCTCACTCATCATTAATGCGTGGCCGGCACTAGATAAATTCGGTATTGGCTTCTTCTTTACCAAAGAGTGGGATATCGTTAATGGAGAGTTTGGTGGATTGATCGCCATCTATGGCACCGTCGTTACTTCTTTGATTGCTTTGTTAATAGCAGTGCCATTAAGCTTCGGTATCGCCGTATTTTTAACTGAGTTATGTCCAGGTCCACTTCGTAGACCCTTGGGTACCGCAGTTGAATTACTTGCCGCAGTTCCCTCAATTATTTACGGTATGTTTGGCTTATTTATTTTTGCTCCTTTATTCGCGGACTATATTCAGCCAGCTTTAGCCGCCACCCTCGGACAAGTACCGGGTTTGGGAATTTTATTTTCTGGTGCTTTTAATGGCATTGGTATCTTGTGCGCTGGACTCATTTTGGCGATGATGATTCTGCCCTTTATCGCCTCAGTAATGCGTGATGTATTTGAAATTGTTCCGCCTGTTTTAAAAGAGTCCGCTTATGGTATTGGTTGTACCACTTGGGAGGTGGTTAAGAATGTCGTTCTCCCTTACACCAAAGCAGGTGTTATCGGTGGGATTATGCTTGGATTAGGCAGGGCACTTGGTGAGACTATGGCGGTGACATTTGTAATTGGTAATGCCCATCGTTTGTCAGCATCGCTATTTGCTCCAGGCAATTCAATTGCATCAACGCTCGCAAATGAGTTTGGTGAAGCTGAGCTCGGACCTCATTACTCCTCTTTATTTGCCCTAGGTCTTGCGCTCTTTATGATTACATTCATTGTGCTAGCTATTGCAAAGTGGATGCTCCTGAATATGGAGAAAAAACAGGGACTGAAGACATGAACGGCCTCTCAAATATTGATCCAGCAATTTTTGCCAAGCGTAAGCGTGCTAATAAAATTGGCCTAATACTTTCTACCGGTGCCATGGTTGTAGGTATGGCATTCCTCCTGTGGATTTTGAGCATTCTTTTCATCAAGGGGTTTTCCTCAATTAACCTTGATGTGTTTACGCAAAGCACCCCTGCGCCTGGATCTGAGGGCGGCGGTTTGGCGAATGCGATTCTTGGTAGTTTGATGATTGTCGCCAGCTGTACTTTGATCAGCACCCCAATTGGGGTTCTTGCTGGTTTATATCTCTCTGAATATGGCGATAGAAGTAAGGTGGCTTCGATAACCCGCTTCGTTACTGACATCATGCTATCAGCGCCATCTATTGTGATTGGTTTGTTTGTGTATGCGATTGTGGTTGCGCAAGTACGGCATTTCTCTGGTTGGGCCGGTACGATTGCACTAGCCTTGATCGCTATTCCTGTAGTGGTGCGTACCACAGAGAATATGTTGCGCTTAGTTCCAGGTAGCTTGAGGGAGGCTGCCTATGCCCTAGGTACCCCGAAGTGGAAAGTGGCTTTCATGATTACCTTACGCGCTGCACAAAGCGGTGTTATTACTGGGATCTTGTTGGCGCTTGCTCGTGTGAGCGGTGAAACAGCACCTCTCCTGTTTACTGCCCTGAACAATCAATTCTTTACAACCAATATGAATGCCCCGATGGCGAATTTACCAGTGGTCATTTTCCAGTTTGCAATGAGTCCTTATGACAATTGGGTTGATCTCGCCTGGGCAGCTGCTTTGTTAATCACATTTGCAGTGCTTGGATTAAACATCCTCGCTCGTGTTGTCTTCCGTGAAAAAGTGCAAAGTTAATGGCCAATATGAAAACTATGTTTGACTTAAATACAATCGATAGTCAAGGAAACAGAATGAACGACAATACCAATATGCAAACAGCCAAAGAAGTTAAAAATGCGCTTGAAGTACGTAATTTGAATTTCTTTTACGGCTCTTTTCAAGGTCTTAAGGATATCAATTTAGATATCGAAGAGGGCAAGGTTACTGCATTCATCGGACCATCCGGCTGCGGAAAATCGACTTTGTTACGCACTCTAAACCGCATGTATGACTTGTATCCAGGTCAACGTGCTGAGGGTGAAATTAACTTTTATGGCCAAAATATCCTAGAGTCTGGTCAAGATTTAAATCTACTACGCTCACGTATTGGTATGGTTTTCCAAAAGCCAACCCCATTCCCAATGTCCATTTACGAAAACATTGCGTTTGGTGTGCGACTTTATGAAAAGCTTTCTCGCTCTGAGATGGATGAGCGAGTTGAGTGGGCCTTAAATAAAGCCGCTTTGTGGAATGAAGCTAAAGATAAACTCAATCAAAGTGGCTTATCTTTATCTGGTGGTCAACAGCAGCGTTTATGTATTGCTCGCGGGGTTGCGGTCAAGCCATCTGTGATTTTGCTGGATGAACCAACTTCTGCCTTAGATCCAATTTCTACGGGTAAGATTGAAGAGCTCATTAATGAACTTAAGCATGAGTACACGATTGCTATCGTCACTCATAACATGCAGCAGGCTGCTCGTGTATCCGATTACACTGCCTATATGTACCTAGGCAGCCTCATCGAATATGGCAAGACTGATGAAATCTTCATCAAGCCTAAGCGTAAAGAAACAGAAGATTACATTACCGGCCGTTTTGGTTAATTGGAGATACACATGCCTGATAGACACCTTTCCTCACAGTTTGACGCAGATTTAAATTCCCTCTCCAGTCGTTTGCTAGAGATGGGCGGGCTCGTTGAGTCTCAGATTTCAACGGCTATGCGTGCTTTCACGCAAATGGATATGGATACTTGTAATGTTGTCATCCAGAACGAAAAGCTCGTAAATGATCTCGAGATCCAGATTGACTTAGCTTGTACTGAACTCATTGCCCGTCGTCAGCCTACGGCACGAGATTTACGTCTCGTCATGGCTGTTTCAAAGGCGATTACCAATTTAGAGCGTGCCGGTGATGAAGCTGAACGCGTTGCCAAGAGAACCAAGCGCTTAATTGAAGCTGGAGCTACTCACAATATTAATGTTGCTGAAATTCGTTTATCCGGACAGATGGCAATTTCTCTTTTGCGTCGTAGCTTAGATGCTTTCGCAAGATTGGATACCGTTGCGGCTGCAGAAGTGGTGCAGGAAGATCGTCAGATTGATGAAGAGTTCAGAGGATTTGTTCGCAAGCTGATTTCATACATGATGGAAGACCCGCACACGATTTCAACAGGTCTAGACATGTTGACTATTGCTAAGGCAATTGAGCGCATTGGCGATCATGCAAAGAATATTGCCGAATTCGTTATTTATATTGCCAAAGGCTCTGATGTGCGTCATATCCCGCATGAGGATTTGGTCCGCGAGGCCAATAAACCGTAACCAATTACAACGGAATCCCAGATGACTCACCGAATCTTAGTTGTTGAGGATGAGCCTTCGATTGCTGAGCTGATTGCAATCAACCTGACTCATGCAGGCTATGAAGTTGAAAGGGCGCTCCAGACTGATCTTGCTATGAATATGATGCGAGATCAGTTACCTTCTCTTTTAATCTTGGACTGGATGCTCCCTGGTAAATCAGGTGTTCAATTTGCTAAAGAGTTGAGATCCAATGAGCGCACCCGCTCTTTGCCCATTCTGATGCTGACTGCTAAGAGTGACGAGTCAGATAAGGTTCTTGGCTTAGATTCTGGCGCAGATGATTATGTAACCAAACCTTTCTCACCCAAAGAGTTAGTTGCACGTGTCAAGGCCCTTTTGCGCCGCCAAACCCCAATAGAAGACTCTGGCCCTTTGGCTGTCGGCCCATTAAGAATGGACCCACTCGCTCATCGTGTGACAGCTGTTTGGCCTAATATGGAGCCTCAATCCATTTCCTTGGGGCCTACCGAATATCGCCTATTGCAGTTTTTGATGGCTAATCCTGAAAGGGTTCACTCTCGGACAAATTTGCTCGATAAAGTATGGGGAAATGAGGTTTATATCGAGGAGCGGACTGTAGACGTACATATTAAGAGATTAAGGGCAGCCCTATCCCCTTCGGACTGTGATCGCTACATAGAGACGGTTCGCGGAAGTGGTTATCGAATTACCAAGATGCCCACCCAGACCTAACTAGAATCAAGCCCTAAACTAGAGTTTTGGATCCGATGTAGCAGATGCTCTAAGATTGTCGTATGTTATCCGTTATTACTCGCTTTACCATGCTTGTCTGCCTGGCTTTTCTTGCCGCATACATAGCATCCTCCAATTTGGGCTCCTTTTCGGGGGTTGCGGCTGCAATATCTGTACTCGCTGTGCCCTTGATTTACTCCTATATTAATTTAGCTCGTTTAAGAAAATTTACCTTATCCGACTCAGTTGAATCCATGCCTTTGCCAAGCGGCTACTGGGAAGAAATCTTTTTTCGCCTTCAGCGTTTAGTCCGCAATCTCAAACAGCAAATACTCTCTATAGAAAAACAGCACAATCGTTTCATTGAAGCTTTTCAGGCCTCTCCTAATGGCATTGTGATGCTGGATAGTGAGGATCATATTGAGTGGTGCAATGCGATTGCAGAGCGTTTCTTTGGATTGAGTTTTAAGCGTGATGCGCTTCAAAGGATTAATTTCCTGATACGACGCCCAGAATTTATCCAGTATTTATATAAGAGGGCCTTTGAGGATCCATTATTGATGGAGAGAATGGGGCCAAACTCTAATCTGAGTTTGATGTTACAAATTTTCCCATTCGGTGATCAACGACATCTCTTGCTTGTGCAGGACGTAACCGATCTTCAAAAGGCTGATGCAATGCGACGTGATTTCGTAGCAAACGTTTCGCATGAAATGAGAACGCCAATTACTGTATTGATGGGTTTTTTGGAGACTATGCAGTCGCTTGACTTGGAGAGATCACAGCAAAGCAAATATTTTGAAATGATGATGTCTCAGGCTCAGCGAATGAAGAGTTTGGTGGAAGACTTGTTGACCCTAGCTAATTTAGAGGCAAATACTTTGCCCGCCCCAATACAAGAAATTAGTATTACCACTCTGATGGCACTTTTAAAGAATGATGCAGAGGCACTTTCTCAGGGTCATCATATCCTTAGCTTTGAGATCTCAAATTCAAATAACTTGATGGGAGAAGAGCGGGAGATCCTCTCTGCCTTTGGTAATCTAGTCTCCAATGCTATTCGATACACACCAGATACCGCCTCAATTAAGGTGAGATGGAGTGTCAATGAGCGTGGTGAAGGTGAGTTTTCAGTGACTGATACGGGGCCAGGTATTGCATCTGAGCATCTATCTAGACTGACTGAGCGCTTTTATCGCGTGGATAGAAGTCGATCTAGGGATACTGGAGGTACTGGCTTGGGATTGGCGATTGTGAAACATATTGCTAATCGTCATCAAGCCCAACTCATCATTAACAGTACGCCCGGACAGGGCAGTACCTTTACTCTTCAATTTCCGAAGGAGCGTATTTCAGTTTAAGAGTACTTGTATTACTTAGTCCTTCTTATCCTTTTTGCCCTTCTTATCTTTTTTCTTCTTGGACTCTTTAGGTAGCTTGTCTAACTTGCCATTGGCATACAGGCACCATACTTTGATTTCCTCAAGCAGCTCATTTAAGTCTTCATAAGACAGATTTTTAAAGTCTTGTAGGCCAATAGCGCCAGACTCTTGAAGCTGTTTTACAGCATCTTCATATTTATATTCGCTCATGGGTATCCGGATAAAAGTAATAGGAACGAACCTATCCTAGCAAAGTAATATGACAAAAGTGCCTTTTTCGCTTCTGGAAGGGCATTTAACTTAGATCGAGGGGAGATTTTAGGTTTATGTTTAATGCTCTAATTCGCGCTAATAACCTTTCTGGCGGACCTCCCATTACAAGAGCGGGCAGGATTGTGACAAGCGATAGTCCGCCCAATACCAGTTTACCAGCCCCAAATGCTGCCGATATAGGGGGCCAAGACCAGATGCTGGCTGAGGTTGTCATCCCAAGTACAAGACTTGTGGATTACTTGTGTTGAATTGAGTAACGTGAGCGGCCTGTTCATCCCGCAACACTTTTCCACGATCATATAGATAAGGGGATTTCATAATTCTCTCCATCAGAAGTCATCGCCTAAGAAAAAAATCGCTATTTATGGGTAAGGGAAGCATTGGAATTAAAGTCAAAATGAATGCTTAAGGCAGCAAAAAATTTATTCAATATCAATTTTGACATCAAGCTGCAATACTCAAGCGATAAAATAAATTTAGTTAAGTTAATCAACTCTATGGAGATTTATATGAAACGATTTTTTATCAAAGTACTGATTATTTGGCATGAGATTAGAGTGGCCTATCGCAATCGGAATATGCAACACCGTCTTGGTAGTTAAAAGCGCCAAGTGAATCCGATCTCTGAGCGAGAGGCATTGATACCTGAGTTGCTCATAATGATTCCCATATTTGCTGCACTTTTCATATAGGAGATGCCAATATCAACACTATTACTTGCTGATATGATGGCTGCAATCAAGGTATAGTTGCTCAGATATTGCTCGGCGCTCGGTGGATTAGTAGTTAGGCCTATATCTAGCGCCAACTTTACTTTGTCTGCTACCTTCCAAACAGGTGCCATAGAAAAGAACCAGATATTGGTTCTATTTTCTGTCGCGCCAGTGCCAATTTTGTAATTGGTGTTGTAGAGAGATTTGCTATACGTTGCATTTAAATGAATTTCCACCAAATCCCAGTATCGTGAAGCAATCAGATTGACGCCATAATTTGGTAACGCGAGACCTAATCCAGCGACTTGCTGCTGTGGTGATCCAGGCAGCGTGATGCTGGGTTTAACTGCTAAGCCCCACTGATCATTCTCGGCAAAGCGCCATTTCATGGCAATAACCTTATTAGATACAGGGGAGAAACTGCCGCTTGGCGTCGCAAAGTAGGTAGCGCCCAAAGATAGCTCGATATTGTCTGTGATACCCCTGGTGTAGGTGAATGGCAAGGCCCTAGCACTTTGCCTGCCAAAATACTCCTCACCAGGCGTAATGACGTCAACAGTATTAGCTGATCCGCCACCATGAGACGCCGTTATAAAAAAATACTGCTCAATCTGATTGAGCCCTTTGGCCACTGTACCTGCATCATCTGTATTTAGTGGTTCAAATGCCTTACATGCTAGTGGAATTAGCAGCAAAAAGAGGGCAATCTTATGCATTGAACTTGGAAGCCTAAAAGCTATCATCTTAATTGCAGAACATTACAAATCAATGTCAAATCAAGCCCTGGTTACTTGGTGCATTTACTATGGTATTGCAATGAATCTGAAATATTTCCTTCTTAACATCATGGTTCCAATACTGAATGGGGAATATGATGAATACAAATAGGGATATCAATTTATCAACTATATTTCGACGCAATCTTGACCTGATTCCTTCTGAGAATGTCAATATCAAGCAAGAATTTCTCAATGAAAAGTACGAAAAGACTGAGCACCGTGACAATGTATTTCTTGTTGATCAGAAATACACCTTAAGTCTCGATGAACTTATTTAGCTATTGATTTGCGTTTAAAAGGCTAGTTATCAAAATTACAGTATGAAATGTCATGAGAATGACATCATCAATAGCCATCATGAACAGTAAACCTACACCATAAGAATCTACGTATGCCTATTATCAAAATTGCTTACCCAATTTTATTTATCGCCCTACTCATTCAGGCAATTTGGGTAGAAGCAGCGACTATTTACCCCATTAATAAGGCATCGATTCTTGTTGGCTCGTCATTTGATATCAAAATTGAATTTGACCAAGAGTACAAATTAGAGGATTTGGATATTCAGCTTAATAGTGCGCCAATCAAAGCACAGATTAAGACACAGCCAGTGTTTATTTCCAATGAATCAGGAAAAGGCAGCTCCCTGATTTATCGAGATGTTCAGCTTTCAAAGCCCGGGCAATATGCTCTCATTGCCAAGAGCGGTCAGGAAAGCATCCAGGTCTCTTGGGATGTCTATGCAAGTGGCCCCCGAAAGGTCAAGAACGTCATCCTCTTCATTGGTGATGGAATGACGATAGCAAATCGTACTTCAGCTCGCGTTTTATCTAAGGGAATTGATGAGGGTAAGTATCAGGGTAAGTTGTCATTCGATGATATGCCCAATATGGCGCTTATTGGAACCTCAGGCTCTGACTCACTCATCACCGATTCTGCAAACTCCATGAGTGCTTACACAACCGGTCATAAGACTGCGGTAAATGCCATGGGTGTATATGTTTCTCGTGCAGCGGACAACTTATCCCATCCTAAAGTAGAAACCATTTCTGAATTAATTAAGCGTAAAACCAAAATGTCGGTCGGCATTGTATCGGATGCTGAATTGCAGGATGCGACTCCAGGTGCCATGGTGGCCCACACTAGAAGACGCGCTGATAAGCCATATATTGCCGATCAACTATTTGCCAGTGGGGCGGAGGTCATTTTAGGTGGAGGCTCCGCTTACTTTTATCCGCAGTCTACTAAAGGGTCAAAGCGTAAGGATGATAAAAATCTGCTTGCCCAATTTCAATCTTCGGGATATTCAATTGCTTTAAATAAGCAAGAATTATTGGCGACTGGCAATGCTAAGGAAACTAGCAAGCTATTCGGAGTATTTCATCCGGATAACATGGATGGGTCCTTAGACCGTCTTTTTCTCAAGAAAAACACAGTAGCACAGTACCCTGATCAGCCAGACTTAACCGAGATGACACAAGCGGCGATCAATGTCTTATCCAAAAATCCCAACGGCTTTTTCTTGATGGTTGAAGCAGCTTTAATTGATAAGTTTAATCATCCGCTGGACTGGGAGCGAGCCGCTTTTGACACCATCATGTTAAGTAATGCTGTACAAATAGCTAAAGATTTTGCAAAGAAAAACCCAGACACATTGATCATTGTTACCCCTGACCATACCCATAGCGGCTCAATCAGTGGTGTTGTGAATGATGCTAAGCCAGGACCCCTAAGAGAAAAGGTTGGGGTGTATGCAGATGCTGGCTATCCAAACTATCCAAAGGCCAATACGGCAGGCTATCCAAATCAGATTGATGTAAGCAAGCGTTTGGCCTTCTTTTATGGAAATTACCCCGATCACTATGAGACGCTTCACCCAAAACTCGATGGCACATTTAAGCCAGCAATTAAAGATGAGTCTGGTAAGTATGTTGCCAATCCCAAATACGTCCAGCTACAAGAAGATGCTATTCATATGACGGGTAATCTGCCTTCACATCAAGAGATGGGTGTTCACACGGCTGATGATGCAGTACTCAATGCCATGGGTCCTGGATCGGAAAAGTTTCGTGGATTCATGGATAACACTGAGGTATTCAAGGTTATGGTCGAAACTCTTGGCTTGGGTTACACCAAGCGCTAGGAAAGCAAATGAGTAATGCTATTTAAGATCTATTACTTGAGATAGATTCCCTTTTAACGGCGCTTTTACTTTATTAATTCATTGCTGTTATTCGATAGCTTTGTAGTTCACAATGAATGCTGACAAGAAATCTCTTGTTATGAATGGACTTGGTCTTAATGAAAAGAAAGTTATACGATTCGCTGGTGGACTTAAGGCTTATAGTTTCTAAAGTGCTGGGGTTTACTCAAGAGATCAAACACATCACCCCAGTGATCACAGTAGGCCGGTTTGGGTTGACGCACGAGATCTCAGATAAACCCTCAGAAGTCATTGAGTTACCCCCTAAAGAGGAGCCCATTCGGCCTAACGCACTTTTAAAGTCAAAGATAGACCTTATTCGACTAGAGACTCGGTATTTTGATATTACAGACGAGGGAGGTAACAGAAAGCTTGCCTACAGCATCTCTGGGAATATCAACGCAGAAAAAGTATTACTTTGCTTGCCTGGTCTATTGGAGACCAAAGACTCCTTCACCGTTTTGCATGCTCATTTTTTAAGATTTGAAGATTGCAAAGTAGTTAGCGTTGATTTTCCTGGAAGAGGGGATTCTGAGTCAATTTCGTCATCTCAAAAATACACCATGTCACTCTACTTATCAGACATTCAAGGCTTAATGAAAATGCTTTTGAGCAATCATCCATCGACTACTCAATTTACTATTTTGGGAACCAGTATGGGTGGTGTATTAGCTATGTACTTAACAAAGTCACTTGGAAAACGAATTTCCGAAATCATTCTCAATGATATTGCCTTAACTGTGAATTGGTCTGCCCTCTATTCTTTATATAAATCAATGAAAAATGAAGTTGGTTTTAAAGAAGTTAAACAATTAGCAAAAGATTTGAGAGTGGATGAGAGAGCATTTGCAGATGTCCAGTTACCAGGCCATTTTGATTTAAATTACAAGGCCGATATATGGGGGATGAACTTCCATGAGGCGATTGAGGGGTACAAGGGTAAGGTGGCGCTGATTTATGGCGCTGACTCAAAGGTATGTACTCTCCAGCGTGTACGCTCAGCAAAGGCTGCAATACCCGGATTCATTTCTTTCGAGGTCGAAAAAGCAGGGCATCCAGTTCCCTTTACACCCCAAGTTTGTGAGTTTATCCAGCTGCAGATGAAACTTAAATAAGCTATTGCTAGTTATTTGCTTTGAGAATGATTGGACTAAAAGTAAAGGGTTGCTCTTGCGCAGGATTAACCTGAACTTCAACAGCTTGTACTTGATCGGCTCCCATTACTTGAAGTCGTAATACATTTTCTAATACCTTTTTTTGATTCTTGCGATATAGGGGCTGATCAATGATTAGTCGATGACTATCACCATGAATCAGCAATACTGGCTTATTGAAAATCTCTGACATAGAGATCAGGCTTTCTAATGTATCGCGATAGCCACTATCGCTACTTGTCAATTGACTAGGTTTATAAAACATATCGGCTTGATAGGCAAAGATGATGCCATTCAAGCTTCTTTGGGTGGCTAAATTAAATGCATGTTCGATCCATGCTAGGTTAGCTTGATTTCTATCTTGATATTCTTTGATAGCAGACTCTGCACCCTCATTATTGTTATTCGAACCAGGTATGTGGATGCTGACAAATAGAAAATTATTCTTTATCCAGTAAGCGTTTTCTACATACTTGGAATGCTTAGGATCTAAGTCAGACTGCCTTTGGACGCGTAGCGTATTTTTACCTAAGCTTTGATTGGTGCTAAAAAATACTGTTCTGAGTGCTGATAGTCTTTCCAATGGATCGTACGCTCCAGCCATGGGTCGGTGGCAGTCAGTCCACTCATTGTCTCCTGGGGTATAGATTAAGGGTGCTTTGAAGTTTGAAAAATAGGATTTAATGATTTGATTGTGTTCATCACTACAAAGTGACGAGCCAGATTTAGTATCTCCAATAAAAATACTGAAACTTGGTTTAAGTCGGTTTATTTCTGTGATTAAGTTTTCAAAGCGTTGAAAATCTTGTGGTAGTGAGTAGGGCATATCACCCAGGGCGATAAATTTAAATGTCTGACCAACAGCAGCTGTTGTAAAGCTTGCTATGGCGATAGCTAGAAAAAATGCTCTGAAGCGAATTGCTTTGAAAGATCTCATTTATTTTTGAATAATTCGCTTATTTGTTTATTTGTATTGCTGAGGCTCATCATTGATTTCCTTAATCTCTATCTCGCCGAAAATGTAGGTATTTTCTTCTAGAGCCTTCCACCCTAGATCTTGAAATACATGTGCGTATTCACCAGAAAACTTTTTTGATTTTCCATAAAAAATATCCGTTAGTTCATCTTGTTCGTCTTCATCAATGGTCTCAGAAAAATAGATTACCTTTTCCCCATCATAAGTCTTACTAATTTCTGCCCCAGGAATATCGCCGATACGCATTCCCACTTGAGGTTCATATTGACTGATGAACTTTGGTTTTGTAGTTGTTATGATGGATCCAAGCTTCCAGACTGTCCCGCATTTAATTTCTTTATTCTGTTTTTTAAAGATATGTCTTTGGACTAGAGAGCCCATTTCAAGAGGGATAATTTGATACAGCATCCCATATCTCCTGTAGTGAATTTAAGCCTTTATCATGCTCTTAAAGTGTGACGATTCGGTGAAGATCAGTGGGCTTGATGAATGTTTGGTCAGGACTTTGTATATAGGTTTTGACTGTCTTCATTTTGTAATAGTTTCAGTTCATGATCACCCTTGTGACTTCACAACATACGATCATTACCTGCCCTAACTGTTACGGACAAGAAACCCTAGAGATCTCTCAAGGCTATTCTCAGCATTTATATCGCTGCCCAAGTTGCAGCATCATTTTGAAGCCCAGATCAGGAGATTGCTGTATTTTCTGCAGTTTCGGAAGTCAAGATTGCTCCAGTGCGGAGCAAAATTTAGCTGCCTAGGCCTCTTCCCAGTAGACTAGGGTCTCGTTTCACGAATGTGTCATCAGAGTTTCATAAAATAGACATATTCAAGTAAACCTGCTTCTATTGGAAATGCTGTGTCCTTACATCAGAATAAATCCGTAATGAACGCTACTGACCTCGTCGCTGCAGTCGATCTTGGGTCTAATAGCTTTCGTATGCTAGTAGCTCAAGTCGTCAAGACGCCTTCCGGTACACAACTGCGTCCGATTGATACGCTGCGTGAGTCTGTCCGCTTGGCTGCTGGCTTAACTGATAATAAATTATTAGGTAATGATGCCTATCAGCGAGGAATTACAGCAATTCGGCGCTTTGGTGAACGCATTCGGGGGTTTGATCCTGCTAATGTGCGCGCTGTTGCCACCAACACCCTGCGCGTAGCTAAAAACGCACCACACTTTATCCGGGAGGCTGAGGAGGCCTTGGGTTTCCCCATTGAAGTGATCGCAGGAGTTGAAGAGGCGCGCTTAATCTACATTGGTGCCGCTCATGAAGTGCCGGCAGTACAGGGTAATCGCTTGGTAGTGGATATTGGCGGAGGCTCTACCGAGCTAATCATTGGCAAAGGTTACGAGCCCAAGCTGATGGAAAGCCTGTACATTGGTTGCGTTTCTCATAGCCTGAGATTTTTCCCTAAGGGCAATATCGATTCTCATGCTTTTAAAGAGGCAGAGCTAGCCGCGCGAAGAGAAATTCAGGTGATTTCTGAAGCATATCTAAAGGCTGGCTGGAAGCAAGTTATTGGTTCTTCGGGGACCGCACGCGCTTTAGCCGAACTGATTGCAGAAAATAACTTCAATGGCCAGGTAGATAACTCTGATGGTTTGATTACCCGCGATGGTTTAAGAGCCATGAAAAAGCATCTTCTGAAGTATGAGCATATTAATCAGGTTGAGCTACAAGGCCTCAAGGATGATAGGCGCTCAGTTTGGCCGGGTGGCCTTGCCATCATGATTGCTGTTTTTGATGAGCTTGGTATCGAGTCCATGGAGGTCACAGATGCCGCCTTAAGAATCGGCGTGCTTTATGACTTGCTAGGTCGCTCTCAGCATGAAGATATGCGCTTTGTGACAGTTGAGCAATTTATGCAGCGTTACGCGGTAGATCGTGAACAAGCTAGGCGCGTTGGCAATCTAGCTGCTGAGTTTTTGGCACAATTGCCTAAGCCAGATGAGGAGAGCCGGGCTGATAATATTGCATTATTGCAATGGGCTGCCAATCTTCATGAAATCGGCTTATCGATATCGCATAACGGATATCACAAACATTCTGCCTACATTGCTGGTAATGCCGATATGCCGGGCTTCTCAAAAAACGATCAGGCTAGATTAGCCGCCTTACTCATTGGTCACACCGGTAAGTTAGGAAAGTTAGCGAATAATGCTTCTTTCTCTGATTGGCGTATGTTGTTTTGTATGCGGCTTGCGCAGGTACTTTGCCGCGGACGCAGTGATGTCAATTTATCCAAGGTGAAAGTCTCGGAGCACAATGGAGACTATTTAGTTAGCCTCTCCAAAGACTGGGCTAAGGAGCATCCATTAACAGAGTTTAGCCTTCAAAAAGAAGCGGCCGAATGGGTGCGTATCGGCCGACCTTATAGCATTAGCTTGAAGTAATGCTTACAACCCTAGGAAATGCTTTGCGTAACGAGGATTGATTTCTGATAGACGCAACATGGTCAATACATCTGCTGTATTGAAATCTGGATCCCAGGCGGGTGCGCTACAAATCTTAGCGCCTAGTTTCAAATAGCCTTTGATCAATGGTGGAGGTTCTACCTCTAAGCCGCCATTGAGTCGCTCAAGCGGCAATGGTAGGCGCGGGAATGCATGATTTTCAACTGGAGCCATTTGATCATTGCTTAGTGAGTTGTATAGACTCGCTGCAAAGTGACCGCCATCACCCATGGGGATACTGGCACATCCAAGCATGATTTCATAATCGTGTTTTTGCATGTATTGCGCTAAGCCGCTCCACAAAGCCATGATGACTGCACCAGAACGAAAGTCTTCGTGCACGCAAGATCTCCCGAGCTCAACTAATTTGGGGCGCAAGTGGTCTAGTCGGCTCAAATCAAACTCTGAATCTGAGTAGAGACGCCCAATCTCCACTGCTTTGTGCGGCGGGAGCACCCGATAGGTGCCGACCACCTTTAATGACTCCTGATCACGAATCAGTAAATGGTCGCAATAGGCATCGAATTCATCAATATCGAGGTTCTCTGGATTGCTTGGAAGCTTTGCCCCCATCTCTTCTGCAAATACCTTGTAGCGCAGGCGCTGCGCTTCTTTAATCTCACTCGCATTGCTAGCCCAAGTAATTTGAAATGCAGGGCGCTTTGGCTTAGCAATCGCTTTCTCAGCAACTGGGTCTGGGGTTCGCAGCTCAGCTCTGGCTTTAGTAGCAAATTTCTTGCCAAATAACTTCTTTGCAATTTTTTTAGAAAAGAGCTTTTTAATCGCCTCAGTTTTACTTTTTTTAATCTTCTTTGGCTTTACTTCAAAGCGAGAATTAAATAGATCAAATGCAGCAAGGGGATTTGGAATATCAGACATAGTGTTCCTTAAGTATTAATAATCAATAGTAAGAAATGGGTGTTACTAATTGATGACAATGGGGATGCAAATCGTTGCCCACAGTAAGGTGGAAATGAGTAGGGTAAGCATGACTGCTGCCGAACCAAAATCTTTTGCTCTTTTCGATAGATCATGATGATCAAATGAAATTCGATCGATAGCAGCCTCAACGCTAGAGTTCAACAGCTCAACCACTAAAACCATGATGAGCGAAGCAATCAGGGCACATTTCTCAAGAGGGCTAATTGGCAAGAAAAGAGCAATTGGGCTCAGCACTACCAGCAGGAAAAGTTCTTGTCTAAAAGCACTTTCCTCTTGAAATGCATAGACTATGCCGCACCAAGAATTCTTGGCTGCATGCCACGCGCGTGTGAGGCCGCGGTTACCCTTATGTGGGTTTTGCTTAATGTCGTAAGGTGCTGACAAAATGAGTTCTTAAGCGAGGGCAGTAACATGAACAGCCGTGGAGGGTACGGGCTTTAAATGCTTGGCGAATTGCTCCGAAGCTGCTCTCCAAGAAAACTTCTCAGCATGGGCTCTAGCCAGTTCACGAGGAATTTTCAGGGCTTGCATACAAGCTACTCGAAGATCTTCGTGCATTGCGCCAGCAGCAGAGTTGCCTAAAACATCAATTGGACCGGTCACTGGATAGGCTGCGACTGGTGTACCACAAGCCATGGCTTCTAAAATTACCAGTCCAAAAGTATCGGTTTTGCTTGGGAAGACAAAAACATCGGCAGCAGCATAAACCTTGGCCAACTCTTCTTGTTGTAGTACACCTAGATAATTAATATTCGGGTATTTTTCTTTAATACCGGCCATTGCAGGACCGTCACCAACAACCCATTTAGAGCCTGGTAGATCTATCTCCAAGAAGGCATTGATATTTTTCTCTACTGCCACTCGACCAACATACAAAAAGATTGGGTGAGCGCTATTGAGAGCTTTAGAGTCTTGCATTTTGAAGATGTCTAAATCTACGCCTCGTGACCACAAAACGACATTTTTAAGGCCAAACTTCTCGAGATCATCTTTAACGACAATAGTTGGCGCCATTACCGCCATTGAAGGGCCGTGAAACCAGCGAATAAAAGCATAGGTAATGCTTAAAGGAATTCCGGTACGGGCTTTGACATATTCAGGGAAGCGGGTGTGATAGGCCGTAGAGAATGGCAAATCATTCTTTACGGCATAAGAGCGTGCTGATAAGCCCAAAGGCCCCTCTGTAGCAATATGCATTGCATCAGGCGCAAATTCTTTAATGCGGCGAGCCACTTCCTTTCCGGGGAATAAGGACAAGGCAATATCTGGGTAGGTAGGGCAGGGGATGGATTTAAAGCCAGTCGGGGTAATCATTTCGACTTCATGGCCCATGCCGATGAGTTCAGCTCTAGTTTGTTTGAGCGTTCTTACAACACCATTGACTTGTGGATCCCATGCATCAGTAATGATCATAATTTTCATACGGTAGCCTCTTTAATAAGTGTTGCAAGCTCAGGTTGGAGAGTAATTTCAGGTGCTTCCACTGGATCACCATGAATATGTGTCCAGTAGATAATTTTCAGTTCACCGGTCGTGGTCTCTACTAGTGCTGATAGGCTTTCGACCCAATCACCATCATTGCAATACAACAGACCATCGATTTCACGAATTTCTGCTTTGTGAATATGGCCACACACGACGCCATCACAATTCCTTAGGCGGGCTTCTCTGGCCATGATGTGCTCAAAGTCAGCGATGTAACTGACGGCATTTTTTACTTGATGCTTAAGATATTGGGAGAGTGACCAGTATTGCAATCCCATCTTGACGCGCAACATATTGAAGTAGCGATTAATGTACAAAATAAATGAATACAGCGAGTCGCCAACATAGGCAAGCCATTTAGCGTATTGCATTACGCCATCAAATAAATCGCCATGGGTTACCCACAGCTTCCGTCCATCTAAGGTTGTGTGGATGACCTCTTCTTGAACCTTGATATCGCCAAAGGACATACCAAAGTACTGACGAGCCGCTTCGTCATGATTACCGGGAATGTAAATCACTTCAGAACCTTTGCGGGCTTTACGCAATAACTTTTGAACAACATCATTGTGGGTCTGTGGCCAGTAAAACGACTGTTTTAAGCGCCAGCCATCGATAATGTCGCCCACCAGGTAAATCTGATCGGCTTCATTGTGCTTTAAGAAATCGAGGAGGTAGTTTGCCTGACACCCTGATGTTCCGAGGTGTACATCTGAAATCCAAATCGCTCTGTAATGCGTCATGAGTACGTATTAAGCCGATTCATTATGAAGGCCTCATGACACTTTTACGACAGTTTGATGACTTGATTTATATTACGGCTAGATATGAGGCAATCCCAATCAAACCCCACTTCAAATCCGAGCAGTTGGCTTCGCTATTGGATATGGATGCAAATCCTATTGCACGTGATTGTTGGGGTATGCAAACTCTCTTTTATTTTCCCCTTACTAAATCAAAAACAAAAAGACCACCACATACAAGAGTGGTCTAAGAAATTATTAAAAATCTTTCATATTCCGTTGCGTGTGATTGGCGCGGAGAAATTACTCTCTAGCCCACATTTGCTGGTATCAAATCACATCTCGTGGTTAGATATTCATGTAATTAATGCATTTAAACCGGTCCGTTTTGTCGCAAAATCGGAAGTGCGGGGATGGCCTATATTTGGATGGATGGCGCAGCAGTTGGGTACCGTCTTTATTCGCAGAGATAGTGCGCGTCATGCGAGACAGGTGGTAGACCAGATGGCTGAGGTTCTGAAAGTAGAGTCGATCTGTATTTTTCCCGAAGGTACTTCTACTTCTGGGGAGTCAGTATTGCCGTTTAAGCCCAATTTATTTGAATCTGCCATTTTGGCTCATGCTCCAGTATTTCCGATAGCCATTGCTTACCGTTCAAGGTCAACGGGTCTGAGGAGTGATGCCCCTGCCTTCATTGGAGATATGGGTCTACTCGAATCGATGTCTAATGTTATTGCCAGCTGGGATATAGAGGTGCATTTAAGCCTAATAGAGCCTTATTCGACTGACAAAGCTGCAAATTCTGATCGAAAAGCACTCGCTCTCTATTGCCAGGAAGCTATCACTAAAACCTTATAAACAGTATATGTAATAAAAGTGTCATATCCTAGGGGTACAAAGAGGTATCAGTATCGGAAAGAGATATGACGTCAAAGCATAAAGAAATAGATGAGTGGTACAAGCGTGCTCGGGAAGATATTCTAGATAGCATGGACGAAGAGCTCGAAATGGAGCTCGATGATGATCGCTTGTCACCTGATGGTGGAAGTGCCTCTGTCATACCTCGAAATGTTTACTTTAAGGAATTATTTCGCCTGCAAGGTGAGTTGGTAAAACTCCAAGATTGGGTGGTAGAAAATAAACTTAAGGTAGCTGTTTTATTTGAAGGTCGCGATTCTGCAGGTAAGGGTGGCGCAATCAAACGAATTACCCAACGTCTTAATCCCCGCGTATGCAAGGTCGTTGCATTGACTGCGCCTAGCGAGCGTGAGAAAACCCAGTGGTATTTTCAGCGCTACGTATCAAACTTACCTGCTGGTGGCGAGATCGTATTGTTTGATCGTAGCTGGTACAACCGTGCTGGTGTTGAAAAGGTCATGGGATTTTGTAATGATGCCGAGTACGAAGAGTTTTTGCGTACAGTTCCTGAGTTTGAACGCATGATTATTCGCTCGGGAATCATTCTGATTAAGTATTGGTTCTCTATTTCAGATGATGAGCAATATAGTCGCTTCATGGTGCGTATTCATGATCCATTGAAGCAATGGAAACTGAGCCCAATGGACTTAGATGCTCGCCGTCATTGGGAGGCCTATACCAAGGCAAAAGAGACCATGCTTGAGCGCACCAATATTCCTGAAGCACCGTGGTGGGTTGTGGCTGCAAACGATAAGAAAAAAGCTCGCCTCAATTGCATTTCTCACCTGCTGACTCAAATTCCCTATCAAGAAATTGAGCATCCAGAGGTTACCTTGCCCGCACGAGTTCATAACCCTGATTATCTTCGTGGGCCTGTGCCAAAAAATATGTACGTTCCCGAGATCTATTGATTTTGTGAACGCAGGTCTCTAGGTGTTAATCTCTCAGTATTCACCAAGGGGATAGCACTTGAAATCAAAGCAGGGTATTACCAATAGGGAATTTAAACTACTCATCAAACCTCAGGGTTTGGATAGACGTAGCCGTATTACCGCTTTAAGCGATCAACTTCTCAAGTTCTGCAAAAAAAGCAAGGTGGATTTTTTCCACTTAGATAACGCTACAACTGGCTTGCGGAATATTTATTTCTACGATACGCCAGGCGAAGATTTCAGGCGCAATAATATTATTTTGCGCGTTCGTGAATCTCGTCAAAATATTTGGGTGGATGATTGGTGTGAGGTGACTTTAAAGTGCCGTACGGGCGATTTACAGAAGTCCCACGAATTTGACCCATCACCTAAAAAATCCATTAAGTCACGCTTACGTCTGAAGGAAGAAATTCTTCGAGGCGATGCGATTGGTACAAGTAGGGCAATTTACTCCAACAACGCAATTTTGGATGCGGTGCCTATTGACGACCTCTTTGAGAAATCCTTAGCAAGTGTTGCAAAGTTCTTTCCTGGCCTAGTCACTCTGCCAATTGATAAAAAATCCCCCATCCGAATTGTTGGCGGACGCACCAATAAGATTCTTGAGGCATGTTTGCCAATTGGAAACTTAGTATTTGGTGATGGCGTGCAAGCACATTGTGAGATTGCTATCTGGATGAAGAGTGTAGGCGACCCTATTGTGGGTGAGCTGGCCTTTTCATATCGGTTGAATGATGCCAACCGTGGTCAAGTAAAAGCGCATAAGCGTGCTGATAAGTTCTTCAAGAAGCTCCAAATTGAACTAGAAAGCTGGTTAGAAATTGGTAGCACTAAAACAGCTTTAGTCTACGGAAAACCTGAGTGACTTCTCAGATGCAAGATGATGTGACGATAACTCAGTCTCCAGACTTACGTGATCTCTTCGTACAATTTTTGATTATTGGCGCTGTCAGCTTTGGCGGTGGCATCATTGCCTACGAACGTATCCTCTTGGTTGAAAAGAGAAAGTGGCTCTCAGCTGATGAGTTTATGGCCTACCTAGCGATTAGCCAGACCATGCCTGGACTAAACTCAGTCAACTTAGCAGTACTCGCAGGAGATCATCTGCGAGGTGTTCTCGGCGCTATGATTGCCACTCTAGGGCTCATATTTCCGGGGTCATTATTTGTGCTAGGTGTCGGCATGATCTACGCTAGTACCGCAGATCATCCTTCGATCAATCTCATCTTGGCTGGTATTGCAGCAGCTGCTACCGGCTTGCTAGCGGCCATTACTTACAAAATCGGAGATGCTCACTGGCGTCATCTGAAGTCCTTAGTCATCATTGTTATGACATTTATATTGATGAGCATCTTCAAGCTTGCATTGCCATATGTGATCTTGATTATGGCTCCGATATCGATCTATCTGTATAGGCCAGGTCAACCCCAATGAGTCTATTGATCCACTTGGCCTGGACCTTTGCCTTGCTTTCTATTCTTGCAGTGGGTGGTGGCACTGCTGTTTTGCCAGAGATGCAAACCATACTTGCATATCAGTTCGGTATAGACCATACCCAATTTGTTCATATTTATAGTATCGGCCAGTTAGCGCCTGGCCCCAATATGTTGATGGTCTTAGTGATTGGTTATCAAATTGCTGGGCTCATTGGTGCAGGCGTAGTCTTGCTATCCTTCTTTTTGCCTTCAAGCCTGATGTGCTTTTATATGGGGAGGCTTTGGAATCGTTTTGGAGAAAGTCCTTGGCGACGATCTATTCAAAACGCACTTGAGCCCATTTCGATTGGCCTCATGTCATCTGGTGTTTATGCTGTTGCCAAGGCATCTGTAGTGAGCAGCATTACCTTGGGGCTTGCCCTAGTTACTCTGTATCTCATTCTCAGAACCAAGATTAATCCGGTTTTAGTTATTTTGTTCTCTGGAGGACTGGGTGCCTTATTGATGTCTTATCTGAACTAGTAAAAGTTTAGAAGGTTCCTCTTAGGCCTAGCATCAGACTTCTACCAGGCTGAGGCGCATACAACCTCACAGCCATTGGTGTAGTGGCATACCGAATTTGCTCATTGAGTAAGTTCTTGAGATTCATATACACAGTCCAATTCACATCCTTTACTTTTTCCGTATAAGAGATGCCAGCATTTAATAAGTTATAGCTTGGGGCAGGACCTTGTTCCCAGTTTGCCAGACGATTTTGTTGATAGCTGTAGATATAAGTCGCATTGGTAAGCCAACCATTGCGCTGGTGCGCCAACTCTGCACCTAAACGTGGGGCAGGTTGCAAGGGTAGATTGCCTCCCGCATCAAATGTTCCTTGTGAAGCATCGCCAAATACTCGGCTCCCTAAGCCAGTTTGATTCCAGTTATAAGTAAGTTCACCCTCAATGCCTTTGATTGTTGCCGCAGCTTGTTGTGCAGTGACTACGTTAAAGCCGTCACCTTGTTGTCCGCCATTATTAATGGCGCTACCAGTGTAATAACCATAAATATAGTTATTGAATCGGTTCGCATAAATACTTGCCTTGCTTCTGAGTAATCCACTGTTCTTCTGAATATTGAACTCTAAGTTATGCGAGGTCTCTTTGCTAAGGTTAGGATTGCCAATATCAAAGGTGGCAGTAGATTCATGTGCACCATAAGAATAGAGTTCTTGAGCACTTGGCGCTCTTTGTGACACGGTATAAGCCACTCCAGTGCCGTACCCTTGCATGAAGCTCCATAAGCTACCAGCAGAATAGGATAGGAGATTGAATTTGCGATTTTGCAAAGTAATACTAGGAGTAGTGCCAGTGGGAGTAACTGTGGGCTGGGTCTCTAAAGTCGTGCCTAAATTTGGGTTCTGGGCAACATTGTTATAGCGCAGACCTAAGCTTCCTTGTAGAGAATTCCAATTACCTTCCTCAATCCAAAATAAGGCATTGGAGTTAGTTTTTGTTGGGGGGACAATAGCATAACTACCTGTACCTACTTCCGTTGCATTAAGAGAGGCAGCGGAGACCTGTGCCCCGAAGGTACCTTTCCAGCCAGCCAAAGGATTGTGGGCGAGTTCTAAGCGAGCCTCATTGGCAATATTCTTCCAAACTGAGGCAGCGGTACCCACGTTATTAAATTCAGTATGGTTGTAATTTGAATTCGCTGCACTAAATTTGAATGATGAAAACCCTGTCAACGGATCTCGAGTTTGATGCTGGATGTCATATCGATTTTGCGACTGGTTTATGGATCCACCTTCAGGTGTTGGAATGCCATAGTTATTATTTAAGCGTTCTACAGAAATCCCGGTATACCCATTCTGTCCTATATAAGAAATGCCAACGCCCAAATTATTCTGCTTACTAAAAGAATTTGGCAACTTACCAGAATAGTTATTCCCGCCGTTGCCCTCCGGTGGAACAGTCCATCCTCCCGCAGGCTCACCTTGAGACTGGGTGGAGTTCCCTGGAATACGATAGTTATTAGCGTTATTAATGGCAGTATCCACATGCACCGCGACCGAACCAAAGGCGCCATCTACTTCAACCGCTCCAGCTCTCCCATTGCTAACGGTCTCGTAACTGGTGTTAATTGCACCAGTTGGTCTATCGGGTAGGTTGGTCAGGATACGATCATTCACTACGTTCACGAGTCCACCACTTGAGCCTGATCCATAGAGTAGAGCAGCTGCACCACGCAGAATTTCTACTTGGTGCACATTTTGCATATTGTTTCCAACGGCATGATCTTGCGAGATGTTGGATACATCGCCAACTGATAGACCATTTTGCAAAATTTGCACACGAGCACCTTCTAGACCTCGAATGACTGGTCGTGATGATCCTGCGCCATAGCCTGTAGCAGATACGCCGAGCTCATTAGCCAATGTCGCGCCTAAATTTGTTCCTAATTTATTCAGTAGCTCATCACCTTGTAAAACCTTCGTTGGCGTCAGAATGCTCTGAGCTGCTTCTTGCGATCCAGTTGCAGTGATTTCTAGGTTTGGTCCTACTGATTGAGCATTGGTGACTGAGCTCAATAATCCGGAGATAAGAACAAAAATAACTTTTTGCTTACTTAAAAAATGATGAGAGTGCTGCATAGTGAAGCTTTCATTCTGAAAAATGCACCTAACATGGTGGATGCATTGAATAAATCGGTAGGCCAAGCATTCGCTTGACGTGATGATGAATTACAGAATGAAGCTAGGCGGAGCTCTAGATTGGTACAGCCCAATTTGAATACGGGCTAGTAGCGGGTTTTTTGATGCTGAGTGTGCTTCCTGAGAGAGGTCGCTAGCAAGAAAAAGATTGGATGTTGAGCCAAGGAAACCAGCCAGTGTCAGTGCATCAAGTAAATGACAGCTGTCAAAGCTATGGCCAAGTGAGGGCGTTTGATCCGTACAACTCAGTTCAATATTTTGATGCTGGATTCCGGAGTGAGCAATGCTGTGAGCAAAGCCAATCCAGTGGGTGCCCAATAAGCAACCAAGCAGAAAACCGAGGGCAAGGTAGCCCCTGAGTTGCTTTCTGAATTTGCTTAAAAATGAGGCTTCCATGCCCCGAATCTTACAGTATTTGCCCCTGTAGGGCATCTCGGTGTAGAATATCGATTCCGTCGGAGTGTAGCGCAGCCTGGTAGCGCACCTGCTTTGGGAGCAGGGGGTCCAAGGTTCGAATCCTTGTACTCCGACCACTTTCCCTTATTGTTCTAGATATACCCAGCACATTCTGCCCATAGCTCAGCTGGATAGAGCAACGCCCTTCTAAGGCGTAGGTCGCACGTTCGAATCGTGCTGGGCAGGCCAAATTCATATTGCATCAAGTTGTTTCAGGCTGATTTATTGGCTCGATTGACCTGATCATGCATGAGCTTAGATAACGTTGGGGGGGCCTTGGGTCTAGCGTGGGAGATCCTGGCTAACTATTGGCGACTCAGGTGATATTTTGACCCTGATGATTTAGTGTCGGTTTGACCCGACTATCAAGTGTCCGGTTAAGTGACGGTCAGATGGCTCTTATAGGGTGGCTTAGTAACTTCTCTTGCAGTAGTCTTAATTGATTACTGCTTTAGTGGTCGGGTAATAATGTGAAATACAAAGAACCCAACGAAAATTAGACCAAGTACCCAGTGAATAAGTTCACTAGCTTCATGTGACTCTTCAGGGCCGTAATAAAGTAAAAGTCCAGTAATTACCAATATTGCAAGAATAGTTAGTTGTGAAATTCCGCTGATTAAATTCTTTTTTGCTTTGAGTCCTGCCTTGATATGAAAGGGCATTACCGCTCCGAAAGCCATAAGAGCAAATGCCGCTGCAATACCATGTACTGCCAATACCGAGTGATTTCCAAGGATTGTCTTTGAAATATGGAATTCATGCCCGACTAAAAATGCAATTCCAGATAAGGAGCAAATGCTAAGGCTGGTGATTGTGAACCAGCGCTGCCATACTGGCATTTTCCCAAGCCCATGTTTTCTCATGCGGCAATCCTTAGTGCTTGAGCAGAGAATTGAGTAAGGCAGGAATGTTCCATGTTGCGCGAAATTGCAATCACCTTGGTTAAAGCATCTGCATAGACGCATTGCGGAGCTAGAACTGAATAGGACTCACCAAACTGAATGTGTTTCATGTCAGCGGGGTTTATGATGGGACTTTGATGAGAATTTGAGTAATACAGGCTGGTACTAGCGATCGATCCATTATCTAGCATGCCTGCATTTACAAGATCTTTAGGATTACTCGGATGGCGAACTGTAATTACTTGAGGTATCGATCCAAATACCCTCAAGTCTCCACCAGCATTAACTGCGCCTGAGTCCACGCCAGCCGCTTGAAGTGTTTCAACGGCTTTATCAACGGCAAAACCTTTTGCAATACCACCAAGATCTAGCCGAAGAGGTTTTTTTGAGCTAACTATGTTTGGTTTAATTAAGGTGAGATCCTCTAAGCCGCCATACTCGTCGGACTCATTGTCATGATGGTTCGGTAATAGGCCGGCGGATTGTAATTTGGCGCCCACACCACAGTCAAATAAGCCGTTAGATGCTTGGTGGATATTCTTTGCAATCGATAGTACTGCGAAAGTCCAATCATGAATTTCTACAGCCTCAAAATGGGAGCGGGCATTAATCTGACTTAACTCAGAATTTGGGTTATGAAAGCTCATTAAAAACTGAACTCGCTCAATTGCAATAAATGCATTTTCAATAGCTTCGGTTGAGCCCTGATCAACCGAGATCTCAACATAAGTTCCAAGCAAGGGTTTGCAGCGAATCATTTTTGATTGTTACTCTTTAGCGCTAAGTCATAAAACACTAGAACACGCTTTACGCCATCAGTTAAATGTTTACTGGATAGAGTGGCGCCAGAGATATTTTCAATATCCTTGTTTAACTTTATGGGATCGGCGGCTGTTTTTCCAAAGAACTGTTTGCGCCAGCTAAGATCTGCTACCTCATAGCCATAGGATTCTCGGTATTCCATAATTTCTATGCCTTGGACTGCACCACTTGGTGAGATTCCAATTGCATAAGTAATCATTTCATGTTTGCCAACAACTTCATCAACGATGAGCCAGCTTCCATCGGCAGTTTTATAAATTCGATTTCCTTGCAGTGGCTCGCTGACACTAGAGGCGGATTTCATTTTGCTTTGAAGGTCATCGGTGATGACCATGGGTGCCGCTGTAAATTTTTTTCCCGGAAAAATAAGCTGCTGTGCTTGCTCAGTAGTGACGTATATTTTGGAGTATGCGATTAGTGGGGCGCTCGCAAAGGCTATACCAGTTAGAACTAAAAGAGGATTTGGTTTCCAATTCATAATTTTTTTATTTCAATTTACTTTGAGTTAACTGATTAATAGCGTATTTGCTTCATTACATAGTTTTTGGAGTTCTGAGCTGCATTCCTTTGAATCTGATAAGACATCAAACATCATGAGCGCTCTTGCTTTTGCTGTTTCACAATGTGTGGTTTGAAACCTGATCATGTAAGTTAAGGCTGCAATCAGTAAATTTTGCGATTCCATTTGATTTCCTTAGGTTTTATATTTTGGTTAATGGAAAGCCAAACTTGAACATGAACTCATTCACACCATGTGAGTCCCAAACGCGAGCATTGGAGCATTCCGCTGTTCCGGCACCCATACAATTTCCGCCTTTAAGCTGATAGCGCCATGCTGCTGTAAACCACCAGTCTTTGGCGGCGTAGTGCATATTGGGGCCTACGAAGGTAGCTTTTTGCGTTTGGTTTTGCAAGTTATAGCTTGAGTAGTCATTATGAAAACGAGCCTCAACGCCACCAAACCACTTAGGTGCAAAGCGGTAGCTAGCGCCAACTAAAAAATCTAACATCGACTCTGGAGCGTTGCCAGATGGCGCAAACTTTAATTGCTCGTTTGCTACTACAACGTTTCCAGCGAGGATAAGTTTGTCATCAATAAAGTTGGACTGCAGTAAAAGGCGAGCCTCAAGCTCATTTTTATTCTTGCCGATGGTCGGCTCAAAATACACGCCAACACCTACTGGTGAAGTAACGGGGTTGGTAATTCTGTAAATTGCCTCAAGAGACCCGCCCTCAACCCCACCTTTGCGATAAGGTGCAGCAGGATTCCATGAGCCCATAGGAACTGGTTGTCCGCCAGTACAAGTTGATCTATCGCCACAAGCTTCTGGATTTGTATAGTTTTGGTTTGCATTGACATAGTAAGCATTTAGGTAGCCAGCCACCTGAAAATCATTCGTTACACCGTATTCCAACTCAGATCTTGATAGCCATGCGTTGTATGAGCCAGCCGCTTGTTGTTTGGTTAATTGAAGTCTTTGTTCGAACTCTAGCTCCCCTTTGGGCTGAAGGTCTAACGTGTAAATCCAACCAAATGCACCTTCACCAGCATGTGCAAAGGAAAAATGGAGTGCAGATCCCAATAAAATGGTGAAAAGAACGAGTTTTTTAATAGTTAGCTTCATTTATTGACGATTCATGTGAATTATTTAGATGAGAACGATTATCAATAATGTATCATAAATGAGAATGATTCGTATTAAATAAAAAATAACAACAATAAGACATTGATAGTTAGGCCTGAATTGGTAGTAAATTGAAAACTTAGACGTACAAATATCCAAGGAGTAGCAATGAGTAACGATTTGGCAATAAATGCATTGAATAAAATCATGGAGTTAGAGCTGGCTGGGGTGGTGAAATACACCCATTACTCGCTGATGGTTTACGGCTATAACCGTATTCCGATTGTTTCTTGGTTAAAGGGTAACGCCGATGAAAGCCTGGCTCATGCGCATAAGGCAGGTGAGTTGGTTACTTTGTTAGGCGGCCATCCATCACTCAAGATTGGTGCATTGCTTGAAACCGAGCAGCATGATATTGGCGACATATTACGAGAGAGCCTAGAACATGAAAAAGTAGCCTTAACAGCCTACTATGAGCTTTTGAAAGTGGCTGAACAAATACACTCGGTATTGCTTGAGGAATACGCAAGAGAAATGATTGTTCAAGAAGAGCTACATTTAGATGAGGTAAACAAAATGTTGCGTAAGCCAGGTGATTTACACCCATTTGGACATTAAGGGCGCATTCGTTTAGAGAAAGACCGCTTTCGAGCGGTCTTTTAATTTGTGCAAAAAAGAAAGGCTGCATCAGCAGCCTTCTAGTAAGCGCAAATTTCTTAAGCTTTCTTAGCGTAGGCAGAACACCAACCCTTGCTTGAAACTTGTTTGCCAGCGAAGAGGGCGCAACCACCTGCAGCAGAACCTGCGGCACCTTGATAAAGGGCGCAATTACTGCAAGCCTGTGGGGCAGCATATTTTGCAAACTTGGCTTTATCAACTGTCATAGCGTTTGCTTTGTAACCTAAAGCGACGGCTTGTGGATCAGTCTCAGCAACCATGGCTTGGGCTTGCACTCTACCGTTTAGAGCTAGAGTACAAGCACCAGCAGCTGACAAAATCATAAATTGGCGACGACTATTTTTCATATTGACTCCAGGGTTAAAAAATAAAAAACTTCAAATACTTTTTGAAACGCATATTTAAGTTAATAACATTACCATGAATAGGGGTTTTTAGTATTAAGTTGAGTAATTCTTGCAATCAGTCTGGGAGCAAATGCATCTATGCGAACATATGCATTCAAATCGTACCCACCTAATTAAAAGCTGACACATCGACAGGTGGACACTCTAACCCTATGAAATCCTTATGATTTATTTTTTTACATCCCCTTTGTTGTAAATAGGAACAATTCTCATTAGAATATTGAAATGAGAATTGTTCTTATTCAGTAAACGAAGAAGGCGGTCGTATGATTGATTTTTTTATGGTCCTATTTCGCGAAGGCGTTGAATCCTTTTTGATCGTCGCAATTGCGATTGCCTTTATTAAGCAGTTAAAGCAAGAGCAGTTGCTGCCAACCGTCTATGGCGCAATTGCTTCGGCTTTACTTTTCTCAATTGGGTTAGGTATTGTGTTGGCCTATATTGGTGCCTTGAGTCCTTTATGGGAAGGTGCATTAGCCTTGCTTGCTGCAATCTTAATTCTTAGTTGCACAATTCAGATGATTCGTTTGGGCCCAAAGATGGGTGCAATGATTCGTCAACAGTTAAGCGATATTACAAATAGAAATGAAAGCCTCTCTAGAGTCGGTCTTTTTGCGTTTATATTTTTAATGATTTCAAGAGAGGGTATTGAAAGTACCACCTTGGTTGCATCAATAGCTCAACAAAATAATACTGAAGCAATGCTAGTGGGTTGCGCGCTTGGAATAGTTGCTGCGACGATCTTATCCCTACTTTGGGTTCGTTATGGCAAGCAGATTAATCTAACTCTATTTTTTAATGCTAGCGCCATTTTTATGTCGCTATTTTTTATTCAATTGGTAGTTTATTCAATTCATGAATTTTCTGAGGCGAATGTATTGCCCTTGGTGGATAACGTAAGAATTCATTTATTGACTGAGCCATACGGGCCCGAAGGAGAAATTGGTACCTGGATCTCGTACATCATTGTAGTAATTCCAATGCTTTATGTTGTTGTTCAAATGCTCAAAAATTCTGGAAATAAAAGCGTTTCAGTTTGATTTAGCAAATAGCGGATTAAAGAATTAAAGATGGCGGTTCGTATCTGTTTTTTTATCAATGTAGATTCAGATTCCAGTCTTCTGTCAGTTTCGTCTCGGGCGACCAAGACTCTCAATAGTCCACTTGTGGGCTATTTGCTTTCATGGCTCAGGTCACACGCTATTAGTCTAGGATATTTTCACCAAGAACTGTCTTTTAAAAGGATGGTTGTGAGTAGGGGGATTTTGACATTCTTGTATTGGTCAAATATCGGTTCAGCGACGCTAATTTAAGGTAGTTGCTGGTAATGTCGGGTAAACCGACATTTATGATTGCGATTAAGGGTTAATCCTAGCTATATTCAACCTCACTAAGGGCTAATTTGAACTTGTTATAGCAAAAGCCCACTCAGGATCGTTATTGGTTGGAGGAGACACTATCCACCTTCGGGTGGTTTTTTTCTTTTAAGGGTTTGGATGGAGTCTCGATTAAAACGACAAATTTAATAATCGAGTTAGAATAATATTCATGTTGCCTCGCAGTAAAACACTAGTCCTATTAACATGCCTCTTTTTGATTGCATTCAAGGTGGCGGCTTCAAGTATTTTTATTCAAGCCGCAGTTGAGCGGGCAGAGCTTGCTAATTTTTACGCCAACGGCTCAATATCGCTACAAGCAAACAAGATTTCTCAATTGGATGATGATAAAGAGCCAGTGCACACCATGTATCTCATGAGTCATGTAACTGCAAATATTACCGAGATTGGGATTACTGTTTTTTCTCCACCGATTTCAGTAGCTAAATTTTCTATTGCAAATGAAGTTTTGTTTACGCAAAACTTTCCCGACTCAGCGTTTAAACCCCCCAAAGCCACAGCCTAATCTTCTTAGGTGGGACATGCTTTAGCGGCATGTCTCTTTGCTATTTGGCTAGTAGTGTTTAGCCATGTTTGGGAAATTTCATCATGTTTAAATTTGTAAAAATATTGCCGTTGGCATTATTAGTTTTATTCGTATCCGCGTGTAGTAGCGTTAAGTTAGATGAAGCCAATGATGTCGCTACTGTAAATGCTGGCGGCTCAATGACATACGATCCCATTAGTGATCCCAAGTCTAGTGTGTATGGCAAGCGATCCATTTATTTTGAGTTTGATAGCTATACCGTAGATCCGAAGTATGTTTCAACTATCTCCGCACACGCTGCTTACTTAAAATCGTTTCAAAAGCAAAAAGTCTCCGTGATCATTCAAGGCAATACGGATGATCGTGGAACTGCGGAATATAACTTAGCCCTAGGTCAAAAGCGCTCCGAATCTGTTAAGAAAGCCCTAGTTGCTCAAGGTGTTAGTGAATCTCAGTTGGAGGCGGTGAGCTTTGGTAAAGAAAAGCCAGCTGACCCTGCTCAGACAGAAGCGGCATTTAAAGAAAACCGCCGTGCTGATTTTGTGTATCGCTAAACATAAAAGGCTATTTAATGAAAAATATATTCAAACTCAGTTTGATAGGGGTTGCTTTCCTAAGTGGATGCGCAACAAACACTACATCCACTAGCCCGGTGCAGGCTGTTAAAGCGCCAGCACCAGCTCCAATGAAAGCAATAGCTCCAATTCAGTCAGCCACCGTTGCTAAACGACTCAATGACTGTATTGTGCGAACCAATCAAAGCGCCGATGCATTGCTGGTAGACAGTCAAATTATCGCCGTTACAAGGAACAATCCTCATGCAAAGGCTCTCTTTAATTCAGCCGATAAATTAACTGACCAGCAGATAATTGCGCTTAAAAGTTACTTGGCGGAAGCAAATACTTGTCGCCCAGTTGCTACTGAGGGCTTAAGCCCTGAGTTGAACTCAATTTATCAAGAGTTCTTTAAAAAAATTGATGGCGTCTATGCAGATCTTATTGCTAGAAAGATCACCATTGGTGTGGCTAATCAAGAAAGGCAATTACTCATTCAAGATGCTCGAATGAAGCGGTTAGCTGTGCAAACTAAAAAGAGTTAGTGAGATTGGTTTATGGCTAGATATAAATTTACATGCCACTCTTGCAGGTTCGAATGTATTAGCGGCATAGGTAGAGAGGTTGGACTTCACTCCTCCAAAGTAGTGATGGTCTGTAAATCCTGCTCAACCATTGATGCTTATAAGGTTGCTCACCCAGGGAGTATGAATACAGAAATTAGTATCTCGCCTGCTTGCACAAGTTGCCTCTCAGGCAAGCATTTGGCGGAGTGGGATGGGCTTACTTGCCCACATTGCAATATGAATATGAGGGCAATAGGTAGTGATATAGATGCTGAGAAGACACGTTTCAAATACTGGTGAAGGAGAGTTCCTATGAGTATCAACAAAAGAACTTTAGAGGAACTATTTGAGCAATTAGGGCTTTCGTCACAAAAAATTCATATGGAGAGATACATAGAAAGGCATCAGCTCAAGCCAGGGTCAACTCTTCAGGATGCCATTTACTGGGCGCCAGATCAAAAAGTATTTATGATTAAAGCTAAGGCCCAAGACTCAGAGTGGTCAGAGGCAGTTGATCAATTTGCTAATTTGCTCATAAAAAAGTTATCTGTTTCATACCTCAGCCATGAAGACCTTACAAAATAGTATTGCTATGAGTTTTACTTATATTCCTGCCGGAAGTTTCTTAATGGGCAGTAATGAAACAGAAAATTCATTAAGACAAGATTTTCCTCAATATGAATTAGCCCGGCTCTCTGAATTTCATGATGAAAGCCCACCGCACAAAGTAATCATTACTAAGCCATTTTGGATGGGACAGCATCCTGTCACTATTAAGCAGTTTGAGTTATTTTTGACTCACTCTGGATATATACCTGAATCAATCCGAGATGGGACTGGTGGATATGGATTTAACCCACTGGATACTCACTTAAAGACTTCAGATGATGAAGTGTTTGAAGGTCGAAATACCTAGTATGCATGGGATGAAGCAGGGTTTACTCAGGCAGACGATTTTCCAGTGGTGAACATTACTTGGAATGATGCTAATGCTATGGCAAAGTGGTTAAGTGAGAAAGAGGGCAAAAAGTATCGACTGCCAACTGAAGCCGAGTGGGAATACGCCTGCCGAGCTGGCACAAATAGTAGGTACTTTACCGGCGACGATCCCAACACACTTACTTCATATGCCAAAGTGTTTGATTTAGATACCGTAAAGATTTGGCCACAGTGGCAACAGTATGCTCTTGACTTTCATAGTCATCATGAATTTGCAGCTCCCGTTGGCAGTTTTCTTCCTAACCCATTTGGTCTTTATGACATGATCGGGAACGTATGGGAGTGGTGTTCTGATTGGTATGCTGAAAATTACTATCAATATTCACCTACCATTGATCCACAAGGTCCTAATGAGGGCGAGGCAAAAGTCAGGCGTGGCGGTTCATGGCACACATGGCCCTTATATTGTCGGTCTTCTTTTAGAAATGTGAATACGCCCGAGTCTCGTTACATCTTGGCAGGTATGAGGTTAGTATTAGAGGGCTCAGATTGAAAAAGATGATTTGGGTCTTTTATGACAGAATTGCCAAACAGTGGTATCCATAAAATAAAGCCAACGCTCCAGGACCATATGAAACTTCTTATTCTTACCATGATCATGATAGGTTCATCGTTAGCTATGGCTGATGACAAAATTTCTGATGATGAGATTAAGACAGTCTTAATTCAACAATCGATTCAAGCCTATGGCGGCGAGTGTCCTTGTCCGTACAGTAAGTCACCCAAAGGCGTGCAATGTGGACTGAATAGTGCCTATTCCAAAATAGATCGATTTACTATTTTGTGTTATTCATCGAATGTTACTCAAAAGATGATAAAAGAATATCGAGACAAAAATGGGCTATGAAGGTGTGCTTTTAGTTATTGAATAAGTCATTGCACAGTTTATTACACAGTCCCGATTTAAGCGTCTAAGTCATTGAAATATATACACATTCCAATAGCCACGAATTCTTCTAAGGCGTAGGTCGCACGTTCGAATCGTGCTGGGCAGGCCAAAAAAGTTCTACCCCCTCCCTTTAAATCATAGCTTTTGTCAGTCTTTCTACTAGAGACGGCACTTACTTGGTTATCCAAGATAGCAAAAACTTGTCCGAAGCGCCAGTTGCATTAAAAAACCCTTGAATCAGTTTCAATCTTGAGGATATACTTTTGCCAAGCAGGAGAGTGAGATCTGATCTCCACCGAAGGCGCAAACTCCCATGAACGCTCAGGTATCCATTAGGAAGGTACTGCTTATCCTAAATAGCCGTCTGGAGAGACACCATTTTATGGTGCACCGAAGGAGCAAGCACTCAGCCACGCTGTAGTGTGAATCTCTCAGGTATCAGGGACAGGGGGAGCGGCAGCCATATTGATATGGCACTTTAGGAGATTTCGAATGCACACACTTCCGAGCTAATTCAGTTTTTGCTAACGCAGATCAATTGATTCAATTTTCACTTACTGAATAAGGATATACATCATGAGCAATAAACTAGTCCAAGAGGCCCCCTTCCATCCTGGATATGAGGACGCTTCATATAAAAATGAAGTTCCACCAGCAATTGCTGAATTAGAGAGCTTTAGAAAAACGAATGCTCGACATCTTGGCTTTTCGGAGCTAATAGTAGATTTCTGCAAGTCTTCAAAGTCGTTTACTCCAGCCTGAATGTTAATTAAAAGCCCCAGTTAGAAATAGCTGGGGTTTTTTCAAGGCATATCTGGCGCGTTCGAATCCTGATGGGCGAGCCAAAATTTCATGTATACCTCATTCTGGAGTGGTCCATAACTAAAGCTAAGTTAATTCAATATCAATGTCATGAAACTTACCATTCATAGTTAGAGACATTCGGGTCTCCTGTGCTGTTTCGGATCGCCTTAAAGCATTGCACTATCTGTAGAACATTCAGGGGTAATCCCTACGATGACGATGTTAGCTCGCATGTTAGATTGTTGGTAGTCAAAAACTTTTATAACAAGCATTGAATATGGAGAGAACATGGGCAACCAAAGACGTGAATTCTTAAAAGTATCTGCCATAGCTGGCGGTGCCGCGCTAACTACCCCCTTTATTGCAAATCAGGCTGAGGCAGCTGGACCTGGTGCGGGCGCTGTAAGGCTTGCTAATCCTGACATGGCAAAGAACATGACTGTTCTAAATTACAAAGTGGACAACAAATATGTTCTCGGCGTCAAGACAGACAAAGGCATTTTAGATGTTGCTAAGGCTGCAAAACAATTCAAAGTGAAGGCGCCAATTAATACTGATGATTTGATTCAGAATGGTGATCAAGGTCTAGGTAAGCTAGTAGGTCTGGCATTGAGTAAGGGCGGCCCAAATTTGTTTTTGGACGAATCTAAAATCGAATATGCACCAGCTGTTACCAACCCCGAGAAAATTATCTGCGTGGGATTGAACTATGCAAAGCATGCTAAAGAAACCAATAATCCTATCCCGACCTTACCAATTTTATTCAATAAATTTAATAACACACTCAACAGCCACAACGGCGTTGTAAAGGCATCATTAGTCAACGCAGAAAAGTTTGACTACGAAGCAGAGTTAGTTATTGTGATGGGTAGGCGTGCGTATAACGTTAGTGAGGCCGATGCATTGTCATATGTATTTGGCTATGCAACAGGACAAGACTTTACAGCGCGGGAATTACAGCAACGCAGTAGCCAGTGGATGATTGGTAAAACTAATGATGGTTTTGCGCCTATAGGCCCATATATTTTGACATCAGATTTAGTTGGAAATCCAAATCAACTAAAAATTGAGCAATACGTTAATGGTGAGGTTCGTCAGTCATCCAATACTAATGATATGGTTTTTAATTGCGCTCAAATCATTAGCTATGCCTCCAAAATTTTTACTCTAGAGCCAGGCGATATTATTTTTACTGGCACCCCAGAAGGAGTGATAACAGGGTATCCAAAAGATAAGCAGGTTTGGCTAAAGCCTGGCGACAAGCTCGAGACACGCATTGAAAAGTTAGGTAATCTCAAATTTACCGTGGCCTGATTCAGAATCTAAAACCCTCATCAGAAATGGTGAGGTTTTTTTCTTTCCATCTGTAAGCCATTGAAGTAACAAGAGATTCAAGCAATACCGAATTCTTCTAGGGCATAGCTGGCACCTTCAATCGTATTGGGAGGATCACCCAGAGGGCACCTCTTTTGCCCTACACATTTCCTATCCATCGATATACTAGTCCTGACATTTTTGAGGTTCATAGACGATAGGAGATATTCGTGAAAAGCAAAAAACTCAGTACAAACTGTTTAATCGCTGCAACTTTGTTCTTGGGCATAGCTCATGCTCACGCTGCCAGCCAAACACTTGAAAAAATGAAGTCTACTGGCGCGATTACTATGGGTGTTCGTGAATCGTCTATTCCAATGTCATATACCACTGGCGATAGTCGCTTTGATGGGTATCACGTTGAAGTTTGCCGCATGATTTTGGCTGACCTAAAAGATAAATTAGGTTTGAGTACTTTGCGCATTAATTATCAGCCCGTTACATCTCAGAACCGTGTACCTTTGGTTCAAAACGGCACGGTTGATATTGAGTGTGGAACAACAACAAACAATACTGCACGCGCTAAGGATGTGGGTTTTGCAAACACACTGTATGTTGAAGAGGTTCGGATCGCAGTAAAAGCAAACTCGGGCATCACTTCAATTGCTCAGCTAGCCAGCAAAAAAGTTGCTACAACTACCGGGACTACTTCAGTACAGTTATTACGTAAACATGAAAAAGCCAACGGCGTGAATTTTGACGAAGTATTTGGCAAGGATCATGCCGACAGCTTCTTATTGCTAGAGTCGGGTCGTGCAGATGCATTCGTCATGGATGGTTCAATCCTGGCTGGCAATATTGCTAACTCCAAGAATCCAAAGGACTATAAGATTGTTGGTGAGGTACTTTCAACTGAGCCTATCGCTATCATGGTTCCAAAGAATGACCCCGAGTTTAAGGCAGCCGTAAATGCTGCAATTGCTAAGATTGTGGCTAATGGCAATATGCCTAAGCTTTGGAATAAATGGTTTTTAGCCCCAATCCCGCCAAAAAATATTGTTGTAGGTCTTGAGTTGTCACCAGCAACGAAAAATGCGTGGGCCAATCTCAACGACAAGCCTGCCGAAGACTACAATAAAAAATAATCGATAGCCCTCACTAAATACGAGCCAATAATATGCCCTTAGATTTAGGTGTTTTTTGTAAGAACACCTTAGATGGGGAAGTAGTAGATCACTGCTTCTCCGCAGTGTTTGGTTTAGCTCAAAACAGTGATCCTAGTTATTTGGATTGGCTGATGAAGGCTTGGGCCTGGACCTTGGCTGTAGCGGCTCTTAGTTTGACGATTGCTTTAATTCTGGGGGTAGTGATGGGTACTCTACGTACTCTGCCCACCACTAACTCGCTGCACAAATGGCTGATTCGGATTTCTACTGCTTGGGTAGAGTTATTCAGAAACATCCCCATCTTAGTACAAGTCTTTCTTTGGTATCACGTCATTCCATCTTTTGTATTGCCCTTAAAGTCTCTACCATCGTATTGGTTGGTGAGTATTGCTCTTGGTTTCTTTACATCTGCTCGCATAGCTGAGCAGGTGAGGGCGGGTATTCAGGCTCTGCCTAGTGGACAAAGTGCTGCCGCAACCGCCTTAGGTTTAACAACCGTACAAAGTTACCGTTACATTATTTTGCCAATGGCATTACGAATTGTGATGCCACCACTAACTTCGGAGAGTATGAATCTCATTAAAAACTCCTCAGTAGCTTTTGCAGTTTCCGTACCAGAGCTGACCTTATTTGCAATGCAGGCTCAAGAAGAAACATCGAAGGGTGTTGAAATCTACTTAGCAGTGACCTTGTTATATGCGCTCTCGGCATTTGCAGTTAATCGAGTGATGACTCTAATTGAAAAGCGTAGTCGCATTCCGGGTTTTATTGTTTCTAATGATGCAAGCTTGGCTCACTAGGTGTTAATAGGATTAATGACATGCTGAGCTTAGATCTGAGTTTTTATAATTGGGAATTATTTACCAACTATATTTTGAAAGGCTTGGTATTTAGTGTTCAGTTAACTATCTTTGCAACAGTCGGTGGCATTCTATTTGGGACATTTTTGGCTTTAATGCGTTTGTCTGGACGGCCCGCATTGGTATATCCCGCTACATTCTATGTGAACACCATGCGATCCATTCCCTTAGTCATGGTGATTCTGTGGTTTTTCTTGCTAATCCCTATGTTGATTGGCAGACCCATTGGCGCAGATCTCTCGGCCACGATTACTTTCATCGCATTTGAGGCAGCATTTTTCTCGGAGATTGTGCGCGCTGGCATTCAATCCGTACCGAAGGGGCAGAGCTATGCAGGAGAAGCTTTGGGCATGACTTATGGCCAGAATATGCGTCTTGTAGTATTGCCCCAAGCTTTCAGAAACATGATCCCCGTTTTTATGACCCAGACCATTGTCTTGTTTCAAGATACCTCATTAGTCTATGCCATCGGCGCATACGACTTACTTAAAGGATTTGAGATTGCTGGTAAAAATTATGGCCGCCCAATTGAAACCTATATTTTGGCTGCAGCAAGCTATTTTGTAATTTGCTTCTCGCTTTCTAAAGTAGTGCGCAAGATACAAGCTAGAGTCGCTATTATTCACTAACCTCATTCAGTACAAATTCAATAAATCCACATGATTGAACTTCAAAACGTATCCAAATGGTATGGCTCATTTCAGGTGCTAAGCGATTGCTCTACATCGATTAAAAAAGGTGAGGTGGTGGTAATTTGCGGGCCCTCTGGTTCAGGTAAATCCACTCTGATTAAAACTATTAACGCTCTCGAGCCTTTTCAGGCGGGTGAGATTACAGTTGATGGGGTTGCGCTACATGACCCAAAAACCAATTTACCAAAACTACGTTCACGTGTTGGCATGGTCTTTCAGCACTTTGAGCTTTTCCCGCACCTCAGTGTTACTGAAAATCTGACGCTTGCTCAAATGAAGGTTTTAGGTAGATCGACAGATGAAGCCAAGACGCATGGCCTCAAGTATTTAGAGCGTGTTGGACTAATGGCTCAAAAAGATCAGTTTCCTGGACAGTTGTCTGGTGGCCAGCAGCAACGAGTCGCGATTGCCCGTGCCTTGAGTATGGATCCGATTGTGATGTTATTTGATGAGCCAACTTCAGCCTTAGACCCAGAGATGGTGGGCGAGGTGCTAGATGTCATGGTGAAGCTCGCAAATGAGGGAATGACAATGTGCTGCGTTACCCATGAAATGGGTTTCGCTCGCAAAGTGAGTCACCGCGTGATCTTTATGGATCAAGGCAAAATTATTGAGGACTGTAGCAAAGATGAGTTCTTTGGCAATCCTGAAGCGAGATCACCTAGAGCCAAGGATTTCCTCTCAAAAATTTTAGATTACTGATCTAAATTCCCATCTCAGTAAAGACTTCTTTGGCGCACCTGAAGCTATCGATCGCTGCTGGTACTCCACAGTAAATCGCGGCCTGCAAAAATACTTCCTGAATATCCTCTTTACTTAACCCATTATTAATGGCGCCTCGCACATGAAGCTTGAGCTCATGCGGTCGATTTAAAGCAGTGATCATAGATAGGTTAATGATGCTTCTGGTTCTGCGGTCTAGGCCAGGGCGATTCCAGATTTCATTCCAGCAATACTCGGTGACTAGTTCTTGCATCGGCATATTGAATGCGTCTGCATTCTGAATGGAGTTGTCCACATACTCTGCTCCCAGAACTTCGCGGCGAGTTTTGAGGCCCTTTTCAAATGCTTCTTTATTCATGCTGATCTCCTATGCTGTTGCCATGTTTTGAATAGATTGCATATACTGCCACTATTCAGGCGCTCCCGTTTAGCCTAGAATGATCTGCATGAACAGGATTTTTTCTTTGCGTGTAGCTTTCTTCTCTTTTACTTTGGCTCTTCTTAGCGCCTGCACTGTTGATAAGCTCGAGGCAAGGTTACAGGCTGACCCACAATGTAAATCAGTCATGAATGCCAAAACCGGAGCTTCAATGCCATGCCCTGGCACCGATAAAGAATTTTATAAATCTGTTCCAGCCTTAAATACGACAGCACCTAAGCTTGCTCAAGCTGAAGTGGTGCAAGCATCTGCTTCTGGCCCAGTGTTAACTCCAAAAACTTTTGCCGCACCAGTAGAGTGCAAGCCACAACTGCATCAAAAGTCAGGAATCCTGATGCCTTGCCCGGCACCGTAATCAAAGATCACATAGATCATTTACCGAAAGAAAATATGAACAAATCAGGCGCTTTAATTGCAGCAATCTCTTTAGCTACTTTGTTGACTGCATGTAGTAATACGCCTAAATTGGCAAGCCAGCCAATGCCTAGGTCTGGGTTTTTACCCAATTACTCAGTGCTGGTGCCGATGGCGACATCTGAAGCTGATACTCGTATTTGGAGATACCGTAAAGACGGCGTTAATCCAGGAGCCTACACTGCAGTGATCTTGGATCCAATTTACTTAAACCAAAACGCTACGAAAGAAATTTCTCCAGACGTGATTAATCAAGCGCAGATTGCATTGCAAGATTCTATGGTGAATGCAGTTAATAGTCGTGGGAATATCAAGATCGTAAATCAAGCCGGTCCAGGCGTTGCTCGTATCTCTGTTGGTATTACTGGTGCAGAGAGTTCAGCAGATAGTTTGCAGCCATGGAATTTCACGCCGATTGGCTTGGCAATGAATGCAGCTGCTTATGCTGGAGGTGTGAACTCTAAAACACCAGCAATGTTAGTAGAGAGCAAGATTACCGATAGCCAAACTAAAGAAGTCATTGGCGAGGGCTTAGTCACCATTCAGGGTGAATCCTTTCGCACAGGCGGCGGTTCGGTTGAATCATTTGTAGCTATGGCTAAGAAGGTGGTCAAGGTGGCAATGGAGACTTCTGCTGATCCAAGAGCAACTGGCACAAAATAAGAGCCTCAATGCGATTCCTGATCGGTAACTTATGCCTCATCTGCACGGCAGCATTCCTGTTTCTAGCAGCTCCTGTTTCTGCTGATGAAGCCTCACGTAATAGAGAGATCCAAGAGCGCTTCGCTAAATGCGATATCAATCGAGACGGTAAGTTGACCATGGAAGAGGCTAAGGGCTGCATGCCTCGAATCTATGACCATTTCAGTAGAATTGACGAGCAGGGAAGAGGCTATGTCACCGTTGCTCAAATTCAGGCGATGGCAGATCGTTAAGCTATTGAGCGAGCTTCGGTAACTTTTTAGAATCTGTAGGCCAAGTCAGCACAATCTTCGCATCAATCTTTAAGATCTTCTTATCTTTGTCTGGATAGTCCATTCGTGACAATAAATCGGCAATCAGATTGAGGTGTGCATGCTTTTTATCATTAGCACTTACAACTGTCCATGGGGCATCTGATGAGCTAGTTTTTTTGAGCATGCTATCCCTAGCGTCTGAGTAGGCGTCCCACATCTTTTGTGCTTTTTGATCTATCGGGCTAATCTTCCATTGCTTAAGTGGATCCTTCGCGCGATCCTTGAGTCGAGAAGCTTGCTCTTCTTTGCTGATATCCAGGTAATACTTCATTAGCTGGATATCTGATCCGACAAGTAGAGATTCAAAATCATTCACCGTATGCATAAACTGCTTGTACTGCGCATCAGTGCAAAATCCCATGACTTTTTCAACGCCCGCACGGTTATACCAACTGCGGTTGAATAATACAAATTCACCTGCAGTTGGAAGTTGAGCAACATATCTTTGGAAGTACCATTCGCCTTCCTCGCGCGGGGAGGGCTTATTCAGGGCAACGACTCTGCTATCTCTAGGGCTTAAATGTTCCGTAATGCTTTTAATGGATCCGTCTTTGCCGGCTGTATCACGCCCTTCGAAAATGACTAAGAGTCGCTTACCCTTTTGAATAATGTGACGCTGAAGTTTGACCAATTCAATTTGAAGAAGTCTGAGGTCTGCCTCGTAAGTGTGTTCATGAATGTCAGATTTACTCACGGGCAGCCTTCACTATGCAATTGACTATGAAGCAGTTGGCGTTGCTGGAATCACTTTTTTCGCAACTACTTTCTTGGCAGGAGCCTTTTTCGCTACTACTTTCTTTGCTGGCGCTTTCTTAGCTACGATCTTTTTAGCTGGAGTCTTTTTTGCAGGGACTTTTTTGGCCGCTGCTTTTTTGGAGACTACCTTTTTAGCTGGAGCTTTTTTCTCGAGCTTGTCCAAGGCTTTTGCAAGCTTGTCGATGAGCTTTTCTCTATCTGCCTCGAGCTTATCTAGCTTTTTCAATAATTGCTTCACTAATTTTTTCTGACTCATGGTGTATTCCTTTCAATAGGATGCTGTTTATTCAATCTGCGTAAATGGCCGATGTCTCATTCCTGATCCTACGTTTTATTGGGATGAGTTTCAAGCGATTGTGACAGTCAGCGCCATATTTAATTGGGTGCTACGTGTATTTCATCCCCTGCAAGAGCAAGGAGTTAATATTTAGTCTTAGCCCCATTTTGAAAAGAAAGCATCTATATGCGCCCACCCCTGAAATACATCCTCTCCGTCAGCTTGCTGCTCCTGAGCTCTTTAGTTTCCGCGCAAAAAAATGATGCCATTATTCAGACGGGGCAAGTGCAGGAGGCCCTAGCACGAGGCGCAATTCTTTGGGATGTGCGTGATGAAAAGAGTTACCTGGAGGGGCATATCCCTGGCGCAATCAATATCGGCGATGCGGGCAATGTTCTGAGGGATGCAAATAAAGAGGACTATATCTCCACCGCAAAAATTCAATCCATTTTTAATGCTGCCGGACTCGATGTGAATAAAGACATTGTGGTTTACGGCTCCCGCGGAAATCCATATGCTTACTTTGGCCTTTATACGATTCAGTATTTTGGCGGTAAGCAAGCTCAAATCTATCACGATGGGATTGATGCCTGGAAATCAGCTGGATTACCGCTTCAAAAAGAGCGCCCGAGTCTGCCGGCTGTCTCCGTAACATTGGCGCCCCAGCCTCAGTTGCTGGTGACTAATGAGGAGATGCTGAAGTTGGTTCAATCTAAATCAGTCCAGATTATTGATGCGCGAACTCCTGATGAGTTTTCTGGAAAAGATGTTCGTGCGATTCGAGGGGGCCATATTCCCAATGCAATCAATATTCCCTACGAAGAAAATTGGCAGGATCCTGCTACGTCTATTAAGCTTGGCAAGAAGCAGGTATCTGATAATTCGGGGATGACTCTTAAAAGCCAGACAGATTTGAAAAAGTTGTATTCAAGTCTGGATCCCAATCAAGAGACAGTTGTCTACTGCCAAAGTGGTGTGCGTGCTGCCGAGACAGCCACGGTCCTCAAAAATCTTGGTTTTAAGAAGGTGAAGGTTTATGACTCATCTTGGCTGGGTTGGGGGAATAACCTCAAAGCCCAAGTGTCTGACGAAAGCTTTTTAAATGTAGGTGCCCTGAATGCAAAAATTTCCGCAATGCAAAACAAGATTAATCAACTGGAAGAGGCTTTAAAGGCCAAAGGTAATAATTAATGCCTGCTATTGATTGGCTCTAAATTGAAAAACCCCAGATAGGAGATCTTCTGGGGTTTTTTTGAGTGAAGCGGATTATTCTGGATGGAAGTTATTGCTGGCCATAAAGCTAATAGTGCGCTCAAAGCCCAAAATACGGATGTAACGCCAGGCGATATCGCGGTATTTGCTGTCTAAATAGCCAATAGCGACCTCAGGCGTCCTTTTGGAAAGGTCAATCTGTTCAATGGTGCGGGCCCAACGTTTTAGTCTTGTTGACATATTTACTACCTCCATGTGCATACAACGCATGGAAAAGTAGCTGGGATGACAGAAATAAGTAATATTTTTAAAGAAAATGGCAAAAAGTGGGCTAATCAGCCCATTTACAGGCTTTACTCCTGAATTTCTGCTGCAGCCCGTTCTTTTTTTGCTGCTTTAGCCCTCGCTTTGATGGGTTTGAGGAACATCAGCAGACATACAAAACCTACTGTTCCAATGGCGGTTTCTAGGGCAGCCATCCAGAAATTGACCCCAGTTTCCAAAATACGGACTAAGCCCTCGGTGATGTAGAGCAGGATCAGCATGGAGGCCCATTGCATGGTGTAGACATTACCTTTCCATAGGCCTGGAATGGCAAATAACAAGGGGATGGCCTTGAGAATGAGCCAAGAGCCTCCTGGCCTGAGTGGTGAGATAAACCATTCCCAAGCAACGCACAGAATAAAAAGGTCAACAAAAGCTGCCGTAGCGATGAGTTGGTAGGGGTTTTTAGAGAGCCAGCTTTTGAGCATGAATTGCCTTAAATGAGTTTGAGCGCTGTAAGTGCCAAGCGTTTGCCTTGAGCAATAGCTAGGCGCTGTTCTTCGGCGCTAATGGGCGCTCGACCATCAGCATGCGCAAGGTGGGTAACGCCATAAGGGCTACCACCGCTTGAGGTATTCATCAGGTCAGGCTCGCTATACGGAATGCCCATGAGCATCATGCCGTGGTGAAGCAGCGGAATCATCATGGTGAGCAGGGTGCTTTCTTGACCGCCGTGCAGGCTACCCGTACTGGTAAAGACGCAGGCTGGTTTACCAACGAGAGCTCCATTGAGCCACTCTGAGGAACTTCCATCCCAAAAGTATTTCATGGGAGCGGCCATATTGCCAAAGCGTGTAGGGGAGCCCAAGGCTAGACCAATACATTCTTTTAAATCCGCATACTCAACATAGGGGGCGCCATCAGTCGGAACAGCGGCCTCGGTAGCTTCGCATACTGTTGAGATCGCTGGTACGGTGCGTAGCCTGGCGTTAACACCCGGGACACTTTCAATACCTTCGGCAATCAGTCGCGCTAAGTCTCGGGTTGCTCCGTAGCGTGAGTAGTACAAAACTAAAATGTCAGATTGGCTCATATTCTTCTCTTATCTCTTATGATATGGGCGATGCGCCTTATACAGAATCCTCAATTATGGCTCTCTCTTGGAAAAGAGATCTGGGAGCGTAACCGGGGCCAAAATCTAAAGCAAGTAGCGGCTAGCTTGGCCTTTACCACTACGCTTGCCTTGATTCCAATGCTCACTGTAGCTTCCATTCTGATTGGCTATCTCCCCAGTGTGGTGCGGATTAAGTATGCCTTTCAGGCCTGGCTACTAGATACCTATATGCCAGGTGGCTTAAATCAGCAGGTCTTTAATTACTTGGATCAATTTTCAGCTCAGGCCAAAGGCCTCACCTTGATTGGTTTGCTTGGCTTGGTGATTACGACCATCATGACATTGGCTGTGATTGAAAGCGCCTTTAATCAGATCTTCCGTGTCTCTGAAAGTCGACCTATTTTGAAGAAGGTCGCGATCTATTCCTCTGCAACCATATTGGGACCTATCCTATTGGGTATTGGCACCTACTTGAGTGGCCTGCTATTTAGTGCAGCAGAGGGGTGGACGGAAACCCTGAGCTTTGGTTTGGGGTTTGTGGCAACGGTGGTGCCAGTACTGCTGGCCATGTCCGTATTCTCAGTGGCTTACAAAATCCTTCCTTATACCCACATTGAGTGGCGTGACGCTTTAAGTGGTGCTTTCTTTGCAGCCCTCACGTTTGAGTTGATGAAGTTTGGCTTCGGTCTCTTTCTGACCAATGTCGCCTTTTACAAAACAGTCTATGGCGCTTTTGCGATCTTCCCCTTAGCGCTGATTTGGATTTACCTTACCTGGTGGATTACCTTGGCTGGTGCAGTCTTGGTTGCTAATCTTCCTAGCATTCGCAATGGTTTGCTTAGGGTTATTCGTTACTGAAATACTTCGTATGCCCCTTGATTCCTTTGGGGCATAAGAATATATTGGTTAAACAAGAACCGATTGCTGGAGATCAAATGAAAGTTTGCGACATACTGCGCGTTAAGGGCAGCACACTATTTACAGTGGCACCAGATACTGCATTGCAAACTGCCGTCTTGGTCATGAGCGAGCATGACATCGGTTCATTGGTCGTGATGGAGTACGACAAGCTTGTGGGTATCCTGACATTCCGTGAAGTGATTGCAGCTTTAGCAAAACACCATGGCAAATTAGATGACCTCAAAGTGCAAAGCGTCATGAATGCCAAGCCTTTGACATGCAATATGGAAACAGAGATCGATGAGGTTCGTCGCATGATGCTAGTTGATCATGCCCGCTACTTGCCGGTGATTGATCAAAAGATGCTGATGGGTGTGATTTCTTTCTACGACGTGGCTAAATCCGTTGTTGAGGCCCAGGACTTCGAAAACTCCATGCTCAAGGCTTACATCCGCGACTGGCCAGAAGAGGCTGAAAAAGCTGCCCCATAGGCTCAGCCTAGCCCAAGCCCCCGAGCAATGACATAATGTCAGTATGTCAGGAAATACTTTAGGCCTTCTTTTTACTGTCACCACTTTTGGTGAATCCCACGGTCCCGCTATTGGCGCTATTGTTGATGGCTGCCCTCCAGGCATGTCTCTGTGTGAAGCGGACTTGCAGATTGATTTGGATCGTCGTAAGCCAGGAACATCTCGCCATGTGACCCAACGTCAAGAAGCCGACAGAGTGGAAATTCTGTCTGGTGTATATGAAGGCAAAACTACGGGTGCGCCCATTGGCCTACTCATTCGGAATACCGACCAACGCAGTCAAGACTACGGCAACATCCTGCAAACATTTAGACCCGGTCATGCTGATTACGCTTATCACTATAAATATGGTTTGCGTGATCCTCGTGGAGGTGGGCGCTCGTCAGCGCGATTAACTGCTCCGGTAGTAGCTGCAGCTGCAATCGCCAAGAAGTGGCTCAAAGAACAGTATGGCACTGAGTTTTATGGCTATATGAGCCAACTCGGTGAAATTGAAATCCCATTTAAAGATGCCGCACTGACTGAGGGTAATCCTTTCTTTGCCGCTAATGCCGATATCGTTCCTCAATTAGAGGCTTATATGGATGCACTGCGCAAAGCAGGGGATTCTTGCGGAGCAAAGATTGAAGTGCGAGCACGTAATGTGCCCATTGGATTAGGCGAGCCTTTATTCGATAAGTTAGATGCCGATATTGCGCATGCCATGATGGGTATTAATGCGGTGAAGGGCGTGGAGATTGGTTCTGGCTTTAAGTCGGTAGCGCAACGCGGTAGTGAGCATGGCGATGAGTTGCATCCCAATGGATTTGCTAGCAATAATGCGGGCGGTACTTTAGGCGGCATCAGCACTGGTCAAGATTTGCGTGTGTCGATTGCCATTAAGCCAACCTCTAGTATTTTGAGTTCAAAAGAATCAGTTGATTTAGATGGTAAGCCTATTACTGTGCAAACCAAAGGTCGTCATGATCCTTGTGTTGGTATTCGGGCAACGCCGATTGCAGAAGCCATGTTAGCTTTGGTGCTGATCGATCATGCACTTCGTCACCGCGCTCAGTGTGGTGATGTGAAACACAGTATTCCGCCGATCCCAGCTGCACGTCCTGGCTCTGCAACGGATTAACACTAAATCCATTTTAGAAAACTAAAAAGAAAATGATACCTTCAGTACGTTGGGCCTTCGGGTCCTTTTTCTTTTTGTATTTCGCTTATGTTGGTTTAGTTTCTCCATATGCCAGCCTCTTTTTTCTAGATCGCGGCTTTAGCGTCATTGAGATTGCTATCTTAATGTCCATGTTGCAAATCACCCGAATAGTTGGCCCATTCTCCTGGGGATGGTTATCTGACTATCTATCTGATCGTATCGGCATTATTCGTTTCTGTGCTTGCCTTGCGGCAATTACTTTTTTATGCATCTTTCTTCTGCAAAGTTACATTGCATTCTTTATTTGGATGTTTGTGCTCCACACTATCCTCAGTAGCTTGATGCCCTTGGGCGAGTCCGCTACTGTGCATGCCTTATTTAAAGACAATTCATTTGATAAGCGTTATGGTCGTTTGCGTTTATGGGGATCGATCGGTTTTATTGCCATGGTCTTATTTGCAGGTGAGTTATTTCAGCGCAAAGGCATAGAGTTGTATCCCATTGTGGGCGCGGTAATTTTGATCTTCTTGGCATTGGTTACCTTTCGCTTGCATGAGCCCAAGATGGAGCGTCGTAAGATGGTTAAGGGTGAACTGCTGATCGTTCTATTTAATCCGGATGTGCGCTGGTTCTTGCTCTCAGGATTCTTTATGATTTTTGCGCATGCTGCTTTGTATGTGTTCTATTCCCTCTACTTGGCTGATTTAGGTTACGACAAATTACAGATTGGTTTGTTTTGGGCATTAGGCGTTGCAGCTGAAGTGATCTTTTTTTATTTCCAGAGCAAGGTGCTTAGTCGCTTAGATGCTGAGATTGTTTTGCAAATCGCTTTTGGTATTGGCGTATTCCGATTTATCTTGATAGCCTTCTTCCCGCTAACTTGGGTACTGATTCTGGCTCAGCTCATGCATGCGGGTACTTTTGGCGCACATCACAGTGCAGCTACGAAGCTATTGCAACGTTGGTTTACTGGCCCATTGCAGGCGCGAGGGCAGGCTCTAATGGCGACCGTGTCTTACGGCTTAGGCGGAACCTTGGGTGGCTTGATGGCGGGTTGGTTATGGGATGCTACCCAGCCCCGCAATGTATTTGTGATGGCGGCTTTAGCCTGCGGTCTAGGGGGTATGGCGATTGGTAAATTGCGCCCTCGTCACTACCCCGCTAGGTAACTGAATCAGCTGTCTTTACATGGATCCGTAGTTCGGGCCACCACCACCTTCAGGGGTAATCCAAACAATGTTCTGACTTGGATCCTTGATGTCACAAGTCTTGCAATGCACGCAGTTTTGCGAATTAATTTGCAACTGTGACTGACCCTCTTTTTCTATATATTCATACACACCAGCAGGGCAGTAGCGTTGCTCTGGGCCTGCATAAGTTTTGAGATTTAAGTTCACTGGTACCGATGCATCTTTTAAGGTGAGATGGATAGGTTGATTCTCAGCATGATTTGTATTGGAGATAAATACAGATGAGAGGCGATCAAAAGTAATCTTGCCATCTGGCTTTGGATAGTCAATTGCTTGGTGCTGCGCTGCTGGTTCTAGGCATTCATGGTCCGCATGCTTTACATGAATCGTCCAAGGCATGCTGCCACCCAACACTTTCTGCTCAAGGCCCACCATGAGAGTGCCAAGGTAGAGTCCTTTAGACATCCATGGCTTAAAGTTGCGTGCTTGGTTTAGTTCGGTATATAACCAGCTATTTTTAAAGGCGCTTGGATACGCAGCCAAAACATCAGCAGAGCGATTTTCGGAAAGAGCAGTTACTGCGGCTTGTGCAGCCAGCATGCCGGTCTTAATAGCTGCATGACTTCCTTTGATGCGTGAGGCATTCAGGAAGCCAGCATCACAACCAATGAGCGCACCACCGGGAAAAACTGTTTTAGGTAGGCTATTTAAGCCGCCCGCTGTCAGTGCCCGTGCACCATAGGCCAGGCGCTTACCGCCTTCAAAGGTTTCACGAATCTTTGGGTGCAACTTATAGCGTTGAAACTCCTCAAACGGAGAGAGGTATGGGTTTTTATAGGACAGCCCAACAACTAAACCAACGGCAACCTTGTTATCTCCTAAGTGATATAAGAATGAGCCACCATAGGTGTCGCTCTCCAATGGCCACCCTGCGGTATGAACCACCAGACCAGGCTTGCTCTTGGAGGGTTCTACTTCCCATAATTCTTTAATACCAATACCGTAGCTTTGTGGGTCAGCATCTTTATCTAAGGCAAACTTGGCAATCAGTTGTTTGCCTAAATGTCCCCGCGAACCTTCAGCAAATAAGGTGTACTTGGCATGCAATTCCATACCAAGTTGAAATTGATCAGTGGCTTGACCTTCTTTATCCAAGCCCATCGAGCCTGTGATGACGCCGCAAACTGCGCCTTGCTCGTTATAGAGAATTTCAGCAGCAGGAAAGCCTGGAAAAATTTCTACACCCAGGTTCTCGGCTTGTTGACCTAGCCAACGAGTGACATTAGCCAAACTAACAATATAGTTACCTTCGTTTTTAAAGCAATCGGGCAACAGCCAATTGGGAACTTGAAATGCGCTGTCTTTGGTCAAAAATAAAAACTGATCTTGGTTTACTTCGGTATCTAGCGGTGCACCTAATTCTTTCCAGTTGGGGAAGAGTTCAGTTAATGCCTTAGGGTCCATGACAGCGCCAGAGAGAATATGCGCGCCGATTTCAGATCCTTTTTCCAGCACACAGACGCTAATGTCCTTGCCGGATTGATTGGCTAGCTGTTTTGCTTTGATGGCTGCGGATAATCCAGCTGGGCCACCCCCAACGATGACGAGGTCATAGTCCATGGATTCTCTGGGTCCAAACTGTTCGAGTAATTCCTGGGCAGTCATTTCATTTCTCCGACATTACATATCAATAGGGTGCCTTGGGCATTGTGGCTATTTGGGTATTTTGAGCATTTTTGACACCTTCAAAGCCATCAGCTACTTCTCTATTTTAGTTCCAAGGCATAAAAACCAAGTTAGTGCCCAATGCCAAGAGGCTTGGAGGTCTAAAGCGTTATGATTGCTTTTTTACCTTTTTGGCAATATTAGGACGAATTTATGAACAAAACTTACCCATCGGCTGTGGATGCCTTGCGGGATATCTTGAAAGATGGCCAAAAACTGGCTGTTGGTGGTTTTGGCTTGTGCGGTATTCCTGAGGCCTTGATCCAAGCGGTTAAGGACCTTGGTGCGCAAAATCTGACTGCGATTGCTAATAACGCTGGAGTGGATGGCTTTGGTTTGGGTCTACTACTGAATTCAAGACAAGTGAAAAGGATGGTTGCATCCTACGTAGGTGAGAACAAAGAATTTGAACGTCAGTTTTTGGCGGGCGAGCTCGAGCTGGAATTTACTCCGCAAGGAACTCTAGCTGAGAAATTGCGTGCTGGTGGTTGTGGTATTCCTGCTTTCTACACCAAAACCGGTGTAGGTACTTTAGTTGCTGAGGGCAAAGAGGAAAAGGAGTTTGACGGTGAGCGCTACATCATGGAGCGTGCAATCGTTTCTGATATCTCACTCGTGAAAGCGTGGAAGGCAGATAAGTCCGGTAATTTGATTTATCGCTATACCGCCCGTAACTTCAATCCAGTAGTTGCAATGGCAGGCAAGATCACAGTTGCTGAAGTTGAAGAGATTGTAGAGAACGGTCAATTAGATCCTGATCAGATTCATACGCCAGGTATTTATGTGCATCGCTTGGTGCTGAACGCTACGCCGGAGAAGCGTATTGAGCAACGCACTTTGTCTGCTGCTTGATACCCATAGACACCATATAAAAACAGTACAGAATATTTAGGAAGATTGATATGCCTTGGAATAGAGATGAAATGGCAGCGCGTGCTGCTAAGGAACTAAAGGATGGTTATTACGTCAATTTAGGTATTGGCATGCCAACCTTGGTGGCTAATCATGTGCCAGAGGGCATGGAAGTGTGGCTTCAGTCTGAGAATGGTTTATTGGGTATTGGGCCATTTCCAACTGAAAAAACGATTGATGCGGATTTAATTAATGCAGGCAAGCAGACGATCACTACCTTGCCTGGTTCCTCCATTTTTTCTTCTGCTGATTCCTTTGGAATGATTCGTGGTGGAAAAATTAATATCGCGATTTTGGGTGCGATGCAGGTGAGTGAACATGGTGACTTAGCGAACTGGATGATTCCCGGCAAGATGGTGAAGGGTATGGGCGGCGCCATGGACCTGGTTGCTGGCGTAAAGCATGTGGTTGTCTTGATGGAGCACGTTGCTAAGAAAAAAGACGGCACAGAAGAAATTAAGATTCTGCCTAAGTGCACTCTGCCATTAACTGGAGTGGGCGTTATTAGCCGCATCATTACTGACCTTTGCGTACTTGACATTACACCAAAGGGTTTGAGCTTGGTGGAGCTGGCTCCTGGTGTAACTAAGGAAGAGGTCATATCCAAAACAGGCGCCCCTATAGACGTCGCAGGTTTCTGACCTTTTTTGATGGATAGTGAAATAATGGGGTCAATGACCCCATTTTCTTTTTTAAAGATTCCTTTATGAGCGTTGTAGATCACTCACTTCATGCACACAAGCAGGGTGATGCTAAGCATGCCCATAGCAAGGAAGTTTCCAACCAAAATCTTTTGCTGATTGCCTTGGTGCTCACACTCGGTTTTTCAGGGGTTGAGGGTGCCGCCGCTTACTTTGCGAATTCTTTAGCGCTGATATCGGATGCTGGCCACATGGTGACAGATGCTGCCGCACTAGGACTAGCCTTGTTGGCGCAAATCATTTCTCGTCGTCCGCCATCGCCAAAACATTCGTTCGGATTTGGAAGGGCTGAAGCCTTGGCAGCTTTTGTCAATAGTATTGCGATGCTGGCCTTAGTGGCATGGATTATGGTTGAGGCAATCAGTCGATTCTATGATCCGCATAAAGTCGATGGCTTAACTGTCACGATAGTGGCAGCCATAGGCCTACTAATGAATATTGTGGTGGCATGGGTACTGTCGCGCGATAAAAAGAGTGTCAACACTCGCGCTGCCTTGGTTCACGTCATGGGTGACTTGCTAGGCTCTATAGCCGCTCTGATTGCGGGTATTGTGATTCAGCTTACTGGATGGATGCCGATTGATGCCATCTTATCTATTTTGGTTTCCCTCTTAATTTTGAAGTCCACCATTTCTATTTTGAAAGAGTCTTATCACTTCCTTATGGAAGGGGTACCTCTACACATAGACTATTTACAAGTCGGCCAGGATTTAAAAAAGGTGCCAGGTGTTTTGGCAGTGCATGATCTGCATGTTTGGGAGATGACTCCCAGCTTTCCAGCGCTGATCGGCCATATTGAAATTGAGCGTATTGGCGAATGGCCTGAAATCATGGCGCGTATCAATGAGATGCTACTGAATAAACACGGAATTGATCACGTGACTTTGCAGCCAGAAGTTCCTGGCATGGCAGATGAGCGTACGCATGATGAACACCTCAATGCTGAGATTAAAAAGCCGCATGTTATTCAGCATGGCGATACTTTTTATGTGACTTGTACTAGCCCCGATGGCCCGCATCGGATGGCTTACCATGCTTGGGGTAATCCGAATAATGCCAAGGTCCTAGTTTGTGTTCACGGTCTGACACGCAGGGGAAGTGATTTCAAAACCCTGGCAGAGGCAATGAGTCAGGACTATTACGTTGTTTGTCCTGATGTGGTGGGCCGAGGTGATTCTGATCGACTTCAGAATCCTATGCTCTACGCTGTTCCCCAATACGTTGCGGATATGGCAAGCTTAGTTGCGCATCTCGGCGTTGCGCAAGTAGACTGGTTTGGTACCTCAATGGGTGGTTTGATTGGCATGGTCTATGCCGCAATGCCTAAGAGTCCGATTCGTCGCATGCTGATTAATGATGTAGGTCCACGCATTGAGCCTGAGGCCATCAAGCGCCTAGGTTCTTATGTTGGCCAGCCTTTTAGCTTTTCTCATCGTGCAGATGCTCTGCAGCGCCTCAATGAGATCTGCGCGTCTTTTGGTAGTCATACCCCAGAGGAGTGGGAGATTTATAACGGTCCCATGCTCGTTCAAAAAAATGGACTTTGGGTAATGCATTACGACCCTAATATTTCTGTGCCGTTTGCATCGGTTAATCCGATTATGGCAAAGGCGGGAGAAATGGCGATGTGGCATGCTTTCAAGCAAATCCATATTCCGATGTTGATCGTGCGAGGCGGTGAGTCAGATTTGCTTTCCGCTAAAACTGTAGCCGAGATGTGCAAGGTCAATCCTTACATTCGGAGTATTGAAATTCCGGGAGTTGGGCATGCACCCGCCTTTGTAAAGTTGGAGCAAGTGGCTTTAGCAAAAGAATTCTTCAGTTAAGGATTTGAATCGCCCATGTCAAATGCTTCTTCTGCATCTGAGAGCATCAAAATTATTGATGGTTGGTACGGTGAGCCTTCTGAAAATCATGCATCTGGCGTTCTCAGCATACTGAAGCTGCTTCACCTAGATCAAGCAACGCTCACCGCTGCACATAATATTGCCCGCACCCATGGCAAAGAGTCACTCACCAAACTGATTGGCGATGAGTCAGCCAGACTGTTGATTGGCTACCGGGGCCTGAGACAGGCTCAAGCCAAGCTGGTGCGCAATGATGGCGGTCTGAGTATTTCTGGGCAAGAAGAAATGCTGAGAAAGATGTTGCTCGCTTTTGGTGATGATCTACGCGTCGTTCTCATTTATCTTGCTTCACGCTTGCAAACACTGCGTTGGATTACGCATGAAAAAATTGAGATGCCAAAAGCTTGGGCGCAAGAGATTCTTAATATTGATGCATCACTTGCGAATCGCCTCGGTATTTGGCAAATGAAATGGGAGATGGAGGACTTGGCATTTCGAGTTCTCTCTCCAGAAACCTACCGCGACATTGCCAAGATGTTAGATGGCAAGCGTATTGAGCGCGAATCTTTTATTAATCAGATTGTTACTAAGCTTAAAGAAGAATTAAATGCTGCCCATATTGAGGGTGAGGTTCAAGGTCGCCCAAAGCACATCTACAGCATTTGGAAAAAGATGCAGGGCAAGTCATTAGACTTTGCCAATCTCTATGACGTCAGGGCATTTAGAGTTTTAGTAGATGACGTTAAATCCTGTTACGCAATTTTAGGAATAGTACATAACGTCTGGCAGCCTGTGCCACGGGAATTTGATGACTACATTGCTAGGCCAAAGCCAAACGGATATCAATCTTTGCATACCGTAGTGATGGATGAGCATGGGACAGCATTTGAGATTCAGGTACGTACTAATGAAATGCATCAACAGGCTGAGTATGGATTGGCTGCTCATTGGCGCTACAAGGAGGGTGCTTATATTGGCGCTGCAACTCCGCCAAAAAATAAGTCCAATGATGCAAATCCAAGTCATCAAATTGGCACCCACAGTGCGGCAGTTGCCTATGAGCGCCAAATTGCTTGGGCAAGACAACTTATCTCTTGGAAAGAAGATGCTTGGGAGCAACTCAAACACCATGAGATCGATGACCATATCTATGTGCTCACTCCATTAGGAAAAGTCATTTCCTTAGAGAAGGGTTCATCGCCTATCGACTTTGCATACGCAGTTCATACCGACCTCGGTCACCGTTGTCGAGGTGCTCGAGTAGATGGTGCGATGGTGCCTTTAGATACTTCATTGCAGAATGGTCAAACGGTTGAAATCGTCGCTGTAAAACATGGCGGCCCCTCGCGAGATTGGATTAGTCCTAGCCGCAATTACTTGCGCTCACAGCGTGCTCGCACACGTGTACGCGCTTGGTTCAATGCTTTGGATGATGAAGAGGCGGGGTCTAAGTCTAATGACGCCAAGCTGGAGCAAAAGACAGAAGCGAAGGTCATTGCTCCAGCCCCGGAAATTGTTCTTAAACAAAGTGCTCGTAAGCAAGGTCAGGCAAGTGATGTGTTGGTGGTGGGGGTAGATTCATTGATGACCCAGTTGGCGCGGTGCTGCCGGCCGGTACCACCCGATGCGATTGCCGGTTTTGTGACCCAGGGTCGCGGTGTGTCGATCCATCGACGCTCTTGTAGAACGTTTAGAGGTTTATTGGAGCGAGCTCCTGAGCGCGTTATCCAAACTGCCTGGAATGATTCTGTGCTTGAAACGGCCGCCGGAAATGATCCTCGGCGTGTATTTCCTGCAGATTTAGCTGTTACCGGGCTGGATCGTCCTGAGCTGATGCGCGAGTTGTTTGAGATTCTGACAAGGCAGGGTGTCCACGTGATTGATCTTCGTAAATCTGCCAAGCGAGGCCTTGCTCAAATACTATTGACAGTGGAGATTAAAGACTCAGAAGCCTTGCGGCTCATCCAAAACGCCCTAGAAGAAGTCAAAGGGGTGACTCAAGTACGCCGCCGGTGATAAACTCTATGGCTTATATAGGCTCGTAGCTCAGCTGGTTAGAGCACCACCTTGACATGGTGGGGGTCGTTGGTTCGAGTCCAATCGAGCCTACCAACGAATAAAGACCCAAAAGTGCGCGGTTGCCGAAAAGCTCCCGCGCTTTCTTTTTGGTAGATGTTGTGCAGTAAATCAGTCTCTTGACTGAATCTTAAGAAGATGGAGCGGTCATGCTTGTAGTTACTCTGCCAGATGGATCTAAACGTGAGTTCGAAGCTCCCGTACGCGTTCTTGATGTTGCCCAAAGCATTGGAAGCGGTCTTGCTAAAGCTGCCCTCGGCGGCATAGTGGACGGCAAGATGGTAGATGCCAGTTTTGTGATTGACAAAGATAGTCAGCTGGCAATCATTACCGATAAAAGCCCAGAAGCGCTGGAGATTGTGCGTCACTCCACGGCGCACTTATTAGCTTATGCTGTTAAAGAGCTATTCCCAGAGGCGCAAGTCACTATTGGCCCTGTCATCGAAAACGGTTTTTATTACGACTTCTCGTTTCACCGCCCATTCACACCGGAAGATTTGGTAGCAATTGAGAAGAAAATGGCTGAGCTGGCTAAGAAAGACGAGTCAGTGATTCGTACAGTAATGCCGCGTGATGAGGCTGTGAAGTTCTTCAAGGATCAAGGCGAAAACTACAAAGCGGAAATTATTTCTAGCATCCCACAGGGTGAAGATGTGTCTTTGTATGCTGAGGGCAAGTTTACCGACTTATGCCGCGGACCCCATGTGCCATCCACTGGCAAGCTCAAGGTATTCAAGCTTCTGAGCGTTGCTGGTGCTTACTGGCGTGGCGATAGCAAAAATGAGATGTTGCAACGGATCTACGGTACAGCTTGGCTGAAAAAAGAAGATCAAGATGCGCATTTGCATATGCTTGAAGAGGCTGAGAAGCGCGACCACCGTCGCCTTGGTAAGTTCTTAGATTTATTTCACTTTCAAGCTGAAGCGCCTGGGTTAATTTTCTGGCATCCAAAAGGCTGGTCTATTTGGCAAGAGGTTGAACAGTACATGCGCCGTGTTTATCAGCGCGAAGGCTACCAAGAAGTAAAGGCCCCACAAATTTTGGATCGTGGTCTTTGGGAAAAGTCTGGCCACTGGGATAACTACAAAGAAAACATGTTTACAACGGAGTCGGAGAATCGTGCATATGCATTAAAGCCGATGAACTGCCCAGGACATGTGCAGATTTTTAATTCCGGCTTACATAGTTATCGTGAGCTGCCGTTGCGATACGGCGAGTTTGGTCAGTGTCACCGCAACGAACCGTCGGGTGCATTGCATGGTTTGATGCGCGTCCGTGGTTTCACGCAAGATGATGGCCATATTTTCTGTACTGAAGATCAGATTCAGTCTGAAGTGGCTGCGTTTGATAAGGCAGTTCGTGAGGTTTATCAAGATTTTGGCTTTACTGAAGTTGCCGTCAAGCTCGCCTTGCGCCCAGTAAAACGCGTTGGCGATGACGCTATTTGGGATAAAGCGGAGGCTGCCTTACGTGGCGCCTTGACCGCTTCAGGCCAAGAATGGGAAGAATTGCCAGGAGAGGGTGCTTTTTATGGTCCGAAGATCGAATATCACCTTAAGGACTCGATTGGCCGTACTTGGCAGTGCGGTACGATTCAGGTGGATTTCTCGATGCCAGCCCGTTTAGGCGCTGAATATGTCACCGAAGAGAACACTCGCAAGGCTCCAGTGATGCTTCACAGAGCAATTGTCGGCTCTTTGGAGCGTTTTATCGGCATTTTGATCGAAAACCATGCTGGAAATATGCCAGTTTGGCTTGCCCCGACTCAGGCTGTAGTCCTTAATATCTCGGATAATTCTGCTGCATATGCCCAAAAAGTCCAGCAATCTCTGAAAAAACAAGGGTTTAGAGTCGAATCGGATTTGCGGAATGAGAAAATTACGTATAAAATACGCGAGCACGCATTACAGAAGCTCCCATTTTTGTTAGTTGTAGGGGATAAAGAAGCGGAAAGTAATTCGGTGGCCGTTCGTGCCCGTGGCGGAGTGGATTTAGGGGTAATGCCTCTTGATGCCTTCGTTGCCCGACTCCAGCAGGATATTTCTCAGAAAGTCGGACCCGAGCTTAGCTAGGGGTGGAATGGTTTTTATTGTTTTTTTAAAGGAATTAAGAAGATCGCTACTGATAAATCGCAGCGCATAAATCGGGAGATTACTGCTCCTGAAGTGCGTCTGATTGGACTGGATGGAGAACCCATCGGTGTAGTTAAGTTGAGTGAAGCCCTGGCTTTAGCAGAAGAGAAAGAGACCGATTTGGTTGAAATTGCTCCGACGGCTGTGCCACCTGTAGTCCGGATCATGGACTTCGGCAAATTCAAATACCAAGAAGCCAAACGTTTGCATGAAGCTAAGCTCAAGCAAAAAGTGATTCAGGTGAAGGAAGTTAAATTCCGTCCCGGCACAGATGATGGTGACTATGGTGTGAAGCTACGCAATCTAATCCGCTTTTTGGAAGATGGCGATAAGACAAAGATTACGCTGCGGTTTCGGGGTCGTGAAATGGCTCACCAAGAAATCGGAGTCAGAATGTTGGAACGTTTGAAGTCAGACCTGATTGAGCATGGTCAAGTAGAACAGTTTCCAAAGATGGAGGGTCGCCAAATGGTGATGGTGTTGGCCCCCATTCGTAAGGCTAAGTAATAAACCAAATCGCAAGATGAGGTTTGTTGTTTAAGTAGGGAGGGGTCGTAGACCCTGGTAGCAAGAAGTGCTTCTAGGTACAGGAAGCGTAACCGTCGGTTACCACCTAAGTTGCACATGCAGAAGAAGGGGTGCTTTATGCCCAAGATGAAGAGCAAGAGTAGCGCTAAAAAGCGCTTCACGGTTCGCGCAGGCGGAACGATCAAACGAGGCCAGGCTTTCAAACGCCACATCCTCACCAAGAAGACCACAAAGAATAAGCGTCACCTACGTGGTACTACCGAAGTTGCGAAGGCAGACGTTAAGTCAATTCGCTCTATGCTTCCTTACGCTTAACCTCAGACTAGATTAGGAGAATTAAATGCCAAGAGTCAAACGTGGGGTTACAGCAAGAGCCCGTCATAAGAAAATCACCGATGCCGCAACAGGCTATCGTGGACGTCGTAAAAACGTATTTCGTATTGCTAAGCAAGCAGTTATGCGTGCTGGTCAGTATGCATACCGCGACCGTCGCAATAAGAAACGTGTATTCCGCGCATTGTGGATCGCTCGTATCAACGCGGCAGTTCGTCAACATGACATGACCTATAGCGTATTCATGAATGGTATGAAGAAAGCTGCGATCGAGCTCGACCGCAAAGTGCTTTCTGATATGGCCATTGCTGACAAGGCGGCTTTCGCTGCTTTGGTTACTCGGATCAAATCCGTAGTAAGCGCTGCAGCTTAATTCTTAGTTCATTTAAAAAACTAAGCTGCAATGGTTTCTCTCGACCACATTGTCGAGGATGCTAAACGTGATTTCCTCGGAGCTGCCGATTCGGCGGCTCTAGAGGACGCGAAAGCCAAGTATCTCGGTAAGTCAGGTGTTCTCACTGAGCGTTTAAAAGCGCTTGGTGGAATGTCGCCTGATGAACGTAAGAGTGCTGGCGCCCAAATTAATCAAATCAAAACTCAAGTAGAGACTGCATTGCAGGAACGTCGTCAAGCATTGGCTGATGCGGTATTGCTGCAACGGCTTGCAGCGGAATCCATTGACGTCTCTTTGCCTGGTCGTGGCCAATCTGTAGGCAGCTTGCATCCTGTGATGCGTACCTGGGAGCGCGTTGAAGAGATCTTCCGCTCTATTGGTTTTGATGTAGCTGACGGCCCTGAAATTGAAACTGATTGGTTTAACTTCACCGCCTTAAATAGCCCTGAGAATCATCCTGCGCGCTCCATGCAGGATACCTTCTACATTGATGGCAAAGATTCCAATGGAAAGCCTTTGTTATTGCGTACGCATACTAGTCCGATTCAGGTTCGTTATGCGAGTGAGCATGTCAAGAAATATGCTCACGCCGCTGTGATGCCGCCAATTAAAGTGATCGCACCAGGCAGAACCTATCGCGTAGATAGCGATGCAACCCACTCACCGATGTTTCATCAAGTTGAGGGCTTATGGATTGCAGAGAGTGTTTCCTTTGCTGATTTAAAAGGTGTGTACACCGATTTCTTAAGAACTTTTTTCGAGACCAATGAACTACAAGTTCGCTTCCGTCCTTCGTACTTCCCATTCACTGAGCCTTCAGCAGAAATCGATATGGCTTTCGGAAGCGGCAAGCTAGCTGGCCGTTGGCTAGAGATTTCTGGTGCTGGGCAGGTTCATCCAAATGTATTGCGCAATATGGGTATTGATCCAGAGCGCTATACCGGTTTTGCTTTTGGCTCTGGCTTAGAGCGTTTGACGATGTTGCGTTACGGCGTGGATGATTTACGCCTTTTCTTTGAGAACGATCTCCGTTTCTTAGCGCAATTTCCGGCTTAACCGGCCAACCTTCTAATAGTAGATAGCGCATATGCAATTTTCTGAATCTTGGTTACGCCAATATGTAAACCCTTCGCTGGATAGCGATGCCTTAGGCCATGCAATGACGATGGCAGGCCTCGAGGTGGAAGAGCAGCATTCAGTAGCGCCTGCATTCACGAAAATTGTAGTTGCTCAAATTCTTTCTGCTGAGCAGCATCCTGATGCAGATCGCTTACGTGTTTGCAAAGTTGACGCAGGAACTGGCCAAGAATTACAAATAGTATGTGGTGCACCGAATGCACGCGCTGGCATCAAAATTCCTTGCGCCATGGTTGGCGCAGAGTTGCCGCCAGCAGAAACTGGTGGCAAGCCTTTCATGATTAAACTTGGCAAGCTACGCGGTGTAGAAAGCCAGGGTATGTTGTGCTCCGGCCGCGAGCTCGGTTTAGGCGATGACCATGAAGGCATTCTCGAGTTGCCAGCGGATGCACCAGTTGGCGAGGATATCCGAAAGTATCTAAACCTAGACGACCAGATCTTTGTTATTAAGCTAACTCCTAACAAGGCTGATTGTTTATCTCTAATGGGTATGGCACGTGAAGTGTCGGCAATCACAGGCGCTGCCTTGTGTGCACCCAAGTGGACGCCAGTAAACGTCACTATTGCCGATAAGCTCAAAGTGACCGTTGAAAATTCAGATCTTTGCGGACGCTTTGCAGGACGCGTGATTCGTGGCGTTAATCCTAAAGCACAAACACCAGATTGGATGATTCAGCGACTTTGCAATGCTGGTCAAAGAAGTATTTCTCCATTGGTGGATCTTTCTAACTATGTCATGTTGGAAATGGGGCAGCCGACCCATGTATTTGACATTGATAAATTGACTGGTGACTTATCTGTTCGTTGGGCGAAGACGGGTGAAGGTCTTGAGTTATTGAACGGCCAGACGGTGACTTTGCAAGGTCCAGATTCTGCGGGCAAGATCCAGGATGCTGGTGTGGTTGCCGATCAAAATGGTCCTGTAGCGTTAGCTGGGATTATGGGTGGCAATCATTGCGCCGTGACTGATGACACTAAAAATATTTATGTTGAGGCCGCTTATTGGCAGCCTTCGGCAATTCAGGGGCGTGCTCGTCGTTTTAATTTCAGTACCGATGCGGCTCATCGCTTTGAGCGTGGTGTTGATCCACAAAATACGGCTAACTGTCTGGAATATTTAACCGCTCTGATTGTTGAGGTATGTGGTGGTCAAGTTGGCCCAATTGATGATCAAGTATTAGCTATTCCTGAGCGCAAACCAGTCAGTATGCGTTTAGCTCGTGCTATGAAAGTCATCGGTATCCCACTCACGACTGAAATTGTTGCTGATGTATTTAAGCGTCTCGGTTTTGAGTTCAAGCAAGAAGCGGGTGATCTATTTGTTGTAACACCGCCAAGCTATCGCTTTGATATCGAAATTGAAGAAGATTTAATTGAAGAAGTCGCACGCATGTACGGCTTTGAAAATATTCCTGATGTACCACCAATCTCCTCTTTAAAGATGAGCGCTAAGGCGGAGGCAAAGCGCGGCGTGCATTTATTGCGCCAGCGTTTAGCCCTACAAGGCTATCAAGAAGCTGTGAACTTTGGATTTACTGATCTAGAGAGTGAGCAACGATTGGTTGCGGCCACTGAAAAAGATCTCATTGCCGTACTCAATCCGATTGCTAATCAGTATGGTGTTATGCGCAGTAATCTGTGGGGCGGTTTATTGGCTAACCTGAAGTCAAACTTAAATCGTGGTGCTGGCCGTGTCCGTTTATTTGAAACGGGTCGCGTATTTAAGCGTGATGCCAGCGTACAAGAAGAGGCTGGCAAGGTTGCAGGATTTCATCAGCCGCAGCAGCTTGGCGGCTTGGCTTACGGCTCATTTGTAGCGGAGCAGTGGGCAAGTGCTGATCGAGCAGTCGATTTCTTTGATGTAAAGGGTGATTTGGAGCGTGTGCTCGATCCATTGCATTTCACGACTGAGGCTGCCGTTCATCCTGCACTACATCCAGGTCGCAGCGCACAAATTCACCTGATAACCTCGACTGGAAAACACCATATTGGCTGGATTGGTGAATTACATCCTGGCTTACAGCAAACCTACGAGTTGCCACAGGCTCCAGTTCTGTTTGAAATGGATTTAGAGGCTATTCGCAATTTAGGTATTCCACAGCCGGAAGAGTTGAGTAAATTTCCTGCTGTACAGCGAGATCTAGCGGTGGTGGTAAAGCAAGCTGTTTCTTCACAGACTTTGCTTGATGCAATGCATGCTACGAAGCAGAATTTTGTTAAGGCAATTGAGTTGTTTGATGAGTTCAAGTCAAAGACTGGCTCTAGTAGTATGGCTGACGACGAGAAAAGCTTAGCCTACCGTGTAACCTTACTCAACTCGCAGGAAACCCTGCAGGATGCTCAAATTGAAGCGGTTATGAGTGCTTTATTAGCGACACTTGAGAAAAATTGCGCAGCTCGTCTGCGCTAGGTTTAATATTAGCAACAGATCTTGTCAGAAGAGACTTTCGCCATGAATGATTTAGTTAGCAACGATACCGTTACCAAGAATGAGCTCTCGGAAGCCCTCTTTGATCAAGTTGGCCTGAACAAGCGTGAAGCTAAGGACATGATTGATGCCTTCTTTGATCGTATTGGCAAGTCTCTGGAGACTGGTGTTGAGGTGAAGATTTCTGGATTTGGTAATTTCCAGTTACGCAATAAATCTGCTCGCCCAGGTCGTAATCCGAAAACTGGTCAAATGATTCCAATTGCCGCTCGTCGCGTTGTGACATTTCATGCAAGTCAAAAGCTCAAGGATGTAGTTGAGTCTCATGCTCGAGAAAACAGCATTTGATGCTGGGACGGTGCTGCTGAGTTCGCAGCTCCCCCCAATTCCCTCTAAGCGTTATTTCACGATCGGTGAGGTATCTGATCTTTGTGGCGTCCGTTCTCATGTATTGCGCTATTGGGAGCAAGAGTTCACTCAGTTAAGTCCACAAAAGCGTCGCGGTAATCGTCGCTACTATCAACACCATGAAGTTGTCTTAATTCGGAAGATTAGGGCGCTTTTGTATGAAGAGGGCTTCACAATCAGTGGTGCCCGCAATCGTCTTGATGAGGCTCGTGGCGAGCTTCGCTTGCGTGATGAGTTGCAAGCTGTCCTGCAAATTCTCTCCAAATAGTTACTGATACAATTTCGTTTCTCGTCGGGGCGTAGCGCAGCCTGGTAGCGTACATGCATGGGGTGCATGTGGTCGGAGGTTCAAATCCTCTCGCCCCGACCATTCATTTGCACATCTCCTTCCTATGACATCAAACTCAAACAACACTACGTATTTTGGATTGACCATCCCATTTTTGGCGCACTTGGGAGTTGTTCCTGAGTATGCTGAAGGCGGTAAATCACGTATCAGCCTGGTCATCAAACCAGAATTCGAGAATAGCTTTCAGATTGCTCATGGTGGTGTTGTGATGACCCTGTTGGACTTTGCGATGGGAGCGGCAGCTCGCAGCACTGTGAACCAGCAACTTGGCGCCATGACAATTGATATGAACGTTAGCTTCTTGCGCCCTAGTACTGGCAAGATTGTGGTGGAGGGTAGCGTTCTCAAGTTTGGAAAAACGATTTATTACTGCGAGGCCGTAGTATTGAACGAGGCCGGCGAAGTTACCGCTAAATCTAGCGGGACATTTATGCTGAGACGGTAATGTTTATATAATCATTATAAATATAGTATTTATAATGATTATGCTGGTTATCTGATTAATTACTGCAATATAGGCTTATTTCTATAAGGTTATAAGCAGCATTTGAATATATATCATGATGACTTCAATATATGGATATAATAGTTAATCAGGAATAGCTAATCCTTTGTTATTCCATCAATCGATTATCTGGATAAACTAAAAATGTCATCTTATAAAGAGTTGTTAGCTCAACGTGATTTGTTGGATAAGCAGATTAAAGAAGCGGTTTTACGTGAAAAGGCCGACGGTATTGCTAAGGCCAAGCTCATTATTGAGCAGTACGACTTAACAGCATCAGACTTATTCAGTCGCAAAGCGGGTGCCCGTAGTTCTGGTGGCAAGGTTGCTCCAAAGTACCGCAATCCTTCTACAGGTGATACCTGGACTGGTCGCGGTAAGGCGCCAAAATGGATTGAAGGTAGAGATCGCAGTAACTTTTTGATCTAAAGCATTGATTTAATTAGACTTATTATTTAAAAAAAGCCGCTCAGTATCAAAATTGAGCGGCTTTTTATGTTTTAAAGAACTGGTTTAGTGTCTAGGCGCATTTTCTATTGAGCGCCTGGATAAATATAGGCTCTAAGAGTTCGTGGCGATTTTTATCTCCCACGGTGTTTTCAAGTTCTGGATTAGTAGCTGGATAGCCAATAATCAGCGGATTTTGGTCAATTAGGCCATTTTCAAGCTCCTCCTGAAGAACTTCAGGGTAGCGCGACTTCACCCCAACCGTATTTTCATCAGCTAAGCCTATTACCCCCGGATGAAGGCGAATAAATCCTTCATCCACTAAAATAGGAATACGCTGTGTGTCCTTGTTTTTGCTCAAATAATGGATGAGATGCACCTGCTCAACTGGTGGAATCAGGGCGTCTAGAAATATCAGGTCGGGGGCAATTGAAACTGCCTTCATTAGACCCTCAAGACTATCTACAGATACCTCCATATCCACTTTTAACTGCCAACATTGAATAGATTCGATTAATTCATGGCTATTTTCAGCTCTTCTGAATATGCCCATTGCAATACAGTTTTGGGTAGTTTTTTGACGCATGGCTCTTTTACGGCGTGCTAGCTGCTGATCTAGAGAGCTTGCCAAGATGCGTCGGTGACCCCCACGCGTCTTCCAGGCGATTAATTCACCTAATTCAACCATTTTCTGGACGGTGCCAAGTGACACCTGCAGTACTTTTGCGCTTTGACGGGTGCTTAGATATTCCAATTCTGGGGTAATCGCTTTCATATGTCCCTAATCTCATTAATTTATTTGGAGATTTAGAGAATACGAATCAAGTCTGTGGGAATCTGTCAGGCATGGTTTAAATCCGAGTAGGAAAATTCTTATTTGGACCTTATAAAGTAAGGATAAGCCTCTAAGCCCTTAAATCAGGGAAAGCCCTTTATGAATCAATGGGTAATCGTGTTAAATTAGAGTGTAAGAGTATTCGCACAGATCAATTCGTAAAGCGGTTTAGCCGCTGAGCGAATGGTTTTAACCACAGTCTTTATTCGGGAAACCCGATGAAAGGTGAGCATCATGATGCAAGATCAAAGAGATAGCTCCTATCTCTTCGGTGGAAACGCCCCTTACGTAGAGGAACTCTACGAATCTTATTTGCACGATCCAGGCTCTGTAGCCGATCATTGGCGAGATTATTTTGATAATGTGAAGCAAGTCCCGGCGTTCGATGGTTCGTCTAGGGCTGATGTCGCCCACGGTCCTATTGTTGCTTCCTTCGCTGAGCGGGCTAAGCAAGGTCCCATCAGAACAGTTTCTGATTCGGCTGACTCTGAGATGGGGCGCAAACGCGTTGCCGTTCAGCAGTTAATTGCCGCATATCGTAACGTTGGTAACCGCTGGGCTGATATTGATCCTTTGAAGCGAATCGAGCGCAAGGATATTCCAGAGCTAGATCCTGCTTTTTATGGTTTTACTGATGGCGATATGGATATCGTCTTCAATACGAGCAATACTTTCTTTGGCCGCAACGAAATGACCTTGCGTGATTTGCTGCAAGCATTGCGTCAAACTTATTGCGGCACCTTGGGTGCTGAGTACATGTTTATTGCTGACCAGACTATCAAGAAATGGTGGCAAGAAAAATTAGAGTCAATTCGTTCAACTCCTAGATTTAATATGGATGAGAAACGCCATATTTTGGATCGCGTGACTTCAGCAGAAGGTTTGGAGCGCTATCTTCAAGCAAAGTATGTTGGTCAAAAGCGTTTCTCCCTTGAAGGCGGTGAGAGCTTTATTGCCTGTATGGATGAGTTGATTCGTGAGTCCGGCTCTAAAGGCGTGCAAGAGATTGTGATTGGTATGGCCCATCGTGGCCGTCTGAATGTGCTGGTGAATGTTTTAGGAAAAATGCCTTCAGATCTTTTTGCTGAGTTTGAGCATAAGGGTCCAGAAACATTGCCTGCGGGTGATGTGAAGTATCACCAAGGTTTCTCGAGCGACATTTCTACTCCAGCGGGACCTGTTCATCTATCGCTTGCATTTAATCCCTCTCATTTAGAAATCGTGAACCCGGTAGTAGAGGGCTCCGCACGCGCTCGCATGGAGCGTCGTGGTGATATGTTGGGTGAGCAAGTATTGCCAGTATTAGTGCATGGAGATGCCGCTATTGCAGGTCAAGGTGTGATGCAAGAAACCTTAGCAATGGCAGAGGTGCGCGGCTATTACACTGGCGGTACGATTCATATCGTGATTAATAACCAAATTGGTTTCACCACATCCGATCCTCGTGACTTGCGTTCTAGTTTGTATTGCACAGACATCATGAAGGTGATTGATGCGCCTGTATTGCATGTGAACGGTGATGATCCGGAGGCGGTTGTTCTAGCTACCAAACTAGCTGTTGAGTTCCGCACACAGTTCCACAAAGATGTGGCTATTGATATTGTTTGCTTCAGAAAGCTGGGTCATAACGAGCAAGACACTCCTGCTATGACGCAACCTTTGATGTACAAAATCATCGCAGCTCATCCGGGCACACGTAAGTTGTATGCGGATAAATTAGAAGCTCAAGGTGTTTTGCCTGCTGGCACCGGTGAACTGATGGTCAAAGAGTATCGCGCGGCGATGGATGCTGGTAAGCAGACTTCAGACCCCGTTCTCAGTAACTTCAAAGGTAAGTTTGCGGTCGATTGGTCACCATTTCTCAATAAGCGTTGGACTGATGAAGCTGACACTGCCATTCCATTGACCGAGTGGAAGCGTCTAGCAGAACGAGTTTCTACCGCTCGAGAAGGATTCAAGGTTCACCCCCTGGTTGAAAAGGTCTTAAAAGATCGTGCCGCCATGGGCCGTGGTGAAACTAATGTTGACTGGGGCATGGGTGAGCATATGGCTTTCGCATCCCTAGTGGCTAGTGGCTATCCAGTTAGATTATCTGGCGAGGATAGTGGTCGTGGTACTTTTACTCATCGTCATGCAGTTTTGCATAATCAAAACCGCGAAAAATGGGATACAGGGGTCTACATTCCTCTGCGCCATATCGCTAAGGATCAAGCTCCTTTTTTAGTGATTGATTCCATCCTCTCCGAAGAGGCTGTGCTGGGTTTTGAGTATGGTTATGCCGCTGCAGAGCCAAATACACTGACTATTTGGGAAGCTCAGTTCGGCGACTTTGCGAACGGCGCTCAAGTAGTGATCGACCAATTTATCGCTTCGGGAGAAGTGAAATGGGGTCGTGCAAACGGCTTGGTCATGATGTTGCCTCACGGCTATGAGGGTCAAGGGCCGGAGCACTCATCTGCACGTTTAGAACGCTTTATGCAGTTATGCGCTGACACAAATATGCAAGTGATTCAGCCAACAACTGCATCGCAGATCTTCCACGTCTTGCGTCGCCAAATGATTCGTCAGTTCCGCAAGCCGCTGATCTTAATGACACCAAAATCATTGCTACGTAATAAAGAAGCTGCCTCGCCATTAACGGAGTTTACAAAGGGTGGTTTTCATACCATTCTTCCCGAGCGTGATGAGAGTATCGATGGCAAAAAGGTCACTCGATTAATCATGTGTTCTGGCAAAGTCTATTACGACTTAGCCAAAGTACGTGCTGATAAAAAACTAGAGGATGTAGCGATTATTCGTTTAGAGCAGCTCTATCCATTCCCGCATAAGGCATTGACTGTTGAGTTAAAGAAATATCCAAACTTAGAAGAGGTGGTGTGGTGTCAAGATGAGCCACAAAACCAAGGTGCTTGGTTCTTTGTTCAGCACAATATTTTGGAGAATATGTCTGAGGGGATGAAGTTGGCATATGCCGGCCGTCCAGCTTCTGCCTCACCAGCTTGTGGCTACGCCCATCTCCATCAAGAACAACAGAAGTCACTTCTCAACGCAGCATTCGCAAAACTCAAGGGTTATGTCATTACGAAATAATCGTAGACCTTACTCACATATAAATACTAAACAGGATTAATCATGGCTATTTTTGAAGTTAAAGTCCCCCAGCTCTCCGAGTCAGTAGCAGAAGCTACTTTGTTGCAATGGAAAAAGAAAGTCGGTGATGCGGTCGGTCAAGATGAGATCTTGATTGAAATTGAAACTGACAAGGTTGTGCTGGAAGTTCCTTCACCATCTGCTGGCGTGATTACAGAAATCGTTGTTGCTGATGGCGGTACCGTTGTTGCTGAGCAATTGATTGCGAAAATTGATAGTACGGCTGTTGCTGCAGCGGCTCCTGCCGCCGCTGTACCAGCACCTGCAGCTGCACCAACCAAAGCTGCGCCTGCAGCAAAATCATCTGGTGCTGCTGCACCTTCTGCAGCAAAAATTTTGGCCGAAAACAATATGACCACAGGTCAAGTTGCAGGTTCTGGCCGTGATGGTCGCGTGACGAAGGGTGATGCACTTAATGCTGTCGCTGGAGGCTCAACCTCCGCTGCATTGCCGAGCGCACCAATTCCGCTGGGCAATCGCCCAGAAGAGCGCGTGCCAATGAGCCGCTTGCGTGCTCGTATTGCTGAGCGTTTACTCGAGTCTCAAGCAAACAACGCCATCTTGACTACTTTTAATGAAGTCAATATGGCCCCAGTAATTGCCATGCGTAACAAGTACAAAGATCAGTTTGAAAAAGTGCACGGCGTTAAGTTGGGCTTTATGTCCTTCTTTGTGAAAGCAGCTACCCACGCATTGAAGAAATTCCCATTATTAAACGCATCTGTTGACGGTAATGACATCGTGTATCACGGCTACTTTGATATTGGTATTGCAGTGAGCTCACCACGAGGCTTGGTAGTCCCAATTCTGCGCGATGTGGATCAAATGAATTTGGCTGATATCGAGAAGAAGATTGCTGAGTTTGGTGCAAAAGCTCGCGAAGGTAAGCTGTCATTGGAAGATTTAACCGGGGGTACATTCTCCATCTCTAATGGTGGTGTGTTTGGTTCGATGCTTTCTACCCCAATTATTAATCCTCCGCAGTCTGCGATTTTGGGTATTCATGCAACTAAAGAGCGTGCGGTTGTTGAGAACGGTCAAATCGTGATTCGTCCGATTAACTACTTAGCTTTGTCATATGACCACCGCATTATTGACGGTCGTGAGGCAGTACTTGGCTTGGTTGCCATGAAGGACGCATTAGAAGATCCTTCACGTCTTCTCCTTGATTTGTAAGAGGGAAGAATATGAGCCAATCATTTGACGTAGTAGTAATCGGTGGCGGCCCCGGTGGTTATATCGCTGCGATTCGTGCGGCGCAACTCGGCTTTAAAGTTGCCTGCGCCGAATCAAATGCTTATGACGATCCAAAGGGTGAGACACGTCTTGGTGGAACTTGCTTAAATGTCGGTTGTATTCCTTCTAAAGCTTTACTTGCCTCTTCAGAAGAGTTTGAGAAGATTAGCCATCATGTAGCCGATCACGGTATTACCGTTGGATCGGTGAAGTTAGACTCTGGCAAGATGATCGCTCGTAAGGATGCGATTGTGACTAAGATGACTGCTGGTATTCAGTTCTTGTTCCGTAAAAACAAAATTACCTTACTAAAAGGCCATGCGTCTTTTGAAGGTAAGAGTGCTGACGGCTACCAAGTCAAAATTGACGGTAAAGATAAAGAAGTAGTTAGCGCTAAAAATGTGATCATTGCTACTGGATCTAAAGCACGTCACTTGCCAGGCATTCCGGTTGACAACGTGTTGATTAGTGATAACGAAGGCGGTCTCAAGTTTGATTCTATTCCGAAGAAGCTTGGGGTCATTGGCGCAGGTGTCATTGGCTTAGAGCTCGGTTCGGTATGGCGACGTGTTGGTTCTGATGTGACTATTCTTGAGGCGCTCCCAACTTTCTTAGGCGCATGTGATCAAGGTATTGCAAAAGAAGCTCACAAGATCTTTACTAAGCAAGGCCTCAAAATCAATATGGGCGTCAAAATTGGTGAAGTGAAGGCAGATAAAAAAGGTGTTGTTGTTAACTATACCGATAGTGAAGGTAAGGCTCAGAAATTAGAATGTGATCGTTTAATCGTTTCTGTTGGCCGGGTTCCAAATACGGATAAATTAGGTCTCGATAAGATTGGTCTGAAAGTGGATGAGCGTGGTTTCATTCCAATTGATGATCACACTTGCGCAACAGCAGCGCCTAGCGTTTACGCTGTGGGTGATGTGGTACGTGGACCTATGTTGGCTCATAAGGCTGAAGATGAAGGTGTGCTCGTTGCTGAAACGATCGCAGGTCAAAAGCCACATATTGACTACAACTGCATTCCTTGGGTGATCTACACCGATCCTGAAATTGCCTGGGTTGGTAAAACCGAAGAGCAACTCAAACAAGCTGGTATTGCCTACAAAGCCGGACAGTTTCCATTTGCAGCTAACGGTCGTGCATTAGGTATGGATCGTGCGGATGGTTTCGTCAAAGTATTGGCCGATGAGAAAACAGATGAAATCTTAGGTGTTCACATCATTGGACCAAATGCATCGGATTTAATTGCTGAAGCGGCCGTAGCTATGGAATTTAAAGCAGCAGCTGAAGATATTGCTCGTATCTGTCATCCACATCCAAGCCTATCGGAAGTGGTTCGCGAGGCTGCATTAGCGACGGATAAACGTGCATTAAACATGTAATTGAAAGCATTAGAGTTTTATCATCAAGAGTTAAAGGCGCGCGGGTATCAAAGTGATCCCGCGCAGCTTGCTGCCATTGAGCGCTTGCAGCGCTGTGAAGATGAGTGGGTTGCTTATAAAGAAATCCGCAGCAGCGGTTTAAAAAAGAAACTCTTTAAACCAAAACTCCCTCGCGGCGTCTATTTGTGGGGCGGAGTAGGTCGGGGCAAATCTTTTTTGATGGATGTCTTTTTTGCGGCATCTCCCCTAGAGAAAAAGATCCGCATCCATTTTCATGAATTTATGCGAGAAGTGCATCGTGAACTTCATGAGCTCTCTGGTATGGCAGATCCACTAGATGAACTTGCCAAAAGAATTGCCAATAGATATCGACTCATCTGTTTTGATGAGTTTCACATCAATGACATAGCTGATGCCATGATTTTGTATCGCTTGCTGAGCGCGCTCTTCGAAGACCGCGTCCAGTTTGTGATGACCTCAAATTATCAACCCAGTCAGCTTTACCCCAACGGCTTGCATCGCGATCGCTTGCTACCGGCCATCAAGCTATTGGAAGAGCAGCTCGATGTGATGAATGTCGATGCTGGTAATGACTATCGTCGCGTGCAGATGGCTCAAGTTGAGGCCTATTTAACACCAGTGAATGCCGCAACTCATGCGGTTTTGATGCAAATGTTTCAAACCTTAATTGGCAATCAAAAAGAAACTGTCCGTCCAGTGTTGCGGATTGAATCCCGCGAACTCAGACCTCTGCATATGGCCGAGGGGGTGGTTTGGTTTGATTTCCAAACCTTATGCTGTGGCCCCAGGTCACAAAATGACTATTTGGAGATTGCCAAGCAGTTTCACACTTTAATTTTGTCTGGGGTGCCCTATATGCCCCCTAGAATGACTAATGAAGCCCGCCGCTTTATTTGGCTGATTGACGTCCTCTATGACCATAAAATCAAGCTAATCATCTCTGCAGAGGTCCCGGCGGTCGATTTATATACCGAGGGCCAGATTACCAGTGAGTTTTCTAGAACGGTTTCTCGTTTAATTGAGATGCAGTCTCGTGACTATCTAGATGCGCCTCGTCGGGTAATTGACACCAGCTTGACCTAAAATAGGGTCATGACTAGCAATTCGAGCCTAAACGCAGATTTACACTGCCATTCCGTTGTTTCTGATGGAACGCTAACGCCTGAGCAGTTGGCTGAGCGAGCCTTTGCTAATGGCGTGCGTTTATGGGCATTGACCGATCACGATGAGCTAGGTGGTCAAGAGAGGGCGCAGCTTGCTGCAAGCGCACTTGGTATGGACTATCTGCCTGGGGTCGAGATTTCCGTAAGCTGGATGGGGCAAACCATCCACATCGTTGGCTTGGGAATTGATGCTGCCCATGCAGGAATTCTAGAAGGCTTGCGTCGCACTCGCGAAGGTCGCGGTAATCGTGCAAAGCAGATGGCCGAGCAATTATTAAAAGCCGGGATACCTGGCGCCTATGAAGGCGCATTGCATTTTGCGGGCAATCAAGAACTCATTTCTCGTACACACTTTGCGCGCTTTCTGGTAGAACAGGGCGTTTGCAAAGATACTGAGCAAGTCTTTAAAAGATATCTGGTTGAAGACAAGCCGGGCTACGTTCCGCATCTTTGGGCAACACTAGATGATGCAGTTGCTTGGATTAAAGGGGCAGGAGGTGCTGCTGTGATTGCACATCCTGGCCGTTATAAGTTAAGCGCTATGCAGATGGATGAACTCTACAAGCACTTTAAAGAAATTGGCGGCATGGCGATTGAAGTCATTACCGGCAGTCATAGTCCAAATCAATATCAAACCTATGGCAAGATTGCTCAGCACTATGGATTTTTAGCTTCTCGAGGATCAGATTTTCATGACCCAGAGGAAAGTTATATTGACCTTGGCACCTTGCCTCATTTGCCAGATCACCTCACTCCAGTGTGGTCGCTGTTTCATTAAGCGGCCTCTCCACACTTAACCCTTTTAAATACTCTTAAAGAATAAAGATCAAGATGTTTGCAGAACGCGTTCTCTCTGGCATGCGACCAACAGGTAGCTTGCACCTCGGCCATTACCATGGTGTTTTAAAGAATTGGGTTCGATTGCAATCTGAGTATCCCTGCTACTTTTTTGTCGCAGACTGGCATGCCTTAACGACCCACTATGAAACTCCGGATGTGATCGAGAAATCAGTATGGGATATGGTGATTGACTGGTTAGCATGCGGCGTTGATCCAAACCAAGCGACTTTATTCATTCAGAGCAAAGTGCCTGAGCACGCAGAACTTTTTTTATTGCTGGCGATGGGTACTCCTTTGGGTTGGTTAGAACGCGTTCCAACATATAAGGATCAAATCGAAAAACTTAAAGAGAAAGATTTGCAGACTTATGGTTTCTTGGGCTACCCCTTACTGCAAGCCGCTGATATTTTGATGTACCGCGCTCAATTTGTACCGGTAGGTGAAGATCAAGTACCGCACGTAGAGATGACCCGTGAAGTAGCGCGTCGTTTTAATTATCTCTACGGTCGCGAGCCTGGCTTTGAAGAGAAGGCACTAGAGGCGGTCAAGAAATTGGGTAGTAAGCGCGCCAAAATGTACGCTGAATTGCGTGTCGCTTTTCAGGAGCGGGGAGATGAAGAGGCTCTAGAGCAAGCTCAAGCGCTATTACAAGAAGCGCAAAGTCTGTCGATGGCCGATCGCGAGAGATTATTTGGTTTCTTAGAGGGTGCTCGCAAAATTATTTTGCCTGAGCCACAAGCTTTGTTAACGACTGCATCCCGCATGCCGGGTATTGATGGGCAGAAGATGTCCAAGTCTTATGGCAACACGATTAGCATTCGCGAAAAACCTGAAGAGGTAATTCGCTCAATCCGCACCATGCCAACTGATCCTGCTCGGGTGCGCAGAACGGATCCAGGTGATCCTGCGCGTTGTCCTGTGTGGCAACTTCACACCGTATATTCGAATGAAGATACCAAAACTTGGGTTCAAAAAGAATGTCAATCTGCAGGTATCGGCTGCTTAGAGTGCAAGCAGCCCGTGATTGATGCCATTCTTGCCGAGCAGCAGCCCATGTTTGAGCGTGCCCAGAAATACCTGGATGATCCCAGCTTATTGCGCTCCATCATTGCAGATGGATCCGATAAAGCGCGTAAAGTTGCCCAAGAAACAATGCGTGAGGTCCGAGAATCCATGGGCCTAGCGTACGACTAAGGCCGCCACTTGACTGCAAAGCATGACGCAATTGCAGCTGCCTCGCCTTGGGTTCGACGTTTTGCTGCGGCGATACCAAAAGATGGGGTAGTGCTTGACCTAGCCTGCGGCTCCGGTCGGCATACTGCATTACTGGCTTCCTTAGGCCATCAGCTGATGGCGGTTGACCAAGATATTTCTGCTCTTGAGTTGCTGCAAAGTGCTACAGTCCAAATCCAGAAGCTTGATTTGGAGGGCTCAGATTGGCCCTTACTAGGTCGTCAGTTTTCAGGCATTGTGGTGACGAATTATCTTTATCGCCCATTTCTGGAGGAATTACCCAAGATGCTGGTCGAGGGTGGCGTCCTCATCTATGAGACTTTTGCCGATGGGAATGCGGTATTCGGTAAACCCTCAAACCCCAATTTCCTGCTTAATCCAGGGGAATTACTGGCTTTGGCACAGCGTTCAGGCCTGAAAGTGATTGCCTATGAGGATATTTACCTCGATCAACCTAAACCAGCTATGGTTCAGCGGATTTGTGCCGTAAAAGGGCATTTAAAAGGGTGCATTCCGTTACAATTTGTTGGTTAACATTCAGAAAATTCAGACACATTCAGTGACTAATACAACACAATCTAAAGCCAATAAAAAGCCTATCGCAGGCAGTATGCCTGCCATTGTGACGCCGATGTTCGAGGACGGAAGCCTGGATTTCCCTGCTTTACGTTCCTTGCTAGATTGGCATGTTGCCGAAGGTTCTGATGGCATTGTCATCGTTGGTACTAGCGGGGAATCTCCGACGGTGTCTGTAGAAGAACACTGTGAGCTGATTAAAGTGACCGTAGATCATATTGCCGGGCGTATCCCGGTAATCGCTGGTACTGGTGGCAATTCCACTACCGAGGCAATTGAGTTAACCCACTTTGCTAAGTCGGTTGGTGCTGATGCCAGCCTCCAAGTGGTTCCTTATTACAACAAGCCGACTCAAGAGGGGATGTATGCCCACTTCAAAAAAATTGCGGAGTCGGTTGATTTGCCTGTCATTTTATATAACGTTCCTGGTAGAACGGTTGCTGATCTTGCTGGTGAGACCACTGTTCGCCTAGCAGGAGTCCCAGGAATTATCGGCATTAAAGATGCCACTGGAAGTATTGAGCGCGGCACTTTGTTGCTAGCTGATCTAAAGCGTGCCGGACATCAAGATTTCTCTGTATTTTCTGGTGACGATCTGAGCGCGGCAATGCTGATGCTCATGGGTGGCAAGGGTAATATTTCTGTAACGGCCAATATTGCACCCCGTTTGATGCATGAGCTTTGTCAGGCTGCAATGTCCGATGATGTCGTCAAGACGCGCACAATTCAATATCAATTACTGGCTGTTCATAAAGCTATGTTTACTGAGGCAAATCCAATTCCTGTGAAATGGGCCCTGCATCAAATGGGTAAAGTGACCTCAGGCATTCGATTACCTTTAACCCCTTTGAGTGTTGCCTTGCGCGAACCTTTGAAGGCTGCATTGAAACAGGCTGGCTTACTATGATGAATTCGATGCAACTCCTGCGCCAACACTGTACAACTCTACTAATGATCTCTTTAGTAGGTGTTGTTTTGTTTGGCTGTAAATCTATAACAACGAATGATACTGTCGACTACAAGTCTTCTGGTGCTGTGCGTGGACCGAATTTATCTTATCCACCAGACCTCATTACCGCCCAAGCTGATCGTCGTTACATTGTTCAGGATGGTTCTGCCACCATGTCTGAGTACAACGCAGCGGTAAAAAAATCGGTACAGACTCGCAAGAATGTCATGACTGGTATTCCGGGTATGCGTATCGCTCGTGATGGGGAGCGTCGTTGGTTGATAGTAGAAAAGCCAGCTCCAGAGCTCTATCCGCAAATTAAAGATTTCTGGCAAGAGAATGGTTTTCTTTTGGTGATTGATTCACCCTCTACCGGCATTATGGAAACGGATTGGGCGGAGAATCGCGCTAAGATTGCGCAAGACTTTATTCGCAATATTGTTGGTGGTGCCCTAGATTCAATTTATGACACTGGTGAGCGTGATAAGTACAAGACTCGTCTTGAAGTCAGCAAGCCTGGTGAAACGGAAATTTATATTACTCAACGTGGTGCAATTGAAAAATGTACAACGGACAGTACTGGCGCTTGTATATCGACTATCTGGACTGCACGTCCCAATGATCCTGAACTTGAGGCGGTATTCTTGGCTCGCTTGATGGAGCGTTTGGGCATGACCCAAGAAATGGCCAAGGCTCAGGTTGCAGCCCCATTAGGCCCAAAGACGCCTAAGGCGAAGTTGGTTCAAGAGGGTGTGAATACTGCTCATATTGAAATGGCTATCGGCTTCGATCGCGCATGGCGTGATACTGGGCTTGCCTTGGATCGCTCCAACTTTACCGTTGAAGATCGTAATCGCGCGAACGGTGTTTACTATGTACGCTATGTCAATCCCAAGGATTTGGGTGACACCAAAGGATTTTTCACTAACCTGTTCAGCAGCAAGGATGACTCTAGCTTGAAAGCTAAGAAATACCTCGTGGTGGTCAAATCGACTGGTGATAATTCTTCAAGTGTGTATGTTCAGAATGCAGATGGCAAGCCCGAAAATACCGCAGCTGGATTGCAACTCTTAACATTACTGACAGAGCAAATGGCTAGATAGTATTGAAGCTAAGAAAAATTTGTTAATAAAAAAGCCGCTAATAAGCGGCTTTTTTTCTTCAAGAAGAAGATTACTTCTTAGCGTCAGCAGCAGGTGCAGCAGGAGCGGCTGGAGCAGCAGGTGCAGCAGCAGGAGCGTCAGCAGCTGGAGCGGCAGCAGGTGCAGCAGGAGCGGCTTCAACAGGTTTTGCTTCTTCTTTTTTACCGCAAGCGGCCAAAGCGATTGCCAACATTGCTACGAGTGCTAGTGACTTCTTCATTTGTGATTTCCTCTTAAAAAATATCATTAATAACCGGTTATTAATACTTGGTAAGTACAGGGTTAGACCCTAAGTACTTTCCAGCATTCATTATAGCTATCTACTAATTGAGCCTTCAAAAATCAGCCATCCGGCTTCAAAAGCATCAAAAAGGCTGTCATTTATTCCAATTTTCCCCAAGGAGCCCTTGAACTGTTTGCTACTTGCCAGTGAGCGCCAGGCCGCTTGTACAGAGGCGGTTTGACCATGGGTCATTTCCTCGCCATTGCAGTAAATTCTTGAGCCTAAAGCGAGCAGCCTTGTATAGGGGTGTGCTTGTAAAACTTGCTTGGAAAGTTGGCGTCTAAATTGTTCTGGCGAGAGTGCATTGCCCGTTCCATCAAAGTAGGCCTGTGGCTTTGGTTCGCTCAGATAGGCAGCGATGCCGGGGAGAAACGTGTCTACGCAATCAAGTTTTAGGCCTTTCAACTTTTGCTCTACTTGTGCAATGATTTCTGCTGGAAGCTGTTCTGCACAATGCGTTGCTACTTGCTTAGGGTCTGCAAAGCGCTTATTTAGCTCAGGAATATCCTCTAGTGATTCAGCTAAACGCCATAGACCCTCTTGTAAGATTTCTTTATAGCTTTGCGATCTAAAGCCAACTGACCAAGTTTGACAGCCTGCATCCAACGCAATGCCATCATGAGCAACATGTGGGGGTAAATAAAGCATGTCACCTGGTTCCAGATCCCACTCCTGCCCCACTCTAAAGTCCTGCAGAATTTTCATGGGCAGGTTTGGATTAAGGGTTAAATCTTTTTGCTCAGAAATGCGCCAACGTCTACGTCCCGACATCTGAATTAAAAAGACATCATAAGAATCAAAGTGGGGGCCAACGCCGCCGCCTAGTCCTGCGATGCTGATCATCAGATCATCTAAGCGCGCATCCGGAATAAAGCGAAACCAAGATAGTACTTTTGCAGCTGCAGGATGTTTTGCCTCCATGCCTTGGAGTAGCAGTGTCCAATTCGCCTTATCGATGGAGGGAATCAATTTCTTTTTAAATGGGCCGTGGGCAAAAGTCCAAGGCTTTGCCTTAATTAATCTAGACTCCACTGCATCATCGCCTGCTATTTTGAACAACTCTTCAGGGGAAATCGCGCTAGCCAGGGGCTCGCCTATTTTTTTGGCAAGCACAAACGCGGGGATGGCGCCGCGCACTAGCAGTGGCTTCTTATGCCAATAGGATTTCATAAACTGTTGAGGGCTATTGCCTCCCAGAAGAGCCCATGGGCGATCTAGCGGTAGGTTTTGGGGTGCCTGTGGTGGATCGTAGGCCTTGCTCAAGTAAAATGCTGTCATATCAGTAAGAAGCTGTTTAAAACACAATGTTGAATGAATTACGCATGAAGATCGAAAAAAATACCGTTGTATCCCTGCGCTACAAATTAACTGATGCGCAAAATAATATTATCGAGGAACCAGACTCTCCGATGGTATACCTGCATGGCGGATATGAGGGCACTTTTCCCAAAATTGAAACCTTATTGGATGGCCAGGATGTCGGCTATGAAGCTAGTATCCAGCTTGAACCTAGCGAAGCCTTTGGAGAGTACGACCCTGAATTACTCAAGATTGAGCCGCGCGCACGCTTTCCTGAACCTTTGGAGGTTGGCATGCAGTTTGAGGGCGTTCCTGATGAAGAGGGGGAAGACCCCGGTGATGAAGATGAGGAGCCCTTAATCTACACCGTAACGGATGTGGCTGATAGTCAAGTCGTCTTAGATGGGAATCATCCGCTTGCTGGTATGGCTTTACGCTTCTGGGTTCAAGTGGAGGATATCCGAAACGCTACAGATGAAGAGATTGAAAATCGACACCCTGTCGGTGCAGAAGCATTTGCATTTGGGATGCCGGATGATTTAGATGATGGCGAGGATGACGCTTCTAATGAAATCTCTCATCCTGGCAGCTCATCACCAACTCTGCATTAAGACTAGGGATTACTCCTTAAGCCACTCTTTTAGGACTCCAAGATCACGCTTGGTATCACTGGATTCATCCGCATGTGATGACGGCATATTGCTCAATTTGGCTAGCGCTTTTTCAAGTGCAGCGATCTTAGCTTCTTGTTCTAGAGTGGCATCAATTAAACCTTTTAATGCCATAGAAACTGGATCATCTACGTTTGGTGTTACCCCATAGGCTGAGAAATATTCTTTAGCCTTGCTATCTGGAGAGCTAGCTTGGGGTAAATCAGGATGCAATATACGAGCAGGAATTCCGACGGCAGTTGCTCCCGCTGGGATTTCTTTTAGCACTACAGCATTAGATCCAACACGAGCGCCATCACCTACGGTAAAGCCCCCAAGAACCTTAGCTCCTGCACTGATGACTACGCCTTTGCCTAGTGTGGGGTGACGCTTTACACCTTTATATAGAGAGGTCCCGCCTAAGGTAACGCCTTGATAGATGGTGCAGTCATCACCAATTTCAGTAGTCTCTCCAATCACAATGCCAAGACCATGATCTAAAAATACCCTGCGACCGATCTTGGCTCCAGGATGAATTTCAATACCGGTAATGAAGCGGGCTAGCAGCGATAGCAAGCGGGCTATCCACTTCAAACCCAAGTTCCATAGACCATGAGATATCCGATGTATCCAAACAGCATGTAAGCCTGGATAGCAGGTAATGACCTCTAAGCGATTTCTTGCAGCAGGGTCACGAGCAATGATGGAGTCGACTTGGTCGAAAAGCGAATTAAGCATATTTGGATTTTAACGGGTAAAGCCCAATCTATTTTTTCAAGAGCATCTGTTTGGCAATGCCACGGAGTAGGTCGATTTCTTCTTTATGGAGGCGCGTTCTGGCAAATAGCGCTTGTAAGCGGGGCATGAGCTTTTTGGGATTAGCGGGATCAAGGTAGCCAATAGCCTCTAAGCCCTCGCGCCAGTGCTCTAGCATGGCCGCTACAGCTGCAGGATCCGCATAATCTACCGCCTTAGTAGTGTAGTCTGATGACAAAAGTCCCAAATCCTCTCCGAGGGATTCTCTGAGGGTAAAGGCACAAACCATGATCGCTTGGGCTAAGTTTAGGGAGGGGTAGAGTGGGTTCGCATCAAGCCATACGCGGTGAGTACACAGTGAGAGGTGGTGGTTATCTAGTCCTGTGCGCTCTGGCCCAAAGAGAAGGGCGACTCGCTGATGACCCGCGATAGCCGCCTGAACCAATGGGCGAGCATCTTGCCAATTTAATGCTGGCGGCCCAAATTCACGATCACGACTGGTGAGCCCCAAGACAAGAGTGCAGCCTTGAACGGCTGATTCCAAGGATGAAGTCTCTTGACTAGATTCCAAGATATCGACTGCGCCACTGGCTAGAGCAATAGCCTCAGGCGTCTGGGCAACCCCTGCAATTTTCGGTGAAATCAGGTGCAGATCACTAAAGCCCATGGTTTTCAGTGCGCGAGCAGCCGACCCCACGTTTCCGGGGTGGCTGGTTTCAACTAAAACCCAGCGTAGTAACTGTGCTTGTGAGGCCTTCATATCAACAGGAGTTCTCTAGTGGCTTGGGAGTTAGATATAGCAATCGTTTAGAATCAGTGTGTTAGCTCCTTATTGTCCCGCAGTTTGCAATCCGGTGAGCTTGTTCTTATTTAATTTGTCCATCAATACTATGCATCCCATGTTAAATGTGGCCGTTAAGGCTGCCCGTCGTGCCGGAACCGTGATTAATAGAGCCTCTCTCAATTTAGAGCGACTTCAGGTTGACCGCAAACAACATAATGATTTCGTAACTGAGGTGGACAGACAGGCTGAAGCAGCCATTATCGAAACGCTCAGCGAAGCCTATCCTTCGCATGGATTCTTAGCCGAAGAAACTGGTGCCCAAAACACGGACGCTGAAAATGTTTGGATCATCGATCCGCTGGATGGGACAACTAACTTCATTCACGGTTTCCCGCAATATGCAGTCTCTATTGCATTGTCTGTAAATGGGGCAACCCAACAGGCCGTAGTGTATGACCCGACTCGTGATGAGTTATTCACTGCTACGCGTGGTGCTGGTGCTTATTTAGACCGTCGGCGTTTACGTGTTGCCACGCAAGATCGTTTGGCTAATTCCTTATTGGGCACAGGCTTTCCTTATCGTGAGGATCAAGATCTGGAAAAGTATTTAAAAATCTTCGCAGATATGTCGCGCCAATGTGCCGGCCTGCGTCGTCCTGGAGCCGCATCTCTTGACTTAGCCTATGTAGCTGCTGGTCGTTATGATGGGTTTTTTGAGAGCGATCTCAAGCCATGGGATATGGCTGCAGGAGCTTTACTGATTACTGAGTCTGGCGGACTTGTTGGTAACTACCGCGGTGAAGAAGGCTTCCTGCAAAGCGGTGAAGTGATGTGCGCGAACCCACGCATTTTTGCTCAGATGGTGCAGTGCTTATCTAAATATTCCACCTGCTAATGAGGCGGCAGTATTAAGTCTTGATCAGATCGATGTAACGTACACCGTCTTGATTAATCAATAGGGCGCTTGCACGCGGTCGCCCACTCTCCGGGTGATCTAAATCCCAGTCTGATAAGACCCAGCGTTGCCATTCTTGATCTTGTAGATGCTCTTGATGGTGCTTAGGGAGATGGGTGTGACCATGTATCAATTGATTCCCGGCTTGATCTCTGAGAACTGCTGCGCAGGCAGCCAAGGTGACATTTGTTTTGGCTTGCGCACCTTCAACTGAAGATTTCATTGACTGTTGATATTGCACACTGCTATTACTGCGTAGATGATTGGCAATAGAGCGACGCCAGTTCAAAGGCATTTTCAAGAATACTTTTTGGATCCAAGGTTTGCGAACCCAGCTACGGAAAACTTGATAGCCAATATCTGCCGTGCAAAGAGAGTCACCGTGACAGAGAACATATTCAGATCCAGCAATACTGATCTTGCTGGGATCAGACATTAGGGTCATGCCGGTTTTACTTAAAAAATGCTTGCCAACTAAAAAGTCACGATTACCGTGAAGGTAATAGGTTTTTACTTTAGTTGACAGCGTTGCAAGCGCATTTTTTACCTCTTGTTGAAAAGGTGAATGTAGCGCGGCATCATCCCCAACCCAATACTCAAATAGATCGCCCAAGATCAATACCGCTTCTACTTTAGGGGCATCTTTTTCACAAAAATCAAAGAAGCGTTGTGCCGTCAAGGGCATTGACGGCGTGAGATGTAAATCAGAAATGAGCAGTGCGCTCGCGAATTGCGGAATCATTCCTCGAGAACACTGGCCTTTTCAATGAGGACGTCTTCTGCAGGAACATCTTGATGAAAGCCGGAATTACCAGTTTTAACTTTACGAATAGCGTCAACCACATCAAGACCATCGGTGACTTTGCCAAAAACAGCGTAACCCCAACCTTGAGCATTAGGGGCGGTATGGTTTAAGAAATCATTGTCGTTGACGTTAATGAAAAATTGCGCAGTAGCAGAGTGTGGGTCGCTAGTGCGAGCCATAGCTACTGTGCCACGTTCGTTCTTGAGGCCGTTGTTTGCCTCATTCTCAATTTGGGCGCCAGACGATTTTTCTTTTAAGCCAGTAGTCATGCCACCACCTTGAATCATAAAATTATCAATCACGCGATGGAAAATTGTGCCATCGTAGTGACCACTTTTGACGTACTGCACAAAATTAGCAACAGTCTTTGGCGCTTTAGCAGCATCCAGTGTGAGGGTGATGTCGCCCTTATTTGTCTTAAGCAGAACCTTAGTCATGATGAATTCACTTTCTCTGTGTTGGAGGATAAAAATACTAAAAAATTATTTTGAGACGGGTGCCATGGGTTCAACCACCTTTTTTGGTGGTTTCAGTATCTCCATCAATGCTTTTGCACGATTGGTGTATTGACGCTGATTTAAGACTGCATCCTTTGCGGCATTGTCATAGGCTTGCGTAGCAAGGCGAATATAGACCTCACCCAAGTTAGCAGAGGCAACTGTATAGCTCGGACGTAATTTCAAGGCGAGCTCTAAATAATCTCTTGCCTCGATCCAGCTACCTTGATTTGCGGCTAGCGCGGCTAAGTTGTTATAGGGCTCAGGTAGTTCCGGAAATTGCTGGGTAATCTCAATTAGGGTCTTTTTAGCCTCTACCCACTGACGCATTTCTATCTGCATACGTGCTTTGACGTAACGTAACTGCACATTACCCGGCGTTTTCTTTAGTTGCTTATTAATACTTTCGATGGCTTCAGGATATTTTTTGGCTTTGACTAACTTTTCAATATCGGACGGTACCCCATTTTTAGTGACGGGATCGGGCTCAATAATTAAAAAGGATAAAAACGGCACAGCGACAGAGTCTGACAGCTCAGCGTTAAATTGATCGTATCCAGCGTCGTTGCCAGCAAGTCTTGGAGGGTCATTGGGGCCATAAGATCCCAGATAGGGTGCTTGGGTGCCTTGAGCACTAGCGGGGGCGCTATTTAACGCCTTAATTTCAGCCTCTGCTAACTGTTGTCCAGGGGTGCTGCAGCCCGTGAGTGACAAAATGGCAAAAATGGCGCACAAGCCACCCAGCTGGGCTGGACGTAGTGAAAAATGGTTAGCTGACATAGGGTGTGGGGTGAAAAACGGGCTCATTCGATATACTCAGCGCTCAGTCTAACAAATTGGCGCTACTTGCCCACCCTTTATAGCCTCTATGCTGCAAATCTATAACACTCTCAGTCGTTCCAAGCAGGCCTTTAAACCCATTGAACCAGGCAAGGTGAAGCTGTATGTCTGCGGAATGACGGTTTATGACTTTTGCCACATTGGTCACGCCCGAGTGATGATTGTGTTTGATATGGTGGTGCGCTGGTTACGTGCCAGTGGCTATGAGGTTGTGTACGTCCGCAATATTACCGATATCGACGATAAGATTATTAATCGTGCGATTGAGAATGGTGAGCCCATTTCCCTGCTAACGCAGCGTTTTATCGATGCCATGCATGCCGACTCAAATGAATTGGGCTTAATGCACCCCGACCATGAGCCTCGCGCAACCGATTACATCGTGCAAATGCAGGGCATCATTGGTCGCTTGATTGAAAAAGAATTGGCCTATCAAGGTGAGGATGGTGATGTCAATTTCGCCGTTCGATTGTTCCCAGAATATGGTCGTCTTTCTGGTAAATCTTTGGATGAATTAAATGCCGGTGAGCGCGTTGCTGTTGGTGGTGGCAAAAGAGATCCATTGGATTTTGTTCTATGGAAAAGCGCTAAACCGGAAGAACCTGCGGATACCCGTTGGAAATCTCCCTGGGGTGAAGGTCGCCCTGGATGGCATATTGAATGTTCTGCGATGTCATGCGACTTATTAGGTGAGCATTTTGATATCCACGGTGGTGGAGCTGATTTGCAGTTTCCACACCATGAGAATGAGATTGCCCAAAGCGAGGGGGCTCTATACGGTCAAGATCACCAGGCTAGCGATGAGCCTTTTGTCAATTACTGGATGCATAACGGGCATATTCGGGTAAATGAAGAAAAGATGTCCAAGTCATTGGGTAATTTTTTCCTCATTCGTGATGTCTTGAAGCGCTTTGACCCTGAGGTCCTGCGTTTCTTCATGCTACGTGCCCACTATCGTAGCCCAATTAACTATAGTGATGCACAGCTTGAAGAGGCGCGCGCTGGACTGGTTCGTCTGTACACGGCTTTAGCGCAAGTGACAACAAGCGATAAGCCTGTAGATACCCATTCATCATGGTCTCAGCGCTTTACTGATGCGATGAATGATGACTTTAATACACCTGAGGCGATAGCAGTTCTGTTTGATTTAGCTAGTGAAGTGAACCGTACTCAGGGTGAAGAGAAGGTACAGTTAGCTAGCATTCTCAAAAGCTTGGCTGGAGCTCTGAATTTCTTGCAACGTGACCCAATCATATTTTTGCAAGAAGGATCCCGTGGTGGCGATGCTAGCTTATCTGCCGCTGCTATTGAAGAGCGGATTGCGGCACGAGTGGCTGCAAAACTGGCTAAAGATTTTGCTCAAGCTGATTTAATTCGCAAGACTTTATTAGATCAGGGCGTAGTATTGGAAGATAAGCCCGGTGGAATTACCGAATGGCGCAAAAGCTAATTGAAGAATATCTATTTTGAGTAAAGTTGCACAGCAAGTCATCATTGAAGAAGTTGCCCCCGATTATTGGGAGCAAGCTTGTACTGAGTTGATGAAGCATGATCGTATTTTAAAAAAACTGATTCCAAAATATGGCTCAGGTTTTTTGCAAACACGTGGTGATGCATTTACTACGCTAGCTAGAGCTATCGTTGGCCAGCAAATTTCGGTTGCTGCAGCTCAATCTGTCTGGACTAAAGTTTTACTCGCATCTAAAAATAAGGTAAACCCTAAAAATATTCTTGCCTTAAGTATTGAGGATTTGCGTGCAGCGGGATTATCGGGCCGTAAGGTGGAGTACATCCGTGATTTGGCTGAACACTTTGATTCTGGCCGTTTACATGCAAATCAGTGGAAAGGCATGGAAGATGAGGTCATCATCAAAGAATTGTGCGGGATTCGGGGAATTGGTCGCTGGACAGCGGAAATGTTCCTGATTTTCAATATGATTAGACCTAATATTCTCCCCTTAGACGATGCTGGGCTGATTAAGGCCATTTCCCTCAATTACTTCAGTGGAGAGCCTGTGAGCAGGCATGAAGCCCGTGAAGTAGCTGCAAATTGGGTCCCATGGCGCACGGTAGCCACTTGGTATATGTGGAGAAGTATCGACCCCAAGCCCGTTGAATATTAAAATCGAACTATGAAAACGACTTTCCTGGATTTTGAGCAGTCAATCGCTGAATTAGAGTCAAAGATTGAAGAGCTCCAATTTGTGCAAGATGAATCATCAGTAGATATTTCTGATGAGATCAAAACGCTGACTGAAAAAAGTCAGCAACTAACTAAAGATGTCTATGCCAATTTAAGTCCATGGCAAGTTTCCCAAGTGGCGCGTCATCCTCAGCGTCCTTACACATTAGATTACGTCAGTGCATTGTTTACCGATTTTCATGAACTCCATGGTGATCGTAATTTTGCAGACGATCAATCCATTATTACTGGCTTAGCTCGTTTTCAGGATCAGCCTTGTATGGTCATTGGCCACCAAAAAGGCCGCGATACCAAAGAGCGTGCTTTAAGAAACTTTGGTATGAGTCGCCCTGAGGGTTACCGAAAAGCAAAGCGCGTCATGCGCTTGGCAGAAAAATTTAAATTACCGGTATTTACGTTTGTCGATACGCCAGGTGCCTTTCCTGGGATTGATGCAGAAGAGCGTAACCAGTCTGAAGCGATTGGCCATAATCTTTATGTTCAAGCCGAACTAGAAGTACCGATCATCGCCACCATTATTGGTGAGGGTGGTTCCGGTGGCGCACTAGCGATTGCGATGGGTGATGTAGTGTTGATGTTGCAAAACTCTACTTATTCAGTAATTTCACCAGAAGGCTGTGCATCCATTCTATGGAAGACTGCAGATAAGGCACCTGAAGCTGCTGAGCAATTGGGCTTGACCGCACAACGTTTAAAAGCGATTGGCTTAATCGATAAGATTGTCCCTGAGCCTATTGGTGGCGCACATCGTGATTACGACACGATGATGAATAATATGCGTAAAGCTTTGGCTGATTCACTAAAGACTTTTGATGGGATGAAGGTGGATGCGCTTCTAGAGCGTCGCCATGAACGCTTGATGAGCTATGGCAAGTTCAAGGAAATCGAAGTCAAGTCTTAAGGCGGCTTCACCAGCAGCCAAACGTATTGGGCTTGCCTTAAGCGGTGGGCTTGATTCTGTTGTGTTGCTCGATACTGTTTGTAAAGCAGTCAAAGCTAATTCTCATGACCCAACTGAGATTTGGGTATTTCATATCCATCATGGATTGCAAAAGTCTGCTGATCAATGGTTGGAGTTTTGTGAGCGTCTAGCCAAAAAATACCAGGTGCATTTTGATTTCCGTCTACTGCATTTTGCTAATTCAGCTCAGGGCAATATTGAAGCTCGAGCGAGGGCGGAGCGCTACGATGCTTTGACTGATTTATGTATCGAACATGGTGTCGAAGATTTGTTGCTTGCGCACCATCAAAACGACCAAGCTGAAACTGTGCTCTTGCAACTCCTACGTGGCTCTGGGGTGGCTGGTCTCTCTGGCATGCCTCTCCATCGCACCAACGTAAACCAAGGCAATCCAATTACTCTTTGGCGCCCATTGCTCAATCAAAGCAGAGCAGAGTTAGAAGCCTACGCTAAGGAACATAAACTTCGATGGGTAGAAGATCCTAGCAATCAAAACACGCGCTATCGTCGCAATGCTATTCGTAAAGAAATCATTCCAAAGTTAGAGAAAATTCAGCCTGGTGCAATTGCCAACCTAGCTCGCAGTGCTGCTTTACTAGCTCAATCCCAAGTGTTACTCGATCGTCTAGCTAAGCAAGATGGGAAAGGTATTTTTCAGGGTAACAAGCTCAAGCTAGCGCCTCTCTTAGCCTTTGCAAAGACAGATCAACCAGCGGCGAATAATGTGATGCGCTATTGGTTGAAGTTAAATGATCTAGCAATGCCATCTCAGGAACGTCTTGAGTCTTGGTGGAGAGACCTGAAGCTTGTAAAAGCCGACTCCAGCTTGGAGTGGCAGCATGATGAGGCAAATATTTATTTATGGCGCGGAGACTTGCGGGTCACTCAATCCTTGGCAGGGCGGTGGGTTTTCCAAAATGTGCCAGCACGAAGCAAGTTACTTGGCCTGTCTGCTGATTGGGTCAATACAGCTCAAGAGCAAGGCTTGATTGAGGAAAGACTGCGCCAGGGTGCAGAAAAGCTTCAAGTCAAGCCTAATACCCCGCGCAAAACGCTCAAGAACCTCTTTCAGGAATCAGATACGCCACCTTGGGAGCGACAGGCCCCGCTTCTGTATATCAACGACCAGCTCGTAGCCATTGCTGGGGTAGGGGCGAGCTACCCGCATCTGGTCTCGATTGGCAAGCGAGTGCTCCCTGTATGGCTTGAGAAGCCATAGCAAAGCATAAAACCCTGTAAAATAAGCCCCTTTTAGACCCTAGGGAATGTAATTCCCTGTAAATAGACAATACAACGGTTTTTATGGCTCTTATCGTTCATAAGTATGGTGGCACCTCAATGGGCTCGGTTGAGCGCATTCAAAATGTCGCTAAACGCGTTGCTAAGTGGATGCGTGCAGGTCACCAGGTGGTTGTGGTGCCTTCAGCGATGTCCGGCGAAACCAATCGTTTGCTTGGCTTAGCAAAAGACATTAATCCTGATGCAAATCCTCGCGAACTCGATCAAATTGCCTCCACGGGTGAGCAAGTTAGCTCTGGCTTATTGGCCTTAGCATTGCTGCGTGAAGGTGTTGATGCAGTGAGCTATGCCGGTTGGCAGGTAACTGTCCATACTGACTCCTCATTTACTAAGGCACGCATCAAGAGTATTGATGACAAAAAAATCCTTGCTGATCTCAATGCAGGGCGTGCCGTAGTAGTCACTGGTTTTCAGGGGGTTGACCCTAATGGCAATATCACTACCTTAGGCCGTGGCGGCTCTGATACATCGGCTGTTGCAATGGCTGCAGCGCTTAAAGCTGATGAGTGCTTGATCTACACCGATGTGGATGGTGTCTATACGACTGATCCGCGTGTTTGTGAAGATGCGCGTCGCTTGGATAAGATTACCTTTGAAGAGATGCTAGAGATGGCAAGTCTAGGATCAAAGGTATTGCAAATTCGTTCAGTTGAGTTTGCCGGTAAGTACAAAGTTAAAACCCGTGTTCTGTCATCGCTGACAGATCCACTGATGCCCTTAGACCAAGAGATGAAGTCGGGCACCTTGATTACATTTGAAGAGGACAGCACTATGGAAGCCGCAGTTATTTCCGGCATCGCCTTTGCGCGTGATGAAGCAAAAATTACCGTTCTGGGGGTTCCTGATCGCCCAGGTATCGCCTATCAAATCTTGGGTCCGATTGCAGATGCCAATATTGATGTGGACATGATTATTCAGAATCAATCATTTGAAGGTAAGACAGACTTTACTTTTACAGTTCCGCGCGCTGATTATCAAAAAGCATTGGACTTGCTCAAGAAGAATGTGCAAGCCCATATTGAAGCAAAAGAAATTAATGGCGATCCCAAGGTCTCTAAAGTATCTGTAGTTGGTGTCGGCATGCGCTCTCATGTAGGTGTTGCTAGCAAAATGTTCCGCACATTGTCGGAAGAGGGCATTAATATCCTCATGATTTCTACTAGCGAAATCAAGATTTCAGTGGTGATCGACGAGAAATACATGGAGCTAGCTGTGCGCGCCTTGCATAAGGCGTTTGAGCTTGATCATAAGTAAAAGAAACCCCTTGGAAGCGGTTATCCGTTAAACTGTGGGGCGTTGTATTAGTTTGAAATACGGAGACGTGGCCGAGCTGGTCGAAGGCACTCCCCTGCTAAGGGAGCATCGGGGCTAAAACTCTGATCGGAGGTTCGAATCCTCTCGTCTCCGCCAAGTGCTATAGAAGAGCCCCTAACCACGGGGCTCTATTTTTTTGACCTCTGACATTGCATTAATGGAGTTTAGTCAAGAGAAGCTCCCGATGCTTTAACAATCTTCGCCCAGCGCGTAATGTCTTCTTGAAGCTGTTTGGCAAATTCTGATGGAGTCGTGTTCGCAAGCTCTACCCCAGTGGCCTGCAGTTTTTCTCTCAACTCGGGATTAGTCAGGGTTAACTGCATCTCTTTTTGTAATTGATTGATGACGGCCTTCGGCGTGCCTTTAGGGGCAAATAAACCTATCCAAAGTGTTCCAGAGAAACCTGGAATCTTTTCTGATATGGATGGGACATCAGGCAGAAGGGGTGAGCGCTTTGCAGAGCTCACACCAAGGGCAATTAATTTTTGAGTATTGATGTATTGCAAAACAGATGGCAAGCTCGCAAAAGCAATTTGAATTTGCCCACCCAAGAGATCATTGAGTGCTGGTGCAACCCCTTTATAGGGGATATGTTGCAAAGTTATCCCGTAGCTTTGATTGAGCATTTCACCTAAGAGGTGATTTAGCGTTCCATTGCCAGCTGATGCAAATTGGTAAGTCTCCGGGGGTTTTGATTTAACCAGCTTTAAAAAATCATCTAGATTCTTAGCTGGAAAATTAGCATTCACTACTAGAACATTCGGAACTGAACCGACCATGGCTAGAGGAATAAAGTCATTGACTGGATCGAAACCTGGATTTTTATAGAGGGCAGGATTAATTGCTTGGGCGCTACTAATGGTCATTAAAAGCGTGTGACCATCCTTTGGGGCATTGGCAACAAACTGAGTGCCAATATTACCGCCAGCACCTGGCTTATTCTCGACAATCACAGAGGATTTGATTTGCTCTCCTAGTCGCTGCGCAACTACTCGACCCACAATATCATTTGTGCCGCCAGGTGCTTGGGGAACAATGATGGTGATGGGTTTATTTGGATAAGCAGTGGCCGAGCCGCAAAACAGGTAGAAACAGGTGAGGAGTCCTAATTGTAGGAGGCGGTTCATTGGAGTCCCTTTGATTTGGAAGAAGCTTAAAAATATCTTAATATGGCTTAACTGGAAAATGGGTGCCTACCCTTAGTTTTGCTGGGTGTATCTACCGGTAAGGCCGCCATCTACAACCAGCTCAGTGCCCGTGATGTAGGCAGCTGCATCCGATACTAGGAAGGCGCAGGCATGAGCCACATCCCATGCTGTTCCTGATCGACCCATAGGCACCTGCTTATCCCTCGCAGCACGAGCCTCATCCAGACTATTTTCAGAGAACATCTTGGCTACGGTATTGGCAATGCGTGGGGTATCAATTAAACCAGGCACCACTGTGTTGGCGCGAATGCCTTGACTGGCGTACTGTTGAGCAATCATCCGAATAAATTGGGTATTCGCTGCCTTGGTAACGCTATAAGCCAGATGCGGGTAGCCCAAATAGCGCATACCCGCTACCGATGAGATCGCGATAATATTTCCCGTGCCTCGGGATGTCATCTCAGGCAAGACCTCTTGGGCTGCCAGTAAGAGGCTACGAACATTCACCTTATGAATGCGATCAAAATCTTCGGCGCTCGTTTCCATGGGCCCGCCAACTTTTCCAATACCTACGTTGTGATGCAAAACATCAATAGGTCCAAATTGATTGCGAGCTTCACTAAAGAGTCGCTTCACCTGATCTTCTTCAGAAACATCGCCGACAAAAGTCTGAGCAGTACCACCTTCTTGCAGAATGATCTTGGTGGTTTCTTCTGCGGAGACTGCATCTCGATCAACTACGCAGACTTTGGCGCCCAGTCTGGCGTAGGTGACACAAGATGCTCTACCAATACTCCAGCCCGGTCCGGCTGAACCGCCGCCAGAGACAAAAATGATGCGACCGGTGAGGTCAAGTGGTAAGCCGGCAGGATGTGTAATTGAGCTCATTTATTGGTGTAGTCCTACAGTCATGCCACCACAAACATATACTACTTGGCCAGTAGTAAATCCGGCGCGTTGATCTAGTAGTGAGGCAGCAATATGCGCCACTTCCTCTGGTTGGCCAATGCGACCCAAGGGTACGCTGTCTAAAATGCGTTGCGTAGCAGGTGCACTCGGAGGGTTTGCACTCTGAAAGAGCTCTGTGGCAATGGGGCCGGGTCCAATGGCATTCACGGTAATACCATCAGCCGCAAGCTCTAAAGCCAATGTGCGCGTCAACCCCAGCAAGCCTGCCTTAGAAGTGGCATATGCAATGCGCTCTTCTTTACCCAAGGCGGCACGACTAGAGATATTCACAATACGCCCAAAATGAGCGGCCTTCATGGCAGGGAGGAGTCCCTGTACGCAAATAATGGCTGCTGCGACATTCACATTCATCACTGCATAAAAATCTTCAGTGCTTGTTTGTTCAATTGTGGCGGGGCGCACAATGCCTGCATTATTTACTAAGCGGGTGATTGGGTGCTTCAATGTCGCCTCTATCAGAGCGCTCCGTAATACTGTTTCATTTGATACATCAACCTCATAGAAGTTCTCATGAGCAAAGCTTTCTTTAGGGGCTATCTTGTCAAAGTTAATGACATGCATACCATCGGCAATCAAGCGCTTAGCAATTGCTCGTCCGATGCCACGGCTAGCGCCGGTAATCAATACATACTCTTTTGCTACTTGATTTTGAGAGTCCATTTCTAGCCAATCTTATTGGCACCATCCACGAAGGGAATGGCATGTTCAACGGTATCCCAAATAAAACGACCAGAGGGACTTTGTTGTTCTTCAACGATATGTGCCACCAAACCAGCTGAGCGCGAAATGACTGCAAAGCCACGCATGACTGCAGTAGGAATGCCAATCTCACCAAGCAATGCAGCTACCGCACCAGTTGCATTGATCGTAATTGGACGACCTGCCACTGTGTCGACTGCTTTCGATAGGATTTCCAGTGCGCGGATCTTATTACCGTGGAGATCTGGTTCAGCCCGACCCATTTCCAATAATTTATAGGCACGTGGGTCTACAGGTTTATGGAGATGATGCCCAAATCCTGGAACTGCTGCCTTAATAGACTTGTAATGTTGCGCTATCTCCAGTGCTTCAGCTTCAGGGTTACTTGCCGCTGTAATTCGATCTAATAAGCCAGAGCAATTTTCCATGGTGCCAATGAAAGAGCTCCCGACAGCCAGCAAGCCAGCTGATACGGCTCCTTGAAGATTTTCTGGTGCGCTCATGTAAATCAATCGCGTCGCAATTGCACTGGGTGTGAGGCCATGTTCCATGAGAACAATGAGTACAACGTCAGTGATTCGGATATCTACAGGTCGTGGAGTTCTTCCTAAGATTTGCATCAACATCACTTCGGTAAATGTTTTTTTACCCATCAAGTCTTCGACAAGGTCTGCATCGCGATAGTGCAGACTGGTAAGAGTATGGGTGCACAAACTAGTTACTGGCGTTTTGTTGGATGAATTAGTCATGATTACTTGATTAAGAATTTGTTGAGGAATGAAGAATATCTTGAAGGACGGCGCTCTTGAGTAACTTACCTACATTAGAGCGAGGCAAACTCTCATAAAAGTGGATACGTTTTGGTGTCTGAACCGGCCCCAAGAGTTCGCGCACAAAAGAAATGAGGGCTGCCTCATCAACCTGTTGGCCGGGGCGAAGTTGTACTGCTGCTTGCACGCTTTCTCCCCACTTATCATCTGGAACGCCAAAGACCAGACATTCGTGAACGGAGGGGTGTTGAGTTAAAGCATTTTCAACATCTACTGGATACACATTAAATCCTCCAGTAATCACGATATCCTTGAGGCGGTCTTTTAGATAGAGGTAGCCACGCTGATCAATCAAACCGCGATCTCCAGTGTGCAACCAGCCATTAATGATTGTTTCCGCAGTTTTTTCTGGCATACGCCAGTAGCCTGTCATGAGAAGATCACCGCGTACCACTACCTCACCAATTTCGCCTGTTGGTAAGAAACTTCCATCAGGCGCCATGATTGCGACATCACTAAACCAGGTAGCGCAACCAACTGCAGCCCAATTTTGAGGATCTTCAAAATCCTCTGGTTTCATAATGGTTAATATTTGAGGGGCCTCAGTTTGACCATAAGTAGTGCAAAGTACGGGACCAAAAAATTCACGGACAATACGCACTTTTTCAGCGGGCATTGGTGCGCCACCATATATCAGTCTGCGTAGCTTGGGAAAATCCTTGCGCGAGGCATTGGGTAATGCCATCAACATGTACAGCATTGTTGGTGGCATAAAGGAGGCAGTGCCACCACGCTCTCTAAAGGCTGTGCGAACAACTTCAGCACCAGCCCCATCTAGGATCACATGGCATCCGCCTTGCGCTAGGATGGGCAAAATATAAGTTGATGTGCCATGAGTAATGGGCGCAGCGACAATATAGCGATCATGTTCATCAAAGCCCCACGACTGAATCTGGTTGGTTATATTAGCCAGCCAGGCGCGATAGGGTTGCATCACTCCTTTTGGAGCGCCCGTAGTACCACCAGTAAATTTGATCGCTTGGGTTGCATCTAAAGGTAAATCAAAAGATGGTAGCGGGGCGCTATCATGCAGTTGGATCAAGCCACCCATCGTTTTGTTTGATGTCTGCCCATCATCCATGCCGGTAAGAATAAAAATACCTGGGGCATCGGTTAATAATTCACCTAAGGCTTGATCATGAATGACTAGGCTCGGTTCTGTGATGTCGATAATGCGTCGTATTTCAGGTCGGGTACTTTTAGGGTTGAGCGGAACCCATACTTTGCCTGAGGCAAGCACCGCCAGTAAGGCGATGATGTGATCCGCGCTATTACCGGAGCAAATTGCGACGCGACTTTGAAGCTTGGGATCTAATTCCACAAGAGCACTAGCAAGCGCATTCACTTTGGATGCCAATTCTTCATAGCTAATCGGGCCGGTAGGCGTATCAATGGCTATACGATTTGGCCAGCGCAAAGATGCTCGCCAAAAGAAGTCGATTGGAAACATGCTGGGACTTCCTTCTTTCTGGTGTGTTTTATTCGGCTTTTGCGCCAGATGCTTTCACTACTTCACGCCAGCGTTTTACTTCGGCTGTTGCAAAGTCACGCATTTTCTCTGGGGAGCCTGGTTCAGGTGTAGCCCCCAATTCTTGAAGGCGTTGGCGGACATCTGGTGCTGTGAGGGCCTTATTCAGTGCAGCATTGAGCTTTTCAATGATCGGCTTCGGAGTTCCTGCAGGGGCAGCCAAGGCAAACCATGACTGCACGTCAAAATTGGGGTAGCCAGATTCAGCAAGTGTAGGAACTTCGGGCAGCAATGGGGATCGTTGTGCGCTGGTAATGCCAACTGGACGCAGCTTGCCACTTTGAATATGAGGCATTGCAGAAGGGGCGTTATCAAACATAGAGTCTACCTGACCCCCAAGTAAGTCTGTGACAGCAGGAGCGCTACCCTTATACGGTATATGCAGCATTTGGATTTTGGATTGCATCTTAAACATTTCACCGGAGAGATGAATCGATGAGCCGCTACCAGAAGATGCAAAAGTGACACCATCTTTTGATTCCTTGGCATAACGCACATATTCTGCGACTGTTTTAATTGGAAGGTTTGGGTTAACCACCAAAATATTGGGGATCTTGGCAATCATGCCAATCGGATCTAAATCTTTGAGTGCGTCGTATCCTAGTTTTGGATATAGCGACATATTGATGGTGTTGGCAATTGAAAAGGCGTAAAGGGTATAACCGTCAGCTGGTGACCGTGCAACGATTTCTGCGCCTACATTGCTATTGGCGCCAGGCTTGTTTTCCACAATCACAGACTGACCCAATGTAGTACCCATTTTTACTGCAACTAAACGTGCCAATATATCTGTAGCCCCTCCAGCGGAGTAACCCACAATGATCTTGATGGGCTTATCAGGCCAACTGACGTTCGTTTGGGCGTTCGCTACTCCTATCGTTGAGCAGGCTATGGCAGTTAGTAATACAAGTAACCCTCTACGCTTCTCGAAATATAAAGACATGACACTCCTCCTGAATTCAGTTCTTTCACCACCCCAGATTGATATCTGGCCATGGTTCATTTATAACACCGCCAATTACCCGAGAACTCTGAGCTCGTAGATTCTTGAGAACATCATTGGCCCTCAAATTTGGTGCAATGTGTACAAATACAGTTCTTTCTGCACCACTATAGATAGTGATGGGGTGCAGAGTGATTGATCAACCCCATATACTTTAAGAAATCACACTTGTTTGTTTATGAGCCATAGGGATAATTATCTAGGGTTAACGAGCATAAGAAAGGGGTGATTCAGATCAATATTTATAAAACAAAATATTGATACACTGATTCGTAGATTGTTATAAAAAATTCCTAGGAGATTAGTTATGAAATCCATTGTTTCAGCTTTAGTTCTCGCTTTTTGTTCCAGCCTTTCCTTAAGCGCTTCAGCTAAAGACACTGTAAAGATAGCCTACATTGGGCCTTTGACTGGCGGCGTATCTGCTAATGGCATTGGCGGTCGAAACTCGGCTGATCTTGCGGTTCGCCTCCGTAACCAGGATCCCAACGCTAAATATAAGTATGAACTTGTATCTGCAGATGATGAATGCAAGCCAAACGTTGGCGTTCAAGTTGCTACAAAGATTGCTGCTGATAACTCAATCATTGCTGGCGTAACTCACTATTGCTCAGCAGTCGCAATGAGCACTGTGGATGTTTATCATAAATTTGGCCTGCCAGTAATGGTCTGGGGAGCAGTATTGCCAGAGATTACGTATGGCAACGACTATAAAGAGATTCATCGTGTCAATGGCACCATGATTAATCAGAATGAGGTCGCGGCTAAATTTCTTACAGGCCTGGGTTATAAAAAGTGGGTCATTATTCATGACACTACAGATTACGGTAAGGGCCATAACAAATACTTCACTCAATATTTAACCAAAAATGGTGGGCAAATTTTGGGTACTTTCGGCGTTACCGCTGATCAACAAGACTTTACTGCTGAGTTGACGAAGATTAAAGACTTGAAACCTGAGGTTGTTTATTTTGGCGGCCTAACTCCAATCGGTATTCGTATTCGTACACAAATGGATCGCCTGGGCATCAAGGCTGTATTCGAAGGAACATCTGGAATTAAGTCTGATGCCTATATTGAAGGTTTAGGCAAATTGTCAGAGGGCTCACTTTCTTTCATCGAGGGCGCTCCTTGGGAGAAGCTGCCAGGCGGCTTGGAATTTACAGCCAAGTACAACCAACAGAAATATCCAGACGCGCCTGAAGCTTATGGCCCTTTTGCATATACAGCTGCTAACTTGATTATGGATGCCATTGAAAAAGCTGGCCCAAATCGGAAGAAGGTAATGGATGTTCTTAACAAGACAAATAACGTTGATACGATTATCGGCAAGGTTAGTTTTGATGATCGCCGCCAGAACATCGTCCCATTAATTTCTAAGTACGTTGCACAAGATGGTAAGTGGGTTGTTTGGGAAGATAGCTTGTATGCCAAGAAGCAGCGTAAGTTAGGGCAATAAGCTTATATTTACTGTTTTGTAACCGAAGTAAAGAGGGTAAAAGTGCATGTCGTTTGATATATTTTTGCAGTATCTGCTTAACGGCTTAATGTTAGGCGTCATTTATGCGATTGTTGCAGTGGGTTTTACTCTCTACTTCGGTGTTTTGGATGTAATTAAGTTTTCGCACGGCGATATTTTGATGGTGGGTGCTTTTGCTGGACTCACTGCTTATATTGGCATAGCGGGTACCTTTGACTCCCCATGGCTGCAACTATTAATACTTGTCTTAATTAGTGTCTCGGTGGCAGCATTCTTGGGTGCTCTGATTGCGCGTTACTTAATTCTGCCTTTGCAAAAGGCTCCCCCCATTAATACATTGCTCGTCACGTTGATGTTGGGCTTAGCCTTACGCGAAGCAGTGCGCCTTTTTTACCCAAATGGCTCTAATCCAAAACCTTTCCCAAGACTTCTGCCAACAGATGGGATCGCGCTTGGGGAGTTTACCTTGCGCTCAGACAGCCTCATTTTGTTGCTAACGGGAATCATCTGTATTGTGGCTGTTCAAAGGTTGATTACCCGCAGTAAGATCGGGTTGGCTATCAGAGCAGTGGCACAGGATAGCGAGACGGCTCGAATCATGGGTATTAACTTTCGTCAAATTGTTTTAATCACATTTATGCTTGGGTCTGCCTTGGCGGCACTGGCTGGCTTAATGAATGGCTTGTATTACAACGAAGTGAACTTCAGCATGGGGCTTTTGCTAGGCGTCATTGGTTTTTCTGCAGCTGTTGTAGGTGGCCTTGGAAATTTTTACGGGGCAATTGTGGGTGGCTTTCTTTTTGCGGCACTGCAGACTATTGGCGCTGTGTTGCTACCAGCGATTTTCCCTGATGTTCCTAGTGCCTATAAGGATGTATTTGCATTTACTGTAATTATTATCATCATGGGATTAAAGCCAACCGGTTTGATTTCTGAAAAATCAAGCGAGCGAGTGTAAGAATGAAGTTACTAATTACTACTTTTATATTGAGCTTGCTCTACAGTATTTTATTGCTGGGATCAGAAAGTCAGATTGAGGTTGGCGGCCTAGTCTTTTTGGCTTTTGCTGTTAGTGTTGTTGGTAAAAAAATGGGTCTGATGGACCTCTTGGCTGCTGCCGTGCGAGAACATCCGCAGTTCCCGGCATATGCTTCTGTTGCTGGCGTGCTCATTACCATGGTGGTGTTTCATAACTCTCACTTTGCTTTACTAATGCTGGCTACAGTGCTTATTTACTCTGTAGTTTGTCTCGGTTTAAATATTCAGTTTGGGTATGTTGGAATAGTTAACTTTGCTGGAGCAGCTTTTTTTGGCATCGGGAGCTACACAGCGGCAATCTTAGCAACCTATACTGCCGTTCCACATATTTTGATCTTAGTACTGGCCGCATGCGTATCTGCCTTGATTGGATCAATTCTCATTTATCCAGTCTTGAGAACCCGAGGTCACTATGCGGCTTTGGTAACCATTGCATTTGGTATTTTATTTAGAAATTTTCTAGAGGTAAACGATAGTTTAGGCGGCCCTCAAGGAATGAAGATTCCAGCCATGAACTTATTTGGCTGGAATCTCTCGAATGGAGTTGAGATCGCTGGATATGAGATTTCCTTCTATATCCCTTATTTATTAATTGCTTTAGTCCTGTTAATTTTAAGCTTCAAGCTTACTCGTAATTTAGAGCGCTCATGGATAGGATTAAGTATGGACATGGTGCGTACTGATGAGATTGCCGCTTCCACATTTGGTGTCAAGATTGCGCATTGGAAAATTGTGGCATTCACATTGGGTAATTTGATAGCGGGTATGGCTGGTGCCCTATATGGAATGATGACTGCTTATGTAGCTCCCAATAATTTTACTTTTGCCGACTCGTTGATAATGGTCTCCATTGTTATTTTGGGCGGAATTGGCAATCCTTGGGGCATCATTCCTGCTGCAGCTATTGTGGTTATCCTTCCAGAGAAGCTGCAGTTTATTCAGGAATATCGTTTTTTGCTGTACGCAATTGTTGTGATTTTAATTTTGTTATTCCGTCCTGATGGCCTATTACCTCGAAGAATCCGAGAGTATTTCCCTGGCAATAAAGCGGGGGGTGAAAAATGAGTCAAGTTAAAAATAAAATTCTGGAGGCTCACAATCTAACCATGCGCTTTGGTGGTGTTACAGCGCTGGATTCTCTGAATTTGCATGTAAATGAGGGCGAGGTTCTCGGCCTTTTGGGTCCAAATGGCTCCGGTAAAACTACATTCTTTAATGTGATCACTGGTCTTTATAGAGCAACCGCTGGCAATGTGACGTTCAGGGGGCGTGATCTTACTGATGCGAGTGCTCAGGAAGTCTATCGTGAGGCAATTACGAGAACCTTTCAACGCTCTAGACTGTCTTTGCCCCTCACTGTTTTTGACAATATTGCGATTGGTGATAATCGCCGTCTAAATACTGGATTAATTTTTAATCTCTTCAAGCGAAAGCAATTTAGACAGGAGTATGACCATGTGGTGGAGCAGGTAAATCAACTACTCCTAACCTTTAATCCGAAATTAGCGGGAAAAATATTCGAGCCTGTTGCCAGCCTACCGATGATTGACCGCCGTCGTATCGAGATTTGTCGCGCCTTAATTAGCGAGCCAGATCTTTTGTTGCTAGATGAGCCCTCTGCTGGAATGACCCATGATGAAACTGTTGAGGTGATGGATGATATTTTGCAGGTTCGTAGCAAAATAAAGCCATTCACAATCATTTTAATTGAGCATGAAATGGGCTTAATTCAGCGCATGACTGAGCGTTGCATTGTATTAAATTACGGTAAAAAAATTGCTGAGGGCACCTACGATGAGATTGTTAATAATCCTGAGGTTCAGGTGGCCTACTTAGGACAAGAGTGATCATGAACTTGCTAAATATTCATAATATTTATACGGCTTACGATCGTATTGATGTTCTCGAGGATGTATCAATCGAAGTTAAACAAGGCGAGATCACCTGCATCTTGGGCGCAAATGGCGCAGGAAAATCAACTTTAATTCGATCTATCTTAGGATTAACGCCAGCAAATCGGGGTCAAATTCTATTCAAGGGTGAAGACATCACGCATTTACCATCCCACAAAATTATTGAGCAAGGCATTGCCTGCGTTCCAGAGGGGCGCCGTGTTTTTCCTCGAATGACGGTTGATGAAAACTTGTCTGCTGGCGCTTATTTAGTCAAAGACAAGAATGTAATCGAGGAACGTCGCTTACATGTGAAGACGCTATTTCCTCGATTGGCTGAGCGCTCTTCGCAAGTAGCTGGAACAATGTCAGGTGGTGAGCAGGCTATGCTGGCTATTAGCCGCAGTTTAATGAGTTCGCCTGATCTGCTGATTTTTGATGAACCTTCATTGGGATTATCGCCGCTATTTGTTAAAGAGAATTTCAAAATCATCAAAGAAATAAATCAGATGGGAACTACTGTGCTCTTAGTCGAGCAGAATGTACGCCAAACTTTGGCAATTGCGCATCGAGGGTATGTAATCTCTAAAGGTCAAGTTGTTGCCAAGGGTAATGCAAAGGAACTTGCCGATAACGCGGAAGTTCAAGCCGCCTATTTTGGATAACTTACTGTGAACGCTAAACTAAACCCCGTCGCATTAACTCAAGAGCTCATTCGTTTTAATACGGTGAACCCGCCTGGCAATGAAGATCAAATTTGCGAATACTTGAAAACTCTCTTAGAGTCGGCGGGCTATGAGTGTCGTCTGATTGAGTTTGCCCCAAGACGAACAAGCTTAGTTGCAAAAATTGGATCTTGTAGCGCTGATAAACCGAGTATTTGCTTTACAGGCCACGTTGATGTTGTGCCCTTAGGTGCGCGTCCTTGGAAGTTTGAGCCCTTTGCTGGCCTGATTAATGATGGCAAGCTCTATGGTCGTGGTTCAAGCGATATGAAAAGCGGTATCTCTGCATTTGTAGTAGCGGGTATAGAGATGGCACATCAAGCTAAGCAGGGTGCTGGTGTGACTATGATCATTACTGCAGGTGAAGAAACAGGCTGTGAAGGTGCATTTCATCTTGCTGCCAATAAAGAGATTGTAGATTTCTTAGGCCCGGCCGGTTGCTTTGTTGTTGCTGAGCCTACCGCTAATGAGCCGCTGCTTGGTCATAAGGGCGCCTACTGGCTAAGAGCTAAAACGGAGGGAGTAACTGCTCATGGCTCGATGCCCGAGAGAGGCGATAACGCATTCTATAAGCTTGCTAAAGCAGCATTAAAACTGGAGCAATTTAGTTTTGATACACCCCCACATGAAATGATGGGGCAGGGAACATTGAACATTGGTACTGCTAAAGCTGGATTGAACATCAACTCTGTTCCAGATGCTGCAGAAATGACCTTAGATATTCGTACGGTAGCTGGGCAAAGCCATTCTCATATTTATGGTTGTTTATGCAAGGCCTTAGGCCCAACAGTGCAACTTGACACCATTATTGATATTGAGGGTGTTTTTACTCCAGCCAATGATCCGTGGATGGAGAAAGTATTTGAGCATTGCACAAAACTGAATGGTATTCGGCCAATAGAGAAAACGGTATCTTATTTTACGGATGCATCAGCTTTAAAATCCGTGATCGGCAACCCTCCCACTGTTATTCTAGGCCCGGGCCAACCTGAGATGGCGCATCAGACCGATGAATTTTGCTATGTCGATAAGATTGAAGATGCGACTAAATTATTTGCCAACCTTATTTCCGATTGGCAAAAACCCTAAGACTGCCCACCCGCCGTCTTAATGCATTCTTCAGCAAACTGTGCGATGTTGAGCAATTTTTCATCTTCTCTGTAATTGCCAATAAGTTGAATTCCTAGCGGTAGCCCATTGCTTGATTTTGTGACAGGGAGTGCAATTGCTGGTGCACCAATAAAGGTCCAAAGAGAGCAAAAGATGGGATTTCCAGTAAAACTGAGACCCTTAGGCGCTTCTCCTGTTGCTGGAGCCGCCAATATCGCATCAAATCTTTGAAAATATTCAGCCAGAGAGAGACGTAATTTTGCCTGGAGATTTTTTGCCTTGATGTAATTGCCGACCGAACAGGCATTTCCTTTCTCGATGAGTTCTCTCATGTCCAGGCTTAGTAAATCTGGAAATTTCTCCAAGTGCTTTTCATGAACTACCGCAGCTTCACATGCCATTAAAACTGCTAAAGCCTCTATCCCATCCCAGTAAATTTGTGGGAGTGTGATTTCTTCCGTGCTGACACCAGACGCATTAAGTGATGATTCAGCTATCTTTACTGTTTTGATCTGCTCTTGGCTTAATAATTCATCAAAGGGTGTTTTTAGGATGCCAATTCGAGGCTTGTGATTTTTTAGAGTCTCACTTAGTGGTTTCTGAGTCAGCTCCTCTAAAACAATTGCATCTTCCTCATCGATGACGGTATTGCGGAGTAAGTTAAATGCAAATCTCGCATCCGCCACAGATCTTGTAAAAAATCCGATATGGTCTAGCGAGCCAGAAACCGGGTGGACGCCTTTACGTGGAACGCTTCCAAAGCTGGCTTTATAGCCAACAACACCGCAAAATGATGCTGGCCTAATAATCGATCCAGCAGTTTGGGAACCCAAGCCTAAGGGCACAATTCCGCACGCTACAGCGGCAGCCGAGCCGCTTGATGAGCCCCCGGGAGTATGGGCGCTATTCCATGGATTGGTTGTGGCGCCGGCATGACGCCAGGCAAATTCAGTTGTTACGCTTTTGCCAAAGATAACGCCACCTAAACTACGGATTTTTTTGACAATTTCAGCATCTTCACTCGGGACAAAATCCTTATATATCGCTGAGCCATTGCTTGTAACAAAATCCTTCGTTGCAATGATGTCTTTTACAGCCACCGGAATGCCCATTAATGGACCCGTTCCCGATTGGCGCTGCAGCTCTTGTAATGATGCTCTTGCCGTAAACGCCTTTAATTCCGACTCAACTTGTTCTGCTCGCGCTATACATTGCGCCAAATAATCATCAACTTTGAGCTGTTTTTGTTGTATTTGTTGGCATGCCTGCAATAAATCTAAGGATGGCTTCATGAGTTTTGCGTTTGTATTCATTTAATCACCTTACTTTATCACCGTCGTCGTCCTATCGCTCTTCTAGGCATCTCAACATCCCTTTCCCTATTAAACCTGCTATTTCAATCCTAGCAAAATTATAAATAAAGTTCACAACTTCACAACTTCTGTAGTATAGTATTGCCAAAGGAGGCAAAATGAGAAGAGCGATACCAAAAACACATCAAGCTTTAGATTGGATAGGGAAGGGAATGACCGCAGCTCAGGCAGCTAGAAAGATGGAAATTTCAGAATCTAGCGTCTATGCCGCCTTAAGAAAAACAAAAGCAAAAGATTTAGGTTGTTGTCCAACATGTGGTCATAAATTAAGGAAATAAGATGAAGAAGACTCTATTGGCCGTTGTCTCAATTTCTGTAGCTGCGTTGGCATACGCAAATACCTCATCGGATTCTTCGGAGCTGCTAAACCAGCAATGCAAGATTTCTGCTGAAGCAGTTTCTACATTAAAGGGCTTGCGCTATGGCAATACCTCTATTCGTAAGGATGTAGGAGGCTTGATTAACTTAAATCTTAAAGTCCAAGAGAACAAAGATGCAGCGCAAACAACCCTGAACCGAATGGTTGATGATCAGGCCAACTCAACATCTGCTTTAGAGGCTAAGTATTGTTCTTAATAGTGTTTGAATAGGTTATTGCCCAATCATCTGTAAAGGCGTTTAATGGCCCATTCATTTGAATGTCCAGAATGTGGCAATCCCCGAGGAATGCTTGGGGAATGTCGTCAATGCGGAAGTCAGGAGCTTCCTTTACCGCATAGTGACACGATGGTATTGAATTTAAAATTTGATAATCCAAGTGCTGAGGAGGCTTTGGACCGCTTAACTATTGGGCTACGTCGAGCCTCAGAAGTGGGCATCAAGGCAATGATACTGATACATGGCTATGGAGCCAGTGGTGAGGGTGGCAAAATTAAATGGGCTGTCCATGATGCTCTAGAAAATAACTATTTCTCCGACCGTGTTGATGAATATCACTTCGGTGAGCAAACCGCATTTGGTAGCGAGGCTTACCATGCACTTTTGAGAAGAAGGCCTGGATTAAAAGCTTATCTAAAGCACTTCAAGGAGGGAAACGCTGGGATGACGGTATTAATACTGTGATTTCAGTCGGAATTGCTTAGAATGGACTACCACATCAAATTCGATGACATCAGCAAGGAGCGGCAATGACTGCTAAAAAATCAACAACCGTGCATGAAGATCTTCAAATCAATTCTGAAAACTTAATTGGTGATTTCAAGGCGCTTATGGCGGATGCTGAGGATCTCATTAAGGCAACGGCAAGTCATAACGATGGGCCGCTTGGCGAAATCCGTTCAAAGGCCATGGAGACGCTCAACAGCGCCAAAGAAAGTCTTTCCTCTGTTGAAGGCACTGTGACTGAAAAGGCCAAAGTTGTCGCTGAGCGCACTGATGAGTTTGTCCATAGAAATCCCTGGGAGGCGGTAGGTGTTGCTGCTGGGATTGGCTTGTTGGTTGGTCTATTTATTCGTCGTCGCTAGGAATTCATGTCACAAGAAAATCTTTTCTCTTCACTAAAAAATCTTGTCTCCACAGGGGCATCCATTGCTCAGACCCGTCTAGAGTTGATCTCTACTGATGTGCAGATTGCGCGTTCTCAGTTTTTGAGTCTTTTGGTTATGGTGATCTTTACATTGTTTTTCTTGTTCTTTGGATTAGTAATGCTGGCTTTACTTATTGTGATTTACAGCTGGGAGACTGATCGGGTCTTAGCGCTAAGCTTGCTAACTAGTGGCTTCTTGGTAGTGGGCATCATTTTGGCGCTGGTAGTCTTGCGCTCACTCAAAACCATGCCTAAATTATTTGAGGCAACGATTACAGAGTTGGCTAAGGATCGCCAGGAACTTGCAAAACGATGAGTCAAAAACTGTCAGAACTTCAGGCAAGGCAAAGGCTGCTGCAAGAACGAGCAGCCCAAGAGCGTGCTGACTTCGCTCTGCATTTTGAGCCTCTTGAAAAGCCACTGTCTTGGGCTGACAAAGGCATAGATACTTTTAATTTCATGAAGAGCACACCGATCTTGTGGACTAGTGCTTTTGCCGTATTGGCACACTACCAGCCTAAGTTAGCTAGCAAAGTGCTTGCTGTAGGCTGGGGTACTGTCAAACTTCTCAAGGGTGTTAAGAGCCTTTTGTAAAACTATCTTTAGGCAATAAAGACTGTCTTATTGGCTATTCCGTTCTGGGTCAGGACTTCGCCTCCACGTAAACCAGCAATTTCTAAAAAAGTGATGGCACCAGCAACTTGAAAGCCGGCCTTTTTGAGTAATTTACTGGCTGCGATGATAGTTCCGCCGGTGGCCAGTACATCATCCACAATCAGCACTCGTGAATCAGCTGGCATAGTAGACTCCTGAATTTCTAGGGAATCGGAGCCGTACTCCAAGCCATAGGATTCTCGATGGCTAGCTAAAGGCAGCTTATTGGGTTTCAGGGCTAAAGCGAGGCCTTTATGGGCTTTGTAGGCGAGGGCGGTGCCAAAGATAAAGCCACGTGATTCAATGCCTAAAATATGGCTGTAATCAAATTGCTGAGCAAGTGCCTCTAGCTGTATCGTAGCCTCTTTAAATGCACTCGGATCGGCTAATAAAGGGGAGATGTCCCTAAAGAGGATGCCTGACTTAGGAAAGTCGGGGACTCCAGGTAGATAATCTAATAAATTCATTGTTGGCTGATATGAAAACACAATTGCTCATTATTACCGCATTAGAGTCCGAGCTGGATAAAAGCGCACTACCGGCGGGTATCGATATTGTGTATTCTGGGGTTGGCAAAATCAATGCAACCGCGGCAAGTATTCAGGCTATTCATCAATATCAGCCTCAGAGGATTGTGAACTTTGGTACCGTTGGAAAAATTAACCCCGCTCTTCAGGGTTTATTAGAAATCGGCAAAGTAATACAGCGCGACATGATGACAGACCCTCTGGCGCCTCGAGGCCAAACTCCGTTTTGCCCCAAGCCATCCCAATACCTGTCTCTTGGCGGTGAGCATACTTGTGGTACTGGCGATAGTTTTGTTACTGCCCATGATCCTTGGCTAACATCTCAGGGTGTAGATGTGGTGGACATGGAGTTGTTTGCGATTGCTAATATCGCACATCAATTTCACATTCCATGGCATTCATTTAAATACGTGACTGATGATGCCAACGCTGACTCTGGAAACGAATGGACTCACCGCGTCAATCATGGTCAAGAGCTGTATTTAGATAAGCTCAAAGAGCTGATGAGCGCTTAAGGTGCGCCCAACACTATTACCAAATTAATCTTGAAGATGAATACTCAAAAACCTTGGCTGAAAAACTATCTCGAGGGCGTTCCCCATGAGATCGATTTAGCGGGCTATTCATCGATCGCTGATTTGATAGAGGATTCTTTTAAAAATTACCCCAATCGGATAGCAATGGAGTCGATGGGGTACACCATCAGCTATCGTCAACTCGATATTCTGTCCAAGGACTTTGCAGCTTATTTACAAACCTTAGGTCTTGAAGCGGGCTCGCGTATCGCCATCATGTTCCCGAATGTTCCGCAATACTTAATTGCAATGCTAGGGACTCTACGTGCAGGGTTTGTCGTAGTCAATATCAATCCGCTCTATACCGCTCGCGAGCTGGAGCATCAACTCCAAGATAGCGGTGCATCCATCTTGGTGATGTTAGAAAACTTTGCTCACGTATATCAGGAGATTGCCAATCTAGGACTTATAAAGAAGGTTATTGTCAGTAGCCCAGGAGAGAGTCTAGGGCCGAAGGGTGTCATCATTAATTTGATTGCTCGCCATATTAAAAAGCTGATTCCGCATTGGAGCTTTCCTTGCGTTAAATTGAATCAAGCTCTCAAAATTGGCGCTGGCCATGGCTTCACTAAACCAAACCTAAGGCAGGACGGTATTGCTTTTTTACAATACACGGGCGGAACTACAGGGGTTTCTAAAGGCGCAGTTTTATTACACCGCAACATATTAGCCAATATAATTCAGATTGAATCTTGGCTCGACCCTGCTTTAAAAAATCGGCAGCAACAGTTAGTTTTTTTATGTGCCTTGCCGATGACCCATATCTTTGCACTGACTGCCTGCGGTCTGCTTGGAATGCGTAAAGGCGCCAAATTGTTATTGGTCGCCAATCCACGTGATATTACTGGCTTTATTAAGCTGCTGATAAAGCACCCGGATATCAATATTTTTCCAGGCGTTAATACGCTTTTTCATGCCTTGATACATCGTCCAGAATTTAAACGTGTGCGCCTACCCAATCTTTTGGTCACCATTGGCGGTGGCATGGCAGTTCAAAAAAAGACGGCGGAGCTTTGGCAGAAAATGATGGGAGTGCCGATTGCTCAAGGGTATGGGCTATCAGAAACTTCACCGGTGGTGTGTGTCAATACGCCATTCGTAAAAGAATTTACTGGATCCATTGGCATGCCAGTGCCTGGTACAGATGTATTGATACTAGGTGACGATGGCATAGAAGTTCCATTTGGCTCGCCTGGAGAGATTTGCATCAAGGGTCCACAGGTGATGGCGGGCTACTGGAATAGACCAGATGAGACTGCGCAATCTATTACGCCAGAGGGATATTTTAAGTCTGGCGATATTGGCATCATGAATCCCGATGGCTTTGTACAGATTGTCGATCGTAAAAAGGACATGATCGTAGTAGCTGGCTATAAAGTATTTCCTAATGAAATTGAGGAAGTGATTTCTCAAATTCCCGGTGTCAGGGAATGTGCTGTGATTGGACTGTCGCACCGCAAGCTCGGTGAGATCGTCAAGGCCTATATTGTTAAAGACAAGCCTGAGCTAACTGAGGCTCAAGTCATTCAGTATTGCAAAGAGCAAATGACAAGTTACAAACGTCCCAGAAAGATTGCTTTTATTACTGAAATGCCCAAGTCTAATGTGGGCAAGATATTGCGCCGTCATCTGCGCGACTTGTAAATAATTACAGGCCACCGCCAAAGCGGTACTGCCAAGAAATCCCGTATAAGTCATAACTATTATTGGTTCTCGAGTACGCACCTGTGCTCGCTGACAGTCGAATCGAATTATGTTTATTTACTGGGTAGGACATCGTTGTGCCAAAGCGCCAATTCTCTTGGCTACCACTAATCGGGTTGCCATTGAGGTAGGATTGCCCGCCAGTAAAGTAGGTGGCATCTACAGAGATCCAAGCAGTATTCTGAAAGTAATAAATAGCGTGTGTTTGAGTCGAGTAAACTGGGTTTTGAGATAGCGAGTTACCGCCCATGAAGTTGGTATTGCTGGTGTAGAAAATACCAGCACCAGCGAGCTCAAATCGCCAAGGACCAAGCGCTTTAGAAACTCCAAGGCCTGGCTGGATAAACCAACGATTTGCTCCCACATTAATGAGTTGGTTGTCGTCATACTTACCCCATGGCACTGATGCCGCAAGACTGACTCCAATAATCAGATCCTGCTGGTAACTCTTAAATTGATCTAGCGTTAATGCTGGTGCGCCATAGAGATTAATTGCTGCCTTGATCAGTGGATCTGATAATCCCTCAGTACTGGCATTTACTGTGCGCCCGCCAATCGAACTCGATCCAGTCAGTTGACCATAAGGAAGTACTAGAGTGAGCTTGCCAGATTGACCCCCTGCATCAAAGATATGGGTAAGACCCATGACTTCACTAGTCAGCGTGTAATTACCGGCCTTTGCTTGTGCAACCCCAGCGCTAATAAAGTTAATCCCAACTGGTGCATTGGAATAGGTACGCGCTTCGATTTCTTGTGAATGAGATAGGGTTGGTAGTAAAGCGCCTGAAGTAAGGAATAGCCAAGTGCCTATTGCAAAAACTCGACCTTGAGTAAGGTGGGCGAAATTAATCATCCGAGTTACTTCACTCAAGTTAGATTAGTTGAGTTTTGATTTGTCGCCAAACAAAATCTTTAGGGTAGCGTTGCTACCAAGCATGATGGTCATTCCCGTTAGGAGTAAATAAGGCCACACAATTAACCAATACACAATCGACATGGCCACTACGCGCAAAGGATTAGATTGTCCAAATTCAGTCATAGAGATCAAAAACGCTTTTCCATGAATTAATCCATGAACTCCGGCCTCTAAGTAATTTAAGCCCAAAACAACCAGAAGGTAGATTAGGGACTCCAAGAGAAGTGAGCTGACGATTCCATGCTTTTCATTGACTTTGATTGGGAATGCAGCCTGAGCGATCAACATGAATTTGGCGCAGATTGCCGCTTTGAATAAAGCAAAGCCAAAGATAGATAAAGGGATAGGCCTCTCATCTAGGGAGGTTGCTGCTAAAAAGGCAAGAGCACAAAACCAAGATCCAAAGTAAATAGTTAACTGAAACGCTTTGACAAATTCTTCCTTAGCTTTAGCTTTGAAACCATGTGCAGAATCTAAATTAGGCGGGATTGCACTCATAAATACTTTCTAAGATGCTTAATTAGCAGTTGCTGCAAGAGTTAGCCTCAACAGGTGCTGGTTCTTGGGTGTAGCGCGCAATAAATGCATGCTTACTCTTGAGTGGTAATTGAATCCACACAAAGTGACCTGAGCCGGGGGCAACATCAATTGGCTCGTCTTTGAGATTCCACATGGCATCCAAGACCATATCTTGATTACCCTCGGGTTCAATGATTTCTAACTTATCACCAATCGAGAAACGATTTTTGACATCTACCTTGACGCGACCTGAGGCCTCATCAATCTCTAAGGTCTCGCCAACATACAAACTTCTACCCGAGAGGGAGTGGCCACGCATATAGAGTTGATATTCTTTATCGTGGTGACGCTCATAGAAGCCATCGGTATAGCCACGATTTGCAAGGCCTTCCAAATTACCAATTAGTGACATATTCATTGGACGACCGGCTACTGCATCATCAATCGCAGTGCGATAGGATTGGCAGGTACGAGAAACATAATAGGGCGACTTGGTGCGACCCTCAATCTTGAATGAATCGACGCCCATCTTGGTCAAGCGTTCAATATGCTCAATAGCACGCAAATCTTTTGAGTTCATGATGTAAGTGCCGTGCTCATCTTCTTCCATGGGCATTAAATCATCTGGACGACGTGCCTCCTGAAGAAGAACTACATCACCACTAGTATTTTGTTGTCCGGGCTTGACCTTGTAATCCCAACGACAGGCATTAGTACAAGCACCTTGATTGGAGTCGCGATGAGACATGTAGCCAGATAGTAGGCAGCGGCCAGAGTAGGCAATACACAAAGCACCATGTACAAATACTTCTAATTCCATTTCTGGACAGTCTTGACGCACTTCTTCAATTTCATCAAAAGATAGCTCGCGTGACAGAATCACTCGACTGATACCAACAGAGCGCCAGAATTTTGCAGAGGCACCATTCACTGTATTGGCTTGAACAGATAAATGAATCGGCATATCTGGCCAAGCTTCTCTGGCCATCATGATGAGGCCAGGATCTGACATGATCATCGCATCAGGCTTTAATGCAACTACAGGATCCATATCCTTAATATAGGTGCGCGTCTTACCACCATGAGGCAGGAGGTTGGATACGAGATAAAACTTTTTACCTAAAGCATGGGCAGTATCAATACCTTCTTTGAGCGTCTCCATTTTTCCGAAGTCGTTATTGCGTACTCGCAGGGAATAACGCGGCTGCCCAGCATAAATAGCGTCAGCACCAAAGTCAAAGGCAGTACGCAGCATGGAGAGGCTGCCGGCAGGGGCGAGAAGTTCTGGAATCTTGGTCATGGTGCTATTTTAAGGTCTACTGAGAGCTTTGGCTCGATTACTCATCCGCTATAGAGTTGCGCAGTATTCCAATAGATTCAATTTCAATCTCACAAATATCGCCTGGTTTCATGAAAACAGGGGGTGTCCTTGCATAGCCAACGCCAGCCGGGGTTCCGGTAATGACCAGATCGCCAGGCTCCAGCGTCATGCACTCTGTTATCAGCACAATGGTCTCTGCCACGTTCCATAAAAAGTCTTTGGTATTGGCGTTTTGCATAACCTGACCATTTAAGCGCGACTGAATTTTCAAGCCATCGCAGCCAAGGGGAAGCTCATCTGGCGTCACTAACCATGGCCCGAAAGCACCAGTTTGATCAAAGTTTTTACCAATAGTCCATTGGGTCGTTTTACGTTGGTAATCTCGAATACTGCCATCATTAAAAATGCTGTATCCCGCTACACATTCCAAAGCGTTTTCTAATGTCAGATGGCGCGCCTTTTTACCAACCACAAAGGCGAGCTCTGCTTCGTAATCTAACTTATCGGAAACCTGAGGTCGAATGATGGGACTTAAGTGCGCTGTTAATGAGCTGGGACCACGCATAAAAAAACTGGGGTATTCAGGTCTTGCATTGCCACCTTCTTTTGCATGGTCAGCATAGTTCAGACCCATACAGATAATTTTTCCGGGTCTCTCAATGGGCGATCTAAAAGTGATAGTGTCTATCTCTCCTTTAATTGCCTTGGAGTTTTGGATCGCTGCTGCAGCACGATTTAAGATTTCTTGAGATTCAATAATGGCTTGCAAGTTATTGGGTATCAATGGATCTGTGGCAGATAGATTAATAAAGCTATTAGCGCTCCCCACTAAAAGAGCCCCCACACCGTCTTGGCCACTTGAATCTCGATAACTAAATAGTCTCATTGCAAAGCCTCCAATTAAATTGGTTTATTGGTTGTTAGTGATGGCAGTATAGGGCAGTCTCTAAGGCTGATAAGTCTCTTCGATGGGTCATCCTTTCAGCTCCATTGCTTGATAAAGTGTGATAACTTTCTGATACTAGTCACACACATCCAAAATCTTTAGAAAGCCAATCAACATCATGGAGACCCCAATTAAAGTGCTAAATGGTGGCCAAATCCTCGCAAATGCATTGGCAAGGCAGGGTGTAGATATAGCCTTTGGCGTTCCTGGTGAGAGTTTTCTGCCATTATTAAATGGCTTAGTTGATCACCCTGATTTTCGATTCATCACCTGTCGACAAGAGGGTGGCGCCGCTTATATGGCAGAGGCCTATGCAAAATTAACAGGCCGCCCTGGCGTCCTCATGGTAACTCGTGGGCCTGGAGCCTCGAATGCCATGATTGGAATGCATACGGCTTATCAAGACTCAAGCCCAATGGTTTTATTGGTCGGACAAGTTGGCACTGATATGGTTGAGCGTGAGGCCTTCCAGGAAATTGACTATCGCCGCATGTACTCAGAATGCGCTAAATGGGTTGGTAGCATCGATCGCGTCGACCGGATTGATGAATTTGTTTCCCATGCCTTCCATGTGGCTCAGGCAGGTCGAAAAGGCCCTGTTGTATTAGCTTTACCAGAAGATGTGCTGTATATGACTGGTCAAGAAAACCCTGTCAAAGCTGCCCATCTCGTTCAGCCAGGCTTAGATCTCCAGAGTTTTAATCAAGCAATGGCTGCCTTTACCTCTGCTAAAAATCCAATGGTGATCGCTGGCGGTGGCAATTGGAACCATACTGCATGCGAAGCTTTACGTTCTTGGGCAAACGCGCAGGCCATACCAGTTGCCACCAGCTTTCGTTCTCAAGATGTGATTGACAATCTAGATCCTGCATTTGCAGGTGACCTGGGTATTGGCGCTAATCCTGCCTTGGTGAGGCGTATTCAAGAGGCGGATGTTTTGTTAGTCATCGGAGAGCGCCTTGGAGAGATGACAACCGCTGGCTACAGCATATTGACTGTGCCTCAAGCAAAAGTAAAATTAATTCACGTGCTGTCGGGTCCAGAAGAGTTGGGCCGTGTATATCGACCTGACTTTGCTATCAATTGCAGTCCAGAAAATTTCTGTTCAGCATTAAAAATGGTGCAGATGAATGCTCATCATGACCGCACCACTATGAAGCTGGCCCATGATGAGTACCTCGCTTTCTCTAGTCCTGTAACAGTTAAGGGTGACTTGCAATTAGCGTTCATCATGGACTCTTTACCAGATCTCATACCGCGTGATGCCATTATTACTAATGGTGCTGGGAATTTTGCAACCTGGGTCCATCGTTTTTATCCCTACGGGGCATATAAAACCCAATTGGCACCTGCCAATGGATCCATGGGCTATGGTCTACCTGCCGCAATTGCTGCAAAGATTACTAGCCCAGAAAAAGTGGTGATTGCAGTATGTGGTGATGGCGACTTTATGATGAATTGCCAAGAGCTAGCTACTGCTGCTCGTTACGATGCCTACCCAATTGTTTTAGTGGTGAATAACAGCATGCTTGGCACTATTCGTATGCATCAAGAGAGAGAGTTTAAGTCTCGCGTGATTGCGACTGGTTTAACCAATCCTAATTTTGTGAAGTTTGCAGATAGTTTTGGAATGCCTGGTTTTAGAGTCAGCAAGACCGAGGAATTTGCACCGGCATTTGCAAAGGCACTGGCTAGTAAAAAAGGTGCTTTGATTGAACTAGTCTTGGATCCAGAAGTGATTACCCCAACTAAACTGCTTTCTCAATTAGGGCAATAAAAAAAGAGGGGCGATGCTCCTCTTTCAGTAAGTCAGCTGGAAACTTAATCCACCTTTGCACCAGAATCTTTGACAACTTTTGTCCACTTCGCAATTTCATTTTTAATGAAAGTTGAGAATTGAGCAGGTGTATTTCCAACTGGCTGTGCACCCATTGCTAAATATTTTTCTCTCACAGCAGCGCTATTGATAGCAGCCATCAGTACGGCGCTATCTTTATTGAGAATATCTGCCGGCATATTCGCGGGGCCGACAACACCGAACCAAGAAGTTGCCTCATAGCCAGGTAAGTTTGCTGCCTCAGCTATGGTTGGTAGATCTGGAAATGCAGGTGAGCGTTTGGCACTAGTAACTGCCAATGCCTTTAAACGACCAGCACGAATAAAGTTAATTGAAGAAGGGAGATTGTCGAACATGATGTCTACATTTCCTGCCATTAAATCAGTGACTGCTGGAGGACTGCCCTTATAAGGTAAGTGCACCATATACGTTTTTGTCATGGATTTAAATAATTCTCCCGCCATATGAATCGAAGTGCCATTACCACTTGAAGCCATATTGACTTTACCTGGGTTAGCTCTGGCGTATGCAATTAAATCATTCACGCTACTGATTTTGTTTTTAGCGGCAAATTCAGGATTCAGCACTAAGACATTAGGCAACTCCGCTACCAAAGTAATGGGAGTGAAATCCTTAACTGGATCAAATGGTAACTTTCCGCCACCTTGGGTGTAGAGAGGAAGATTAATACCGTGCGTGCCCACGGAGGCCATGAGCCAGGTATAGCCATCTGGAGCGGATTTAGAAACTATTTCTGCGCCAATATTGCCACCTGCACCTGGCTTATTGTCAATTACAACATTCCACTTCGGGGTATTTAATAGCTCGCTTTGGAGTGGTCTGGCAATGTTATCGGTTGCCCCGCCAGGAGGAAAGGGGACAATAAAACGTATTGGTTTATTTGGATAGTCTGATTGAGCGAGGGATATGTGACTAGTGCCAAGCAATATGGCGATCACTGCTGCAAAGAATAGGGGTATACGAATAAATACGTTTAAAAGCTTGCTTTGAATCATGTCTATCTCCCGTTTACTAAATTCACTCTAATGATGATTTTTAATTCAGTGCTAAAAGCATAACAGAGCAAGTGGCAATTGGGATCTGGGAGATTAAAAGTCCTCATTTGGGTTCAATCTACGCCAATGAAGAGTATCCTACGGGGTCTGTGGCGAGCCTTTCCATCCTACGTTGAAGGCACCCACTCAAGAATACAGAAAGAACACAATGACCAAACTCACATCCAAGCCAATCCTGAAAAAAGCGAGCGGCATTTTGGCGCAAGAGTTTGCTATACCTAAAGATATCGCCTGGGCTTGGGTCACTTTGCTACTTTCTCAGGAAGAGCAAAAGCGCGATAGTGAAGAAAAGCGCTATGCCCGTATTGCAGAATTCGAAGCTTGGATTGTGGGATTAAACCTCCCGACGGACCCAAAAAATCCCGAGGGCGGCGCAGTCAGCCCAGAGTCAGTAAAAAATTCAGCTAGAAATGTATTTGAGTGGCCACATGAATACATCTTTGATGAGCCAGCAGCACCAAAACATCCAGACTCTAAAGTCAGCTATGGCGATACGATTACTAAGCCCATCTTGGATGCCATTAAAGATGCTGGAGGATCGGATGATCGCCCAGCACTCATTGCTATTTTGGAAGGCTACGTAAAAGAGGGTAAAGAGCCATTTGCCAACATCACATCAGAGGGTATTGAGTGGAAAGGCGGCAATTGGTCTGAGGGGGATAAATTCAATCTTCTCACCATCAAAACATTAAATAACCGAATTGCTAATCTAAAAAAGAAGGGATTGGTCTAGAGTCAATCGATTCATCTTGACCACCAAAGAAAAAACCACCTAAAAGGTGGTTTTCTTGTATTTGGCTCCTCGACGTGGGATCGAACCACGGACCAACAGATTAACAGTCTGCTGCTCTACCGCTGAGCTATCGAGGAATAAGCCGTTATTATAGCAAGATGAAATCATCTACCCCAAGTTCTGTGCAGATCCCTAAAGTATTGACCATCGCTGGGTCCGATAGTGGCGGTGGCGCTGGCATACAGGCTGACCTCAAAGTCATCACAGCCCTTGGTGGATATGGGGTGACGGTGATCACTGCCATCACAGCCCAGAACACCTTGGGGGTAAGCCGTATTCAGGATATTGATCTTGATGTGGTTGAGGCTCAGATTGATGCGGTATTTATGGATATTGGGGTAGACATCGTCAAGATTGGTATGTTGGCTAGTCCAGAAATCGTTCGCACTGTGGCATCTGCTCTCAAGCGTCATGGCGCCAAAAGAATAGTCCTAGATCCTGTTCTGAGAGCTACTTCAGGCGCCAGTCTTGGTGGAGACGATACCGCTCAAGCTATGATTAAAGAGTTATTTCCGATGGCTAGCTTAATCACTCCCAATTTGGAAGAGGCTGGCTTGCTCTTGGGTCGCGAGATCGAAGGAGTGAAGGATTTCAAGTTGGCGGCAGAAGAGTTGCTTGAGATGGGTCCTCAGGCAGTCTTGATTAAAGGAGGGCATCTGGATGCCAGCCATACTCAGCTGACAGATTTTCTGATGTGGCGAACTATTGAAGATGGGCTTGAGGTGGTTCAATCAAAAGAATTCAAGCACTACCGGGTTAACACGCCTAATACCCATGGCACTGGCTGCTCACTGTCATCTGCTATCGCGACTTATTTAGCGGATGGTCACGATCTTTCTCATGCTGTTGCTAAGGCAATTGCTTATGTTGAGGCAGGGCTGGAAAAAGGTCGCTTCTTAAGTATTGGTGAGGGTCCAGGACCTTTATGGCACATGCATGATTTTTATCCAACCGCATTGCCAGAAGAAGAGGGTAAGTATTAAAGATTCAGTATGCAAGATTTTAAGTGCTAGGTTTTCATCAACTCTTGCAGTCTCTTGACTGCCGCCTTGGGATCACTCGACCCATTAATTGCCCTGACAACTGCAACTGAGCCAACGCCACTTTGTGCTACCGCATGAATACTACTTTCATCAATGCCGCCAATAGCCACCAAAGGGTAGTGACTCATCAATTGAGCATATTTATACAAACGGCCCAAACCTTGGGGAGCAGTAGCCATTTTTTTCAGATTGGTTGCAAAGACTGCGCCCATAGCGATATAACTCGGGCAGAAACGATCTGCATGAACCATCTCAGCATAGCCGTGGGTACTCAGGCCTAAGCGTAGACCCGCAGATCGAATTGCATCCAAGTCTGCCACTTCTAGATCCTCTTGCCCCAGATGCACGCCGTAGGCATCAGCTTCAATCGCCTCTTGCCAATAATCATTAATAAAGAGCAAAGTCTTGCTGCCTTTGACCGCCTCAACAGATTGCGCGATCTGCTTACGAATCAGTCTGCGATCATCTGATTTAAGTCGTAGTTGCACTGTTGGCACATCAGCCTCAATAGCACGCTTAACCCAATCAGCATCGGGCATTACAGCATATAAACCCAAGCGCTGAGGACACTCGGCAAATGCATTGGGGTTCATGTTGCGAGTCCAAGGGAGTAAATCAAAATGCTCAGGTCTAGAGGGCCATTTCAATGGGTTAAATCCACCATCTTGGTGAGCCATACGTGACCAAGCCTTGCCTAATACCTTAGCATCACATTCGATAAAGCCCATTTCAATCGATGCCAGTGCGCCTGCTAGCTCATAGTGATCTGCCGCATGCTCATTATCAATTTTTGGTGGCGGTGATGACATACTGTACGCTGGGATCGGCAAGCACATCCCATCCTTAGCGTGGGCTGCAACAATTTGATCGGCAAGGTCGCGCACTAAGCTCATTTAATTAACTTCTTAACTTTGGTGCCAAAAAGGTGTACCAACTAATGGGGTGCTAGCTTGGGCAGACTGTTGTGCTGTCATGGCACCAGAGAGGTAGGCAGTGCGGCCAGCATCGACTGACATTGCAAATGCTTTAGCCATCGCTACCGGGTCATCGGCTAGTGCTACGGCCGTATTGAGTAATACGCCATCAAAACCCCATTCCATCACAGTGCATGCATGCGAGGGAAGGCCTAGTCCAGCATCCACTAGAAGCGGAACCTTTAAGCGGTCACGTAAGAGTTTCAATGCATAAGGATTTAAAGGGCCCTGTCCAGTACCAATTGGAGCGGCCCACGGCATCACCGCTTGGCATCCTACGTCAACTAAGCGTTGGCACAAGATGAGATCTTCAGTGCAATAAGGCAATACCTTAAAACCATCTTTAATTAAAGTTTCTGCTGTAGAGACTAAACGAAGGGTATCGGGTTGTAAGGTGTAGTCATCGCCGATGAGTTCTAACTTGATCCAGCTAGTTTCAAAAACCTCGCGTGCCATCTGCGCCGTAGCAATGACCTCTTTAGGGCTATGACATCCTGCGGTATTCGGTAAAACCGGTACAGCCATTTTCTTCAAGAGATCCCAAAAACCAGAATGCGCTTCAGTTGTAGAAGTGCCTTGCCTACGCAGGCTTACTGTAATCATTCCAGGATTGGATTGCTTCACAGCATTTTCCAATACCTGTGGAGAAGGGTAACGTGAGGTTCCTAGCAATAAGCGACTAGCAAAAGACTCGCCATACAGTAGCAATGGATCGGCTGTATTTAAAGTGTTTGGTAATGGGGCTGTCATGTTAATCAATTACTTTTATTTAGATATTTCTTGATATGTTCGTTACAAAATTAGCCGCCAGTAACAGGCGCTATGACTTCCATTTCATCACCTTCACGCAACACTTCTTCTGCATGCTTGGTCTTGGGAACAAATTCATAATTGACGGCAACGGCAAACGGTGGCCTGGCGTCGATGAGTAGCAATACATCATCAATCGTACTGTGATCTGGAACCTCTTTAGCAACTTGATTCACCATTATGCGCATGTACTGAGCTCCTGTTCAGCTGAAGCTGTCATCTGCAAGCCTAAGTCGATAGCTGTCTTACTAGATCCCGAATCCAACACTTCTAATGCGCAATCCAAAATCGCTGGTGAGATCATGAAGCCATGTCGATAGAGTCCATTGATCATCATCAGACCGGCTTGATTTGGTTTTCGATCAAGGGCTATCTCCGGTAGATTATCTTTGAGTGTAGGTCGGCATTGCGTTGCCATTTCTAAAATACGTGCTTCAGCAAAGCCGCTATGAACGGTATAAACCGCACTGAGTAATTCCAATGCGGAGCGCACACTCATGGGAGAGACATCTTCAGATTCAATTTCTGTTGCACCAACAACGTAGACATCATCCTCTTTAGGAGCGATATAAATTGGGTAGCGCGGATGGATGAGGCGAGTAGGACGTCGTAGCTTTACTTCAGGCGCATGTAGGCGAATCACCTCACCACGCACTCCTCGTAAATCTTTGGATCTACCGGCATTACCCCAAGCAGCCTTGGCACCAAGACCACGACAATCGATGACCCAATCAAAGCCATTCTTTTGAGCGCGAAGTAGATCGGGGTCGGCCGCTTGATTCCAATGACAGGGTACCTTCATTAATGTCAGCTCAACTAACAATGCTTCTAGCAGTTGGCGGTTATCGAGCTGGCCTTCATTGGGTAGATAGAGCCCTTGGGTAAATCGCTCAGCAACACTAGGCTCGATTTCTGCGAGAGACTGACTATCCAAATGAATCGGTTTAGCAAGCGCCTGATTGTGATCGCAATTTCTCCCTAGATGGGAGGCAAATCGCTCCGCATCACTGGCATCTTGTCGATGCCATAGGATGAGCGTGCCATTCTGTTGAAAATAAACCGGCTTTGCTAATTCATTGATGAGTTGCTTCCAGCGTGGCAGGCTGTAAACACCCATACGCACCACGTTATCTTCTGTAATGGCAGACTCTGCCAGTGGAGCTAACATAGCAGCCGCAATTCGAGCCGCCGCTAAGTTACCATCCGAACCACCTTTCTCAAACAGCTCTACCTGAGCACCGCGCTTAGCAAGTGCGACCGCTAGCAGCCGACCCATGAGGCCGGCGCCAACGATGGCGTATTTGCCGTTTGAGAAGACGTGATTCACTTATTGATAAATCTCACTACCGCGCTTACGAAACTCAGCGGACATCTCTTCCATTCCTTTTTGTGGATCAGTAGAGGCTTCTGCAGTAATTGGAATGACTTTTGACTTAGGATTGCCATCCGCATCTAATGTGGCCGCGTAGTCGCGCACTTCTTGTGTGATTTTCATCGAGCAGAACTTCGGTCCACACATTGAGCAAAAATGCGCTATCTTCGCGCCTTCTGCTGGCAGGGTGGCATCGTGGTACTCACGAGCACGCTCAGGGTCTAAGCCAAGATTAAATTGGTCTTCCCAACGGAACTCAAAGCGGGCTTTTGATAAGGCATTATCTCGCACTTGAGCACCCGGTAAACCTTTGGCTAAGTCTGCGCCATGGGCTGCAATTTTGTAAGTGATGATGCCGGTACGCACATCTTCTTTATCTGGCAAACCTAAATGCTCTTTTGGTGTGACATAGCAAAGCATCGCTGTACCGTACCAGCCAATTTGAGCCGCACCAATACCGCTGGTGATGTGATCGTAACCAGGAGCGATATCGGTAATCAATGGTCCGAGAGTGTAGAAGGGCGCCTCTAGACAGTGCTTCAACTCTTCAGTCATATTTTCTTCAATGCGCTGCATTGGCACGTGACCAGGACCTTCGATCATGACTTGCACATCATGCTTCCAGGCCTTGGCAGTGAGCTCACCAAGGGTATGCAATTCACCAAACTGGGCAGCATCATTCGAGTCAGCAATACAACCTGGGCGCAAGCCATCACCCAAGCTAAATGACACGTCATAGGCTTTCATGATTTCACAAATCTCATCAAACTTCGTATAGAGAAAGTTTTCTTTATGGTGGGCCAAGCACCATTTCGCCATGATGGAGCCGCCACGAGAGACGATGCCAGTAATACGGTCAGCAGTTAAAGGAACATAGCGCAGTAACACGCCAGCATGAATCGTAAAATAGTCAACGCCTTGCTCAGCTTGTTCTACTAGGGTGTCGCGGAACATTTCCCAGGTGAGATCTTCTGCAATGCCGCCGGTCTTGTCGAGTGCTTGGTAGATTGGTACCGTACCAATTGGAACTGGTGAGTTACGAATAATCCACTCACGAGTTTCATGAATATGCTTTCCTGTAGAAAGATCCATGATGGTGTCTGCACCCCAACGGATTGACCAAACCATTTTTTCTACTTCTTCATTAATAGAAGAAGTCACAGCAGAATTGCCCAAGTTGCCGTTAATCTTCACGCGGAAATTGCGGCCGATAATCATTGGCTCTAGTTCAGGGTGATTAATATTGGCTGGAATAATCGCACGACCGGCAGCGATTTCAGAACGCACAAATTCACCGGTAACGATGTCAGGTAGATTTGCGCCATAGCTCTTACCTGGGTGTTGCTTAAGCAGTTGTTTGTATTCTGGATTCTTACGCAATTGCTCAAGACCCATGGATTCACGCAGAGCAACGTATTCCATTTCAGGAGTCACGATACCTTTGCGAGCGTAATACATTTGACTTACATTCTGACCCGCCTTAGCGACGCGTGGGGGATTGATATGGGCAAAACGCAAATTCTGCGTAGCCGCATCTTGTGAGCGGGCAACACCGTACTCGGAACTTGGTCCAGATAATTGAACTGTGTCGCCTCGTTCTTCGATCCAGCTCTTACGCAATAAAGGCAAACCCTTTTCAAGATTGATCACGATCTCGGGATCGCTATAGGGACCTGATGTGTCATAAACTGGCACTGGTGGATTGGGCACCATCTCTTCACCAACGCGGGTTGATAATTGCTCGATCATGCGAATCGGCGCTTTAATATCTGGACGCGAACCCTCTAGGTAAGTTTTGGTAGAGGCGGGGTAGGCAAATTTTTGGCCAAAGTCACGCTCTAAGCTTTTTAAGCTAGGAATTTCTTGTTTTGATTTAGTGTTGGTATCGCTCATGTCCATCTCCTGACTGTTTTTAGATGGACGAAACCGGGTGACGGTCTGATGGAAAACTCCCCACGCCAGCATTACCTGGATCGGGTTCTAGGGTCTTTCTCAGCGCCTCGCAATTAAAATCTTTTGAGGGCACCCCTGTTTCATCCTTAGCTCTTATTTAACCACGAAATGCCTAAAAGCTGGGTGATCAAAATCAAACGCTGAAACCCAATTTGGGGGCTTTAGTCCACTCTGGTGTTGCGCAAAATGAAATCTGCAGTCACAAAGGCGGCATCGCTAGTGAATTCATCGGCCAAAATGCGGGCTGCAGCCTCTGAAAGGGAGATTTCAATAAAACCACTCACTTCTCCATCATGATTGGTGGGTATAAAGTTCTCCGCCAGCTCCAGGTCATAAATATAGAGTTGCTCATCATGAAATCCCCGTCCTTGTATGGGGCGGCGCATGTGTATGCGACCCACAGGCTCAATGTGATCGGAAATCTGGGGTGGCACACCCGCTTCTTCCCATAATTCTCTCCGAGCATTAACCCAAGGGGTTTCATCTGCCCCAATACCACCTGCGGCCAGATTGTCGAGACGGCCGGGATCGGTAGATTTAGTTTCGCTACGTCGTCCAAGCCATAGATTACCGGCTTTGGTATAGCCATTAATGTGGGTTGCCATGCTGCGAAAGCCAAAAGCACGAAAGGCAGAGCGTTCTAAACGGAAGTATTCGTGGCCATTTTGGTCAATCCAGGCAAAATTCTCGTTTCTCCAGCCGGGAATCAGCCCGCCTTCACGCATCCGATCTGCCATGTTCAAGAGACTCTCGGATAACTCTAAGGGCCTTGCATGGTCAATAGTTAGGCGATCGTGACCTATTTTGATATGAGGAATGGGTTTCCCACCCAAAGATTCTTGTAAATAGCTTGTGAAATCAGGGTTTAAGTGCCCAATGACCTGTCCGGCTGTGTAGCCACCTAAAAAATGGATGGGTAAGTAGTCTGGTGGGGCAGGCCTTGCCGTATTTTGAAGCATTTCTTCTAGGGCGGCGATGGTGCTGGGTGTGAGCTTTGTAGTGAGCTTGGTGTTGAGCTTTTGCATGGCCTAAGTGTAAGAGAAATTAAAAATACCAAAATAGTCATCTAAAAATCTATAAATGAATTTGAGATGTCAATAATTTTTTACGCATATTTTTCTTTATAGGTAGATGCTCATAAATTAAGCAAGCTAGGTCACTCTATACAAATCTGCGACTTACGAAAACTTTTGGGTATTTATCCACACAAGCTGTGGATAAGTTCTGATTAAGAAGTGGTCCCGCCGACAGGAATCGAACCTGTATCCCACGCTTAGGAGGCATGTGCACTATCCATTGTGCTACGGCAAGAATGAAAAAAAGTAAAACGTTTTATCAGAAAGATGTTAATGCGCTCTTCATTATCCACTGATTACCAGCCACACAGTGCCCACACTTGATTCGTGATTGCGACCATCAACTCTGGTGCAAAGTATGCAGAGAAAATAATTCCTAGTATCGCTACTGATAGGGCATATACAAGGAAGCGTGAAATAGAAAAGCGCATAAAAAAATTATGTAGCAGCAAGGCGATGAATTGCCTGCTCTTTCACTGGCAGATTGATTAAGAATGCAAATACACCTAAGGCAATCGCAATATTCCAAACGATCAGATAGGAGCCGGTGCGATCAAATAGATACCCGCCAAAATAAGCTCCGCAGAAGCTGCCAAGCTGATGGGAAAAGAACACTAAACCAGAGAGCATGGTCAGGTACTTCACGCCAAAAATCTGCGCAACGATTGCATTGGTCAATGGGATAGTAGATAGCCACAAGAAGCCCATGATAGCGGCAAAGATATAGGTAGTAGTTGGGCTTAGAGGTAGATAAACAAAGGCGATGATCGCCACGGACCGACTAATATAGATACCCGATAAGAGATAGCGCTTTGGCAAGCGTTGCCCGAATATTCCGGCGGCATAGGTTCCAAAAATATTAAATAGACCAATCAATGCGAGGGCGGTAGTTGCTACAAAAGGCGCTCCAACATCGGGATATATTTTTGATAAATCTTTTAGATAAGGTGCTAAGTGAACCGCAATAAATACCACCTGAAAACCGCAAACAAAATAACCCAAAGTGAGCAATCTAAAACTAGGGTTGCCCATCGCCTCTCTTAAGGCTTCTGTAATAGTTTGATTGCTTGCTTGCTGCATATTTGCAGCATTAGGTTCGCGCAACATCAACGCAATCGGAATCATGAGACTTGCCATGAGTGCCAATACGAGTAGCGCATCATTGGCGCCAAAGTTTGACAGCAAACCTTGCTCAACTGGAATCATTAAAAATTGTCCGAATGATCCAGCTGCTGCAGTGATACCCATAGCCCACACTCTTTTTTCAGGAGCAACGTTGCGACCTAAGATGCCATACACCACGCTATAGGTAGTTGCAGTTTGTGCAAGACCGATGAGTAAACCACCCGCAAATGCAAAACTCAAAGCATCAGTAGAGATTGCCATGCCGGCTAAACCCAATGCATAAAGTGCGCCCCCGGCAATCATAATTTTGAGTGCGCCATAACGATCCGCCAATGCTCCTGTCACTGGCTGAACTGCACCCCAAATCAAATTTTGTAGGGCGATAGTCAGTGCAAAAGTTTCGCGTCCCCAACCATTGGCGGAAGTGATGGGTAGGTTAAAGAGTCCAAATCCATGGCGTATGCCCATGGAAAAAGTCACCATCAGCCCGCCAAAGATTAGTAGATTCTTTAGTGTGAGGGTATTCGATGGGCTAATTTGAACTGTCATAGATGCTTTCTTGATAAATCAAGCGCTTAGGATAGCTTGATTATCTGTTTGCCCAAACACCTGCCTTCAAGTAAATCAATGAAGGTCTGGGGCGCATTTTGAAGGCCCTCAGTGATTTTTTCATACACTTGGATCTTTTGTTTGACTATGAGGTCTATCAGTTGCTTTTGGATCTCCCGCCATCGAGAAACATGATCAGAGACGATAAACCCTTGAATTAACATACGTTTTGCCAGTAAAGTACGCAGATTGATGCTGTGGAAATGCTCTTCAAGGCCTTCGGCAATCAGTCCGCAGATAGCAATGCGGGAGAAGGGGTTCATTTGAGGAATGAGCTCATCAAATAGCGTACCCCCAACATTCTCAAATATCCCGTCGATGCCATTGGGAGCAGATTGATTTAAATTGCTAGGCCAACTGCTGTGCTTATAAGATAGGCAGCTATCAAAATTCAAAACATCTTGCACATAAGCGCATTTTTCCTCAGAGCCCACAACTCCCACGACATTGGCGCCCTGTAGTTTGGCAAGTTGACCTGCGACACTCCCCACGGATCCTGCGGCAGAGCTAATGAATAGGGTTTGGCCAGCCTGAGGCTTGCAAATATCCATCATTCCAATCCAGGCGGTTATTCCGGGCATTCCCGCTGCTCCCAGTAGCCAGGTTTCAGAAAAAGGTGTTTGAGGGATGAGTTTGATCGCAGTGGAATTCATGATGGCATGGGTCTGCCATCCCAGCATGCCAATGACTTTATCTCCTGCTTTGAATTGATCAGACTGAGAATCTAAGACGATTCCAATGCCTTCACCTATAACAACATCACCAAGCTCCATAGAAGGTGCATATGACTTTCGCTCGCTCATTCTGCCGCGCACATAGGGATCAAGCGAAAGCCATTGATTTAATACTAGGACTTGACCGCTCTTCAATGGCTCTATATCAGCGTCAATGCATTGAAAGTTATCTTTTGTTACAGTTTGATTTGGTCTGTTGCGGAGAATAATTTTAGTATTCATTTTTATTGCAAAAATTTTCTTCGTAAGCAAATCATCAGCGGATTAGGAGGGTTGTATTTTCCTAGGGTTTTTACTGATCCGTGGGGCCACAACACTTTTTAAATGAATTAGCAATTTTGCCACTTACAAGATTCTTTGGAGTATTTATTTATGTCAGCAGTAAATCACATTAGTTCGTTATTGAAAGATAAAAATCTCCTGAAGGGCGATGCATTTATCGGCGGTAAATGGCTTAAAGCTAAATCAGGCAAAGTATTTTCAGTGAACAATCCCGCAACTGGCGAAGAAATTGCTCAGGTTCCTAACCTCGATGTAGCTGATGCACTAGATGCCGTTGCATCAGCCGAAAATGCATTTACCTTATGGCGAACAAAAACTGGCAAGGAACGTGCCGCAGTTTTGCGCAAGTGGTTTGAATTGATTACGGAGCACACCGAAGATCTTGGGATCATCATGTCTTTGGAGCAGGGCAAGCCTTTGGTTGAGGCTAAGGGCGAGATTCATTACGGATCCTCGTTTATTGAATGGTTTGCTGAAGAAGCAAAACGAGTAACCGGCGCCATTCCTAGTTCAACGTGGGAAGATAAGCGTCTGATGGTTCTCAAGCAACCAATCGGAGTGTGTGTAGCGATTACTCCTTGGAATTTCCCAAGTGCAATGATCACTAGAAAAGTATCTCCAGCATTGGCTGCGGGTTGCTCCATTGTGATCAAGCCTGCTGAGCAAACACCGTTATCAGCTTTGGCATTGGCTGAACTAGCCTCTCGAGCTGGCGTCCCTGATGGGGTGATCAATATTTTGACTGCCGATGCGCACAATTCCATCGCCATTGGTAAGGCCCTTTGTGATTCTCAGGTCGTTAAGCATCTCTCGTTCACTGGATCTACTGAGGTTGGCAAGCTGCTGATGATGCAGTGTGCTCCCACAGTGAAAAAGATTGCCCTTGAGCTCGGTGGTCATGCGCCATTTATTGTTTTTGAAGACGCTAATATTGACAATGCTGTTGCTGGCGCCATGTTTGCTAAGTACCGTAATGCTGGCCAAGCTTGCGTTGCAGCCAATCGCTTTTATGTCCATAAAAAAGTTCACAATGAATTTGTAGAAAAATTTGCTGCTGCTACTAAAGGGCTCAAAGTAGGCCATGGTTTAGAGCCTGGTGTTACCCAAGGACCATTGATTGATGAGCAGGCGCTGGCTAAAGTCCAGAGGCATATTGCTGATGCCCTTTCTAAGGGGGCGACCTTGGTTACCGGTGGCAAGTCTTCCGAGCGAGGCGGTACTTTCTTTGAGCCCACTATTTTGGCTGATGTAAACAATGCCATGCTAGTGGTAACTGAAGAAACATTTGGACCAGTTGCCCCAGTGATTACTTTTGAGTCTGATGAGGAGGTTGTCAAGCTGGCTAATAACAGTCAATTTGGATTAGCTTCTTATTTCTACAGCCGTGATATTGGTCGGATCTGGAAGGTTGCTGAGGCCCTAGAGTTTGGCATGGTGGGCGTAAACACAGGTCTCTTTTCTAATGAGGTCGGCCCATTTGGAGGTGTCAAGCAATCCGGTCTAGGCAGAGAGGGCAGCTCTTGGGGTATCGATGAATACCTCGAGATGAAGTATGTCTGCGTAGGCCTATAAAAAAATAGATGGAGGAGACAAAATAATGCATTCCAAGAAAAAACAAAAAATCGGAATCTTATTAGGCTGTTTATTTGCTGCAGTATCGCTGTTTAGCCAGAGCGCGTCTGGTCAGTCAGCGCCTGCTGAAGAGTCATGGCCTAACAGACCGATTTCAATGATCATTCCGTTTCCGCCAGGCGGGGTTGCTACTGTTGTTGGCAGACCCATTGCTGATGGCATGGCTAAAAATCTTGAAAAGCCCATCATCATGGAAAACAAACCTGGTGCAGGTGGTGGGATTGGTAATGCCTATGTAGCTAAAGCAAAACCGGATGGCTATAACGTTTTATTTGCCATGTCTTCTGTTTCAACGATTCCAGAGACAGATAAGATTGCTGGCAAAACCGCTTCGTACTCAACGAATCAGCTCAGACCCATTGGCCGTATTACTTCGGATCCACTAGTGATTGTTGTGAAGAGTGATGCGCCATGGAAAACAATGGCAGAGTTCGTTGCTGATGCTAAAAAGTATCCTGGTAAATACAATTTCAGCTCTTCTGGTAACTATGGAACTATGCAGTTACCAATGGAGATGCTGAAGACGAATCAGAATATTTTCGTTGTTCATATTCCCTATGGCGGTGCTGGTCCTGCTGTGTTGGCTGTGCTCAGTGGAGAGGTTGATATTGTCGCAAGCGGGCCATCAACGGTAGTGCAAAATATTAAAGCCGGAAAATTGAGGGCTTTAGCACACACTGGATCAGGCAAGATGGCTGCGCTTCCAGATGTTCCATCTCTCAAAGAACTTGGAATACCAGTTGAATACAATCAATGGACGGGAATCTTTGTGCCTAAGAGTACGCCTGAGCCGATTGTCAAAAAATATCGCGATGCATTGAGAGTTGCCGTCAATGACAACTCCATTCGCTCAACTATTGGCAATGCAGGCAGTCCAATTGACTATCTTGACGAACCTGAATTCCAAGTCTTTTGGGATAAGGACATTGCCAAGATGAATGAAGTAGTCAGAAAAATTGGCAAGCTCGATTAGATCGAACCATTTTCTCTTAGTACAAGGATATCCTGCGCGCTAAGACCCAGTCTCTCGCGTAGGATCTCATCAGTGTGTTGTCCTAGTGTAGGGGGTGCCATCCTTACTTCTACTGGAGTTTTAGAGAGTCGCATAGGACTTGCCACTAACTTCATCTTGCCAGCTGTGGGGTGGGGCACATTGATTTGAATATCACGGGCTTTAACCTGTTCATTTTCAAAGACCTCTTGAAAATTATTAATTGGCCCACAGGGTACATTTGCTTTCTCAAGTAAGGCGATCCATTCTGCCTTAGTCTTCTTTCTCGTCATCTCCTCAAGCAGCGGTACTAGCTGTTCACGGTGCTTTACTCGCATTGGATTCTCTGAGTACAGAGGATTGTCGGCTAAATGGGCTTCACCACCCGCTGTGACGAAATGCCTAAATTGACCATTATTCCCAGCAGCAACAATCATCCAACCATCTGATGTTGGAAGCGTTTGATACGGCACTATCGTTGGGGATGCATTACCCCAGCGCTTGGGGACTTCATCAGAACATAAATAGGCGCTAGCCACATTTGCCATGACTGCTATTTGTGTATCCAACAGGGCCAAGTCAATATATTGACCTTCGCCAGTATGGTTTTTATGGGCAATGGCAGCCAAGATAGAGGTGGTAGCGTACATCCCTGTAAAAATATCGGCGATCGCAACCCCAGCTTTTTGTGGGCTAGCCCCCGGAAAGCCGTCTGCTTCACCGGTAACGCTCATAAAGCCCCCCATTCCTTGGACAATAAAATCATATCCAGGACGTTTTGAGTAGGGTCCAAATTGGCCGAATCCAGTAATAGAGCAATAAATGAGATCAGACTTCACTTTTCTCAAACTCTCGTAATCAAGCCCGTACTTCGCCAGTTGCCCAACTTTGTAGTTTTCAATGACAACATCGGACTCTTTTGCTAGCTGGCGAATGATATCTTGGCCCTCTGGCTTGCTAATATCCACCGTAATAGAGCGTTTATTGCGGTTAATTGATATGAAATACGCAGTTTCAGCCGTATCTTTACCACTTTGATCTCTAGCAAAAGGAGGGCCCCAGTGACGCGTATCGTCGCCTTCACCTGGCTTTTCAACCTTGATGACGTCTGCGCCGAGGTCGGCGAGGTTTTGTGTGCACCACGGGCCGGCAAGAACACGGCTGAGGTCTAAAACGCGAATATGACTTAAGGCTCCCATCCTGCGATTTTGGCATGAAAAAAAGGGTAATTCAGGAAAATTCAGGTTTTCGTTCAGACATGACTACAATTTGCGCGCATGGCTACCCGTAAAACATCCGAATACAGCGAATCATCGATTCAAGTCCTAAAAGGGCTCGAACCCGTCCGTCAGCGGCCGGGAATGTACACCCGTACTGATAACCCCTTGCACATCATTCAAGAGGTGCTTGATAACGCTTCCGACGAGGCATTAGGTGGGTTTGGTAAACATATTATTGTCACTTTGCATACTGATAGCAGTGTGAGCGTGGAGGATGATGGTCGCGGTATTCCAGTGGGCATTCATCCGACTGAGAGACTACCGGTAGTAGAAATCGTCTTCACCCAACTTCATGCTGGCGGTAAATTTGAAAAAGGTACCGGTGGTGCGTATGCCTTCTCTGGTGGTTTGCACGGTGTTGGTGTCTCCGTTACTAATGCCTTATCCAAGCGACTAGAGGTCACTGTATGGCGTGAGGGTAAAGTTTCGACACTGACCTTTGCGGATGGCAAAGTGATTGAAAAGCTCAAAACCAGCGCCGCTGGAAAAGAAGATAAATCGCACGGTACACGTGTGCGCGCATGGCCTGATAGCAAGTACTTTGACAGTGCAGCGATTCCTATGCCTGAGCTTATTCGTTTGTTGCGCTCTAAGGCGGTCTTATTGCCAGGCGTAAAAGTGACCTTGATTCAAGAAAAGTCTGGCGAGAGCCAAACTTGGCAATATGCCCAAGGCTTGCGCGGCTACTTAAATGAAGCGATGGCTCAAGCAGGTCACGGTGCAGAAGTGATTCCTCCGTTTGAAGGTGAGCAATACGCAACTGGTAACGGCGATGATGATTCCTTTGCTGAAGGCGAGGGCGCAGCCTGGGTTGTTACCTGGACTGAAGATGGTGCACCTGTGCGAGAGAGTTATGTGAACTTGATTCCAACTCCTGCAGGTGGAACGCATGAAAGTGGTTTACGTGAAGGTCTCTTTAATGCCGTGAAAGGCTTCATCGAGATGCATGCTTTACAACCAAAAGGTGTCAAGTTAATGCCTGAGGATGTGTTTGCGCGCGCTTCATTCATTTTGTCTGCCAAGGTATTGGATCCCCAATTCCAAGGGCAAATTAAAGAGCGCCTGAACTCTAGAGACGCAGTGCGTTTGGTTTCTGGTTATGCTAAATCTGCATTAGAGCTGTGGCTCAATGAGCACGTGGACTATGGTCGCAAACTAGCGGACTTAGTCATTAAGCAAGCCCAAGCCAGAACCCGTGCCGGCCAAAAAGTAGAGAAGAAGAAATCTTCTGGTGTAGCAGTTCTCCCCGGAAAGTTGACTGATTGTGAGAGCCAAGATATTGGTCTGAATGAAATTTTCTTGGTTGAGGGTGATTCGGCAGGTGGCTCAGCCAAGATGGGTCGTAATAAGGAGTATCAAGCGATTCTGCCTTTGCGCGGTAAGGTCCTCAATACCTGGGAAGCTGAGCGTGATCGCTTGTTTGCCAATAATGAAGTGCATGACATTGCTGTAGCGATTGGCGTTGATCCGCATGGTGCTAATGACTCGCCTGATTTATCGAACTTGCGTTATGGCAAGGTATGCATCTTGTCTGATGCGGACGTCGATGGAGCGCATATTCAGGTTTTGTTGCTCACCTTGTTCTTCAAACATTTCCCTAAATTAATTGAATTGGGGCATATCCATATTTCTCGGCCACCCTTATTTAGAGTGGATGCGCCAGCTCGTGGCAAAAAGCCAGCCCAAAAGATTTACGCTTTAGATGCAAGCGAGCTGCAAGCAATTGAAGACAAGTTGCGTAAAGATGGTGTCAAAGAGTCTGCGTGGCAAATTTCTCGTTTTAAAGGTTTGGGTGAGATGAGTGCTGAACAACTGTGGGACACCACTCTCAATCCTGATACACGCCGCCTCTTACCGGTGACCTTGGGCGCATGGACAGAAGATGAAACAATTAAAACAATGGATATGTTGATGGGTAAATCCGAATCCGGGGCGCGTCGTGATTGGTTAGAAGAGCGCGGCAACGAGGTAGAGGCGGACATCTAATGGCGATTAAAAAAACTCCAGGTGGTAATAAGCCAGCAGAGCAAGCTGACTTATTTGCAGGTGAGCCAATTGAAATGAATATCGTTGAAGTGGATAAGCCCATGCCGGTGAAAACAGGCGGACCGAATGATCCACACGATCCAAAAAAGATTGAGCTCAATGAGGATGACAAAGATAGTTTGACGCTGGCTGTTTATGCTGAACGCGCTTACTTGGATTACGCGATTAGCGTTGTCAAAGGTCGTGCATTACCGGATGTATCCGATGGCCAAAAGCCAGTTCAACGCCGCATTCTGTTCTCGATGAGCGAAATGGGTTTGCGTGCTGATGCTAAGCCTGTAAAGAGCGCTCGTGTTGTTGGTGATGTGCTGGGTAAATTCCATCCACATGGTGATCAATCTGCCTATGACGCATTAGTGCGTCTTGCCCAGAGCTTCTCCTTGCGTTATCCATTGATTGATGGTCAGGGTAACTTTGGCTCACGTGATGGTGATGGCGCAGCGGCAATGCGTTACACCGAAGCACGCTTAACTAAGATTGCTGGTTTGTTGCTTAGTGAGATTGATGAGGGTACGGTTGATTTTGCACCCAACTACGATGGATCTTTCCAAGAGCCTAAGTTATTACCAGCTCGCTTACCCTTTGTTCTATTGAACGGCGCATCGGGTATTGCGGTAGGCATGGCAACGGAGATTCCTTCACATAATTTACGTGAAGTGGCTAGCGCAGCTATCGCTTTAATGAAGTCGCCGAAAATGAGCACTGCAGAGTTGCTGGAAATCATGCCTGGTCCAGATTACCCTGGCGGTGGTCAAATTATTTCTTCCTCAGCAGAAATTGCCCAGATTTATGAGGCAGGTCGCGGCAGTTTAAAAGTTCGTGCACGCTGGTCTGTTGAGGAATTGGCGCGTGGTCAGTGGCAGATTGTGGTCAATGAACTACCGCCATCAACCTCATCTCAGCGCGTATTGCAAGAGATTGAAGAGATTACCAATCCTAAGGTGAAAGTTGGTAAAAAGACTTTAACTCCCGAGCAAAGCAATCTCAAGTCCACCATTCTGAATGTCCTTGATGGCGTTCGTGATGAGTCGAGTAAAGATGCGGCTGTGCGTTTGGTCTTTGAGCCTAAGAGCAAAAATATTGATGTCAATGAGTTTGCCAATCTACTGCTGGCCCACACATCACTAGAGTCCAATGCGCCAATGAACTTGGTCATGATCGGTACAGATGGTCGCCCACGGCAAAAAGGCCTTAAAGAAATTATTTCTGAGTGGATTTCTTTCAGAGTTAGTACGGTTACACGGCGTACTCAGCACCGTTTAGGCAAGGTGAATGATCGAATGCATATTCTAGAAGGGCGCTTAACTGTTCTTCTGAATATTGATAAGGTTATTAAGATCATTCGCAATAGCGATGAACCTAAGGCTGATCTCATCAAAGAGTTCAAGCTGAGTGACCGTCAGGCAGAAGATATCTTAGATATTCGCTTGCGTCAGTTGGCCCGCCTTGAAGGCATCAAGATTGAGCAAGAGTTGAAAGAACTGAAGTCTGAGCGTGATGATCTTGAAGGTTTATTGCAGAGCGATACCGTTCTACGCAAACGCATCATCAAAGAAATCGAATCTGATATGAAGGATTTTGGCGACGATCGCCGAACTCTCATTCAGGAAGATAAGCGCGCTATCGCTGAGACCAAAGTTTTGGATGAGCCAGTTACGGTGATCGTGTCACAAAAGGGTTGGGTGCGCGTACGTCAAGGTCATGAACATGATGCAACGCAGTTTGCCTTTAAGTCAGGCGATGCCTTATATGGCACATTTGAGTGCCGCACAGTCGATGTGATGCAAGGTTTTGGTAGTGATGGTCGCGTATATACCGTGCCAGTGAGTGAATTGCCTGGCGCTCGTGGGGATGGCTCGCCATTAACCAGTTTTGTAAATTTAGCTGCTGGATCACAAATGGTTGCCTACTATGCTGGTCAGCCAGATGATCTGGTGCTGATTTCTACTAGATCAGGTAATGGCTTCCTTGCAAACGTGGCAGACATGTCTACCCGTAATAAGGCCGGTAAATCGTTTGTTGGTATTGATAGTAAATTTCCAGGCGGTGATGCACCTCTCGGAGCTGCTAAGGTCACGGCGGGGATGAAGCAGGTAGCCTGCTTATCTGAAAGCTCTAAGTTATTGGTCTTCCCGCTTGATGAACTGAAGCGTTTGCCTACTGGTGGCAAAGGCGTCATTCTGATGGGCTTGGATGATAAAGAGAAGCTGGCTTCTGCAATCGCCGTTGGACCGGATGGTGCCACCTATTCCGGTGCTGGACGTGCTGGTAAGCCAACGGAGTTAAGTCTTGATGCGAAAACCTTGAAGTCGTTTGCAGGTAATCGTGCCCGCAAAGGCCACTTTGTAGAGCCAAGACTCAAAGACGGAAAACTCAAAGCGAACTAAGAATTAAAAAACCCGGTCATGAGTTGATCGGATTTTTTTATTGTTGCTTAAACTTTCTGGGAGACTGCTACGCCGTACTTCACGGCAATAACTTCAGCCAAGATCGATACGGCGATTTCTGGTGGAGTCAAGGCACCGATAAATAGACCGACAGGTCCATGGAGACGTTCAACTTGCTCCTGTGTAACATCAAATTCTAGTAAGCGGGCTTTGCGCTTTTGAGTATTGATTCTGCTACCCAGTGCGCCCACGTAAAATGCAGGGGACTTCAATGCCTCCATTAAGGCCATGTCATCAAGCTTGGGATCATGCGTTAAGGCAACCACCGCCGTATGGGAGTCAACTCCAATTTCTAGCAGCACATCATCTGGCATGCCCTTGATAAACTGAATCTGATCACGATTAATGCCTTCTGCGTATTCTTCGCGCGGATCAATCACGATCACTTCAAAGTCCGATGCGAGCGCAAAATCAGCGGTGTAAAGTGATAACTGCCCCGCGCCAATGATGACCATGCGCCAACGAGGACCATATGTGGTTTTCATCAATCGCTCGTCACAGACGAATGCCTCATGACGATTGCCAGCCTCGAGCATAGATTTGCCGGTCGCAAGATCCACTGTGCGTGACGTAATTTGGTGATTGCTGATGGACTCCAGAATGTCCTCCAAAATAGCCAACTCTGGTTTTGGCTCGACGAGCAATCGCAGCGTTCCACCACAGGGCAGGCCAAAGCGAGCGGCCTCTTGTTGACTAACACCATAGACCACCATTTCCGGCAAATCTCTGGTCAGGATTTCGGTTTGCACTCGGCGAATCAGATCATCTTCTACGCATCCGCCAGAAACTGATCCAGTGACTTGCCCATCACCTCGAATGGCCAGCCAGGACCCGACAGGTCTTGGAGCAGAGCCCCATGTCTGCACAACTGTGGCAATAGCTACGGGATGACCCAATTTGAGCCAATCCACCGCAGCTTTTAATACGCTTAAATCGGTACTATTCATTTCCTGTCTTTAATTTCTGGTATTTCTGATTTTTGACTAGCAATCTATTTATTATCACTCTAATGCCAAGTTCTAGCCCATCAACCCAAGATTCAAAATTACGCACAGCTGTCCTGTTATTGGCAGCTGGCGAAGGCAGTCGGCTAGGTACTCATCCGAAAGCTTTGCTGCACCGTGAAGGTAAGACCCTTTTAGAGTGTTTTTCAAAGGCAATTCAGGGATTTGATCCCGTCGAATGCATCGTGGTCACTGGATTTCACGCACAATTGATTGAGTCTGAGATTAGCAAGTTAAATACCGCTTTGGCTCATCCGATGAAGATTATTAGAAATGCTTCGCCGGAAGAGGGTCAGCCATCTTCTGTTCGCTTGGGGCTTGAATCCCTCCGAGCTGACTTTGATGTCTTGCTACTCGCGCTATCAGATCAGCCTGAAGTTGGTGCAAAGGAGATACAAGCATTACTTGATGAATACCTTAAGCGAGAAGATGGTCAGGAAATTATTCTGCCAACGGTGGAGGGAAGACGCGGTAATCCAGTTTTATTTTCTGATAAAGCGATCTCGGATGTGCTGCAAATCCCAGGTATGTTTTGTCGATCCTATATGGATCTTCATCCCGACAAGGTAAGGATTATGCCCACCAGTAATAAGGCATTTGTTATGGATGTCGACACACCGGAAGACATCCAAAGACACAAACTCAACCGATTTAGTTTTTAAATCTCTGCAATCAGTTCGATTTCAACGCAAGCACCCAGTGGGATTTGCGCTACACCAAATGCGCTACGAGCATGTTTTCCTGCATCACCAAAAACCTCAAAGAGTAGTTCCGAGCATCCGTTGATTACTAAGTGTTGCTCTGTAAATTCAGAAGTTGAATTGACTAAACCCATCACTTTGACTATGCGCTTTACTTTATCGAGTGAACCTAAGTGATTTTGTAGAGTGGCAATTAAATCAATCGCAATCGATTTAGCTGCAGCTTTACCGGTTTCGGTGTTCATATCAAGACCCAGCTTACCAACCCACGGCTTGCCATCTTGCTTGGCAATATGACCTGATAGAAAAACAGTATTGCCAGTCGTTGCAGCCATGACATAGGCGGCAGCAGGTGGTCCAGGCGGAGGTAAGTCAATACCCAAAGTTTTTAGGCGATCGCTAATGTGATTTGTCATAGAGTTTCAGTGAAGAAAAAATAAAGGAAAATAAAGAGTCTTGATGTAAATCTTACTGGATTACTTAGATAGTTGACGCATGGCATTCTCGAGACCATTTAAGGTCACCGGATACATACGGTCTTTCATGAGACCTTTCATGATATCGATCGATTGTCGATATTGCCAAACGGATTCTGGCTCTGGGTTGAGCCAGGCAAAGTGAGGGAAGTGATCAATGAGGCGATTAATCCACGATGCACCAGTTTCCCGATTGTTGTACTCAACCGATCCATTGGGACTCAGAATCTCATAAGGAGACATGGTCGCATCTCCAATGAAAATGAGCTTGTAATCTGGACCATATTTATTAATGATGTCTTGGGTTGCGGTGACTTGATCGCGTCTGCGGCGATTACTTTGCCAGAGATGTTCATATACGCAGTTATGAAAGTAGTAATACTCCAGGTGTTTGAATTCTGTTTTGACGGCTGTAAATAATTCAGAGATGCGCGTAATGTGATCATCCATTGATCCGCCGACATCCATCAGTAACAAGACTTTGACTTGGTTGTGACGTTCAGGGCGCATTTGAATATCGAGCATTCCTGCATTTGCAGCAGTAAAGTGGATCGTTTTATCAAGATCTAATTCTAGATTCGAGCCTTCTCTGGCAAAACGACGTAAGCGCCGTAAAGCCATTTTGATATTTCGTGTTCCCAAACTAAGATCGCTGTCATAGTCTTTGAATTCCCGGGCTTCCCAAACTTTGATGGCCGTACGATTGCCCGCGCTCTCGCCACCAATGCGTATGCCCTCTGGGTGGTAGCCGCTATGCCCAAACGGAGATGAACCACCTGCACCAATCCATTTATTGCCACCACCATGCCATTCTTTTTGCTCTTTTAAAAGCTCTTGAAGGCGCTTTTGTAAAGCTTCAGGCCCACCCAGTTTTTTGAGCGCCGCTTTTTCTTCTTCGGTTAATACGCGTTGCAATTTTTTCTCAAGCCAGTCCAAAGGGATATCAGGGGCTAAGGCCATGATTTGCTCTACACCATTGAAGTAGGAGCCAAAGACTTGATCGAAGCGATCAAAGTGCTGCTCATCCTTGACTAAGGTCATCCTGGCCAATTGGTAAAACTCATCAATCGAGGGTTCAATAACACCTTCCTTTAGAGCTTCTAGCAGCGTTAAAAATTCCCGAACGGAAACCGGCACCTTGGCTTCTTTGAGATTGAGAAAGAACTGAATCAACATAATTGGGCTATCGAAAAATATCGGCCCGTGAAATTAGCGGTGATTGCGGTTCATCATGACTAAACGCTCAAAGAGGTGTATGTCTTGCTCGTTTTTGAGAAGCGCACCATGCAGTGGGGGAATCGTAATTTTGTCATCACCACTATGGAGAGCCTCAGCAGGAATTTCTTCCGCAAGCAATAGCTTTAACCAATCGATGAGCTCAGAAGTGGAGGGCTTCTTCTTTAAGCCCGGTAAAGAGCGGATTTGATAAAAAGATTGGAGTGCAGCTTCTAACAATTCTTGCTGAATGTTCGGATGGTGGACATCAACAATGCTTTGCATTGTTCCTGCGTCTGGAAAAGAGATGTAGTGAAAGAAGCAGCGACGCAAAAATGCATCGGGCAATTCTTTTTCATTATTTGAGGTGATGATGACCAGAGGGCGGTGCTTCGCTTTGATCAACTCACGAGTTTCATATACGTAGAACTCCATACGGTCGATTTCTCGTAAGAGGTCGTTTGGAAATTCAATATCGGCCTTATCAATCTCATCAATCAGCAAAACAACAGGTTCGTCCGCTTCAAATGCTTGCCAAAGAACGCCTTTAACAATGTAATTGCGAATGTCATTCACCTTTTCATCGCCAAGTTGGGAATCTCTTAGTCTGCTGACGGCATCGTATTCATAAAGACCTTGTTGAGCCTTGGTGGTCGATTTAATATGCCATTGCATTAGAGGCATTTTCAGGGCGGCAGCGACTTCCTCGGCCAGCATAGTTTTGCCTGTTCCGGGCTCTCCTTTAATTAGAAGGGGGCGCTGTAGTTGTATCGCGGCATTGACAGCCAATTTCAAGTCATCTGTAGCCACATAGCTTTGGGAGCCATCGAAGCGGGATTGGTTCTTAGTCATGGTGGGGGCAATCAATTTGTCTGTGAATAGCCGTCAAGTATAGGTAATACAGTCCGTATTTACAGTGTTTTTAATCATTTCAAGGGGTGAAAACAGGGTGTCTTGGCTCGTCTCCGCTATACTCTCTCCAAATTGATTTGAATCAAACAAGTTACCGATGATTTCTATGAAAAAACACCTCATTCTTTCCCAATTGACCCTCTGTGCTGGTTTGGCCTTTGCTGGACTCTCTGCTCAAGCTCAAGACGTTAAAGGCTCTGCCCAAGCTGGACAGGGCAAGGTTTGGCTTTGTATTGGTTGCCACGCTATCCCCGACTACCGCGCTGACTACCCTTTGGTTTATAAAGTGCCAATGATTGGTGGTCAAAATGCCGCTTACATTGCCAGCTCCCTAGCGGCATACAAGAAAGGTGAAAGAAAGCATCCAACGATGCGTTCGATTGCCGGTAGCTTGTCTGATCAGGACATGGCTGATCTCGGCGAATACTATGCTGCGCAAACTGCCAGCTCACCAAATAACCCATTGAAGTGATATTTAGAGGCATGTTTATGAAATTCGCACTAATTACCGCCATGTTGTTATCTAGCATTGGCTTGGCTCAAGCAGCTAACGTCGAAAAAGGCCAAGCACTAGTAGAGAAGGGCAACTGTGCTTCCTGCCATGGTGCCGGACTCAATGCGCCGATCTTGCCTGCTTATCCAAAGTTAGCTGGTCAGCATGCTGATTACCTTTATTACGCTTTGCGTGCTTACCAAGTTGGGGGCTCTAATCCACAGTTTGGTCGTAATAATGCGGTAATGTCTTCTCAAGCTAAGCCATACAGCGATGCCGATCTTCACGACATGGCTGCTTATATCGCTAAATTGCCAGGAAACTTTGTTATCAAAAAGTAACTTTCTGACTTAGCTAGAGTTACTTTAAAAGGCTTGGGTTAATTACCTAAGCCTTTGTTCTTTATGGCTTTTATAGTGCATCTCTTATTTTGTGGCCTCAAGCCCTCTAGCGAGGTGATTGCGCATAGCCAGCTCTGCCGCTATGGGATCTCTTTTCAGAATGGCCTGAAGAATTTCCCGATGCTCAAGCAGTGAGCTTAAAAGGCGATCCCCTCTACTTAAAGAGTCACGCCTTTGGAGTTTGAGCACCTTACGCAGGTCATCAATAACCCCGTTCATCCACTTATTTCCTGCGATTTCTTGGATCAATTCATGAAATTTGACATTAAATTCAAAAAACTGCTCGATATCTCGATCTGCTGCAGCCTTTTCTAGCCGGTGGTGCAGGTCATCTAATTGGGTTAGCTCTGCTTCGGTAGCCTTTATTGCGGTTTCTTTAGCTGCTTGACCCTCTAATAGGGAGAGAACAGTAAAGATTTGCTCTAAATCACGCCTATCAACCTCGGTGACATAAGAGCCTTTGTTCATCTTGCTAATTACCAGACCTTCTGAAGCAAGTACCTTAATGGCCTCGCGCATGGGCGTTCTGCTAATTCCAAAGGCAGCCGCTAGGCTCTGCTCATCTAGCCAACTTCCCGGGGCTAATTCATGGGAGAAGATTTGTGCACGCAATCGTTCGGCAACATCTTCATATAGTGGCCTGTTAATTAGTTTTGTATTCATAATTATGTATACAGTATCTAGACAAATCAAAAAAAGTCAAGCAAAATAGCCCTACAAGATTAGTGATGATGTAAAAAGCCAACCGGGAGTGCTTTGTGAGTACAAGTAAGAATAAGTCTGCATCGAATTCATCCAATACTTGGCCCAATGTGCCAGATTCTGATTTAGATGCTTGGAAAAAATCCGCCCAAAAGTCAGCGCCGAATGGTGATGTTGATAAATTGGGGTGGCAAACGCCGGACGGTATTCACCTAAAGGCTTTATACACAGCTCAAGATACTGAGGGTCTGCAGTACACACAATCTTTACCAGGCTTTGAGCCATTCGTACGTGGGCCGCAAGCAACCATGTATTCAGTGCGGCCTTGGACCATTCGCCAATACGCTGGTTTCTCAACTGCAGAAGAGTCCAATGCGTTTTATCGCAAGGCGCTGGATGCAGGTGGCCAAGGAGTTTCTGTTGCTTTCGACCTAGCTACTCATCGTGGCTACGACTCTGATCATCCACGCGTGACTGGTGACGTTGGTAAGGCAGGCGTTGCGATTGACTCAGTGGAAGACATGAAAATCTTGTTTGATGGGATTCCGTTAGACAAAGTATCTGTTTCGATGACGATGAACGGGGCAGTATTGCCAGTATTGGCTGGATACATTGTTGCCGGTGAAGAGCAGGGTGTTAAGCAAGAGTTGCTATCAGGCACGATTCAGAATGACATTCTGAAAGAGTTTATGGTGCGCAATACTTATATCTATCCGCCAGAGCCATCCATACGCATCATCGGTGACATTATTGAATACACCGCCAAATATATGCCGAAATTTAACTCGATCTCGATTTCGGGTTATCACATGCAAGAAGCAGGCGCAAATCAAGTTCTCGAATTAGCGTTCACATTGGCTGACGGTAAAGAGTATGTCAAAACCGCTTTGGCAAAAGGCTTGGATGTAGACGGCTTTGCTGGGCGCCTCTCATTCTTCTTTGCTATCGGCATGAACTTTTACTTAGAAGTTGCTAAGTTAAGGGCTGCACGTCTTCTCTGGTGGCGCATCATGAAGTCCTTCGAGCCAAAGAATCCAAAGTCGTTGATGCTGCGTACGCATTGCCAAACATCTGGCTGGTCTTTAACTGAGCAGGATCCGTATAACAACGTTGTTCGTACCACAGTTGAAGCAATGGCCGCTGTATTTGGTGGCACGCAATCCTTGCATACCAACTCCTTTGATGAAGCGATTGCATTGCCCTCCGAGTTCTCTAGCCGTATAGCCCGCAACACTCAATTAATTCTGCAGGAAGAAACTCACATTACTAGCGTGATCGATCCATGGGCTGGCTCTTACATGATGGAAAGTCTTACGCAAGAGATGGCTGATAAAGCCTGGGAGATTGTGCAAGAAGTCGATGCTATGGGCGGCATGACTAAGGCTGTCGAGAGTGGCTGGGCTAAGCTTAAGATTGAAGCGGCGGCGGCTGAAAAACAAGCAAAGATTGACTCAGGTTCTGATGTCATTGTAGGTGTCAATAAATACAAGCTTGGAAAAGAAGACTTGGTTGATGTTTTGATGATTGATAACGACAAGGTTCGAGAAAGCCAAGTTGCTCGCTTAAAAGACATCAAGGCGAAGCGCGATTCTAAGAAAGTAGAAGCCTCATTAGAAGCATTGACTAAAGCCGCAGAAGAAAATACTGGCAACCTATTGGAGTTGGCTGTGCAGGCGATCCGTTTGCGCGCTACGGTTGGTGAAGTTTCTGATGCATTGGAGAAAGTTTACGGGCGCCATCGCGCCGATACTCAAAAGGTGACCGGTGTGTATGCAGCTGCTTATGACTCAGCCGAAGGCTGGGATAAATTGAAAGTCGAGATCGCCGATTTCGCAAAAGACTTTGGTCGTCGTCCGCGTGTCATGATTGCTAAGCTTGGTCAGGATGGCCATGATCGCGGTGCTAAAGTGGTTGCGACGGCCTTTGCTGATTTAGGTTTTGACGTAGATATTGGACCCTTGTTCCAAACGCCTGAAGAGTGCGCTCGTCAAGCCATTGAGAATGATGTCCATGCTTTAGGGGTTTCCACTCTTGCAGCAGGTCATAAGACTTTGGTTCCTGCCATTATTGCTGAATTAAAAAAGCAGGGTGCTGATGACATCATCGTCTTCGTAGGCGGAGTCATTCCAAGGCAAGATTATGAGTTTTTATATGAGGCTGGGGTCAAAGGTATATATGGTCCGGGCACTCCGATTCCAGCATCTGCTAAGGATGTGCTTGAGCAGATTCGTAAATCTGTAAAACCTGATTAACTTTATACAAAAGAAATCAGCATGCTCAATGCAGTAGACCAAGCCTTAGTGAATGATCTCACTGGTGCGTCCTCATCGGCGCAGCGCCGAGCATTGGCTAAGATCATTACTTTGCTTGAATCCACCCGTATGGATCATCGTCATCGTGCTGATGAGGTTCTCAATACTTTATTACCAAAGACAGGCAAGTCGTTTCGCTTGGGTATATCCGGTGTACCTGGTGTTGGTAAATCCACTCTCATCGAAACGCTAGGCTTAGATTTAATCGCTAAAGGCCATCGCGTTGCGGTTCTGGCTATTGACCCATCCTCAAGCTTATCGGGCGGCTCTATTTTGGGTGATAAGACTCGTATGGAGAGATTATCTGTCCTGGATAACGCCTTTATTCGTCCGAGCCCTTCATCTTGCACATTGGGTGGCGTAGCCGAGAAAACTCGAGAGGCGATGTTGGTTGCCGAAGCCGCAGGCTTTGACATTGTCATTGTGGAAACCGTAGGCGTGGGTCAAAGTGAAATTGCCGTTGCTGGTATGACGGATATGTTTCTCTTGTTGCAACTACCTAATGCAGGCGACGATCTTCAGGCAATTAAAAAAGGTGTGATGGAAATTGCTGATCTGATAGTGATTAATAAAGTGGATATCGATCCCGATGCCGCCATGCGTGCACAATTATTTATCACTAGCTCTTTGCGACTATTGGGATTTCAAGGTAATCCTGACCATGCCTCGCATCATGCGGAGTATTGGCATCCGACCGTCATGACTTTGAGTGCTCTAGAGGGCAATGGCGTTCCTGAGCTATGGGAAAAAATTCAGCATTTTCAGAAACTACAAAATGCCAATGGTCAATTAGCATCTCGTCGCAAGCAACAAGCAGGGGCTTGGATGTGGGATCGGATCGATGCAGGCCTCAAGAATGCTTTTCAGAACCACCCAGCAGTACAAGCACTTTTGCCTAGTTTGAGCGCTGAGGTAAATCAAGGGACTATGGCCGCCTCGGTTGCCGCAAGACGTTTGCTCGAGGCTATGGGCCACGAATTTTTCTAAGGAGTAGTTATGAAGGAAATCATTCAACAGCTTGAAGCAAAGCGTGAGCTTGCCAGATTAGGTGGCGGGCAAAAGCGTATTGCCGCTCAACACTCTAAAGGTAAGTTAACTGCACGCGAGCGTATTGAGCTATTGCTAGATGCCGGTACTTTTGAAGAGTGGGATATGTTCGTCGAGCATCGTTGCCATGACTTTGGTATGGCTGATCAGACTGTTCCAGGAGATGGCGTTGTTACTGGCTACGGCATGATTAATGGCCGCTTGGTCTTTGTGTTCTCACAGGATTTTACTGTTTTGGGAGGCTCGCTTTCTGAGGCCCATGCGGAGAAGATTTGTAAGATCATGGATCAGGCACTGAAGGTGGGCGCACCTGTTATTGGCTTAAATGATTCTGGTGGCGCGCGGATTCAGGAGGGCGTTGCTTCCCTAGGTGGCTATGCTGAAATTTTCCAGCGTAATGTCACTGCTTCGGGCGTGATTCCGCAAATCTCTTTGATCATGGGCCCTTCAGCGGGCGGTGCTGTTTACTCACCTGCACTTACAGACTTCATCTTTATGGTCAAAGATAGTTCTTATATGTTTGTGACTGGTCCAGAAGTCGTGAAGACGGTGACGCATGAGGATGTCACTGCTGAGGAGCTCGGTGGCGCAATAACTCATTCAACTATTTCAGGAGTTTGCGATCTGGCTTTTGATAATGACGTTGATGCCATCATGATGCTTCGTCGTTTCTTTAACTATCTACCATTATCTAATCGTGAAAAGCCGCCCATGATCAATGGGGCGCAACGTACCGAGCAGCCTGATTTCTCGCTCGATACATTGGTGCCAAGTAATCCTAATCAGCCTTACGATATGAAAGAGTTGATCGGGAAAATTGTCGATGATGGTGAATTCTTTGAACTCCAGCCAGATTATGCTAAAAATATCTTGATTGGTTTTGCTCGTATGGAAGGTCGCTCGATTGGTATCGTCGCAAACCAGCCTTTAGTTTTAGCCGGATGTTTAGATATCAAGGCATCCATCAAAGCCGCACGTTTCGTTCGCTTTTGCGATGCTTTCAATATTCCAGTAGTCACTTTAGTTGATGTGCCTGGATTTATGCCGGGCACATCTCAGGAGTATGGCGGCATCATTAAGCATGGTGCAAAGTTACTCTATGCCTACGCGGATTGCACTGTTCCGAAGGTTACTTTAATTACTCGTAAGGCTTACGGTGGCGCCTATGATGTGATGGCCTCAAAACACTTACGTGGCGATGTGAACTTCGCTTGGCCGTCAGCTGAAATTGCAGTAATGGGCCCTAAAGGAGCCGTTGAAATCATTTTCCGCGAAGAAAAATCTGATCCGGCAAAAATTGCGGCTCGGGAAGCTGAGTACAAAGCCAAGTTTGCCAATCCATTTGTAGCTGGTCGTCGTGGCTATATAGATGATGTGATCTTGCCTCATGAAACACGTAAACGTATCTCACGATCTTTGGCAATGCTCAAAGATAAAGAGCTCACAAATCCAGCGCGCAAACACGGCAATATCCCCCTTTAAGGCGCCAAAAAATCATGACTACAAAAATGTTTAAGAAAATTTTGATTGCTAACCGTGGCGAGATTGCTTGCCGTGTGATGAAAACTGCCAAAAAGATGGGCATTAAGACAGTTGCCGTCTACTCTGAAGCTGACAAAGAAGCGCGTCATGTACAGATGGCTGATGAAGCAGTTTGTATCGGGCCTGCACCATCGCGTGAATCCTATCTAGTGATGGATCGCATCATTCAAGTTTGTAAGGATACTGGCGCAGAGGCAGTGCATCCAGGCTATGGTTTCTTATCCGAGAATGAGCAATTCGCACGTCGTTGTGAAGAAGAGGGGATTGTTTTTATCGGCCCTAAGCATCAGTCTATTGCAGCAATGGGCGACAAAATTGCCTCGAAAAAGCTCGCATTAGAAGCTCAGGTCAATACGATTCCAGGATTTAATGAGGCTATAGAAAAAGCTGAAGATGCTGTCAAGATTGCTCAAGGCATTGGCTATCCCGTCATGATTAAGGCTTCAGCAGGTGGTGGTGGTAAAGGGCTACGCGTGGCTTTTAACGATAAAGAGGCTTTTGAAGGCTTTACAGCCTGCCGTACTGAAGCTCTCAATAGCTTTGGTGATGACCGCGTCTTTATTGAAAAATTCGTTGAAGGCCCTCGTCATATTGAGATTCAGGTGCTTGGGGATTCATATGGCAATATCGTGTATCTCGGTGAGCGTGATTGCTCTATTCAGCGACGCCATCAAAAAGTAATTGAAGAAGCGCCGTCTCCATTTATTGATCCTGCAACACGTAAGGCTATGGGTGAGCAAGCCGTTGCTTTAGCGAAGGCTGTCAACTATCAATCTGCTGGCACTGTAGAGTTTGTAGTGGGCAAAGATAAGTCTTTCTACTTCCTCGAGATGAATACCCGCTTACAAGTTGAGCATCCAGTGACTGAAGGTATTACTGGTCTCGATTTAGTTGAGCAGATGATTCGTGTAGCCGCTGGCGAAAAGCTGGCATTTAAGCAGGAAGATATTAAGCTAGATGGTTGGTCTATGGAGTGTCGTATTAATGCGGATGATCCATTTCGTAACTTCCTGCCATCTACTGGGCGCCTAGTGAAATACCGTCCGCCAGCAGAGCAAGATGGCGTACGTGTAGATACCGGTGTTTATGAGGGCGGTGAAATTCCGATGTATTACGACTCCATGATTGCCAAATTAATTGTGCACGGCAAAGATCGTTCTGAGGCAATTGAGAAGATGCGCGCTGCACTAAACGATTTCGTCATTCGTGGAATTCACTCCAACATTCCTTTCCAAGCAGCATTATTGCAGCACCCACGATTTGTATCTGGAGACTTTACTACTGGCTTTATTGCTGAAGAGTATCCAGACGGTTTCAAAAAGGATTCTGTTCAACCAGCTGATCCTCAGCGTTTGGCTGCTTTAGCGGCATTCATGCGCTATCGCTACCTTGAACACATCAAAATGATTGATGGCCAGTTAGTTGGTCATGAAATGACGATTGCAAAGAGGTTTGTAGTCGTTACTGGATCACGCGTAGGCTCAAGCGAAGAGATCAAAGAAATTCCTATCCGGGTTGAGCTGAAAGATGGTATTTATTCTGTTTACATTGAAGAGGGAGGCGATGTTAGTCGCTACAACATCGTTAGCCAATGGCGTCCAGGCGAAATATGTTTGCGCGCTACCATTAATGGCACGCACAAAATTACTGCACAGGTAGAGCGTAAGGGTGTGAAATATGCTTTGGTTTTAGATGGCGCACATTACGAGTGTATGGTGCTAAGTCCTCTTGGTGCGGAGCTTCAGCGCCGTATGTTGGTTAAAGTTCCACCAGATACCTCAAAATTGTTAATGTCTCCAATGCCTGGTTTATTAACCAACATCTCCGTTAAGGTTGGCGAGTCTGTGACTGCTGGTCAAAAATTGGCCGCTATTGAAGCAATGAAAATGGAAAATACACTAGTTGCCGTGCAAGATGGTGTTGTTGCTGAAATCTGCGCAAAGGTTGGCGAAAGCTTAGCGGTTGATCAATTGATTATTCGCTTTGAATAGGACAGTCATGACTAAGCCATTCAAGATATTGGGGATTCAGCAAATTGCTATTGGCGGCGAGGATAAGGATCGTCTACGTAAGCTTTGGGTTGACTTATTAGGCTTTGAATACAAAAGTACTTTTGTATCTGAGCGTGAAAACGTGGATGAAGATATTTGCGCTATAGGTAAAGGAGCCCATGAGATTGAAGTTGATTTGATGCAACCATTTGATATTGAAAAGAAGCCTGCTGTTCATCAAACACCTCTTAATCATATTGGTTTATGGGTTGATGACCTTCCTAAAGCGGTTGAATGGTTATCCGCCCAAGGTCTTCGCTTTGCTCCTGGCGGAATTCGTAAAGGTGCCGCTGGTTATGACATTACTTTTGTGCATCCCAAAGGTAATGAAGAGTTTCCTTTGTGCGGCGAGGGAGTATTAATTGAGCTTGTTCAGGCGCCACCAGATATCATTGCAGGTCTGCGTTCATAAGATCAAGAGAGTTCCAATTGACCCACATATTGGCCATCGACACCTCATCAGCTTGGTGTTCGGTGGCTTTATCTTTAAACGATGCTGCGCCAATAGTTCGTCACCAAAAAGTGTCGGCCGGCGCTAGCCAGCTTTTATTACCTTGGATTCAAGAGTTGTTGTCTGAAGCGTCGATCGAACTTACCGACCTCGATGGCATAGCGATCGGAGTCGGTCCTGGAGCTTTTACAGGTGTCCGACTCGGCGTTGCAGCTGTTCAGGGCTTAGCAACAGCAGCTCGCTTGCCAGTGCATCCCGTTGCCAGTCTAGATGCCATTGCTAGTCAGTTGGTTCAAACCTCTGCATTTATTGCATCTGGTGCTCAGTCTTTTGTAATTGCTGTTGACGCTCGCATGGAAGAGGTTTATTGGGCCAGCTATCGAGTTGGAATAACACGATTGCCTGCGCGTCAGGGTGATATTCATCTGACTGCTCCAGAGGGAGTTGAGCTTACGCAAATTGATTTTGTAGCGGGTAGTGCCATTGCTGAGTTTGGCGATCGTCTGTTTGCAAGTACTCCTAGGATATTGGCCGGCACTCATCTCGATTCAACGATCGGGGTTAACGCCTTAGGTGTTTTAACTTGTGCCCAAGATATGTGGAGCAAGGGTATGCAAGAAGATGTTCATTTACTGGAGCCGCTATACATTCGCAATAAGGTAGCTCTGACTTCTATAGAGCGTAGTCTTCAACATGGCTGATAGCCTCAAATCTGCTCAATCAAATAGTGAGGGTGTTTCGGAGCTTTCATTTCTGCCCATGACTGAGGCGGATTTAGATTCGGTGCTAGCTATTGAATCTGTTTCTCACATTCACCCATGGACTAAGGGCAATTTCTCAGACTCATTGGCTGCAGGTCATTGGGCTTATTGTGTAAGGCCTCAGTTATCAGATGCGGTAAAAGGCAGTTATTTAGACCCAGAGATTCTTTGGGCTTATTGCATCTTGTTTCCTGCTGTTGATGAGTTGCATCTTCTAAATATTACCGTTTCACCCAAATTACGTCGCTTAGGTATTGGCGTAAAAATGATGAATGCAATTGAGGGTGTTGCTGTACAGCAAAATATGCCCCGAATAATTTTAGAGGTTCGCCCCAGCAATGAATCAGCCCTTCAACTCTATCGAAGCCTTGGGTATGAGCAGATTGGTTTGCGCAAAAGCTATTATCCAGTCGATGTTATCAATGGCTTACGTGAAGATGCACTAGTTTTGGCTAAATCGATTAAGCTTGAAGCATGAATATGAGTACAAACTCCATCTTTCTGAAAGAAATGGGTATCACCGAGTGGACGTCCCGTGATGCCGCTCCAGAGCATGTTCAAGCGATGCTTGGCACCCAGGTTAGTGATGATCAAGTTGGCGGGGCTGCTCCTGCATCGCCAGTTGTTACAGAAGCACAAGAGCGTCACGCATTAGGAATATGGTGGTTTTTTGGTAATAAACCTCAGGGTGATGCAGAAGTCCTTTTTCTCAATACCATTCGGACTCTCGGTCTAACTCCCCAAGAGTGGTCTTGGAAAAATCCTGCAGATAAATTCAATCCCGAGCTATTGCCGCAAGATGGAACACCCATAGTTGCTCTAGCGTTTGGTGGCGCTGCCACACAAAAATTATCTGGTGAACGTGATGCTCTACCAGAGCTTCGCGAAACTGTTTTAGCAGTTAACGCTGATGGGGCAGAAGATCTACCACTGATCGCTACTTTTGAATTAAGTCAATTGCTGTCTAGGCCAAAGGATAAAGCACTGTTTTGGCAAGATCTACTGCTTGCTAAGTCAGTATTGCAAAATATCTAGCCCCTAGGCCCAAGGCTTAGTGCTTGTGTTCACCAATTAAATGCATGGAGTCGTATTCAGCTTGATTGGCAGCATGACGTTTAATTACGAGCCACATAATTGCGCTAACCGCTACCCCAAAGCCAATAATGACCGCTTGAATTGGAACATCCAACCAAATCAAACCGGAGTAGATTAGCAACATCATCAAAACAGAAATATTTTCATTAAAGTTTTGAACTGCAATCGAGTGACCTGCAGACATCAATACATGCCCACGATGCTGAAGCAGTGCGTTCATGGGAACTACAAAATAGCCCGCTAACCAGCCCACCAAGATTAATAAGAAATATGCTGGCAGCAATTTGAGCGAAAGCTCGAACTTTCCGACAGTCAAGACGGTAATGTTAGGCAGCATATCCGAGTTATAGATCGCCATGACACAAACAACTAAACCCATGGCAATGCCGTAAGGAAGAACCTTTAGTGAGTTTCTGAGGGGTATGCGCCAAGCAGCATAAACGGCTCCTCCAGCAACCCCAAATGCAGAAATTGCTTGGAGGATGGCCCCTTGGGATAAGGTCATATGAAGAGCTACCTGAGCCCACTTAATCACAATAAATTGCAAAGTGGCGCCAGCGCCCCAAAACAGAGTGGTCACCGCCAATGAGATTTGACCAAGACGATCATCCCAAAGTGTCTTAAAGCAGACAGCAAAATCTTTTATTAACTCGATTGGATTGGTTTTTTGTGATTCGTAACGAGCCCCAGTATCAGGGATGCGTAAATTAATGAGTGCTGCTAGTACATAAATCATCATGATGATCATGATGGCGGATTCTGCCGCGGTATCGATGCCAGTTTCTAGCACGGGCATGTCAAATCCCAGGAGACTTTCAGATACGGACTTGCTTATCAAGACTCCACCAAGGACTGTACCCATAATGATGGAGCCTACCGTAAGACCCTCGATCCAGCCATTAGCTGCTACCAGCTTTTCAGGTGGGAGTAATTCTGTGAGGATGCCGTATTTGGCAGGAGAGTAGGCGGCAGCACCTAAACCCACAATCGCATAGGCTAATAAGGGGTGACTACCGAACAGCATGACTACACAACCGACAAATTTAATCGTATTAGTGATGAACATGACATTGCCCTTGGGGCGTGAGTCAGCAAAAGCCCCCACAAAGGCTGCCAGCAATACATAAGAGAGAACAAAGAATAATTTGAGTAAAGGAGTCATCCAGGCCGGAGCATTTAGCTGGACCAGGAGGGCGATTGCTGCGATCAGCAATGCGTTATCAGCAAGCGACGAAAAAAATTGCGCCGCCATAATGATGTAAAAACTACGGTTCATTCGTACAATCTAGTCATTGCAGTAATTAAAACATGAAAGGAGGGTGTAAATGAGTCTGTCGGCTAACCGCATTATTAATAGGCCTATTGTGGCAACTATACACACTGATGCCTTTCGACATAATTTAGGCCGTATTCGCGAGCTTGCCCCAGAATCTAAAATCTGGTCTGTTGTGAAGGCAAAAGCTTATGGCCACAGCCTGGAAGCTGCATTTAAGGGGCTGGAATCCACGGATGGCTTTGCCTTACTAGATATTGCAGATGCGCAATGGTTAAGAAGCCATGGCTGGGAAGGCCGCATTCTCTTGCTAGAGGGTCTTTTTAGCCAACAGGAGCTCGAGCTAGTAATTCAGCTGCAATGTGACTTGGTGGTTCATAGCGAGAAACAGGTCGTCTGGCTGGAAGGCTTTGAAAATCATTCGGGTCGCCTAATCAATGTTTTTCTGAAGCTCAATTCTGGAATGAATCGTCTTGGTTTCAGGCCAGAGCAATACCGTACTGCCTTTCATCGTTTGCATGCTGCCGGTTACCATTTGCATCATATGACCCACTTTGCTAATGCAGATCAGGTTGAGCGCTCACCCTCGGTCGGAGAGCAAATGGAGTGCTTCAATCAAACTACCGAAGGGCTCGAGGCACCTTCTTCCTTGGCTAATTCAGCCGCCATCCTTTGGCATCGCAACGCCTTGGGAGACTGGATACGTCCCGGCATTTTGCTATACGGCGTTTCACCAACAGGGGTGCATGCCGATATCGTTCGCTCTGAATTTCAGGCGGTAATGAGTTTGCGTAGTGAAATCATCGATATCCAAAACCTAAAGAAGGGTGATCATGTAGGTTACGGTGGTCGCTATGAAGCTCCAGAAGATATGCGCATTGGAGTGATTGCTGGTGGCTACGCTGACGGATATCCACGTCATGCGGAAGATGGCACGCCAGTTTGGGTTGAAAATGCCGATGCTCAGGGTGATGGTGTTATTTGTCCGATTGTTGGAAGAGTCTCCATGGACATGTTGACGATCGATTTACGCGAGGCTCCTAATGCCAAAATAGGCAGTGTGGTGGAGCTTTGGGGTAATGAAGTTCCGGTGGATGATGTGGCTCAGATGAGCGGCACCATTGGTTATGAATTGATTTGCGCATTGGCGCAGCGGGTGCCAGTGCTAACTGAGTGAAGCCGCCGGCCTTACTTATTCCAGATCTGCCACCAGCGACGTTCTTTTTGAACGCGTTGACCGGTCAACATCATTTGACTATCGGGAAAATTCAATTTAAATACGCGTGCTGCGTCATTGCTGAGATCGGTCATGCCCAACTTCTCATAAGACTTGGTAAGTAGATAGAGGGCTTCCTCAACAGCTGGTGCGCGATCATAATCCCGAATAACAAGCTGAGCTCGGTTAGCAGAGGCTAAGTAGGCGCCACGTTGATAGTAGAAGCGAGCCACAATAACATCTGCCTCTGCTAATGAATTCACGATATAGCGCATCCGATCTAAAGAGTCAGGCGCATATTTACTATCCGGAAAACGCTCAACAACAACCTTAAAAGACTCAAAAGCTTCTTTAGCTGCCTTTGGATCACGCTCACTTAAATCTTGACCTGTAAATTTACCGAGCCAACCTAAATCGTCATTAAAGCTAATTAAGCCCTTGAGGTAGTAGCCATAATCCAAGTTGGGACTGCCTTGATGTAGCTTAATAAACCGATCGATGGCGACTTGGGCTTGGGCTTGCTCTTGTGCTTTCCAATAGCAGAAGGCGGCATTGATTTGTGCTTGTTGAGAATAGGGTCCAAAAGGGAAGCGACCTTCTAGTTTTTCAAAATACTTGCCGCACTTTGCATAGTCTGCATCTTTTAGTTTCTCATTGGCCTCGGAATACAGTTTTGTTTCGGACCAAATATCAGTGTCATCCTTTTGGCCGTCACTGCCTGCACATCCGCTCAGGACAAGACAAGTGGCGCTAGCGCTAACCAGGATAGAGATAAAGGATTTTCTGGAAGATGACCCAAGGGTGGCGGCAAGCCTTAAACTGGCGTCTGTAATAACGTCCGACATAACTAAAAGGCTCTTTAAGCGTGGCATTGCCGCATACTCCCGATTCGAATCCCATTGATTATATCGATGATGAGGATTTCATAGCCCTAGAAGTTCCCCCTGAGGTCAGTGGCGAGCGTTTGGATAAGTTTCTTGGTGGCGCTTTGCCTGATTATTCCCGTAACCGACTCCAATCTTGGGTTGAAGCTGGGGCGGTAACAGTAGACGGAAAAGTCACTAAAGTCCGCCATTTACTTCGTGGGAGCGAGAGTATTAAGGTATTTCCACAAGAAATGCCTGAACAGTTCGCGTTTTCTCCTGAAAACATCCCGCTTGATATTGTTTATGAGGACGACTCTATTATTGTGCTCAATAAACCCGCGGGACTCGTGGTGCATCCTGCCGCAGGTAATTGGACTGGTACCTTATTAAATGCTTTGCTGTATCACTTTCCGGAGTTAAAGCAGCTTCCAAGAGCAGGCATTGTCCATCGTCTTGATAAAGATACCTCTGGACTCATGGTGGTTGCTAGAACAGATATTGCCCAAACCTCGCTGGTAAGACAGCTTCAAGAGCGGACAGTTGGGAGGCGTTACCTATCTTGGGTATGGGGTGATGCTCCCTCTCAAGGTAAGGTACTGGCGACCGTTGGCCGAGATCAGCGTGATCGACTCAAAATGGCTGCCGGTGCCGCTCAAGGTAAACCTGCAGCTACCTTATTTCGGCGCTTAGCCAAGGGCAACTTTGCCCAAAGTTCAGTTGCCTTGCTAGAGTGCCGCCTAGAAACTGGCCGCACTCATCAAATTCGGGTTCACCTAGAGTCTTTGGGTTTCCCTCTTTTAGGGGATCCGGTCTACCGCAAGAGGACTCCTGGAGCAGCTAAATCATTACCTTTTAGCCGCCAGGCCTTACATGCTTACGCCTTAAGTCTGCAGCACCCAGCAACTCAAGAAGTGATGACCTGGTTTAGATTGCCTCCCCAAGATTTGATCGGTTTATTGCCCCTCGTTGGCATGACGGAAGCCGACTTGCCAAAAGAAGAGGCTCTTATGGTCTCCATTAAGAATGATCAACGCGCTCCATAAGATCGAGCCAAGCTGGACTGTGTCACAGCAAATTCAGGCTTTTTGCACCACCCGTCAGGGTGGCCTGAGTAAAGCACCATTTAATAGCCTTAACTTAGGGCTTAATGCGGGCGACCATGCATCAGATGTTCTGCAAAACCGCAGCATCCTTAGCTCAGCGCTGCCTGCCGAGCCACTTTGGCTTAAACAGATTCATGGCGTCACAGTGAGTACTCCAGCCTCGAGGAGTGCTTTGGGTAATGGGCCGTTTGAGGCCGATGCCTCTGTCACCAATATTCCAAATGAGGTTCTTGCCATTCTCACTGCGGATTGCATGCCCGTATTATTTGCAAGCAGGAGTGGTAATGTCATTGGGGCGGCACATGCTGGTTGGCGCGGCTTGAGCGGCGGCATCCTGGAAAAAACCGTCGACCAAATGATTGCATTATCTCCAGGCCTCAGGACAAGTGATATCAGTGCGTGGATGGGTCCAGCAATTGGGCCTAGCGCATTTGAAGTGGGTGAAGATGTTTTACAAGCTTTTGCCCAGCAGGATCAAGGCGTCTTATCTAAGGCCTTCATTCCCATTGTCGAGACTTCGGGAAAGTACTTGGCTAATCTCTATTTACTCGCAAGAGATCGCTTACGTTTAATAGGTATAGAGCAAATCGAGGGTGGTGAGTTTTGTACCGTGAGTGATTCGGAGAACTTCTTTTCCTATCGCCGGGATAAGGTCACGGGACGCTTTGCCTCCCTCATTTGGATCTCTAATCGCCCTTAATCTTGGGGTTATTACTAGCTTAGCTCTAGGGCTAGGGTTAGTGCGTATAACCCTTCCAGCCTGATAGATGGAGAATGGTCTTAATAACTTTACGAGATCATTATGTTTGCAGGCATGAATACAGGTGTAGCGCCATCATTGGCCCCGCACCATATGGCGTTAATTCCTCCAGAACGCTTAGCGGAAATCCAAAAAGAATACTTCACCGAGTTCTCCCATCTTGCAACTAATCCTGAAGCTGTCGAAGTAAAAGATCGGCGCTTCTCCGGCAAAGCCTGGCATTCCTCATGGAGCAAGATGATTGCAGCAACCTATTTGCTGAATTCCAAGCATTTGCTTGCGCTTGCTAAAGCAGTTGATGCGGATGAAAAAACCAAGACCAAGATTTTATTCACTACGGAGCAAATGATTGATGCCTTGTCACCATCAAACTTTATTGCAACTAATCCTGAAGTTCTTGAAAACATTATTAGTTCACAAGGCCAGTCTATTCAAAACGGAATTGTGAATTTGCTTGGCGACCTGAAAAAAGGGAAAGTTTCTCAGACGGATGAAAGTGCTTTTGAAGTCGGCAAGAATATTGCAACAACTGAAGGTCAAGTGGTATTTCGCAATGATCTCTTTGAATTAATTCAGTACACACCGTTAACCGAAACGGTGTATGAGCGACCATACTTAATGGTGCCTCCTTGCATTAACAAATACTACATCTTAGATTTGCAACCAGATAACTCGGTCGTACGTTACATGGTTGAGCAAGGTCACACCGTCTTCTTGGTCTCTTGGAAAAATCCAGATGCTTCGATGTCCAAAATTACTTGGGATGACTATGTAGGTGATGGCGTCATTAAGGCTATTGAGGTTGCCAAAGATATTGGTGGCACAGATTTAATTAACGTACTCGGTTTTTGTGTTGGTGGAACCTTAACTTCTACCGCCTTGGCGGTATTAGCAGCGCGGAAAAAGAATTACGTTGCCAGCTTAACTTTGCTCACGACCTTATTGGACTTTAGCGATACCGGCATCTTGGATGTGTTCATTGACGAAGGTATGGTGAAGTTACGTGAGAGCACCATTGGTGGTGAAGGCGGTCAATTTGGCATGATGTCTGGCTTAGATTTAGGAAACACCTTTTCCTTCTTACGCCCAAATGACTTAGTCTGGAACTATGTTGTGGAGAATTATCTGAAAGGCAATTCGCCGCCGCCATTTGATTTGCTCTATTGGAATGGTGACTCAACTAATCTACCAGGCCCAATGTACTGCTGGTATCTACGCCACACCTATTTGCAGAATGAATTAATTAAACCCGGCAAGCTCACCGTTTGTGGAGAAAAAGTGGACCTAGGCAAGATTACTGTTCCAGCCTACATCTATGCATCTCATGATGATCACATCGTGCCCTGGAAATCTGCCTATGAATCTACTCATATATTGAAGGGCAAAAACCGATTTGTCCTGGGCGCCTCTGGACATATTGCCGGAGTCATCAATCCACCAGCCAAAAATAAGCGCCATTATTTCGAAAATAATAAATTGGCCAAGTCCGCAGATGAGTGGTTAGCTGCAGCAAAAGATATTAAGGGTAGTTGGTGGCCTAACTACGCTAAATGGTTGGAAGAGTTTGGTGGCAAAAAAGTAAAGGCTAGCAAAACGTTTGGTAATGCACGCTACAAAAAACTAGAAGCAGCGCCTGGTAAGTACGTGAAAGAAAAAGTAAGCGCAGCTGCTCAATAATATTTTCATAAGGGGAAATACATGTCTCAAAAGATTGCATACGTAACGGGTGGTATGGGTGGCATTGGTACGGCTATATGTCAGCGTCTTGCCAAGGATGGCTTTAAGGTCATCGCTGGTTGTGGCCCAAATTCTCCGCGCAAAGATCGCTGGATTGGCGAGCAAAAAGCTTTGGGTTATGACTTTATTGCTTCTGAAGGTAATGTTTCCGACTGGGATAGTACCGTTGCTGCATTCGATAAAGTCAAGGCCGAGGTAGGGCGTGTCGATGTTTTAGTGAATAACGCTGGTATTACTAAAGACAGCGTTTTCCGCAAAATGACCCCGGAGCAGTGGAAAGCAGTGATCGATACCAATCTCAATTCTTTATTCAACGTCACCAAGCAAGTGGTCGATGGTATGGCTGATAATGGCTGGGGTCGCATCATCAACATCTCCTCTGTTAATGGTCAAAAGGGTCAGTTCGGTCAGTCTAACTATTCAACAGCCAAAGCAGGTTTACACGGATTTACGATGGCCTTGTCACAAGAGCTAGCTTCTAAAGGCGTAACAGTGAATACCGTTTCTCCTGGCTATATCGGTACCGATATGGTCAAAGCTATTCGGGAAGATGTGCTTGAAAAGATTGTTGCTGGTGTTCCAGTGAAGCGCTTGGGCACTCCTGAGGAGATCGCTTCGATCTGCTGTTGGATTGCTTCTGCTGACGGTGGCTACGCTACCGGCGCTGACTTCTCCTTGAATGGCGGTCTGCATACGGGCTAAATCCCATAAAAAATAGAGTTTTAGTGGTCTCCTCATCGGCATATTTACCTTTAGCTCAAACTAGGGATAAACTATGCCGATGTTGCATTGCAGTACCAAGAGTTAGGAAAAAACTACATGGCCACACGTTCTAAAAAAGCCGGCGATAGCCGCTTAATCAAGAAGTATCCCAATCGTCGTTTATATGACACCCAAACCAGCGCCTATGTCACGCTGGCTGATATTAAAAATTTAGTAATGGCCGGGGATGCTTTTAGTGTTGTCGATGCAAAAACTGAAGATGATTTAACTCGCAACATCTTGCTGCAAATCATTCTGGAAGAAGAGGCTGGTGGAGCCCCAGTTTTTTCCACTCAAATGCTTTCTCAAATTATTCGCTTCTATGGAAACTCCATGCAAGGTTTGATGGGCAGCTATCTTGAAAAGACTATGCAATCTTTTGTGGACATTCATAACAAGTTGGGCGATCAAACTGAGGGCTTAGGGGCAGGCAGTACGCCCGAGGCTTGGGCCAAGATGATGAATCTGCAAAACCCAATGATGCAAGGTCTCATGGGTAACTATATGGAACAAAGTAAAGATCTATTCGTGAAGATGCAAGAGCAAATGCAAAATTCTCCGAATATGTTTAGTAGCTTCCCGTTTACTGGGCAAACCAATAAGACTGAAAAAGAATAATTGTGGCAGGTAAAGTTGGTTTTGTTTCCTTAGGGTGCCCTAAGGCGCTAGTTGATTCTGAACTCATTCTCACGCAACTTAGCGCTGAAGGTTATGAGACCGCCAAAGATTATTCTGGTGCCGATCTGGTAGTTGTGAACACCTGTGGTTTTATTGATTCTGCGGTAGAGGAGAGTCTCGCAGCGATTGGTGAAGCCTTATCTGAAAATGGCAAGGTGATTGTGACGGGTTGCTTAGGTGCCCGAAAAAATGCAGATGGTAGCGATCTCATTCAAAGCATTCACCCTAAAGTCCTTGCTGTTACTGGGCCACATGCCACTCAAGAGGTAATGCAAGCGATTCATTTGCATCTCCCCAAGCCCCATGATCCCTTTACTGATTTGCTCCCGCCGATTGGCGTCAAGCTCACACCAAAACATTATGCGTACTTAAAGATATCCGAGGGATGCAATCACCGCTGTACTTTTTGCATTATCCCGAGCATGCGAGGCGATCTAGTTTCACGTCCAATTGGTGAGGTATTGCTAGAGGCAAAAAAATTATTTGAGTCAGGCGTAAAAGAGTTACTGGTTGTTTCGCAGGATACGAGTGCCTATGGCGTTGATATCCAATATCGCACTGGCTTTTGGGATGGCAAGCCTGTTAAGACGCGAATGTTTGATTTGGTGAATGCCTTAAACCAAATTGCGAGGGAGCATCAAGCTTGGGTACGTTTGCATTATGTTTACCCATACCCACATGTCGATGATGTTTTGCCTTTAATGGCCGAGTTTGCTGATCACGGTTTTGGGGTACTTCCTTATTTGGATATTCCTTTGCAACATTCGCATCCAGATGTTCTGAAGCGGATGAAACGTCCAGCCAGTGGCGAAAAGAATTTAGAACGGATTCAGGCATGGCGAACAGCTTGCCCTGACTTAGTCATTCGCAGTACTTTTATTGCCGGCTTCCCTGGCGAAACTGAGGATGAGTTTTTGCACCTAATGAATTTCCTGGATGAAGCTCAAATTGATCGTGCAGGCTGTTTTGCCTATTCGCCCGTAGATGGAGCAACTGCCAATACTTTAGATAATCCAGTTCCGAATGAATTGCGCGAAGAGCGACGTGCCCGATTTATGGCCAAAGCTGAGGAAATCTCCATCAAGCGACTTGCTAAAAAAATAGGCAAGCGCATTCAGGTCATCATTGATCGGGTGGACGAGTCAGGAGGAGTGGGCCGAACTATTGGTGATGCCCCTGAAATCGATGGCCTGGTGAGGGTTTTGCCTCCCAGTAAGCCATCTAAGCGCTACCGCGCTGGCGAAATCATCAAAGTAACGGTGATTAGCTCCCAAGGGCATGACCTAATAGCCGAAACTTGACTATTAGAATAAAACTAGTGTTTTGGCCTGCTATTGTGGTCACTATTTACCTAATTAGGTACCGTAAAGGGGATTGTTATGAGTCGTGATGTCGTCGTTTTAAGTGCTGTACGTTCTGCAATTGGCGCCTTTAATGGATCGCTCAGTAGCCTTGAGCCAAGTGAGCTCGGCGGTATTGTGATGAAAGAGGCCGTAGTGCGCTCTGGCGTAGATCCAGCATTGATTAATTACATCACGGTAGGGAACACGATTCCTACCGATAACCGTTACGCATATGTTGCTCGCGTAGCCTCTATCCAAGCCGGTCTGCCAATGGAATCTGTGGCGATGGCCTTGAATCGTTTGTGCAGCTCTGGCTTACAAGCGATTGTGACAACAGCTCAAGCGATTATGTTGGGTGATTGTGATTACGGTGTTGGTGGTGGTGTTGAAGTGATGTCACGCGGCATGTATGGTTCGCCAGCAATGCGAAGCGGTGCGCGCATGGGTGACACCAAAATGATCGATTTGATGGTGTCTGTTTTGACTGATCCATTTGGCGTTGGTCACATGGGTGTTACAGCTGAGAACCTAGTTGAAAAGTGGAAACTCACCCGTGAAGAGCAAGATGCTCTCGCAGTCGAGTCCCATCGCCGTGCGGCACACGCTATTAAAGAAGGTCGTTTTAAGTCTCAAATTGTTCCAATCACCATCAAAACTCGCAAGGGTGATGTGGTATTTGATACGGACGAGCATTGCAAGCCAGAAACCACCATGGAAACTTTAGCGAAGATGAAAGCGGTCTTCAAAAAAGAAGGTGGTAGTGTTACTGCAGGTAATGCATCTGGCATCAATGATGGTGCAGCATTCTTTGTCTTGGCAGAAGCAGAAGCGGCAAAAAAGGCTGGTCATAAGCCAATCGCCCGTTTAGTTTCTTATGCTATTGCTGGCGTTCCCAATCACATTATGGGTGAAGGTCCAATTCCTGCAACCAAGATTGCTCTTGAGCGTGCTGGACTGAAATTAGACCAAATCGATGTGATTGAGTCTAACGAAGCGTTTGCTGCTCAGGCATTGGCCGTCACTAAAGGTTTGGGTTTAGATCCGGCCAAGACTAACGTGAATGGTGGGGCGATCGCATTAGGTCACCCAATCGGTTGCTCTGGTGCCGCAATTGCTACTAAAGCTATCCACGAGTTACATCGTGTTCAAGGTAAATATGCTTTGGTGACCATGTGTATTGGTGGTGGACAAGGTATTGCAACTATTTTTGAGCGCCTTTAAGCAATCAGTAGTAAGGCAGCATCCAAGCCGACTCGGTCAAAAGCCGCGTCGGCTTTTTCTTTGACAATCGGTTTTGCTCTATAGGCAATACTGATTCCAGAGTCCTGCATCATTGGCAGATCGTTAGATCCGTCGCCCATGGTGATGGAGTTCTCTTTATGGCAATCCATCAGACTGCATGCTTGCTGAAGATAGGCATTTTTAGCGGCACCATCAACAATATCGCCAATGACTTTACCCGTTAGTTTGCCGTTAACGATTTCTAAGGTGTTGGCTTGAGCTTGTTTGAAGCCTAACTCTTGCTGTAGCTTTTCGGTAAAGAAAGTAAAACCACCAGAAACTAGCAGCGTATAAAGACCCCGAGCATTTGCTCCAGCTAGTAATTGAGCAGCGCCAGGGTTGGGGCGTAAACGTTCTTTGTAGACCGAATCAAGTACATCAGCAGATACTCCAGCCAAGAGAGCTACGCGTCTGCGCAAGCTTTCTTTAAAGTCTTTAATCTCGCCGCGCATGGTGGCCTCAGTGATTTCTGAGACAGCTGCTTTCTTGCCAGTAAAGTCGGCAATTTCATCAATACATTCAATGTTGATGAGAGTGGAGTCCATATCCATAGCCAGGACTTTCGCTTCACTTGGATTAAATCCTGAGGAAAGAAAAGCCAAATCCGCATCGTGTGCAGCAGCAATATCACGTATGGCAACCCTTGCTTCCGGAAGTAAGGCTTGTGAGCAAGTCCAGCGTGCAGTGAAGTATTTTGAGTCCGTGCGCTCCATGCTCCCCTGAGCAATTGCAATGCCTAAGACTTTTGCATGCTCAATCAATGCGATGTTTAATTCTGCAGGGATCACAGCATTAGCAAGGGCGACAAGTGTAAGGTGACTAGGCATGGTTGGTGGACAATAAATAATTAATTAGCTTGAGCAGTATTGAGCATGGCAGACGCATTCAAGCTTCTCAGAACTTTACGAATGTGCTCTAAACGTTGCTCCAGTTTCTCAAAATCATGCTCTTTTTGGGGAAGAATTTTTAATTTATCTTGACCATTCAGTTGTATATATTTTGATGATTGGATCAGTTGAATAATCTTCATCGGGTCAATTGGTGGATTGGGAATAAATTGAATCTGAATAGATGTCGGACTGGCATCGATCTTTTTAATACCAAAGCCGACCATCTCGAGGCGTAAGCGATGGGTTTCATAAAGGGATTTAGCCTGGTCAGGTAAATCACCATAGCGATCTACTAGTTCCTCGCGCAATCCCATCAGTTCAGAAAAATCGTTTGTACCAGCAAAGCGCTTATACATCGACAGTCGCTCGTGCACATCTGGGCAATAGTCATTTGGAAAGAGGGCTGGTACACCTAAATTGACATCGGTTGTCGCTTGGAGTGGTGACAGGAGATCTGGCTCTTTACCGCTACGCAGAGATTTCACAGCACGATTGAGCATCTCGGTATAGAGCTGAAATCCAATTTCATGAATCTCACCAGACTGCTTATCGCCTAAGACTTCACCAGCGCCACGAATTTCTAAATCGTGCATTGCCAAATAGAAACCAGAACCAAGTTCTTCCATGGCTTGAATGGCATTTAAACGTAATTGCGCTTGCTTACTGAGCGCTTCTGGATCTGGTACTAGTAAATAAGCATAGGCCTGATGATGCGATCGTCCAACACGTCCGCGTAATTGATGCAACTGCGCCAAGCCAAATTTATCAGCACGATGCATGATGATGGTGTTAGCGGTCGGAACATCAATGCCAGTTTCAATAATGGTGGTGCATAACAAGATATTGGTACGCTGAGTTACAAAATCACGCATAACCGACTCCAACTCACGTTCGTGCATTTGACCGTGCGCTACGCTGATGCGTGCTTCTGGAATCAGTTCTTGTAATGCGTGCTTACGATTTTGTATGGTTTCGACTTCGTTATGCAAGAAGTAGACCTGTCCGCCACGCTTAATTTCTCGAAGGACCGCTTCACGAATAACGCCATCACCTTCTCGTCGCACAAAGGTTTTGATGGCTAAGCGCTTCTGTGGCGCGGTTGCAATGACAGAAAACTCTCGCAAACCTTCCATAGCCATACCAAGAGTTCGTGGAATCGGTGTGGCAGTTAAAGTCAAAATATCTACTTCAGCACGTAATGCCTTGAGGGCATCCTTTTGACGTACACCAAAGCGATGCTCCTCATCCACAATCACTAGGCCTAAATTAGCGAACTGAGTTTCTTTTGAAAGCAGCTTGTGTGTGCCAATAATGATGTCAGCCTCACCATTAGCGATGGATGCTAGTGCAGTATTTATTTCTTTAGTGGTTCTAAAGCGGGAGAGCTCAACGATGCGCACAGGCCAATCAGCAAAACGATCTTTCCAAGTCGCGACATGTTGCTCGGCGAGAAGGGTAGTTGGCGCTAAGATCGCTACTTGCTTGCCACCCATGACCGCAACAAAGCTTGCACGTAGGGCAACCTCTGTTTTACCGAACCCTACATCACCACATACCAGTCGATCCATCGGTGTACCACTAGTCATATCCCCAATGACTGCAGCAATAGCGTTTGCTTGATCGGGTGTCTCTTCAAAGCCAAAGCTTTCTGCAAACGCAGCGTAATCATGTGCTGAGAATTCAAAAGCATGACCTTTACGAATAGCTCTCGCGGCATACAGATTTAAAAGTTCAGCTGCGGTGTCGCGTATTTGCTGGGCAGCCTTACGTCTGGCTTTGTCCCACTGGCCTGAGCCTAGCTGATGTAATGGTGCTGAATCAGGATCGGAGCCCGCATAACGTGTCACCATCTGTAGTTGTTGCACTGGCACATAAAGAGTGGCATCTTTGGCGTATACCAAGTGCAAGAATTCTTCAAAAATGGGCTCTTCTTTCGGTGGCGCTAAATTCAGAAGCACCAAACCTTGATAGCGACCGATCCCATGATCCGAGTGCACAACCGGATCACCGATTTTGAGCTCCGATAAATCTTTAAAGAGCATATCTGGATCGGCGCTCTCACTCTCTTTACCTTTGCGTCTTTGACGAGCAGTGGCTGTAAACAGCTCTGCTTCCGTTACGATGATCAAGTTTTCAGCAGGCCAGGTGAAGCCATTAAATAATTGTGCTGTTACCAGACCAAATAGGGCATCAGTCTTTATAAAATCGGAGACGCCCTCAAAGCTCTCTGGCTTGAGTGGATAGAGTGGTTTACCGTGCTGACCAGCTACTGAATTACTCTCTTCAAAGAGTTGGCGAATGGATTCTTTACGACCATTGCTGTCGCTGCAAATGAGTACACGCACCTTTTCTTGAGAAACTAAAGTGCGTAGTCGATTAATGGGGTCGGCGTCTCGCCTATGTACGGATAGATCTGGAACGGCCAAAAATTGCGGGGACTCTTTTGTTTCTTTATCTGCTTCTTTGTTCAATGCCAAGCGCGCATATGGCTTGGCTGCTGTAAAGAATTGATCTACATCTAGAAATAATTCGGCTGGCGAAAGAATAGGGCGGTCAAGATCATGTTTTAAGAATTCATATCTAGAAAGTGTATCTTTCCAAAAGCTCTTAATAGACTCTTCAACATCACCTATGCTCACGGCCCATACTGGATCACCTGAGCGAGGAAAGTAATCAAAGACTGTCGATGACTCTTCAAAAAAGAGCGGTAGATAAGATTCAATACCTGCACTAGGAATTCCTAGGTTAGCATCTTTATAGATTGAGCAACGTGTTGGATCACCTTCAAATACCTCGCGCCAGCGCCCCCGAAATGCGGTACGTGAAGCATCATCAAACGGAAATTCGTGACCCGGTAATAAGCGGACTTCTTTTACTGGATAGAGACTACGTTGAGTATCAGGATCAAAAGCCCTAATTTGCTCAATCTCATCACCAAACAGATCGAGGCGATAAGGCAAGCTAGAGCCCATTGGAAATAAATCAATCAAGCCACCACGAATGCTGTATTCACCCGGGCGCATGACTGAACTTACGGGATCGTAACCTGCCTGCTGAAGCTGCAGTCTGAGCGCGACTTCGTTGAGCTTGTCACCCTGCCTAAAGAAGAAGGTGTGGCCAGATAGAAAGTTTGGTGGCCCTAGTCTTTGTAGTGCTGTAGTAATTGGGACTAAAACGATATCGCAACTGCCATTAAGTAATTCATAAAGAGTGGCCAAGCGTTCTGAAACTAAATCCTGGTGTGGCGAGAAATGGTCGTAAGGCAGGATTTCCCAATCAGGCAGCAGGCGTGTTTTGAGTTGTGGAGCAAAAGCCGGGATTTCTTCCAAAAGGCGCTGCGCCTCCTGTGCTTGAGCACAGAAAATGACCATGACGGAGAACTCTGAGCGATATCGAAGAGCGGATTGGGCGACCAGCGCTGCATCTGATGAGCCAACTAGGCCTGAAAAGGTAAAGCGCTGCCCAGCCCGCGGTGCGGGTATGGGGGGTGCTAGTTTTAATGCATCAGACATCTGCGCTCATTATAGAATCAGGTATGACCGCCGGAAATCAATCTTCAAAGTCTTTGCCACAATGCCATGCTCTATTGCCTACGGCAGGCACGGGGTCTCGTCTAGGTGGAGTTTTGCCAAAGCAGTTTCGGGAGCTGGCTGGAAAACCGATGCTAGCCTACACCCTAGATGCTTTTATCAATACTCCAGAGATATCCTCCATTTGGGTGGGTGTAAGCCCTAGTTTTATAGATAACCCAATTCTTGGTGAGCTTTCCAGTACAGCCCCAGCGATTCGGTTCACTCCAAGCGGTGGACCAACCCGCCAAGAAACTGTTCGCAATACCCTAGCTGAGATGCTTAAAGCAGGTATTCCTGAGAGTGATTGGGTTTTAGTGCACGACGCTGCTCGGCCTGGAGTTACGCCAAAACTAATTCAAAAACTGATTCTTGCCGTAAGTCAAACGGGCGAGGGCGGCTTATTGGCCATGCCGCTAGCTGATACCCTCAAGATGGCCGATGCTAATTCCGCGATTGCTGGGAATCCCAACCGAGCTGTGAAGACGATATCCCGAGATCATCTGTGGCAGGCCCAAACACCTCAGATGTTTGGTTTAAAGGAGCTGCACGATGCTATTGAAGAGGGTATTCGCTTGGAGGCAGATATTACAGATGAGGCTAGTGCTATGGAGCTTGCTGGCAAAAATCCCTTATTAATTGAAGGTGCGACTAGCAACTTCAAAGTAACCCACCCAGCAGATTGGGATTTGATGCAAACCATCTTAAGAACCTCTATAAACTAAGCATCAAGAGAGTATTCACAACCCCCATGACATCAAGCACACCCCATATCCCTCAATTCCGAATCGGCCAAGGGTATGACGTTCATGCCTTAGTCGAGGGTCGCAAGCTCATCCTCGGCGGAGTTCATGTTCCTAGTGAAAAGGGCTTGCTGGGACATTCGGACGCGGATGCCTTGTTGCATGCTCTCACTGATGCTTTGTTAGGCGCTGCAGGCCTAAATGATATTGGCCAGCTATTTCCAGATACAGATCCGCAGTACAAGGATATGGATAGCCGCATTTTGCTCAGAGCGGCTTTGCAAAAGATCCAAGCAGCTGGGTTCCATTTAGGTAATGTGGATGCAACGATTATTTGCCAAAAACCTAAATTAGCTACTTTTTTACCGGAAATGGTCCGTAATATCGCAGCAGACTTGCTGCTTACGCCCAGTCATGTCAACCTCAAAGCGAAAACCAATGAATCTCTTGGGCACCTTGGCAGGGGCGAGGGCATAGCAGTCCATGCTGTAGCTTTGCTTTACAAGGTCTAAATATCCTCCAAAACCGCTAAGCATTGTAGAATTACGGTCTTTAGAGTGAAGCTTCAGCTCGGTAGTGTTTGCGGAATTCGCGCGAGGATGGCGAAATTGGTAGACGCACCAGGTTTAGGTCCTGACGCCAGCAATGGTGTGGGGGTTCGAGTCCCCCTCCTCGCACCACAAGATAGCTACTTGGCTTGGGCTTCACGTAATCCGATTTTCAATTAAGAGACGAGAATGGCTGTGCAGATAGAAAATTTAGGTCAGTTAGACCGCAAAGTGACCTTAGAGTTCGCTCGTGCCGATTTGGCTAAGGCGAGAGAAGACCGTTTAGCTAAATTGGGTAAAACCATGAAAGCTGCAGGCTTTCGTCCAGGCAAAGTGCCTAAGACTATGGTTGAAAAGCAATACGGTATGCAGGTCGATTTTGAACTCCAGTTTGATAAAGCCTCTGAACTGTTCTATGAACTGGCTCAAAAAGAAAAAATTCTATTGGCTGGCCAACCCCGTCTTGATCCTAAATCAGAATTAGACGCAGATAAAATAGTGTTTGATGCTTACTTTGAAGTCTTGCCAGAAGTAAAAATTGGCGATTTCAGCAAAGCAGAAGTAACCAAATACACAACCGATATCTCTGATGCAGAGATCGATCGTGCACTGGATGTATTACGCAAGCAACAAGTTCATTACCATCCACGTGGCGATGCCGGTGCTCATGGTGATGGCGGCCCAAATACAGCCGCGCAAGCTGGCGACCAGGTTGTAATAGATTTTGTTGGCAAGATTGATGGTGTTGAATTTGCTGGCGGTAAAGCAGAAAACTTTGAATACGTACTTGGCGAAGGCCGTATGCTCCCTGAATTTGAAGCTGCTACATTAGGCCTTAAAGCAGGTGATAGCAAGACTTTCCCATTAAGCTTCCCAGCCGATTACCACGGTAAAGATGTTGCCGGTAAAACTGCTGATTTCACCATCACCGTAAAGTCAGTCAATTGGGCGCACCTGCCAGTAGTCGATGATGCATTCGCTTTATCCATGGGGGTTGCTGAAGGTGGTGTTGCGAAGATGCGTGAAGAGGTCAAAGAAAATTTAGATCGTGAAACCAAGAGACGCATTACTTCCTTGTTAAAAGGCGAAGTCATGGAGAAGCTCAACAGCATTTGTGAGCTGGATGCACCTAAGTCTTTGGTTGCTCAAGAGCAAGAGCGTTTAGTAGAGTCTGCGCGTCAAGACTTAATGCAACGTGGCATTCCAAATGCTAAAGATGCCCCAATTCCGGCTGAGATGTTTGCTGAACAAGCCCTTAAGCGTGTTCGCCTTGGTTTAATTTTGAGCGACTTGGTTAAGCAGCAGAATTTGGCTGCTACTGCAGATCAAATTAAAGCGGAGATTGATGAGCAAGCTGCTACTTACGAAGATCCAAAAGAAGTGGTGCGTTGGTTCTACAGCAATCCTAGCCGCCTCAAAGATATCGAGAACTTGGTACTTGAAGATAACGTGATTAAGTATTTCACTTCGCAAGCTAAAGTGATTGACAAAGCAGTTACCTTCGAAGAACTCAGCAAGCTCAACTAAGTCATTAATTAATAAAGGTCTGATCACATGAACCAGAATCATTTCCAGTCTGAGAATTTAGAGCCCAAAGGTTTGGGTTTAGTTCCAATGGTCATTGAAACCTCTGGTCGAGGTGAGAGGGCTTATGACATTTACTCTCGCTTACTTAGAGAACGCGTAGTTTTCTTGGTTGGTGAAGTAAATGATCAAACTGCTAACTTAGTGATTGCACAGTTGCTATTCCTCGAGAGCGAAAACCCGGATAAAGAAATTTCTCTCTACATTAACTCTCCTGGTGGATCTGTATCCGCTGGACTGGCAATTTACGACACGATGCAATTCATCAAGCCGCATGTGAGCACATTGTGTATGGGTATGGCTGCCAGTATGGGAGCATTCTTATTATGTGCTGGCGAGAAGGGCAAGCGTTATGCCTTGCCGAATTCACGCGTCATGATTCATCAGCCATTAGGCGGTGCACGTGGTCAAGCTTCGGATATTGAGATTCAAGCTCGTGAAATTCTTTACCTACGTGAGCGCTTGAATAAGATTTTGTCTGATCGCACAGGTCAAACGATTGAAACAATTGCCAAAGATACTGATCGCGATAACTTTATGTCAGCAGACCAAGCCCAAGAGTATGGCTTGATCGATAAAGTCATTGATAAGCGTCCTTAATTCAAATTTCTTTATAGACGACCATTTTGAGCGATATCAACACTACTACTAGCGCAGACAAAGTTCTGTATTGCTCTTTTTGTGGCAAGAGTCAGCACGAAGTTAAAAAGCTGATTGCCGGTCCGTCGGTATTTATTTGCGACGAGTGTATTGACCTCTGTACAGACATTATTCAAGAAGAGTTATCAAAGCTGCCTAAGCTTGAGGGCGATGATTCACTGCCAACACCACATCAGATTCGTGAGAATTTAGATCAATATGTGATTGGTCAAGATCATGCCAAGAAGACTTTGGCGGTAGCGGTTTATAACCACTACAAACGCTTGCAGTATTTGCCAAAGCCAAAAAAAGAGAAGCTCGATAAAGATGGTAAGCCTGTAGATTCTTCTGATAAAAAAGAATCTAAGCTTCCTGCTAAAGCCATGGTTGACGGTGTCGAGTTGGCTAAGAGCAATATCTTGCTGATCGGCCCAACGGGCTCTGGTAAAACATTGTTGGCTCAGACCTTAGCGCGTATGTTGGATGTGCCGTTTGTGATGGCTGATGCAACTACCTTGACCGAAGCGGGTTATGTTGGTGAAGACGTAGAAAATATTATTCAAAAACTGTTACAGGCTTGCGACTACAACGTAGAAAAAGCGCAGCGTGGCATTGTTTATATCGATGAGATTGATAAGATTTCTCGTAAATCAGATAATCCATCGATCACTCGTGACGTATCGGGAGAGGGTGTTCAGCAAGCGCTCTTAAAGCTAGTTGAGGGCACTATGGCTTCTGTGCCGCCCCAAGGCGGACGCAAGCATCCAAACCAAGATTTCTTGCAAGTCGACACTACCAACATCCTATTCATCTGTGGTGGCGCATTTGATGGTCTTGAGAAGGTCATTCAGCAACGTACTGCGAAGACCGGTATCGGATTTAATGCTACGGTTCCAGGTAAGGATGATCGCGGTATCAGCGACCTCTTAATTGAAGTGGAGCCCGAAGATCTCATTAAGTTCGGCCTCATTCCTGAATTGATTGGTCGATTACCAGTTGTAGCTACTTTGGCGCAATTGGATGAATCCGCCTTGATCCAAATTTTGACTGAGCCTAAAAATGCCTTGGTTAAGCAATACCAGGCCCTGCTGACGATGGAGGGCTCTGAGTTGGAAGTTCGCCAAACTGCTTTGTCAGCCATTGCTAAAAAAGCGATTGCTCGCAAAACTGGTGCTCGCGGTCTTCGCTCTATTCTTGAAGGATCCCTTATGGAGGTGATGTATGACCTGCCATCCCTGAAGAATGTTCAAAAGGTGGTCATTGATGAAAGTACCATTGCCGAGGGTGGCAAGCCCATTTTGGTCTACAAGCAAGGTGAAGAATCTACGGAATTGAGCAAAAAAGCCTAATTTTTGCTATTTTTTGCTGTTTTCAGTAGTTTTTTGCCACTTTTTGCACATTTCCCCCTTGTTTTTCGCCAGGCGGCACCCACATAGGTAGTATCCTGTTCTTAAATAATGACCGTATCTAGTGGTGCGGCATTTTTAGAGATTTTTACGGAACGACTATTTTGGAGGAATTGCCCTATGCCTGGCCACTTATTACTACCCTCTGAACCTATTCAACTGCCACTGCTCCCATTAAGGGATGTGGTGGTGTTTCCCCACATGGTCATTCCATTGTTTGTGGGTCGCCCAAAATCCATCAAAGCACTAGAAGCTGCTATGGAGACTGGCAAGAATGTGCTCTTAGTAGCGCAAAAGACTGCTGCGAAAGATGAGCCTGGCGTAGAGGATCTCTACGATGTTGGTTGCATTGCCAATATTCTGCAGATGCTTAAATTACCTGACGGTACTGTCAAAGTATTGGTGGAAGGGGTTCAACGCGCTGAAGTCAGTCAAGTCGAAGATAGCCAAGGCTACTTCTCTTGCGAAGCTACTCCAACGCCAATGTCTTCATTAGACGCTCACGAGACTGAGGCATTACGTCGCGCCATCATGGCCCAATTTGATCAGTATGTGAAGCTGAACAAAAAAGTCCCCCAAGAAATTCTTTCCTCATTAGGTGGCATTGATGATCCAAGCCGTTTAGCGGATACCATTTGCGCGCATCTGCCAGTCAAGCTTGAGCAAAAGCAACGTTTGCTGGAAATGGCTGATGTAGTGCAGCGACTTGAAAGTCTATTGGCTGATCTTGAGAGCGAGATTGATATCTTGCAAGTGGAGAAGCGTATTCGTGGACGTGTAAAGCGTCAGATGGAAAAGAGTCAGCGTGAGTACTACTTGAATGAACAAGTCAAAGCCATTCAAAAAGAATTAGGCGAGGGTGAAGAGGGCGCTGATCTCGAGGAACTCGAGAAGCGCATTAAAGCGGCTCGCATGCCTAAGGAAGCTCTTAAAAAGGCTGAGTCTGAACTGAAGAAACTGAAGTTGATGTCACCAATGTCCGCCGAAGCAACAGTGATTCGTAACTTTATAGATACTTTGGTGACACTTCCATGGAAGAAGAAAACCAAGATCAACAATGATTTAACGAATGCCGAAAAGGTGCTAGATGAAGATCACTACGGTCTTGATAAAGTTAAAGAACGTATTTTGGAATATCTTGCGGTTCAACAACGAGTTGATCGTGTTAAGGCTCCAATCCTCTGCTTAGTAGGTCCTCCGGGTGTTGGTAAAACTTCCCTAGGCCAATCTATTGCCCGCGCTACAAACCGTAAATTCGTACGTATGGCTTTGGGTGGCGTTCGTGACGAATCTGAAATTCGGGGGCATCGTCGAACCTATATTGGCTCTATGCCAGGCAAGATCCTATCTAGCTTGACTAAAGTGGGTGTGCGTAACCCTTTATTCCTCTTGGATGAAGTCGATAAGATGGGCATGGATTTTCGTGGAGATCCTGCAAGTGCCTTGCTAGAGGTTTTGGATCCGGAGCAGAATCACACGTTCCAAGATCACTATGTTGAAGTTGATTTTGATCTCTCAGATGTGATGTTTGTTGCTACATCGAACTCATTGAATATTCCCGGTCCACTATTAGATCGATTGGAAATTATTCGTCTTGCTGGCTATACGGAAGATGAGAAGACGAGTATTGCTACCAATTACTTGATCCCCAAACAGATTAAAAATAATGGTCTCAAGAAAGATGAATTGAAAATCGAAGAATCTGCTGTCCGCAGCATGATTCGTTATTACACTCGTGAAGCAGGCGTTCGTTCCTTGGAGCGAGAAATCAGCAAGATTTGCCGTAAAGTGGTGAAGTTGCTTCTCCTGAAAAAAGAAGCTGCTCCAGTCACCGTAAACGCTGACAACCTAGAGAAGTTTTTGTCTGTGAAGATGTATGACTTTGGTCTCGCAGCAAAAGAGAATCAAGTTGGCCAAGTAACTGGTCTGGCTTGGACAGAGGTTGGCGGCGATCTACTGACTATCGAAGCAGCAGTCATGCCGGGCAAAGGTGTTATTACTCGTACGGGCTCCATTGGCGATGTCATGAAAGAGTCTGTAGAAGCAGCAAAAACTGTCGTGCGCTCACGAGCAAGAGCGCTTGGTATTACTGACGAAGCATTTGAGAAGAAGGATATTCATATTCACTTCCCCGATGGCGCGACTCCGAAAGATGGCCCATCAGCTGGTATCGCAATCACGACTGCCTTGGTATCTGTATTTACAGGGATTCCAATCCGTTCAGATGTCGCAATGACGGGTGAGATTACCTTGCGTGGAGAGGTTCTTCCGATTGGTGGTTTAAAAGAGAAGCTATTGGCAGCGCATCGCGGCGGCATCAAGTTAGCATTGATTCCAGAGGAGAACGTCAAAGATTTAATTGACATTCCTGACAACGTCAAGAATGCAATTGAAATCGTACCGGTTCGCTGGATTGATAAAGTCCTGGAATTGGCTTTAGAGAGAAAACCGGTTGCTTTGCCTGAGCCCACGCCTGAAGAGCTTGCAAAAAAGGCTACCGAAGCCAGCAAAGCCAATGAAAAGATTTCTTCTGGAGAGGTCTTGAAGCACTGATGCCATTGGATGTATGAGGGATTTTGAGTCAGATTGAACGGTTTATTACAGCCCAATTTGGTGAAGAATCCCTCTTTTATTCTCACACTAGGTTACAATCTCGTCTGTATTAATTTGGGGCGCTTAGCTCAGATGGTAGAGCGTCTGCCTTACACGCAGAATGTCGGCGGTTCGATCCCGTCAGCGCCCACCAGTTTCCCATTTGCAATTGTTTTCCCTCCAATAGGCTTTCTAGTTCCTTCTAGACCTTCCGCCTAGTACACTCGTATTATTGATTTTATTTTCGAGCGATTAATTCATGTTTGATTCAGTACGTAAACACCAAAGACTTCTGCAGTTTGTTTTGATGTTGTTCATAGTGCCTTCTTTCGCCTTATTCGGCATCTCGAGTTATTCCGAATTTATGGATAAAGAAACTGACATTGTGAAAGTAAACGGTAAACCCATTACTGCACAAGAAGTAGATGCAGCTGCAAAACGTCAAGCTGAGCGTGTTGGTGGAAATGTTCAGATTGCTCAAAGCTTGCCGTTTCGTCAGGCAATCCTAAATGAGTTATTGCAACAGCGCATTCTTGGATTTGCTGTCAGCGACCTCCGCCTGCAAGTAGGTAAGCAAGAGCTTGTCAATAGCCTGCAAAAGATTCCGCAGATTCGCGCTTTATATCGGCAAGATGGCACATTTGATGATGCGCGCTTTAAGCAGTTGCTCGCTAGCAACGGCATGAATGAGGAGCAGTTTTATGCTGGCCAAAGTTTTGATTTAAAAATTCAACAGCTAGTAAATTCAGTGGCCAGAACAGAGTTAGCCAGTCCAAAATTATCTGAGATTGTTTCATCTTTATATGAGACTGAAAGACAGATTCAGACTTTGCAGTTCAATGCTAAAGATTATTTAGCTAAAGTAAATCCAAGCACTGAAGAGTTGCAGGCTTTTTATGATGCCAACGCAAAGTTGTTTGAACAGCCCGAATATATTGATGTTGAATATATTGTGTTAAAGGCTGATCCGAAAGAGGATTCCAAGGCTTTTAATGAAAAAGCAGATCAGTTTGCCAATATGACTTACGACCAGTCGGACAGCTTAAAACCAACTGCGGATAAATTAAAGCTCAGCATTCAAACTCAGAAGGGCGTGACTCGTGGCGGCGCAACTGGTGTATCCAGAGACCATCCTTTAGCCAATGCCAAGGTAGTCCAGTCCCTCTATGGTGATGAGGCTCTTAAAAATAAGCGCAACACCGAGGCTGTGCAGATATCGCCCGGTGTGTTTGTATCTGCTCGAGTGCTGACTTTTTATCCAGCACAAGTCTTACCTTATAAGGAGGTTGCGGCAGAAGTGCGGCGCCAAGTGAGTCAACGTGCCGCTGAGAAGTTGGCAATTACCGCTGCTAATGAACGATTAGCTGTCCTTCAAAAGGATCCCAAAGATACTACGGGCTTTAGTAGCCCTACATGGATTTCACGTAATAAGCCTGGCAGCCTAGTGGGCCCATCCATGGATGAGGTCATGTCCGTAAGTGCAAACGGATTGCCAGCCGTAGTTTCTGTTAATAATCCAGGTATTGGCAGTACGATTTATCGTATTGATCAGGTTCGTCAACCGTCAACGGTAGATGCCAAGGTTCATCAAGCGCAAGCACAGCAGATCCAAGCATTGGCTGCGCAGTCAGAGTTTGCGGGTTTTATGAGTTACTGGCGTAATAGCGCTGGTGTTAAGGTGATTAACCCACTAAAGCAAGCAAGCACGGGTAGTGCGGGAAGCTAAGCTAGGGTAGTTTTTTCAGCAAGTTACTGTATGGGGCCATTGAGCCCCATACATTTTTAAAGATCATGCTTTGCGCCTCTACATTGGGGTGTAGTCGATCCGCTTGAAATAATTCTGGTTTAGTGGCAACGCCTTCTAAGAAGAAGGGTAGTAACTCAATTCGCTCCTGATTCGCTATCTGAGGATAGAGCTGTTGAAATTGCTTGGTATAGGTTTGGCCATAGTTTGGAGGAATCTGAATGCCGCAGAGTAAAACCTTCGCGCCGGATTTTTTACTCATCTGAATCATCTGTCGTAGATTTGCCTCAGTTTGATTTATAGGCAAGCCCCTCAAAGCATCGTTAGCGCCTAACTCGATGAGGACAATTCCCGGTTTTTTCTGACTTAAGAGGGCGGGTAGACGAGTTAATCCACCAGAGCTTGTCTCACCGCTAATGCTGGCATTAAATACGCTCCAAGGACTTTTTTCCTTTCCAAGCTCTGCCTCAAGCAGCGTAACCCAGCCAGTGCCCCGTGGTAGGCCATATTCCGCTGAAAGACTATCGCCCAACACCAGAATGACAGGCTTTACTTGTGCCCAAGAACAAATACTCATTAAGAGGCAAAATAGACCCGTAATAAATTTATTGGCGATTAAAAGCTGAGTCTGCATTTTTCCATTCTTGAAAATTTTTCACATGAACAAACAGTCTAATTCCATTGTTGCCGATCGGGTAAGCAAGCTGGTTAATACGGCTGATGGCAACCTCAGTATTTTGCACGACCTGAGCTTTGAGATTGAGCAGGGCGAAAGTGTGGCCATTGTGGGGTCGTCAGGCTCTGGAAAAAGTACTTTGTTAAGTCTGCTGGCTGGACTAGATCTGCCCAGCACAGGGCAAATTGAGCTCATGGGTCAAAACCTGAGCTTGCTAGATGAAGATGGTAGGGCACGTTTACGTGGTCAGTTAGTTGGATTCGTCTTTCAATCATTCCAGCTCTTACCTCACCTGACTGCTCTAGAGAATGTGATGCTTCCACTTGAGATTGCTGGAGAAGCTCAGGCGCAAGCTCGTTTGTCCGCCCTAGAGTGGCTAGAAAAGGTCAGCTTAACTCCTAGGGCTAATCATTTTCCTAAAACCCTTTCTGGTGGCGAGCAACAGCGAGTGGCGCTAGCACGAGCCTTCATCAATAAGCCCACCATCCTGTTTGCTGATGAACCCACTGGAAGCCTTGATGAGGCCAGCGGAAATAGGGTGATTGAGCTCCTTTTTGAGCTAAATCGAGAGAATTCCTCGACACTAGTTTTGGTAACCCATGATCCAGCCTTGGCTGCTCGGTGTGGACGCCAATTGAGTCTGCATGGCGGACGATTGGCTTAATCAAAACCTTATAATCTTGGCATGTCATCATTCTGTTGCTTGCCCGGGGCAAATGCCCTTTCTGCCTTCCGCCAACAGCGACTTTTAGCTTCGCTCGCAGCCCAAGGAATTCAACTTGAGTCTATTGAGGCTCAATATCTTCATTTCATTTGGTCCGAGTCTGAACTCAACACCAAATATAAAGAGGTGCTCGATAGTCTGCTGACTTACGGCCAGCCTTTTGTATCGATCATGAAGAATAGCGGTTTGGTATTTAGTAAAGCTGCTGACAAACAATCTGCGATTTCGATTCCCCGTTTTGGCACAGTTTCTCCATGGGCTAGTAAAGCCACGGATATTGCTCGGCAGTGTGGCCTTCAAATTTTACGGATTGAACGTGGTGTTCGATACGCATGGCAAAGTAAAAAATCACTCAATGCGGAACAAGAACGGCTGATATTAACCGCGCTTCATGATCGGATGACGGAAGTTGTTATCGGCGATGTCAATGAAGCAAACGCTTTGTACCAATCTCTTCCCGACAGGCCTTTTGTACGTATCCCCGTGCTTGCTGAAGGTAGAGCGGCATTAGATAAAGCCAATCAAGAATTAGGCCTTGCCCTCTCTGAAGATGAGGTGCTTTACCTAGTTGAGAACTTTATACGCTTAAAGCGCAATCCGAGTGATGTGGAATTGATTATGTTTGCTCAGGCAAACAGTGAGCATTGCCGTCACAAGATATTTAATTCCAGCTGGACGATTGATGGAGATGATCAGGAAAAATCCTTATTTGCGATGATTCGTAATACACATCAACTTCAGCCTGAAGGTACTATCGTTGCCTACTCTGATAACTCAGCGGTGATGGTAGGGGCTGAATCGGAAACTTGGTCAGCTAAAGGTCAAGATCGTCGTTACGAAAAAGATACGCGACTAGTGCACACCTTAATGAAGGTGGAGACGCACAATCATCCTACGGCAATTGCACCATTTCAAGGTGCATCCACTGGTGCTGGTGGTGAAATTCGAGATGAGGGTGCTACTGGTGTAGGTGGGCGCCCTAAGGCTGGACTTACTGGTTTCACTGTATCCAACCTGAATATCCCAGGTACTAATTTACCTTGGGAAGCTGAGAAATACGGTAAGCCTGAGCGCATCGCTACACCACTCCAAATCATGATTGATGGACCCTTAGGCGGCGCTGCATTTAATAATGAATTCGGCCGCCCTATCCTGGGTGGTTATTTCCGCGTGTTCGAACAAACCTTAGAAGGAGTTCGTCGCGGTTATCACAAACCCATCATGATTGCGGGTGGTATTGGTAGCATCGACTCTATCCACACGGCCAAGAAACAAATTAAAGCAGGTCACTTGTTTATTCAATTGGGTGGTCCTGGTATGCGCATTGGTATGGGTGGCGCAACGGGGAGTTCTGTTGCAACCGGCACTAACACGGCAGATTTAGATTTTGATTCAGTCCAGCGCGGTAATCCAGAAATGGAACGTCGCGCTCAAGAGGTGATTAACTCTTGTATTGCCATGGGCACGAATAATCCCATTGTGTCGATTCATGACGTTGGTGCTGGTGGCGTATCTAATGCATTCCCAGAACTTGCTGATGGTGCTGGTTTAGGTGCGCAATTTCAATTGCGTAAAGTGCCGCTAGAAGAAAGCGGTATGAGCCCTGCAGAAATTTGGTGCAATGAATCTCAAGAGCGCTATGTTCTAGCAATTGAAGCTAAAGACCTAGAGCTTTTCAAGTCTCTATGTGAGCGGGAGCGTTGCCCATTTGCTGTAGTCGGTGAAGCGACAATAGAGCGTCAACTTCAGTTAAGCGATAGCAAAGAAGTTGCTGGTAGCGATGCTGCCATGCCAATTGATATGCCAATGGAGGTATTGCTTGGGAAGCCCCCACGCATGCATCGTGATGTAAAGCGCGTTGCTCAAGAATTTGAAGAGCTAGATGTCACCGACGCCGATCTAGCTCAATGCATTGCCTGGGTTCTTCAGCAACCTACCGTTGCTAGTAAGTCATTCTTAATCACTATCGGTGACCGTACCGTCGGTGGCCTGAACGCGCGCGACCCCTTTGTAGGCCCATGGCAAGTACCTGTGGCCGACTGTGCTGTTACCTTAATGGATTACAAAGGTTATCGCGGTGAAGCAATGTCGATGGGTGAGCGCACTCCATTAGCCGTGATCGATGCACCAGCAGCCGCCAAAATGGCTGTAGGTGAAGCCATCACGAACTTATTGGCTGCAGATATTCGCCGCTTAGAGGACGTTAAGCTTTCTGCTAACTGGATGGCCGCCTGTGGATCACCTGGTGAGGATGCAAAGTTATACGACTCAGTTCAAGCTATTGGTATGGATTTATGTCCAGCGCTAGGAATTTCTATTCCAGTTGGCAAAGACTCCTTATCTATGGCGACAGCATGGCAAGAGGGTGGTCAAGCTAAAAAAGTCGTTTCTCCAGTTTCGCTGATCATCTCTGCTTTTGCTGCAGTTCAGGATGTTCGTAAAACATCAACGCCTTTGCTACAACTGCAAGATGAGTCTGGCACAGCCTTAGAGACTGAATTGATTTTGATTGATTTGGGTCGCGGTAAAAACCGCATGGCTGGAAGTATCTTGGCTCAAGTGCTCAATCAATCCGGTAAATCAGCTCCTAATGTAGATTACCCGGAAGACCTCAAAGCCCTGGCCGCCGCGATCATTGAGTTGCGTAAAGGCAATCAATTACTGGCATATCACGATCGCTCAGATGGTGGTTTATTTGCCTGTATCGCAGAGATGGCTTTCGCATCTCATACTGGTATCTCCATCAATGTCGACATGATTGCAGTAGATGTTGGACAAGAGGCTGATTGGGGGGATGCTAAGAACTGGGCGCAACAGGTATCTGGACTTCGTCATGAACAGACCATACGTGCATTATTTAATGAAGAGCTGGGTGCAGTCATTCAGACGCGAAAATCAGATCGTGAAGCTGTATTTTCCGTTCTGCGTAAGTTGAACCTCAGCGCTTATAGTCATGTGATTGCGCAGCCTAATACCAATGGTCGTATTGAAATTTGGCGCGATGCTAAGAATATTTTTGCAGAGTCGCGTGAAGTACTTCAAAAAATGTGGGCAAACACCAGTTATCAGATTGCTCGCTTACGCGATAACCCAGACTGCGCTGATAACGAATTTTCACTCCTCGATCATGTTGCTGATGCAGGAATGTCTCCCAAGTTAACGTTTGATATTGCGGATGATGTTGCGGCGCCATTCATTAATCAGAATGTTCGTCCTAAAGTTGCTATCTTGCGAGAGCAGGGCGTCAACTCTCATGTGGAAATGGCCTACGCTATGAACTGGGCAGGCTTTGATAGCTACGATGTTCACATGTCAGATTTACTTTCTGGTAAATCCAAGTTGGATGATTTCCGTGGCTTGATTGCCTGTGGTGGATTTAGCTATGGAGATGTATTGGGTGCAGGTGAGGGTTGGGCGAAGACTATTTTATTTAATAGCCAACTACGAGATCAGTTTTCCACATTCTTTAGCCGTCAGGATAGCTTTGCGCTAGGTGTTTGTAATGGTTGCCAAATGATGAGCAATCTTGCAGGCATTATTCCAGGCGCAGAAGCTTGGCCAAAATTTACGCGTAATCAGTCTGAGCAATACGAAGCGCGCTTGGTGATGGCTGAGGTAATGGCTTCACCTTCAATCTTTACGCAAGGCATGGCAGGTAGTCAGTTACCAATTGCTATTGCGCACGGTGAAGGTTTTGCTAATTTCAGCCAGCAAGGTAACTTAGAGGCTTTGCAAAAACAAGGATTATCGGCACTACGATTTGTAGATCACCAAGGTAGTCCAACTGAAATCTACCCAATGAACCCAAACGGTTCGCCTGGTGGCTTGACAGGGCTTACTACTCCGGATGGACGATTTACTGTGATGATGCCGCACCCTGAGCGAGTGTTCAGGACTGTGCAGATGAGCTGGGCTCCAAAGGAATGGTTGGATATGCCTGATGGAGCGAGTCCTTGGATGCGCTTATTCCGCAATGCGAGAGTCTGGGCTAAATAAGTTAATGTCAGATATATCTATGGCTATGGAGCCGGTCACGTTTTCTGAGAGCGGTGGAGTACGTTATTTGCATTTTGGTAGTGAATTAATTCAAGGTGCCATGCGCATCCGTGATCCGGATGAGATTTATCTCGAATATAACCAGCAGATGATGGCTTGGTTGCTATTCCTAGAGACCAAGCCAGGTATGCGTGTTGCTCAACTTGGCCTTGGCACTGGCGCTCTCACCAAATTTACGCATCGCTATTGTCCTGCGGTTAAAACTACCGTTGTCGAACTAAATCCCTCTGTGATTGTTTCTGCCAGAAGTATGTTTTTTACACCCTCTGATGGTCGGCGTCTTGAGACACTTCAGACAGATGCAAAAGCCTTTGTGAAGAGCGCTAAATATCAAAACCACTTTGATGCAGTTCAAGTTGATCTCTACGATGCAATTTGTGACGGCCCATCTGCCAGCTCCCTAGAGTTTTATCAGGGCTGTTTCGATATCCTGAGATCACCTGGCGTATTAACGGTGAACTTATTCTCACGCCACAAGAGTTTTGATATAAATCTCAATAATATTTGCGAAGCATTTGATAACCGAGTTCTGTTATTTCCAGAATCGCATGATTGCAATGTGGTAGCAATCGCTTTTAAAGGTCCACTCCTAGATGTAGAGTGGAAAGAGGTCTCAAAGCGTGCCAAACTAATTATGGAAAAAACGGGCTTGCCGACTAATACCTGGGTATCTGGGTTGAACCGTGAAAATGCGCATCAAGAAAATAAGCTATCGATCTAAAGAAAGCGGGATAAGAAAAAAGGCGATCAACTGATCGCCTTTTTTGTTGCCCTTAGATTCAGGGCTGATTTGACTTAAATTGTCACTGTGTCAGCAACATCGCTAAATGACTTAATCTTGTCAAAGTTCATGTACTTATAGACTTCACCAGCCTTAGCATTCAAGGATTCCACTTGCTCGAAATATTCTTGTGGAGTTGGTAGACGACCCAAGAGTGCGGCAACAGCTGAAAGCTCGGCAGAGGCTAAATAGACGCGAGTATCAATACCTAAGCGGTTCGGGAAATTACGCGTCGACGTAGAAACTGCTGTTGAGCCTTTGCGGATCTGCGCCTGATTACCCATGCAGAGAGAGCAGCCTGGGGTTTCCATACGAGCACCAGTGGCACCAAGAATCCCGTAATAACCTTCCTCGGTCAGAATCATTTGATCCATTTTGGTTGGTGGCGCAACCCAAAGACGCGTAGGCATATCTTTTTTGCCCTGAAGAACTTGTCCTGCTGCACGGAAGTGCCCAATATTAGTCATGCATGAACCAATAAATACCTCATCAATTTTCTCGCCAGATACTTCGGATAAAAACTTTACGTCATCCGGGTCGTTAGGGCAGGCGAGGATAGGCTCTTTAATTTCGCTCATATCAATTTCGATAATCTCAGCATAGTCTGCATCAGCATCTGCCTTGAGCAACTCAGGCTTAGCAATCCAAGCTTCCATTGCTTTAATGCGACGACCTAAAGTACGCTTATCTTCGTAGCCATTAGCGATCATCCACTTCATTAAGGTGATGTTGGAGCGCATGTATTCAATGATTGGCTCTTTGCTTAATTGAACGGCACAACCGCCAGCTGAACGTTCAGCCGAGGCATCTGATAATTCAAATGCTTGCTCAACCTTCAGGTCAGGCAAACCTTCAATCTCTAGAATGCGGCCAGAGAAAATATTTTTCTTACCTTGCTTCTCAACTGTTAATAAACCTTTTTTGATTGCATACAAAGGAATTGCATTGACCATGTCGCGTAATGTAATACCAGGTTGCATCTTGCCTTTAAAGCGTATCAATACAGACTCAGGCATATCCAAAGGCATTACGCCAGTGGCGGCAGCAAAAGCAACTAAGCCAGAGCCAGCAGGGAAGGAGATCCCGATAGGAAAACGAGTATGGCTATCGCCACCAGTTCCACAAGTATCTGGCATTAGTAGACGATTTAACCAACTGTGAATCACGCCATCACCTGGGCGTAAAGATACGCCACCGCGGTTAGTCATGAACGCTGGTAATTCATGGTGTGTACGAATATCTACTGGTTTTGGATAAGCAGAGGTGTGACAGAATGATTGCATGACTAAATCAGCTGAGAATCCTAGGCAAGCAAGATCTTTTAATTCATCACGGGTCATTGGGCCAGTGGTGTCTTGTGAACCTACGGTAGTCATGTGTGGCTCACAATAAGTACCTGGGCGAACGCCTTGACCCTCAGGTAGGCCACATGCACGACCGACCATCTTTTGAGCCAAGCTAAACCCTTTTTTGTTGTCTGGAGGACTAACTGGAATACGGAATTCTGTAGAGGCTGGTAAGCCAAGTGCGGCGCGGGCTTTGGCAGTAAGGCCGCGACCGACGATCAAAGGAATGCGTCCACCTGCACGAACTTCATCCAAGATGACTGGAGACTTCAATGAGAAAGAAGCAATTTCTTTCCCGTTTTTAAATGCCTTGCCTTCATATGGACGTAGCTCAATTTCGTCGCCCATATTCATGTCAGAAACATCAAGCTCAACAGGCAATGCACCAGCATCTTCCATCGTATTAAAAAAGATTGGGGCAATCTTCGCTCCTAAGCAAACACCGCCAAAGCGCTTGTTTGGTACAAATGGGATATCTTGACCGGTCCACCACAACACAGAATTCGTTGCGGATTTGCGTGAAGATCCTGTACCCACTACGTCCCCAACATAGGCAATTTGATTGCCTTTTTTCTGGAGTGCTTCAATTTGTTTCATGGGGCCACGCACACCAACCTCATCTGGCTCAATACCTGGACGTGGGTTCTTCAACATAATGGTTGCATGCAACGGAATGTCTGGACGGCTCCATGCGTCTGGTGCAGGTGACAAATCATCGGTATTAGTTTCGCCGGTAACTTTAAATACGGTGAGCTTCATGCTTTCTGGAACAGCTGTGCGGCTTGTAAACCATTCGGCATCTGCCCAGCTTTGCATGACTGCCTTAGCCTGCACATTGCCTTTTTCTGCCAATTCCTGAACATCATGGAAGTAGTCAAACATCAATAAAGTCTTTTTCAATGCCGCTGCTGCACTTGCTGCACACTCAGAATCTGATAACAATTCAACCAAAGGTTTAATGTTGTAACCACCCAGCATCGTCCCCAAGAGTTCAGTTGCCTTGATGCGTGAAATCAGTGGTGACTTCTCCACTCCTTTGGCGATGGCATCTAAAAACTCGGCTTTTACTTTAGCTGCTTCATCCACTCCAGCGGGTACGCGATTGGTAATTAGCTCAACCAATTCCGCCTCTTTACCCTTCGGAGGATTTTTAAGCAAACTCACTAATTCAGCAGTTTGATCTTTAGTCAGGGGGAGGGCTGGAATTCCAAGGGCTGCGCGTTCGGCAACTTGAGCGTTGTAGGCTTCTAGCATCGTGTTTCCTATTGGGTAAGAGTTATCAACAGTAAGACTAAGCGGGGTGTGTCCCTTAATGAGTCTATTGTAATTGCTAAATCATGTCTTATATAAGACTTAATGATCAAAATTGCCAAAATTGCTTAATATTTAGGCAATTTAGAGTCTATCTGACTATTTTGGACTCAATTTGAGTAATGATGAGCGGAGGAAGGGCGGAGTTTCTTGAGCTCGAAGATGCTTCAAAAGATTCTGTTTTATACAAACATAAGCCTAAAAGCCTGAATTGACTTAATAACTGATATCTATCCACTCGCTCTTTCAGCCTGCAAAGAATTTTTAATGGCTCAGTCGCTATCGTTATAATTACTTTTTCCAACAGAGCTTAAGCGATGACCAAATACGTTTTTGTCACTGGTGGTGTGGTTTCTTCTTTAGGGAAAGGAATCGCAGCTGCCTCGCTTGCCGCGATTCTTGAATCCCGCGGTCTGAAAGTCACCCTCCTAAAATTAGACCCTTATATCAACGTTGACCCGGGGACGATGAGCCCGCTTCAGCATGGTGAAGTTTTTGTTACCGAAGATGGTGCTGAAACCGATCTCGATCTTGGGCATTACGAGCGCTTTGTTTCTGCAAAAATGCGCAAGAGTAACAACTTCACAACTGGCCAGATCTATGAGTCAGTAATCAGTAAAGAGCGGCGTGGAGAGTACCTTGGTAAAACCGTCCAAGTGATCCCACATATTACGAATGAGATACAGGCCTTCGTAGAGCGGGGCGCCAAAGCGAGTCACGATGGTCAGGCCGACATTGCAATCTGTGAAATCGGTGGAACTGTTGGCGATATCGAGTCCTTGCCGTTTCTGGAGGCCGCTCGCCAAATGAGTATTCGTCTGCCAAAGCACAGTTGCGCATTTGTTCACCTTACTTTAGTTCCCTATATTGCTAGTGCAGGGGAATTGAAGACAAAACCCACACAGCACTCAGTACAAAAGCTGCGAGAAATAGGGATCATGCCGACGGTACTGTTGTGCCGTGCAGATCGCCCAATTCCAGAAGATGAGCGCGCCAAGATCTCTCTGTTCTCAAATGTACGTGAAGAGGCCGTAATCTCAGTTTGGGATGTTGACACAATCTACAAAATCCCAGAGATGCTACAAGCGCAAGGTATGGATGACTTGATTTGTCGCGAATTAGATATTCAAGCTAAACCAGCAGACCTATCCGTTTGGGCAAACTTAGTTTACGAACTGGCTAACCCACAACACGAAGTCACCATTGGCATGGTTGGCAAGTATGTTGAGTTAACCGAGTCTTATAAGTCATTGATCGAAGCATTGCGCCACGCTGGAATTCATAATCACACTCGTGTCAACATCAACTACATAGATTCTGAAGTGATTGAAAAAGATGGTGTTGATTGCCTGCACAGTTTAGATGCGATATTGGTTCCGGGTGGCTTTGGTAAGCGTGGCACCGAAGGAAAGATTGCTGCCATTCGTTATGCCCGTGAAAATAATGTTCCATATCTTGGCATTTGCTTAGGAATGCAGTTAGCTGTAATCGAATTTGGTCGCCATGTTGCTAACATTGCTCATGCTAACAGCACTGAGTTTGATCCTGAAACCGAGAGTCCGGTTGTTGCTTTGATTACAGAATGGCTTGATCGCGAAGGTCGAGTTGAGAAGCGTACTAATGATTCGGATCTGGGTGGAACAATGCGCTTAGGTTCCCAGCGTTGTCCCGTCAAGGCTGGCACTCTAGCTCACAAGATCTATGGTGCCGAAGTAAATGAACGGCATCGACATCGCTATGAAGTAAATAATATTTACGTTCCTCGCCTGGAGAAGGCTGGTTTAATTATTTCCGCTAGAACTCCAAATGAGTCCTTGCCAGAAATGATGGAGTTACCCAATTCTATGCACCCTTGGTTCTTTGGTGTGCAGTTCCATCCAGAGTTCACCTCGACACCGCGTGATGGCCACCCATTATTTTCCGCATTTATTAATGCATCATTAGTTCATCAAGCTGCAACCGAAAAGCAAGTTGCCTAGGAGAAATACATGAGTGCATTTAAGTTATGTGGTTTTGATGTTGGCTTAGACCATCGCTTCTTTTTGATTGCGGGTCCTTGCGTGATTGAGTCTGAGCAATCAGCCTTAGACATCGCAGGTGAACTAAAAGAGATTACTGCTGCTCTAGGTATTCCATTTATCTACAAGTCCTCTTTTGACAAAGCTAATCGCTCCTCTGGAACTTCTTTTCGTGGCCTAGGCATGGAAAAGGGTCTGGAAATTCTGGCTCGAGTTAAGCGCGAGATTGGTGTTCCGGTATTGACTGACATTCATGACATCAGCGAAATTGCGCCAGTATCTAAAGTAGTGGATGTGCTTCAAACGCCAGCCTTCTTGTGCAGACAAACGGACTTCATTCGCGCATGCGCTCAAAGTGGCAAGCCAGTGAATTTCAAGAAGGGTCAATTTTTATCCCCTCATGAAATGCTCAATGTAATTGACAAAGCACGTGCAGCTGCTAAAGAAGCGAACTTACCTGATCAGTTTATGGTTTGCGAGCGTGGCGCTTCATTTGGTTATAACAACTTAGTTTCTGATATGCGTAGTTTGGCTATTTTGCGTGAAGCAAAAGCTCCGGTTGTATTTGATGCCACCCATTCGGTGCAGCTTCCTGGTGGTCAAGGCAACGCCAGTGGTGGCCAACGTGAATTTGTTCCCGTACTGGCTCGTGCTGCTGTTGCAGTTGGCATCAGCGGCTTATTTATGGAGACGCACCCAGATCCTGCAAAAGCACTTTCTGATGGCCCAAATGCTGTACCTTTGAACCGCATGAAGGAATTACTTGAGTCTTTAGTTGCAATTGACTCTGTTGTGAAAAAGCCCGGATCATTTTTAGAAGATAGCTTTAAGTAAGACCCCATATTTATTTAATTTAGGAGAAGGTGCATGAGCGCCATTGTTGACATCATCGGTAGAGAAGTTTTAGATTCACGCGGCAATCCCACAGTTGAATGCGATGTATTACTTGAGTCTGGCGTAATGGGCCGTGCAGCTGTGCCTTCAGGTGCATCGACTGGTTCACGTGAAGCTATTGAACTACGTGATGGAGATCAGGCGCGTTATTTAGGCAAAGGCGTTCTCAAGGCTGTACAAAATATTAATATTGAGATTGCTGAATCTATTCTCGGTCTTGATGCTAGCGAACAAGCATTCCTTGATCACACCTTAATTGAACTAGATGGAACTCATAACAAAGCACGCTTAGGTGCAAATGCAACCTTGGCTGTTTCTATGGCCGTAGCACGCGCTGCCGCAGAGGAAGCTGGCTTACCTTTGTACCGCTATTTTGGTGGCTCAGGCGGCATGCAATTGCCGGTCCCCATGATGAATATCGTGAATGGGGGTGCTCACGCAAATAACAGTCTAGATATTCAGGAATTTATGGTGATGCCAGTGGGGGCGCAAAGCTTCCGCGAAGCCTTGCGTTGTGGCGCTGAAATCTTCCATGAATTGAAGAAGATTCTAGGTGCTCAAGGTATGCCAACTACCGTTGGAGATGAAGGCGGCTTTGCACCGAACTTCAAGAGCAATCAAGAGTGCTTACAGACCATTATGAAAGCGATTGAGGGCGCTGGTTACCAAGCGGGTGAAGATGTTTTACTTGCCCTGGATTGCGCTGCTAGTGAATTCTATAAAGATGGTAAATACCACCTGTCTGGAGAGGGCTTACAACTTAGCTCAAGCGAATTTTCAGATTATCTTGGTAACTTGGCTGACCAATTCCCAATCGTATCGATCGAGGACGGCATGCATGAGAGCGACTGGGATGGATGGGCTGACATTACTCAAAAATTGGGCAAGAAGATCCAATTGGTTGGTGATGATCTCTTTGTTACCAATACTCGCATTCTCAAGGAAGGTATTGAGAAAGGTATTGCTAATTCCATCTTGATCAAGATTAATCAAATTGGCACCTTAACTGAGACCTTTGCTGCGATTGAAATGGCTAAGCGTGCCAATTACACGGCAGTTATTTCCCATCGCTCCGGTGAAACAGAAGACAGCACCATTGCGGATATTGCTGTTGGTACAAATGCCGGCCAAATTAAGACCGGCTCTTTGTCTCGCTCCGATCGGATTGCCAAGTACAACCAGTTGTTACGTATAGAAGAAGACTTGGGCGATGTTGCGACTTACCCGGGTAAATCTGTTTTTTATAACCTCAAACGCTAACCATTGGCTAGTTTTTAGTTTATGAGAATTGTCATTTACTCGATGCTGTTATTGCTGATCGCAATACAGTACCCACTTTGGTTGGGTAAGGGTGGATGGCTGAAGGTATACGAGATGGAGAAACAGCTTGAGTTGCAACAGGCTAAAAACAGTCTTCTGAGTTTGCGTAATGCCAAACTGACTGGCGACGTTAAGGACTTAAAAGATGGTACCCGAGCGATTGAAGAGCGGGCTCGTGTTGAGCACGGCATGCTGAAAGAAGGGGAGTTCTTTGTGCAAATCCTGCCTACCGAAAAGTCTGCCTCCAATGCTGCGGATGGCGTAAAGCCATCAACAACGAGACAATAAGTACCGCTTAATGTCCGCTAGAGGGTGGTCTTGTGGCATCTGCCAATAAATCTGTTTTAAAGACCTGCCTACAATCAACCGCATCAAAGCGATAAGCTTTTGCGCAAAAATCACACTCTGTTTCTACAGCGCCTTGCTCTGCCAGAATACTTTCAACTTCTTCTTCGCCCAGCATTCTCAGAATATCGGCCACCTTGGTGCGTGAACAGCGGCAGCTAAAGCGAACAGGGCGAGATGGGAAACTTCGGACACCGCTTTCTGCCGACTCTTCTAAAAAGAGGCGACGGAGGATAGTTTGCGGTGAAAGTGTGAGCAACTCTTCATTGGTAATCGTCTCACCGAGCGTCTGAATTCTGGTCCACCCTTCAGCCGCAAGTTGAGGATCAAGATGGGCATGACCCCCTGAATCTGGTAACCGCTGCAACAGCAATCCTCCAACATGGGTGTCATTGGATGCTAGCCAGATGCGGGTATCTAATTGTTCTGAGTTTTGCATGTACAGGGCAATAGCTTCGGCAGCGCTGGTAACGGGCTTATTGACTGTACCGCGGTGCTCCTGAAGAGCCACGATCCCTTGGTAGGGCGGTTGACCAGGTTGACGGTCTGATGGATCTAGAGTGATTACTAGACGCCCAGTATTGTCCGCATCCAGCAATTCACCTAGAGTGGCATTGGGATCGATGCTGGCGGGATCTACGGATAGCTTTACAGTGGCTCGCATGGTCAGGTCGGACTTGCATTCCACCACGAGAAGCTGAATAGGGCCCTTACTTTGGGCCTGAATAATCAAAGTCCCATCAAATTTAAGGCTAGCGCTCAACAGAGTCGCTGCACCCACAAAATCACCCAAGATCCGTCTGACCACGGGAGGATCATTACGGCGCTCTAAGACGGACTGCCAGGCGCTGCTAATGGAAACAATTTCCCCGCGGACCGGGGCGCCATCACACATAAATACAAGTAATTCATTCATAAGTGAAAGTATCCACTTTTTTGATGATCAGAGTACCAAATAATCAAATCTAAAGCTGACCTGAGATAATGTTACTTATGCATATAAGAACACGTTTCGCCCCCAGTCCAACGGGCTTTATTCACTTGGGCAACCTTCGCAGCGCTTTATATCCCTGGGCTTTTGCTCGCCACAACCAAGGCGACTTTATTTTGCGTATTGAGGATACCGATGTAGAGCGCTCCACACAGGAAGCTGTCGACGTCATTATTGAAGGTATGGCATGGCTTGGCCTAGATTTAGACGAAGGCCCAATTTATCAAATGCAGCGCATTGATCGTTATCGTGCGGTGGTGAAGCAGATGCTCGATGCTGGCCTTGCTTACCCTTGCTACATGAGCGAAGCAGAGCTCAATAAGCTTCGTGACCAACAAATGGCCAATAAAGAAAAGCCGCGCTATAACGGCCAATGGCGTCCTGAGCCGGGCAAAACTTTGCCAGCAATACCAGAGGGCGTTCTACCAGTGATTCGGTTCAAGAATCCTATTGGTGGATCCGTGATTTGGGATGATGCAGTGAAAGGCAAGATCGAAATCAGTAATGATGAGCTGGATGATTTGGTGATTGCCCGTCCTGATGGCACGCCAACCTATAACTTTTGTGTTGTAGTTGATGATCTTGATATGAACATCACTCATGTGATTCGTGGCGATGACCATGTCAACAACACGCCACGCCAAATTAACATCATGAAGGCACTTGGTGGTACGCCACCGGTATATGCCCACTTACCAACAGTCCTGAACGACTCTGGTGAAAAAATGAGTAAGCGTAACGGCGCTATGAGTGTGCGTGATTATCAAAAAGCAGGCTACCTGCCTGAAGCTATTCTGAATTACCTGGCAAGACTAGGTTGGTCACATGGCGATGCAGAGGTTTTTACTAAAGAGCAGTTTGTCAATTGGTTTGACTTAGGCAGCCTTGGTCGATCACCGGCTCAACACAATCCAGAAAAACTACTTTGGTTAAATCATCAATATATTCAGAACGCAGATCCAGAAAAACTAGCGCAAGCAACTAAGCCATTTGCACATGAACTCGGTATCGATACTGAAAATGGCCCAGACTTTGTGCAAGTAGTTGCACTCCTTAAAGATCGCGCCAATACGCTGATTGAAATTGCAGAAGGTGCAAAGCTATTCTATTTACCGGCACCTGCTCATACGAGTGAACAAATTGCAGAAAATATCCCAGCTGAAATCATTCCCGCCCTGAAGGATTTGATTGAAGCGATTCAATCTGCAGAACATACGAAAGCGGCCTATGGAGCAGCTTTTAAAGATGTTTTAACTAAGCATCAGATCAAAATGCCAGCATTAGCAATGCCCGTGCGTTACGCTTTATTTGCTACTACACAGACGCCAGCCATTGATTCTGTCTTGTTGGTTATGGGCAAGAATGAGGCGATAGCAAGGCTTTCCAAGGTTGTCTAAACCAGAACTTGCCCCCCCTTATAAAAATAGGCTAAAATCTTGGATTGTTTTGAGTGTCTTGTAGAGTTTCAACGAGATTACGGGGGTATAGCTCAGCTGGGAGAGCGCTTGCATGGCATGCAAGAGGTCAGCGGTTCGATCCCGCTTATCTCCACCAAGCATTTAGAATGACAGCATTAGTTTGAGTAGTAGTCCAGGTCCCCATCGTCTAGAGGCCTAGGACATCACCCTTTCACGGTGAGTACGGGGGTTCGAATCCCCCTGGGGACGCCAAAATTTTTGGCTAGTTGTGAGTTGTAAGAAGTGACACAAGTAGCATGCGATGTAATTGGAGCGGTAGTTCAGTTGGTTAGAATATCGGCCTGTCACGCCGAGGGTCGCGGGTTCGAGTCCCGTCCGCTCCGCCAAGTTTGTTTAAAAAGCCCCTGCATAAGGGGCTTTTTTCATTTCTACAGAATCTTTTTTAAAGCTTTTTCGTGGGCGGCGGTTTTGGTGCCACTTTATACAACGGCTCAACCGCCGGCATTAGTGCGGTTAGTTGCTCGATTCTGGTTTCACCAGAAGGGTGGGTGGATAAGAATTCTGGAGAACTTTTTCCTTTTGTGGCTTTCAACATTTTTTGCCAAACACTAATTGCACCCATGGGGTTATATCCCGCTCTTGCTGCAAGCTCTAATCCAATTGCATCTGCTTCCGACTCATTCTCTCTTGAGTTTGGTAAAACAATTGCGTATTGAGCAACTTGGTTTGCAGCGCTCACTGCAGAACCATAAGGTCCTGCTACGGCCATCGCAATATTCACCAATACGTTTTGTGCAGTCGCTTGTGATACGCGCTCCCGACCATGCTCTCTTAGGGCATGCGCAATTTCATGCCCCATGATGGCTGCAATTTCATCATCATTTAGATTGAGTTGCTCAATAATTCCGGTGTAGAAAGTGATCTTTCCGCCGGGTGCACAGGTAGCATTCAGTATGGGAGCATCGATTAGGGTTAGTCGCCAATCCCATTGCTTGGTGTCATCTCGAAATGCCTCGGTCTGAGGAATTAGTCTATTTGCAATGAACTTCAATCGATCATAGGCTGGCCCAGAAGTGACCAGTATATTTTTCTCTTTTGCTTTTTGATTCTGCTCGTTATAACTCACTGCAGAAAGACGATTGACCTCTTCAGAAGAAGCCATCATAAATTGAGATCGATTCACGCCAACCGCTCCCGAGCGCGTAGTGCTGGCGCATGCCGAGAGTAAAGCAACTAGCGCAAGGATCCCAAAGGTGCGAATGCTCAAATGAAATCCTTGCTGTTAATAGGCACTCTATTCTTTAAATTACTTCTTCTTTGGAGGCGTTATGGATGCAGCCATCGCATCAAAGTAGATGACTCGAACCTGTTCACCAACATTGACATCCGCTAAGAGCTGTGGATTCTTCACGGTAACAACGGTAACCTTGCCGCTAGGACCTTTAACCGAGACCAATTTCTTAGCGCGATCTACGGCTACGATATCGGCAATGATAGTAGTGGTGTTTGTAATGGTACGAGTTGGTTTTTCGCCCGGCTTAGATGCTACTTCTGATGAGGTCTCCACTTTGCTGCGAATACCATCGCTTTTAGTCTTAATCAATTCAATTGCAACGGCAAGCTCATAGGTCACATTGAGTCGGTCACCCACTTTTATCTGATCAAAGCTCTTAATTTCAGGGCCGGCAATGAACTTAGATTCGCCTTCATTGTTTTTAAAGAAAATCGTACGTGTTTTCTTATCGATCTTCGTAACAGTACCTTCGTACAATTGAAAAATGTTGTCAGTAACTGCTGCGTCCACCACTACTGCATTTGCAGCTGGCATTTGTGCCATTACCAATCCTGTACCTGCCAACAATGTGGCGACTACGAGAGTAATCTGGGCGAATTTGATTTTCATAACTTTCCTTAATATTAAGTATCTATAGTGATATTAGCGTATTTCAATTGCCAAATTCTGTTGGTAAGACCACGGATGAATTACCTAAGAGCGCTTCGCTTAAAGCCGCTCCCACCAGTTGCCAGAAAAGTGGCATTGCAACCAGTCAATGCACTGACTCACCTTGCCCGGCACCAAACGAGGTGACGAAAACACCGCGTGAATTTCTTGGGAAGGTAGACTCCAATCAGTCAATATCGGCTGTAAGGTGCCCTTGTTAATAGAGTGATAAGCAACGTACCAAGGAATGGTAGCCAAACCCATGTTACCGATGGTTGCGGCTAGCAATGCAGATAAGTTATTGGAATACAGGGGGCCTTTGACGGGTATGGAGATGGTCTCGCCATCACCACCACTAAAGTGCCAGCGGTGATTATCTTGAACTGAGCTATAGATTAAGGCCTGATGTCCCGCCAAATCCTCTGGATGATTTGGGGTTCCGTACTGCCTTAGATAATCTGGGCTGGCTACCAAGACCCAGGGATTTAAGCCCAAATAGCGTGAGCCCAAAGAGGAGTCTGCGAGGCGACCCATGCGGATCGCAAGATCAACGCCACCTTCAACCAAATTGACATATTGGTCCTCAAGGCTCAGATGCACCTCTAATTTTGGGTTTTGACTCATAAATTGGAGTACCAGCGGTGTCAAAATACGGCGCCCAAAGGCAACGGAAGAGCTGATAGTCAATTTGCCCTGCATTTCTCCTTGGAGTAGGGCGGCTAGATTGTCTGCCTCTTCTAGCTCTCTTGAAATAATCTTGCATTTTTCATAGTAAATCTCACCAATTTCCGTTGGTGTAACCCCTCTTGTGCTGCGATGCAATAAAAGTGAACCAAGCCGCTTTTCTAAAAAGGCAATGTGTTTGGTTGCTGTAGGCTGAGTAATGCCCAGACTGGCTGCAGCCTTGCTAAATGAGCCGGTTTCTACGACTCGGACAAAAAGGGCTATTCCCTGAATACGATCCATTCATGAATTCTAACTGGATTTTCCTGAGGTATTCCATTTTGGAATAGTTCATATGATGGCTAGTGGCATTCTCATTTCGCTCTCAAGTGTTGATGATGTACCCATTCTTAAACAGCGAGGGAAACATCATGGCCAAAATGAAAGCCGCAATGGCAGCAGTGCTTGTAATGGAAAAAGAAGGTATCACCACTGCATTTGGTGTTCCTGGAGCCGCTATTAATCCACTCTACGCGCAGTTGCGTGAGCGTCAGTCAATTACCCATATCCTAGCCCGACATGTTGAAGGTGCTTCACACATGGCTGAAGGTTATACAAGAGCTAAAGCAGGCAACATTGGCGTATGTATTGGTACTTCTGGCCCAGCTGGCACAGACATGATGACAGGCCTATATTCTGCAAGCGCTGACTCAATTCCTATTCTCTGTATTACTGGACAAGCTCCACGTGCCCGTCTTTATAAAGAAGATTTTCAGGCTGTTGATATCGAGACAATTTCCAAGCCAGTAACAAAGATGTCTGTAACGGTTCGTGAGCCAGGTTTAGTGCCACGCGTTTTCCAGCAGGCGTTTCATGTTATGCGTTCAGGCCGCCCCGGACCTGTATTAATTGATTTGCCGATTGATGTTCAATTAGCTGAAATTGAATTTGATATTGATACGTATGAACCATTGCCAGTATATAAACCAGCAGCTAGCCGCAAGCAGATCGAAAAAGCACTTGAAATGTTAATGTCGGCTAAAAAGCCATTAATTGTTGCTGGCGGCGGAATTATTAACGCTGATGCAGATGCACTGTTAGTAGAGTTTGCAGAATTGACTGGTATTCCAGTGATTCCAACCCTCATGGGCTGGGGCACTATTCCGGATGATCACCCGCTCATGGCCGGTATGGTTGGCCTTCAAACCTCGCACCGCTATGGCAATGCCACTATGTTAGCTAGTGATCTTGTTTTGGGTATTGGTAACCGCTGGGCTAATCGCCATACTGGATCAATTGATGTGTATTGCAAAGATCGCAAGTTTATTCACGTTGATATTGAGCCAACCCAAATTGGTCGCGTATTTAATCCCGACTACGGCATTGTTTCAGATGCAAAAGCGGCGCTAGAGTTGTTTGTTGAGGTTGCTAAAGAATGGAAAGCAAAAGGTAAGCTTACCAACTACAGCGAGTGGGTTGAGCGTTGCCAGGAGCGTAAGAGCTTGATGCACCGTAAAACCAACTTTGATAATGTGCCCATCAAGCCACAGCGCGTCTATCAAGAAATGAATTCCGTATTTGGTCGTGATACCGTGTATGTATCGACTATTGGCCTATCGCAAATTGCTGGTGGACAATTCTTGCATGTCTATGGCGCTCGTCAATGGATCAACTGCGGTCAAGCTGGTCCGCTTGGCTGGACAATTCCAGCAGCATTAGGCGTGTTAGCCTCCGACACAACCAAAACTGTAGTTGGACTTGCTGGTGATTACGACTTCCAATTCTTAATTGAGGAACTGGCAGTTGGCGCACAATTTAACTTGCCATTAGTGATGGTCTTAGTAAATAACAGTTACCTAGGTTTAATCCGTCAAGCGCAGCGTGGTTTTGAGATGGATTATTGCGTGCAACTAGCTTTTGACAATATCAATGTGGACGATCAAAACCTGAAGGGCTATGGCGTAGATCACGTTCAAGTCGTTGAAGGACTTGGTTGCAAGGCTATCAGAGTCTCTGATCCGAATAGAATCAGTGCTGCATTGATTGAGGCACAAAAGATGGCCAAAGAGCATCGTGTACCAGTAGTGGTGGAGATCATTTTAGAAAAAATCACCAATATTGCGATGGGTACCGAAATTAATAATGTGAATGAATTTGAAGATATTGATTGCCGTCATCCTGCTGGAACAGAGGGATTGGTGGCGGCCGGCCTTCTAGAGTAATCGGTTCATCGCCCTGAATTTACCCATGTATCATCCAATTTGATTGTTATTAAGGAATAGGAATGCCCAAGTTTGCAGCTAACCTCACCATGTTGTTTAATGAAAAACCATTTTTGGAGCGTTTTGCGCTAGCCAAGATTGGAGGTTTCAAAGCAGTTGAGTTTCTATTTCCTTATGCTTTTGAAGCTAGCGAAATCAAATCCGCTCTTGATAACAATGCCTTAAAGCTGGTATTGCACAACTTGCCAGCTGGAGATTGGGATGCAGGGGAGAGGGGTATCGCATGTCACCCAGACCGTGTTCCTGAGTTTCGCTCCGGAGTTGCGAAGGCAATTGAGTACGCCAGCATTTTGGGCGTACCTCAACTCAATTGTTTAGCAGGAAAGACCCCCGAGGGTGTTGATCCGGCTTTGGTTCATGACACCTTTGTCAGCAATTTGCAGTTTGCTGCTGCTGAACTAAAAAAGTCGGGATTAAAACTGTTGATTGAGCCAATCAATACTTTTGACATCCCCGGTTTCTATCTTTCTAAAACTGCCCAAGGAATTGCAATACTCGATGCCGTTGCTGCTGATAATGCATTTTTGCAATACGACATTTACCATGCCCAGCGCATGGAGGGTGAGCTAGCGAATACGATTCAAAAATACTTTGATCGAATCGCGCATATTCAGTTGGCGGATAATCCAGGTCGTAATGAACCTGGTACTGGAGAAATAAACTACAGCTACTTATTTGATTTGTTAACTCGTCTTGGTTACAAGGGGTACATCGGTTGCGAGTACAAGCCTTTGAAAACAACTGAGGCCGGCCTACATTGGATGGGTCAATACGAGCAGTAATATCAGTTGAGCTGTATATCAATAAATCAATCACAATTTGGGAATGAACGATGAGTAAGTTAAAACTAGGCTTTGTGGGTTTAGGCATTATGGGCGCGCCAATGGCAGGACATTTGGTCGCAGCTGGTCATGAGCTTTTTATCAATACCCGCAGTAAAGTTCCAGATGAGTTAGCTAATACTGCTGCCGTTCTCTGCGCAACTCCAGCAGAAGTTGCGACTAAGGCAGACATCATCATTACGATGGTTCCAGATACTCCTGATGTAGAAAAAGTTCTTTTTGGAGAGAGCGGTATTGCTTCAGGTCTTAGCAAAGGCAAGATTGTTGTTGATATGAGTTCAATCTCTCCGATTGCTACTAAAGACTTTGCGAAGCGCATCAATGATCTAGGTTGTGAATATTTAGATGCGCCTGTATCTGGTGGCCAATTGGGCGCAAAGGGTGCAAGCCTAACCATCATGGTTGGCGGCAAGCAATCATGCTTTGACAAAGTCAAGCCTGTCTTTGATTTGATGGGAAAAAACATAACCTTAGTTGGTGACAATGGTGCTGGGCAAGTTACTAAGGTTGCCAATCAAATTATTGTGGCCTTAAATATTGAAGCGGTTGCAGAGGCCCTAGTGTTCGCCTCCAAGGCAGGTGCCGATCCAGCAAAAGTTAGACAGGCATTAATGGGTGGCTTTGCCAGCTCAAAAATACTTGAAGTTCATGGTGAACGCATGATTAATCGCACCTTTGATCCTGGCTTTAGGATTGAGCTTCACCAGAAGGATTTAAGTTTGGCTCTGAGCAGCGCTAAGGCTTTAGGTGTCAGTTTGCCTAATACAGCTAGCGCACAAGAATTATTTAATTCCTGTGCAGCGCACGGTGGAAAATCGTGGGATCATTCTGCTATGGTCAAAGCATTAGAAAAAATGGCTAATTTTGAAATAGGTCAAAAAAGCTAGAGGAAGAAGTATGGCAGTAACCCTGGTTGTTTATTTGCATGGCTTTCGGTCTTCACCAAACTCAACTAAAGCAGTAATGACTGGGGAGGCGGTGAGGGCGCTTTCATCGAAAGACTATGCTTACGAGTGGTATTGCCCTCAATTGCTGGCATCTCCAAAAGCGAGTTTGGAGATGGTGGTCAAGCATATTGATCAAGCTAAAGTTGATCGCATAGTGATTGTCGGATCCTCCTTGGGCGGTTTTTACACTAACTACCTTGCAGAAAAATATCAATGCAAAGGCGTCGCCCTCAATCCTGCTGTATATGCCGCTAGAGAATTAGAGCCCCATGTTGGCATGATGACTGCTTACGATAGTGATGAGCCATTTGATTTCAAGGCTGAGTACATCGATGAATTGCGTGCTTTACAGATAGACTCAATTACTGACCCAAAGCGTTATTTTTTGATTGCCGCAAAAGGCGATGAGCTTTTGGATTGGAAAGAAATGGCCTCTTTTTATCCCGGCGCTAAACAGCTTATCCTCGAAGGTGGCGATCACGGAATTTCTGACTATGCCAACCATCTACCTGCAGTAATCGACTTTATCAAGCATTAATGTCTTGATGGATGCAAGCAGCTATCAACTTCAATTTGTGCCAAAAAAATCCCTGTGGATTCTGGCTGCTGCAATTTTTCTATCAATTCTTGGCCACCTCATTTTATTTTTTGGGATTCCATTCTTCTCTTTTGCTAGTGCGCCCCCCATTGCTGAAGATCTCATCATCAAAACAGAGCTTCGAGTTGAGCCGCCAAAAAAAATACAGCTGACTACAGCACCAAAGAAAAAAGCGTCACCCAAGCAAACTAGCGCCGTATCAGCTGACCCTTTAAGAGATCAGCGTAAAGTGGAGCAGGGCGCATTAGGCAATCAGTCTGGGCAAGCCTTTCGCCTTCCTGAATCTGGCACTTATTATTTTGATGCCTATGTCGATGGGCAACTCATTCAAGCTGCTCAACTGGACTGGATTACGGAGGGTAATAACTACCGTTTGTATATCAACATACCTTACGCCATCGTCGGCCCTTTTATTTTTGAGTCCAGAGGCTCTGTCGACGCCTATGGCATAGCACCATCTATTTATTGGACTCAGCGGGGTACAAAACCACCGCGCTATTCTCGCTTTGATCGTGATCAGAGTGGAGCAGGGAAGATGTACTTCTCTGAAAAGCCTGAGTTCACACCAGATCTACTACCAGGAACTCAAGATCGATTTAGCCTACTTTTTCAACTAGCCTCCCTACTCAATGGTAGCGACAAGATTGATGAGGCCGGCAGTATCCGAAGTATTCCTGTCGTGGACTATGACACTCTTGAGATGTGGCAATTTAAAAGTTATGGCGAGAAAGAATCAGAAGATATTCCTAGCCTTGGTAAGGGGGTTAATCGCCATTACGCTTTGATGCAACGCGAAAGTAGTCCTTACAAGCGTCAGGTCGATATATGGCTGGCAAGAGACCTAGATTGGCTACCTGGAAGAATGCGTTCTCTAGAATCCAATGGACGGATATTAGAGCTCGTATTTAAGCAAAGGGCTCCCATTGATAAATCCAAGCTAGTTAATTAAGCTTAGGGGCAGCTACAACCACATCAATTCAATTTAAAACCCTGAGCCTGATCTAGGGTTTTGATTTGATCTTCCCAATAAAGCGCCCATCATGGTGTAGAGCGCAGCTCCAGACATCGATACAGCAAAGATTCCGGAGAAGGAAATAATAATGGGGAGAATCCTCCAGCGCTCAGTAAGAACATATTCACCATAGCCAACAGTCGTGTACATCTCGCCGGCAAAATACAAGGTTTGCAAATTGGTTGGGAATACCTGTAATCCCAAACAAATATAGGCCCAGGCAATAATTTCAAGCAGGTGAATAGCAATAATCAATAAGATTGCAAAGAAATAGGATACAAAGTTCGCACCGTAGACCCGTTTATTTTCGAGTTTTTGGTCAATCCAATGAAAAATACCCGCGATTGATAAAACGCTTAAGCCATGGAATGCCAGCATCAAACACGTGAGAAATAACAGAACCCAAATATCGCTATCGCCCATATCCGCATTAATTTCAGCAAAGAGCGTGCTGAAGCTGGGGAGGGAGTGTAGGCCAGGAAGCCTTTCTAACAAGCTAGTCAAAGTCATTGATGCTATCCGTTAAATCCAGTTAGATTTCTTATTTGACATAATAATGATTATACGCAGTATTAGATATATCAATTATGAAGGAGACTTCTTTGGGCCACCTGGATAAGGCTGGTTATAGAGCTTTTGCCAACGTGACATTAAGCCATCACGAATATCATCTTTGCCAAATAATTGAGCAACGTCGATAGCCGTATATCCCTCATGATTTCTCATGCGCAAGTCTGCGCCGTTATCAAGCAGGTATTTGATTAATTGCTCATTTCCAGAGCCTATAGACATCATTAATGGCGTTGTCTCGCTTGGACTTAATGCATTCACCTGAGCACCATTAGCCATTAAGAATTGAGTGATTTCTAAGTGCCCATTGGTGACTGCATAGTGAATTGGTGCCCAACCAGGCTTATTGATAGCTGCCTTTTTTTCAAGCACCAAGGTTTTCACTAAAGCCAGTTGACCATCAAAAGCAGCCATCATAAGTGCATTTTCACCACTTTTATTAGCTAAATTGACGTTTGTAGCTGGATTGGCAAGCAATAAATCCGTGACCTTAAGAGATTTGTCCCGAATAGCCAAGATCAACATCGGAGTGCCTCTAGGATCCAGCGTATTTGGGGTAACGCCTGCTTTTATTAGGGATTGCACCTCAGAGACGTCATCAAATTTTGCCGCTTTGGTGAAATCCGTGATCTGATCTGCAGTTTGAGCAATTGCCAGGCCAGAAAAACACAAAAAATAGGTATATAAAAGGCAGTTAGATTTAAGTGAACTTCTCATGATATTGCTCTATTAATTTGAAAACATTGAAAAAAATTACGTGAGGTCTGATCTGCCAGCAATTCAACAGAAACACCCTTCAACTCAGCAACAAATTCACCAACCTTGGAAACCCAGGCTGGCTCATTCGTCTTGCCGCGATAAGGAATTGGAGCTAAATATGGTGAATCCGTTTCAATCAGCATGCGCTCTAAGGGAACTTCTCTGCAGGTTGCCTGTAGGTCCTTGGCACTCTTAAAAGTCACAATGCCTGAAAACGAGATGTAAAAACCCATCTCAATAGCAGCCTTGGCAACTTCCGTGGTTTCTGTAAAGCAATGCATGACACCACCAATCTGATCAGCGCCCTCTTCTTTGAGGATTCTGAGTGTGTCAGCGGAAGAGGCACGCGTATGGATGATCAAGGGCTTCTTAGCAGCTATTGCGGCCCGTATATGCGTTCTGAACCGCTCTCTCTGCCATTCCATGGATTCATAGCTACGATCACCCATGCGAAAGTAGTCAAGTCCAGTTTCGCCAATCGCAATGATTTTAGGATGCTTTGCTTCTTCAACCAGGAATTCAAAGCTGGGTTCTGGCGTACCTTCATAATCTGGATGCACCCCAACCGAAGCATACAAATGAGCATGATCTTCAGCCAGCTTTCGAACCTTGGGAAAGTCAGGAATATCTACTGATACGCACAAGGCATGACTCACCTTGCAGGTGGCCATATTGGACAAAACCTCAGGTAGACGGGTTTGAAATTCTGGGAAATCGAGATGGCAATGTGAGTCTATAAACATGACTCGCTATTTTAGTCTTCAAATACCTGCTGGTATTGAGAAAGCAATGCCTCTAACTGAATCCGGGTAGCTAGCGGGTGATTTTCATGACGCCGCGCCTGCGTCAAAGACTTCCAGAAGCCCAGAAGCTTTGGAAGGCGTGCCTGTTGCGCAAGCGTCTTGATAGTAGCCTCATGCTTGGGGTAATAGCGAGGCAAACCCATTTGTGCGCAGCTTTGTACATCAGAGACCCAGCGCTGCATAGTAGCCAACAAAATTGAATACCGGGCTTTTTGCGTCTTATCTGCAGCCTCTAGCCAATTGATCCGAGCGCCCTGCGCCATCGCCTGCAATAAATAACGTGAAGCTTGGATGGCAATCGTAAGCTCATCCTTTTCATCTTGATTGTGACGTGCAATTAAGGAATCTAATACTGCATAGGGCGCCCCACCCTGCTCGTCATAAATGGACTCCACATCGGCATCACTCATTTTCAGACCAGGAATCTTATTCAGCTGGGCATGCAGCCAATGGAGCCCACTCAATCGATCTGGTCGCGGTGCAGATAACAAGCGACAGCGAGACCGAATAGTTGGTAAGACACGATCAAGACGATCTGCCAGCAAAATAAAGATCGTATTTTTTGGTGGCTCTTCAAGAGATTTCAGCAAAGTATTTGCGGAGTCTGATCTGAGCATTTCTAGCGGATAGACCAGAATGACTCGGTTTCCGCCGCGGTGAGATCCAATCGAAAGCCCCTCAATTGCACCTCGGGCATCTTCGATAGAAATACTTTTCTTTTCCTTTTTCTCGGGCGCATCACCATCGCCATCAGCCTGACTGTTCTTAGATTTTTTTGGAAACTCAGCGTCTGAATCGAAATCACCCTGTGGCAAAAGCTTGCGATGTGTTTCCGGCACCAGTGCAATAAAGTCAGGATGATTACCGGAGTCAAACCACCGACAGGCTTCACATTGATTGCAAGGCTTTATGGTACTCGGCGTCTCGCACAAAAGCGCTTTTGCCAACTCAATGGAAAACTCAAACTTGCCGATACCGGATTGGCCATGAATCAAAACGGCATTAGGAAATGCAGCTAAGTTCATGCTATCCCAGATAGGGTCAAGCCATGGGGCTATTTTCTTATGTGACTCATTTGAAAGCATTGCATCACTCATTTAGAACTTAATCTTTAGTGACTCGAGCTCATTCCAAATGGCCTCTGGTGTTTTAGTGGCATCCACTAGATAGAAGCGATTTGGGTCTGCCTTTGCCCTACGCAAATACTCTTGACGAACCTTTTCAAAAAAATCTAGATCCATCTTTTCAAATTTATCAGGCACCCTTACCTTTGATCTCCTTGCTTGCGCAACTGAGCCGGGTAAATCAAAAAGGAAGGTTAAATTAGGTTGGAGCAATGAACCATCAGCGCGGGCCTGAACCCATTTCTCTAAATCATTTAACTTTGCCAAGCTTAAGCCCCGACCACCACCTTGATAAGCAAAGCTGGCATCCGTAAATCGATCAGAAATCACAATCTTTCCTAGCTTCAAGGCTGGCTCTATGACTTGTGCAATATGCTCCCGACGAGCAGCAAACATCAGCAATGCCTCAGTTTCTAAATTCATGGGGGCTTCAAGCAATAAGGCGCGAAGTTGTTCTCCTAATTGAGTGCCGCCGGGCTCCCTAGTCATCACAACATCGCGATCAGGGTGTCGCTGTTGAATTAGCTTGCTGAACGATTCGATGTGGGTACTTTTACCTGCGCCATCGATGCCCTCAAAACTAATGAAATAACCTGGAAATTGATCTGTCATCGCGATTACTGTGGCTTTGATTGAGTGGAAGAATTGCGTTTACGTTGAAATTGATCAACCGCGCTTTCATGCTCTTTATAGGTTTTGGAGAAATGGCTAGTGCCATCGCCTCGCGCTACAAAATACACTGCATCACTTTTTGCCGGATGCACCACAGCGAGGAGCGACTCCTTGCTCGGCATAGCTATCGGCGTTGGTGGTAAACCCTTGTACATATAAGTATTGTAGGGACTGTCCTTGCGCAAATCCGCTTTTCGAAGATTGCCATCAAATTTGGGGCCAATTCCATAAATTACGGTTGGATCAGTCTGTAAGGGCATATTCAAATTGAGGCGATTCAAGAAAACTGCTGAGATTAGCGACCTATCGCTAGAGCGACCCGTCTCTTTTTCCACAATGGAAGCCAATGTGAGCAAGTCGTAGGGCGTTTTTAAGGGTGAAGCTGCGTCCTTCTGCTCCCAAGCAGCCATTAGCTGCTTCTGCATGGCCTGTGAAGCTCTTCGATAAATTGAAGTATCTGAATCATCGGGATCAAAAATATAGGTATCTGGATAAAAGAGTCCTTCATCACCTGGATAAGTAAGTCCGATAGTCTGTAGCAGCTCCTTGGAGCTCATACCCTTAGTTTGATGAATGAGCGCTGGATGTTTATCAATTAGGCTTCTAAGTTGCCAGATGGTCATGCCGGGAATAATGGCTACACTCTCTCGAACTCGGTCGCCGCGGGCTATTTGCAACAAGATATTTCCCAAGCTAGCGCGGGGAGCCAATAGATAGGTTCCCGGCTTTAACTTAGAGCTAACAAAAAGTGCTCTTGCTGCCACTTGAAAAGTAACTACATTTGTAGATACGCCCTGCTCTGACAATTGACCTGCAATCGCAGATAGGCCAGATTGGGGGTTTATCTTGACCTTATAGGCAGAGACCTTCTCAACATTGGATGTAGCAGGCACAACTGGCCATAAAAAGATGGCTCCGTACAAGATAAGCAGCAGGGAAATAATGATGAGGGCATAGGATTTCCATCCACCGCCTATTGGGGGTTTAATAAAAAGGCTTCTCTGAAATTTTCTGCTCATCAAGCTATGATAAAAGCTCATGACCCCAACTCCAAAAAACAACACAATGCCCGCCCCTAGCCTGAACCATGGATTTACCCCTCTAAGCCATTGGGGCTTGATATTGGTCGAGGGGCCTGATGCCGCAGCCTTACTACAAAGTCAATTAAGCAACTCCGTACTTGGCCTCAAGCGCACCATGTTGGGTGATGTTGCACAAGGCTCCGATTCTGTTCGATTGGTTGGCTATTGCAGCCCCAAAGGACGTCTACTAGCCAGTGCTTGGCTTGGCTTGTTTCCAGAAACAGCTGATTCAGATGACCGTTTTGCCCTGTTTGTTTCAAAAGATATTGCAGCTAGTACTGCAAAGCGATTGTCGATGTACGTACTACGCTCAAAAGTTAAAGTAGTCGATGCTTCGGATGAATGGGAAGTATTTGGTGCTTATCAAAACGCGGATACTAGCCAATCAACCAGTCCACCTAAAAAGTCTCTCGCCTTGCGCATGCCTGATGTACTAGCTCATGGTCAATCTTTTCAGCGCACCCTGGTTGCCCAGAAAAAGGTGGGGCAAACACCGTCGTCAATAGATCAGACCTCACTAGATCAGTGGAATTCTTTAGAGGTATTGAGCGCCATCCCCAGAATTGTCTTGGCAACACAGGAGCAATTTGTTCCGCAGATGATTAACTTTGAATCCGTTGCTGGCGTAGATTTCAAAAAAGGTTGCTATCCAGGTCAAGAAATTGTTGCTCGAAGCCAGTACCGTGGCGCAGTAAAACGTAGGCTCCAACTCGCGCACATCGATATCAGCGTAACTGCATTGGAACTAGCAAAACCAGGCGTGGAATTATTTCAAGCAGACGATGCTAGCCAGCCATGCGGCATGGTGGTGCTGGGCGCCAGAAATGCAGCAGATTCAACTCGCATTGATCTTCAGGTGGAATGTAAGCTAGAGGCCCTTGAAATTGGAGTGATTCATCTTGGTACAAGCGATGGACCGGCCTTAATGTTGGATTCTCTGCCCTACCCTTTATTAGAAATTTAATCTCACTCTGACCCCACTCATACTCTTATGTGCTTGATTCTCTTTGCCTGGAAATCCCATCCAGACTACCCTTTGGTAGTTGCGGCAAACCGTGATGAATTTTATGAGCGCGATACTGATGCTATGGGGTGGTGGTCTGAACACCCTCATGTATTGGCCGGTAAAGACCGAGCAGATGTATTGGGTAGTCCCGGAACTTGGCTGGGCTTCACAAAGACCGGACGCTTTGCCGCATTGACAAATGTCAGAGCGCCCAGCGAAAAAAATCCTGATGCAAGAACTCGTGGTGAGCTCAGTCTTCACTATCTTACGGGCAACCACAAGCCGCATGCTTACATACAAGAAAATGCAAAACGGTTTGAGCTATACAACGGATTTAATCTATTAATGGCTGATCTCAGCGATCCAGATAACGCAGAAATGCATTGGGTAAGTAATCGCCTTATGATGGGTCAAAGTATTCGTCCAAGAAAAGTATTTCCTGAGCAAGCACTGAGTCCTGGAGTTTATGGCCTATCGAATGCCATGCTGGATACACCATGGCCTAAAGTAAATCACCGGGTAGCAGCATTCGCTCAAACATTAGCAATGGATAGTGGACAACTCAAAAACGCGGATCACTATTTGCGTATATTGGCAGATACTCACGAAGCAAGCCCACAAGAACTTCCAAATACAGGTATTAATCCTGATTGGGAAAAGGCTTTATCTGCCGCATTTATTAAGACCCCAAGCTATGGCACACGTTCAAGCACCATTTTGCGCGTTCGTAAGGATGGTCAGTTTGAAATGGTGGAGAGACGATTTGATGCCAATGGCACCGTGGGTCATGATGTTGTTACTGGTGAACTTACTGCTGCTCCGGGATCCAACCTTTCGGTGTAGGCGAGCAATTAGCGTGAATTATTTCTGCTGACGAGAGTCCTCATTAATAACCCGTTCGCCATTCGCATTTTTGCTTGCCAGTCGCTTTATAAACTGAAACGTACCTGTTGACATGCAACAGATCTCACCTTGATCGTTAAAGAGCTTGGCCTCGCAAAAAGCCATCGTTGCGGTACGACGCACGGTATCGGCTTTGACACGCAAGATGCCGTTAGCAGCCTGCATGAAGTTATTTTTCATCTCAACAGTAACAACGCTGCGATCGCTAGGATCACTTGAGCGTGCAGCTACGGCCATGGCCACATCCATTAGAGTAAGCAAAACACCGCCATGGGCCACATCCCAAGTATTGGTATGTTCGGGCTTGAGGGCTAGGAGTATTTCGCCCTTACCCATTTCGGCAGTAATTAGCCTCACCCCTAAAAGCTTCAAAAAAGGAACATTAAGCTCTTCACCTAGGTTGGCAAGTTGAGTTTCTGCATTTAGTTGTACTTTATTTGTCATAGGGTCATTCTAGAGGCTTCTGCGACGCTTGTGAATTACCCATAGAATACAAAATATGCCTTTTACTCTCCGCGGCGATGATGTATGCCAGCCAACTCCACCTACACCGATATCTAAACCCTATTGGGTTGCATTTTCACCCTCCGCTGCCAAGCTCATTGGCCTCGAGCTCGGAGACGGTGACTTACCCAAAGATCCTGATTGGCTTGAAGTTTTAGCTGGAAATCAATTGAATGTGGGTGAACTCACATTTTCTAACCCGATTTCTACTGCCTATAGCGGCCATCAATTTGGATCCTGGGCAGGACAACTGGGGGATGGTCGTGCCATCCTGCTGGGCGATATGAATCAGCTTGAGCTCCAACTGAAAGGGGCTGGTAAGACGCACTACTCCAGAATGGGTGATGGCAGAGCTGTCTTAAGATCATCCATACGCGAGTTCCTTTGTAGCGAAGCAATGCATGCCTTGGGCATCCCTAGTAGCAGGGCCCTTTCGGTAGTTGGGTCTAAGCAACGAGTTATCAGAGAAACGTTAGAGACCGCAGCAGTATGTTCGCGCATTGCCCCAAGCTTTATTCGCATTGGCCATTTTGAGCACTTTGCCTCACTTCAGAATGTGGTCCGCCTTAAAGAGTTGGCAGATTTACTGATGAGCCAATTCTATCCGGAGTGCCTCAATACAAAAGAGCCCTATTTAGGTTTATTTAAAGAGATCAGCGCTCGCAATGCGAAATTAGTCACTAAGTGGCAATCGGTCGGATTTTGTCATGGCGTCTTAAATAGTGACAACATCAGCGCCCTTGGTCTGACTATTGACTATGGACCATTTGGATTTCTAGATCAATTTGAAATAGATCACATTTGCAACCATAGCGATCATGGCGGCCGATATGCCTATCATCGTCAGCCACAAATCATGCATTGGAATATGGCCTGCCTCGCTAGCGCTATGCTTCCTCTGCTTGAGCTGGGGCATTCAACGGAAGAATCCCAAACTCTTTTACGTTCCGCGTTAGAAGAGTTCCCGGTGACTTATGCAGATGAATGGCAGCGCATATTCCGCTCTAAATTAGGTCTGCAATTAGAGCATGATGATGATATTGAGCTTATTGAGCGCCTCTTACAAGCGATGCATGATTCAAAAGTAGACTTCACCACATTTTTCCGTCAGCTCAGCAATATCCAAAAAGATTCTAAGCCATCGGATATTGCACAAAGAGATGAATTCCTCGATCGTGAAAGTATTGATCAATGGTTTGCCGACTATCTCCATAGACTTCAAGCAGAAGTTTTCAGTGACAAGGCCAGAAAGGAAATGATGGATCAGATCAACCCTAAATATATTCTCAGAAATCACCTCGCTCAAGTTGCAATTGAAAAGGCTCAGCAAGATGATTTTTCTGAAATCGAACGATTACAGCTCATACTCAGCAAACCGTTTGATGAGCAGGAGCCATTTGAGGCTTACGCAAAACCGCCACCCGTCGACATGCAACGTATAGAAGTCAGCTGCTCCTCATAACCTACTACCTTCCAGCCATGAACAAGAAAACAGACCAAGAATACAAAAAATCACTGAGCGATATTCAATATCGAGTCACCCGAGAGGCTGCGACAGAAAGACCGTTTTCGGGGGAATTCTGGGATCACTGGGCGGTCGGTCAATATCGCTGCATTTGCTGTGATACACCGTTATTTGAATCCACAACGAAGTTTGATGCTGGTTGTGGGTGGCCCAGCTACAACGCACCAGAAAACAATGAGGTCATTACTGAAATTCGAGATGTCAGTCATGGAATGATTCGTACTGAGGTACGCTGCACCAAATGTGATGCACATTTGGGTCACGTATTTGAAGATGGTCCACAACCTACCGGATTGCGCTACTGCATCAATTCAGCGTCTTTGGCGTTTGAACCCTCCGAGAATGCCGCGCCAAGTAAAGCGGAATAATTTATAAATAGCTGGATAATCAAGCCCATGAAATTTCTATTCGACTTATTTCCGATCATCCTCTTTTTTATCGCCTTTAAATTCGGTGATATTTACACTGCAACTATCGTAGCGATGGTTGCTACTATTGGCCAAATACTTTGGGTGTATTACCGACATCGTAAGATTGATGCTATGCAGTGGGTTAGCCTTGTAATGATTCTGGTATTTGGAAGCCTAACTATTTTTTTGCACGATAAGACTTTTATTCAACTTAAGCCAACTGCGCTTTACTGGTTATTTGCAGGCGCCCTGTTCATTAGCGCTCAATTTTTTCAAAAGAACTGGATTCAAGTTTTAATGGGAAAACAAATTACCCTGAAAGAGCACAATTCAAAATCAGTTTGGCATCAAGTGAATATGGCCTGGGCAACCTTCTTCTTTTTTATGGGCGCACTCAATCTCTATATTGCATTTGAGTACTCCGAGGAAACCTGGGTCAACTTTAAGCTTTTTGGTAGCACGGGATTACTGGTGGTATTTGTGATTCTTCAAGGCGTTTGGCTCACCCGCCATATGGAGCATCCTGCAGAATGAATATCAATCAGGAGCGAATTAGCCGATTTGAATCTGACCTCAGGTTAGCGTTTCAGGTAAGCCATTTACATATTGAGGATGAAAGCCATCTTCATGCAGGTCATGCGGGTGCCGCTTCTGGTGGCGGCCACTTTAAACTGACTATCGTAGCTCCAGAATTTGAGGGGATGACCAAGGTGGCTCGTCATAGGGCCATCTATAGCGCTTTAAATAGTCACTTTCCTGAGGCCATTCATGCTCTGACTATCTTGGCATACACACCTAGCGAAAGCACCCATTAAGCGCAGATTGCTTTAACATTCTCATTTACCTATATTTAAATTTCTCACCCATGTTCAACACACGCCAAATTTTGACCATCAGCGCCTGTAGTGCTGCGCTTTTTTCAACAGCCATTTATGCCCAAAATGCTGCCATTGTGAATGGCAAGGCAATACCAAAGGCACAACTGGATAAATTAGTTCAAAAATCGAACCAACCAGATAATCCGCAAGTACGAGATCAGGCAAGAGAAATGCTCGTTACTCGAGAACTCATCTTGCAGGAGGCTAATAACCGGGGCATCACACAAAAAGAATCCGTTCGAGAACAACTGGAACAGTCCAAGATGGGTGTGCTAATTGCAGCCGTATTCGAGGACTTCGTAGAAAGAGAAGGCGTCACTGAAGCCGAGTTAAAAGCTGCATACGAACAAGTGAAGAGCCAATACACCGGCAAGGAATATCACGTAGAGCATATTTTGGTTGAAAAAGAGGCGGATGCTAAAGCTATAACCGCTCAAATTAAAGCCGGTGGTAATTTTGCACAAATTGCAAAAGAGAAATCCAAAGACCCCGGCTCTGCGCCCAATGGTGGAGATCTTGGCTGGGTAAGCGATAAAGCACTAGTCCCAGAATTCTCCAAGGCGATGGTGCAACTCAAAAAAGGCCAAATCACTGACAAGCCAGTGAAGACTCAATATGGTTGGCATATTATTAAAGTGGATGATGTACGGGATGTTAAGGCGCCAAGCATGGATGAAATCAAAGACCAGCTAAAGCAAATGATTACAGCAGATCAAAATTGGCAAAAAGCGAAGTTCTCTGAGTTGATGCAAAAGCTCCGCGCTAAAGCAAAGATCCAATGAGAATATTGTCTCTCTAACTTATAAACCCAGGCAAACCTCCCTGGGTTTTTTCTTGACCAACGGGAAACCGGATTTACCTTTATATTGGCAGAATGATGATTCTTCACACCATGCTCAGAGTCGGCAATATGACTCGCTCAATCAATTTCTATACCAAAGTATTGGGAATGAATCTACTTCGTAGTACTGAGCGACCCGAGCAAAAATATTCTCTCGCATTTGTAGGTTTCGGCAAAGGCAATATGGACGGCCAATCTGAGATTGAGCTCACTTACAACCATGGTGTTGAGAACTATCAGCTGGGTGATGCCTACGGACACATTGCGATTGGCGTTGCTGACGCCTATGCTGCCTGTGAAAAAATCAAGGCTGCCGGCGGTAATGTCACTCGTGAGTCTGGCCCGGTCATGGGTGGGGATACCATCATCGCCTTTGTCACAGACCCAGATGGTTACAAAATTGAATTAATTCAACGCTAAATTTTCTTTGAACTTAGTTGAAGCAAGGCACCATCCAACTTCGAGTTATTGATAGTCTTTCGCAGATTGCTGAAGATGAGTGGAATGCCTTGTTATGCCCTGAAGCTGGACCATTTCTAAAATACGCATTTCTCAATACATTAGAAGTAAGCGGATGCGTGGGCGGCAATACTGGATGGCAAGTTGCTCACTTGCTCGTTGAGGACTCTGAATCAAGGCTACTTGGTGCAATGCCTCTGTATCTTAAGCAACACTCTTATGGAGAGTTTGTTTTCGACTGGGCCTGGGCTCAAGCATACGAGCAAAACAACATGCCTTACTATCCAAAAGCACTGTCTGCCATTCCCTTCACTCCAGTACGCGGACCTAGATTACTTGTAGCGCAAACTGCTGATCAGAGTGTTATACAGCAAGTCTTAGTCTCTGGCTTAAAGACGCTTGTTGATCAAAATGCACTCTCATCTGCTCATATTCTCTTTCCCGAGAGTAGTGAATTATTAGAGCTAGAGAAACAAGGATTTATGTTGCGCAACTCAGTACAGTTTCATTGGCAAAATATCGGCTACAAGGATTTTGAACAATTTCTGGTAGACCTCACAATGAAACGTCGGAAGAATATTCGGCGAGAGCGTGCATCTGTGGCCATGCATAAAATATCTTATCGCCATATTCCAGGATCAATAGCAACGAGAGAGGATTGGTCATTTTTTTATCGCTGCTATGAAAATACGTATATTGAGCACCGCTCTTCTCCCTACCTAACCGAAGAGTGCATTCAAATGCTTGGAAGGGATATGCCTGAGAATTTTCATCTCATTATTGCCACTCAGGATGAGAGGCCAATTGCATCGTCGTTGCTAGTAGTAGATCGCCCAAACTCAAAAGCATACGGGCGTTATTGGGGTGCAATCGAGCATATCCCCTGCCTTCATTTTGAGTTAGCTTATTACCAGGCAATTGAGTATTGCATACGGGAAGATATTAAGATCTTTGAGGGTGGCGCTCAAGGAGAACACAAGATGGCAAGAGGTTTTTTACCAACCACTCTGCAATCAGCACATTGGATGGCAGATGCTGGTTTTTCCAATGCAGTGAAGCATTTTTTAGAGCGTGAACGTGAAGGTATGACAGCTTATGTTGATGAGCTCGAACAACACATTCCTTTGAAATCGTCTAAAGTACAACCATGACCGAATCTAATAACAACACACCAGAACAAGCAGGAGCAAATTCTTTAGCTGTGGGTGATGATAGTTCTGACTCCCCTTGTATCGGAGTCTGCACAACGCTTTACGATGATGTCTGCCAAGGCTGTGGTCGTACTCTAGGCGAGGTCAGTAATTGGGTCTTCTTTAGCCAAGAAGAAAAAGATTCTGTGTGGAAACGCATTCGTGCCGAAGGCACTGCAATGCGCTTCCAACGTCAAACCAAGTAAGTATTTAGCCAGCTAAAGCTTGGCTTCGTAAATACTCTTCGTAGGTCCCTGAGTAATCAGCAATAGTTCCATCCATCTTCACTTCGAGGATGCGATTAGCTAAGGCCGAGACAAACTCACGATCATGAGATACGAAAATTAAAGTGCCTTCGTATTTTTCAAGAGCAATTTGCAAGCTCTCAATTGACTCCATGTCCATATGGTTAGTAGGCTCATCCATTGCGAGTACGTTGTGCTTTTGCAGCATCAACTTACCCCAAATCATCCGACCCTTTTCACCGCCTGAAAGCACTTTGACAGACTTGCCGATGTCATCACCAGAAAATAAGAGGCGGCCAAGGGTGCCACGAATGACCTGATCATCATCACCAGTATTGCGCCACTCATTCATCCAATCCATGAGCAATTCGTCTTTTGCGAACATCTCGGTATTGTCCTGAGGCATGACGCCGACGTTAGCATTCTCCGCCCACTTCACATCGCCACTATCTGCCGAAATCCCATTAAAGCGTTTGCTAAGGATAGTCTTGAGCAGTGTTGTCTTGCCGGCACCATTCTGACCAATGATGGCGATCTTTTCGCCTGCACGAATACCGATCTTAAAGTTCTTAAAAATCGGGCGATCATATGCTTTGGAGAGCGCATTACACTCAACCGCCATATTGTGTAACTTCTTTTCAGAATCAAAACGAATAAATGGGTTCTGACGTGAAGAAGGCTTTATTTCAACAATCTCAATTTTCTCTAATTGTTTTTGTCGTGAAGTCGCCTGACGCGCCTTTGATGCATTTGCAGAGAATCGAGCTACGAAAGCCGCTAATTCAGCAATCTTTTCCTTAGCCTTATCGTTGGAACTTAACTGTTGAGCGCGAGCCTGAACAGAAGCCAGCATGTAGGAGTCATAGTTGCCCGGATAAACCTTCAGGGTACCGAAGTCCATATCAGCCATATGTGTACATACTTCATTAAGGAAGTGGCGATCATGGGAAATGATGACAATCGTGCTCTTAATTTGGTTCAGAATATCTTCAAGCCAATGAATCGAGTGAATATCCAAGTTATTGGTTGGCTCATCTAAGAGCAAGACATCTGGGTCGGAGAATAAAGCCTGTGCTAAAAGCACACGTAATTTCCAACCGGGTGCTACGTTACTCATTGGGCCATTATGTTGTTCAATCGGAATACCGATTCCCAATAACAACTCCCCCGCTTTAGCTTCAGCCGTGTAACCACCGTACTCTGCATAACTACCCTCGAGTTCAGCAGCCCTCATGTAATCTTCGTCAGTGGCATCGGGATTCGCGTAGATGGCATCACGCTCCGCAGCTGCCTTCCACATTTCTTCGTGACCCATCATCACTACATCAAGCACGCGCTGATCTTCGTAAGCAAATTGATCTTGGCGCAATTTACCCAAGCGAATACCAGGATCGAGACTCACGTTTCCGCTGGTTGGCTCTAGCTCGCCACCCAAAATCTTCATGAAAGTGGATTTTCCGCAACCGTTAGCCCCAATGAGACCATAGCGATTACCGCCGCCAAACTTAACGGAAATGTTTTCAAATAGGGGTTTTGCCCCAAACTGCATAGTGATATTAGATGCGGACAGCACGGATGTATTTTTACTTTCTGATAGGTCAATTCGAGGATGCGGATGCAGGTTTTGCATCAAAGACCATTATTTTAACGGCTTGCGGCTAAAAAAGCCGTAAATTAGACTTTCAGCTTAAACGGCGTGAAATCGGTGTGAATATCGTAATGATCTTGATTTTCCTTACGCTTCAGAAAACCAATCACCCAATAGGTTAAGGGGGTTGCTAGAACCTCCCAGGCAGTCTTCAGGACGTATTGTGAGACCGCAACAGCCAAGACCTCATTTATTGGCCACAGACCGTAAAAGGCCAGCATGTAAAAGAGTGAGGAATCGACCAATTCACCACACGCAGTAGAGCCAATAGTACGCATCCAAAGGTGGCGCCCTTGGGTCAGGATCTTCATTTTGGCCAAGGTATAGCTATTTACGAAACTGCCACAACAAAAAGCGATCATGGAGGCAAGCGCTACTCGCCAAGAATTACCAAATACTGTTTCCATGCCCTGCTGGTAGTTAGCCATATAGGAACCTGGAGCGACAGGCAAAGCAATGACTAGTTGGGCCATGATGGCGGCAAAGGCAAGCGCTGCAAAACCTGCCCAAACAGCCCGACGATCGTATGCATAGCCATAGACCTCAGTCAATATGTCGCCAAAGAAATAGGCGATCGGAAAAAAAAGGATTCCAGCCCCGAATGTGACGTTGCCAAAATAAGGTAAATCTAAAGTAGCAGCCTTGCCAGCGCCAATAAAGTTGGAGCACAGCAGAACCACAACAAAGGCAGCCAATATCAGGTCGTAATAGCGATGGTGACGTCTAGTTGCGTCCATATGTCTAGAAAAATGGATAATAGAATAAAGAATATCCGTATTCTTGAAAATTAACAGGATGCAGATTAAAACCCCCTATAGGATCATTAAGAACCATGAGTAAAGCTAGTTTTAATTGGGCTGACCCCCTACTCCTTGATACGCAACTGACAGAAGATGAGCGTATGGTTCGTGATGCTGCAGCTGAATATGCACAAGGCCGTTTAATGCCCCGTGTACATGATGCTTACCGCAATGAAACTACGGATCCCGCCATCTTTCGCGAAATGGGTGAATTGGGTCTACTCGGCATTACGATCCCCGAGCAGTACGGTGGCGCAAACCTGAATTACGTTTCATATGGCTTAATAGCACGCGAAATTGAGCGTGTCGATTCAGGTTACCGTTCCATGATGAGCGTACAGTCTTCTTTAGTGATGGTGCCAATCAATGAATTTGGTAGTGAAGCACAAAAGCAAAAATACTTACCCAAGTTAGCCACCGGCGAATGGATTGGCTGCTTTGGCTTGACTGAGCCCAACTATGGCTCTGATGCGGGTGGCATGATCACTAGGGCCAAAAAAGTTCCAGGCGGCTTCTCGTTAACTGGTTCTAAGATGTGGATCTCTAATTCCCCCATCGCAGATGTATTTGTTGTTTGGGCTAAAAATGATGAGGGCTTAATTAGAGGCTTTATTTTAGAAAAAGGGATGAAGGGCTTATCGGCGCCCAAGATCAGCGGCAAGATGGGTCTACGTGCCTCTATTACCGGTGAAATCGTGATGGATGAAGTCTTTGTCCCTGCTGAAAATGAATTCCCAGAAATCACCGGCCTCAAGGGTCCTTTTACCTGCTTGAACTCAGCCAGATATGGCATTGCTTGGGGCACGCTTGGAGCTGCTGAGTGGTGTTGGTATGCAGCGCGCCAATACACGATGGATCGCAAGCAATTTGATCGCCCTCTCGCAGCAAATCAGTTGGTGCAAAAGAAGCTCGCAGATATGCAGACCGAAATTACCATGGCGCTACAAGGCTGCTTGCGTTTAGGTCGCATGAAAGATGAAGGCATTGCCGCACCAGAAATCACTTCCATCATGAAGCGTAACTCTTGCGGCAAGTCTTTAGATATAGCTCGTTTAGCAAGAGATATGCATGGCGGTAACGGTATCTCGGATGAGTATGGAGTCGTGCGTCACATGCTCAATCTAGAGGTAGTCAACACATACGAGGGTACGCATGATATTCATGCCCTCATCTTAGGTCGCGCGCAAACTGGAATCCAGGCTTTTAGTTAAAGCCCAAGTTTGGTGATGAGGTCTTTTGCTGTTTTTGCAAAGGCTTCATCACTATCATCCTCAAGCTCTACGAAATGGTTCTCACGATAGCTCGGGAAATTTCGAATAATTGAGGATTGGTACGATGGGTCGTAATGCATCACCAATAACTCCTCGACCAGACCCTCAAAATCGCCCGCATCAATGGCCTCATGCCATTTCGTGATTTGCTCTTTGCCATATCGTGATGTCAGCAAACTCAGCTTTTCTTTGAAGCTTTCGGGGTTGGATAAAAAATGATGATATTCCCGCAGCAACCAAGATACTCGCGTATGAGTGCTAGATCTAAGCTCAATGCACTGGCCATCTCGAATGCGCTCCATCAAGGGGTCGGGAATATGCAATCCTCCTACCTTTTTGCTTTCAGACTCAACAAACACTATCTTAGACGGATCCAGTGAATTCAAAGCATTCCACAGATTAGTCTCAAAGCCTTTTTGCGAAGGTTGCTCTATATTAGGTTCGTTACCCAATACCGATCCTCGATGAATAGCTAAACCTTCAAGGTCTAGTATCTGCTGGCCGAGTAAACCAATTTCCTGAAGAATGCGGGTCTTTCCGCTTCCAGTCATGCCGGCAATTACCTGAAAAGAAAAGTCTTTAGCAGCTTGGTCAAGATCATTGATCACAACACGCCGGAAGCCTTGATAACCACTTTGCAATTGGAGGGCTTTCCAGCCGATACGATTGAGGATATGAGTAAAGGCTCCACTACGTTCGCCACCACGCCAACAGTAAATTAAGGGGCGCCACTCTCTTGGCAAATCAATCAGGGAATTTTCTAAATGATTGGCAATATTGCGTGAAACATAAGCAGCACCTAATTTCTTGGCAACAAAGGGGGACGCCTGTTTATACAAGGTTCCAATCTCAATACGCTCCTCATTACTCAGCACTGGAAAATTGATTGCACCGGGAATGTGATCTAGAGCAAACTCCGCAGGAGTTCTCACATCAATAATGGCATCAAACTCAGGTAAAGAGGATGCTAGCTTGTCAATACTGAGAATATGCGGGTTACTAGGCTGCAAAAAGATATCCTATTGCAGCTTAGAGAGCACGTGATCGGGCCAAGGTATCGATTTACCTGTCTTCAGGTCTACCCAGACCATAGTAGCTCCGCCGACTGCGGCCATAATATCTGGCTCAGTAGTTAAAGCCATCGTAGTGTAAACATCCAAACTCGAGCGCCCAATATTACCAATGTAGGTTTTTAGAGTGAGTTCACCTGGATAGGTAAGTTGTTGATGGAAGTTACAAAAGCCATTCATCATCAACATAGATTCATCACCAGGGGCAACGCTATATCCGAGGGATGTAATCCACTCTACCCTAGCCTGCTCCATATACCGAAAGTACACGGTGTTATTAACATGTCCAAATGCATCCATGTCACCCCAACGAATCGGCATACACATCTGATGAACAAACTTTTTTTCTTCTGGGATCTCAATGCGCATGAATGCTTACTGGGTATTCAATGAGATATCAACGAACTTGCAATGCCATTTGATACAAATTAGTAGAGCGAGCTCCAGAACGACAGAAGGCCAAAATAGGACCTGGCATAGTTTTTAGTAAGCGCGCCATTTCAACCACTTGATCCGGCGTAAAAGCACCAGGAATTACAGGCAAAAAAGCATAGTTCAAACCCAAGGCTTCAGCTTGAGCCTGAATTTGTGCGTTCGTAGGTTGGCTTGGGCCACCCTCAAAATCTGGGCGATTATTGATTACACTTTTGTAACCTTGTTTAACAATCTCAGCTAAGTGGCTTGGGTCAATTTGACCCAAGGTAGCAAATTGATCGGAATGACAGGCAATAGGAAGGCTCATCTAAACCTCAAAAATAATAAGAATTTAAAAACGAATAGCTTAGATTCTAAATCAGACTTACTTTTTATGGCCCGTAAAGAAGCGGTTGCAGATAGCCATACCAGCCAACATTGCTAATATAAAGACGAGAGCCTTGAGGTGACCAGCCCCAAGAGCAACAATTGCAGGACCTGGGCAAAAGCCAGCAATACCCCAACCCGCTCCAAAAATGAGGCTGCCTATGACGAGAGGCCTCGAAATATCTCTACGGGTGGGAATATGAAGTGCGCCACCAAAAAAAGCTTCAGTGCGCTTGGAGACCAAATAAAAACCGGCAAGGCCCACCAAAATTGCACCACCCATTACAAAGATTAAGGATGGGTCCCAGTTACCGGTGAGATCAAGAAAATTCAGAATCTTTTGCGGGTTACTCATACCGGAAATAATCAAACCAAATCCGAATAAAACACCAATGAAATATTGGCTAACAAAATTGAAATGTCTTCTCATGACTTACAGACCCAGTACATGACGAATAACAAAGACTATTAAAAATCCAGCGCTCATAAAAGAGAGAGTAGCAACTAAAGATCTTGGCGAAAGACGGGATAAGCCGCAAACACCATGACCGCTGGTACAACCAGAGCCATAGTTCGCACCAAAGCCCACCAGTACACCGGCAAGAATGAGAGCGAACCAATCGGCATCAATTACAGTGATTGTGTGAATATCAAAAAAGATGCTGGTCAAGAATGGCGCGCTCAATAATCCCAAAATAAGACTTAAGCGCCAATCAATATCACCCTCTTTAGGCGATAGCAGTCCTGAAACAATTCCACTGATACCTAAGATACGACCATGGAGGATGACGTATAAGGCTGCAGCAGCGCCAAGCAAAATTCCACCAAAAAACGCGGGACCAGGAGTAAAAGCAAGCCAATCGATCTGCATATGATCTCGCCTAATTTATGAGTTAACTGCAGGGATTAGGTGCATTGCGAGTTTCTAAATATAAAAGGGCTAGGTAGGCACCGAAGATAAATCCTGGTAAGGCAAGTAGCGATCCAATTGCCAATGTGGAGATACCACTTAAGCCTTGGCCGACAGTACAGCCAAGTGCAGTAACCCCGCCAAATCCCATCAAGGTCGCACCAAGCAAATGGTTAGCCGTATCTTCAGTATCGCGAAAGCTCTCCCACCGGAATGACTTGGTAAAAATAGAAACACATGCGGAGCCGGAGATCATTCCAATGACAGCAGCAATACCAACAGTAAGCACCTTAGAAGTGTCGCTGTACATCATCAACCAATCCAGAAAAAAGGCGTAAGGCGCTACAAACGAGAGGCTTTCCATTCGACCAGAGTTAGTCACCAAGAAAACTTCTTCTAGGGTATTAGGATCCTCAGCAACAAAGCCCAAGTTACCTGAAATCCACCACACAGCACAAATAGCAAGGCCAACAAAGGTTCCGGCAAATAGATTTTCAGCGGTCCAAAAAGTTTTGCTCGCAAGTGCATAAGCAATAAAGGCAAATCCCACTATTAAACCCAAAGCAAGATGTAAGTTGCTGCGAGCAATTCCAGTAATTGGAGCCAAGATACTTGGCAAATCTTGCGAGGTATTGAGAGCGATAAACACAGAATCCAAGGTGTTAACCCGAATCACACCCAAAAAGCCCTTCATCGTCATGTAGGCCGAAAGTCCGAGGACGAGAAACACAATAACGGATTTCAGATTGCCCCCGCCTATGCGGACAAGAGTCTTGCTTCCGCAACCAGAGGAAAGCACCATGCCAAAACCAAATAATGTGCTGCCTACTATTGCTGATAACCATAAAAACTTATTGCTAGTGTAGATACTTTTAAGGGGGTCAATGAGCCCCAAGTAAGACATCAAAGCAAACCCGACAATGGCAACACCGATGGCCAGAAACCATTGCTTCAAACGACCCCAGCTAGACATAATAAAAATATCAGAGACTGCACCCATGCTACAAAAACCTGTTTTTTGCATCACTGCGCCAAGCAAAAAGGTCACTGCAAAGGTGGCAAGTAAAACTGATTTACTAAGAGAGGAAATATCTACTGCATCCATAATAAAAATCTTTACTGAAATTATTTAAATTTATAAAACTGTTTATTGAGAAAGGCTGTTACGTCAGCCTCATCCTCAGGAAAAAGATCAAGACGTAATTCTGTATTGCACATTGAAACCATGGTCTTTAAGTTCTGAAGGCTTTTAACCTTGCTATCACTGCGGGTGTAGATCATGTCACCATTGCCAAAGCCAGATTTTTTTGCATGGCAGGCGTAGCATTTCTGCTGATCAATTTTTTTGCCATTCGCAAGATCCGCTGTAGCGTAGACGGCTACATTCAGGCCAAACATTGCCGCGAAGGTAAATCCAAGCTTAATTAGCAGTAATTTCATTTGAAATCAGTCATTTAGCGAAGTAAACCGCTATTTTAAAGCCAGATGGCAAATTTGCCTTATTCCGCCTGAATTGATAGGTAAACGTTATAGGCATTCATGCGGTTGGCCGCCCTAAACAAGGGCATTCCTTCATATTCTGACCAATCCGTTTGTTGATAGGCCTCATCAAAAGGATCCATATCCATTGCCGACTTTGCCATTGATTGACGTAAATACCTCAAATACTCCCTGGTGAAACGGATATCTTGACTGGGATTAATGGAGTGGGCGCCATGGCCGGGAATCACGATACTAGGGCTAAGTGATTCAATCTCATTCAAGGCTTGCAACCAGCCTTTGCTATCGGCATTACCAACAAAGGGTATGCGACCCCGAAAAACCAAGTCACCTGCAAAAAGGACTTTTTCAGATGGCACATAAATAATTAAGTCCTCAGGCGCATGTGCAGGACCTACTCTAGCGATCTTAAATTCCACACCACCGACAGTCAGCGTGAAACTCTGATCAATCCAGACATCTGCTGATATTAAGTTGGTAGATGCATTTATCCAGGGGGCAAAGTCGGTTCGTGATGCGATCAGGCGCTGTTTAGCAGTTTCAGAAGAGATATAGTTTCTGCCCTCTCCTTGCGCATAAATCTTTGCCCCGATATGCTTGAATTCTTGGAGTCCATAAACGTGGTCTGCATGGTAGTGCGTTACGATGACAGCGACTACTTTTTGAGTTGTCAGCTTTTTAATTTCCGCTATGAGTTTCTTGGCAAGCGTTGGTGAACCCAAGGCGTCAACCACCACCACCCCTTTTGGTGTAATCACAAAGCCTGCATTAGAAATAAAGTTTTGATTTTTACTGCTACCCATTTCCGGCAAACCTTGGACGAAATAGGTATTTGGCGCTACTTGAATAGGCTTTAGGATTAAATCATCAGAAGCATAAACAGTGGATATTGATATCAGCAGCCAGATCACGCCAAATGAAAGTACACGAAGTACATTTGAGCGCAACTCTAGATGCAGCAACTGCATAGCTTAAGGCTTTATGTAAGCGAAATGATTTTGATACTGAAGATCGGCAACTCGAACCACTCCCGATGGGGTGAAGTCTGTATCTAGAATAAATTGATCTTTCTTCAGATTACGATTCTTTAAGGTAATCTCGCAGACCTCAAAACGGACGCCGCGTGACTTCAATGCGCCAACTAGAGGTGCGTATTCGATTCCATTCTTCTTATCTTTTGCACCTTCCATCATGATATCGACACCATTAGCATGAGTAACAACAATGATTTTGGTCTGCGGGGATACATCCAAATGATTCCGTATATTACGTAAACCTTTAATGCCCTGAGACTCAGCATCATCAATGTGATAAACCACTTCTGTGGGCCCTGCAGCATAAGCTCCGCTAGCACACAGGGTAAACGTTACTGCTAGGCACTGAAGTAATTTTTTCATCGTTTATCTCGAGTTAAAAGTATTAGAGCGATACCATTCCAGGATTATTTTTTAGACCCTTAATGATCGGTTCATTAAGCTTCACAGCCTTTACCACCTTCACGTCGCGCAAATGGCGTTCCATCACATCCCAAATTGCTTCGCCACCAGCGTTCTTAGCATCTTCGCTAACCGGCGCCCAACCGGCAACCTTGTATGTCTTACTAGGATCAATGTCCTTGCCATTTAAACGCATATCACTAATCCGCTTACCAGCAGATGCTGACGGATCAATGGTGTATTGCATACCACCCACACGTACCATGTCGCCACCCTGTTGGTAATACGGATCGGGGTTAAATAAGTTGTCTGCTACATCTTCCAAAATAGTCTTGATAGTGTCACCGGTCATATTAGTCACAGTGGTGTATGGATAGGTAATAGCAGTTTGGTCCAGCAGGTTTTCGCGAGTGATGGCTTGACCTGGCAATAAGCTTGTACCCCAACGGAAGCCTGGAGAGAAAGCAATCTCCGCATTCTTCTGGGCCATCAGTCCGTCCAAAATTAACTGGTCGAAACTGCCATTGAAATTACCACGGCGATACAAAAGACCATCTGTAGTTGCCAGTTTTTCATTCAACTTCGCTTCATATGGGGCTCGTACTTTAGCGATCAACTTGTTCATCGCAGGATCAGCTGGAATCATGTTCGAGAAGATTGGGAAGAGCTTGTAGCGGAAATCTACCGGCTTACCACCCTTCACATCAAAATCCAGTACACCCAAGAATTTACTATTAGAGCCTGCATTGGTAACTAAAGTTACTCCACCCGAGTTCTTTACCTTGACTGGAATTGGAACCCCATCATGCGTATGACCTCCCATAATCGCATCTAAGCCTGTAACACGAGACGCCATCTTTAAATCAACGTCCATTCCATTATGGGACAGCAACACAACCACTTTTGCGCCTTTAGCCTTTACTTCATTAATAGTCTTCTGAAGATTTTCTTCCTGAATACCAAATGTCCAGTCTGGCGTGAAATAACGTGGGTTAGCAATCGGCGTATATGGGAAAGCCTGACCAATGATGGCCACTTGAATACCATTCTGCACCTTCATCACATATGGATTAAAGACGGAGTCACCAAAGTCTGCCGTCTTAATGTTTTGAGCCAGGAAAGAAACTTTGCCTTTGAAATCCCCGTTCACAATTTCCATGACGCGTTTCTCGCCTAGGGTCATTTCCCAGTGCGGAGTCATCACGTCGACACCCAGGAGCAAGGCAGCATCAACCATATCCTGACCATTAGTCCACAGTGCAGTACCAGATCCCTGCCAAGTATCACCACCATCTAATAACTGCGCACCTGGACGGCTTGCTTTGATTTGTTTAATCAAAGTTGCCATGTGGGCGAAGCCACCCATCTTGCCGTAATTTTGCGCGGCTGCGACGTAATCAAGATAAGTAAAGGCATGCGCATCTCGCGTCCCTGACTTGATACCGTTAGCCTTTAGAAAATATTCGCCGACTAAGTGAGGTGTCTTACCCTCTTGCGCACCAATACCGAGATTGACATTAGGCTCACGGAAATAGATTGGTAGTAGCTGGGCATGGCAATCCGTGAAATGCAAGAAGTGTACATTCCCAAACTTCGGCAAATCATAGAATTTGTGAGCAGTTGTTTGTGCGTTAGCAAAATTAGATTGCAAACTCATGCCACCAGCGGAGGCGATAGCCAATGCCTGCAAAAATTCCCGTCGATTTAAAGACATATTTATTTCCTTAAGAAAACAGGCCTTGCGGCCTGTTTAAATGTGTTATTTATTCACAGGTGATTCTGGATCAAGCAATAAGGCCATGACATCCTGAATTTGCTGCTCATTCAATAATTTGAAATGGGCAAAACGTGGCATATTGCTGCAAGCGTTATAGGCCTTGGAGTTATTAATACGATTCCAGGTGTAGGTGACCACCTCTTTGGAATAACCGCGCATTTTTCCATAACCAGTTAGCGATGGGCCAATATTTCCATAGGAAATTTCTTTAGCGTCAATTTGATGGCAGTTATAACAACCGCCACCAATTGGGGTATCGGCTTTATCAGACCATGTGGCTCCACGACCGCTTTGCGCAATTCGCTCACCATTCTTCCAATCACCAATATATTTTCCATCGGCAGGCTGCTTAATGGAATCCATATTGATTTTTTGGATTTTCTCGCGCATAGCTTGACCTTGCTTGCTATTGGCGAACTGAGGATCTGAACAGAATTTCTGGGTTGCATCTTGGTCAATACGATCCAAACCAGCAATACCGTCTGCGCGGAAGCTATCTTGAATCATCTTGTTAAATTTTGGATCATTTTTCTGTTGTGCATGAGCCGGAGTTTGAATTAAACCGGCGGCAAAAATAAATCCAGTGACAGCTAAGAGTTGCTTTAAGTGTGTAATTTTCATATTCATCTCTTATCCATTAACGCTTCAAACCAGGTGTTTCGACTATTCCGCCGTTTGCGGTTTTTGCCATATACATAGACAAAGCAATAGTCACGTCGGAGCTGTATATAGGGAACGGAAAGCGTTGCTGACGGAAGCAATCATTCAAACGCTGTTGCATGGTCCAAAACTGACCACTCGATACACGGTAGGCTGGCCAGTAACCCCAACCTAAAGCAGCACCTTTTTGCTCTGTAATGTTCGGTAAGTCTTGCAAACGAATCCGTTTAGCGTTTTCAGCATGGCAAGATGCACAGGAGAAGTCCATCGGACCGCCTTGGAAAAAGAAAGCACGCTTACCAAGGTCATACATCTCTTTTTCTTTTGGATGTGCGGTACTAACCTTAATCTTCTCACCCTTAGACAAAGTAACAACATAGGCAACAATAGCCTCCATATCCTTCTTGGGGCCCTTTTGGAATTGGGCATCAATCATTTCCTGTGGGTCGCGGCCCTGCAATACTTGCATACAGGTCATCAAACGCGACTCTAAGTCTTGAACCTTATTAGTGTCCTTGAAGTAACGTGGCAACTGAGCTGCGGCACCTTTCACAACCCCAGGCCCTAAACCTAAATTACATTGCTCAAGAGTTGCATTCTTTGGACCGGCTGGCTTTTTCCACAAATCTTCACCAGCCGCCTCGTAGAGTTCTGAAGGATTTCCGTCGGCAATCATCTCGCGATATTTAGCAATATCGTCTGTAGCACTTTTTTGTGCTGACACCGAAGATGTCATTGTTAATAAAGCTGCCACTAAACCAGTAGCTAGCCCTAAGGTCAATTTACGCTGCATTTCCTACCCTTTCAGAACCACGGAGGCGGTGAAGATTTATTAAAGCCAAAAAACAATTAAGAAGCGGTTGCTTCATCAGTACGCTTATCGCCCTTACTATCATTCCAAGTCACAACAATTTTGTCACCCTTAGCGCCTTTGTACTTGAAGTTTAAAAATGGATCCTTGGATACTGCTGGACCAAATTGACCATTAAATACATCCTTGCCGTTTGCCTTCACATTAATTGTGCTGATAAACCAAGCTGGAATAGTTTTGCCAGACGCATCTTTACGCTGACCAGATTCCATATCGTGTTTCATCAAAATTTTTACGTCTACAGTGCCACCATTTTCAGCAGCTCTTACGCGCATTGGATCAGCCATTTTGTTTCCTTTTTTACTCTATATATAAATAAATTGTTCTATTGAATTACCGCGAATTAACCGCCGCAACCACCAAGCGTTACTTTGACTTCTTTAACAGTCATCAACCACTTGCCATCAGCCTTGACTAATCCATAGACATTGGATGTTTGACCCATCTTGATACGAGTGGTGACAAAAGCGTCTGTACCGGCTGGGATAAAGAATTGAGCTGCAAGTGCGCTTGGATTCTTTTCAACCAAGATTGCCATTTGCTCCGCTTTAAGCGAAGTGATAATTCCAACAGGAACGACTGCGCCGTTTTCAGCAATATCAGGGGCATTTAAAGTAACCGCGGATGATTTTTCTGGGCTACTAGCACCCATGATCTTAAATACATCATCGATACCCTTACCCTCAAAAGCGGCTTTGTTCCACTCTTGGGCTTGAGCAGTACTAATAAGGCCTGCAGAAGCCATCAAGCCAAATACTGCTGAGTACTTCAATACACTGCGACGCTGCTGATTCATAAAAACTCCTTTATTAATCTTTACTTCTCTCAATTTATTGCTTATTTTGCATTAAAACACCCTGCTTACTACTAAAAATAGCTTTTTATTTACCGCCAGAAAGCATCCAGACCACTAAAGCCTTGCGATCTTCGTCCGAAAGCTGTGCTTGTGCTGGCATCGGGATTGATCCCCACACACCAGCCCCCCCTAATTTCACCTTGGTCATCAGCCTATCAACTGCACCGCTCTGACCATCATACTTTTTAGCAATATCTGCAATTGAAGGTCCGACTAACTTAGCATTAGGAGCATGGCAAGCCGAGCAGTTCTCATTTTTAAAGAGTGCTGACGGACCTTTTGCTGCAGAGGAATGGGTATCTGCTGCATGTGCCAAGCCAGTTCCTGAAGAACCAGGTAATTGCTGAATGGGTGGCTTCGTGGTGTCTGCGCCACGATATGGGCCATACATCCGATTTTGCTCCGCAATATTTTCATGTGCGTTGCGAGCAAAGTCAGGCAAGGTTGAACCAATTTGCACAAATGGGACGCAGTTATGCATGCAAGCGCTGCCATTGACATCAGGCTTATCTTTGACATTCCAGAAACCATGCTTAGTCGTCATACCGTTACGGTTCGGCATTTTAATTTCAGCAATATTTTTATCGCTGAGAACAAAATCATCTGGAACGATTTCACCCAGACTCAAGATAAATGCCACTAATGCATAGGTGTCATCAGGAGTCAGTGATCTAGGTGCATTCCATGGCATAGCGCGGTAAATGTAATCCCATAATGTAGATACTGTGGGCACTTTCATTAAGGTCGTTCTTTGCGGCTGCTTCATGTCTTTTAATGAGGCAACTCGACCTGTCTTCGTATCATCCTTAGAGGTGCCACCAGCGATGGGTGTAAAGATTTCATTAGACTCACCAAAGGTACCATGGCAACTGGCGCATTTAGCCTCCCATATAACCTGACCCTTTTCAACGGAACCGGATCCTTTTGGCAAACCTTTAAAGTCTGGGCGCACATCAATATCCCAAGCTGCAACTTCTGCCGGGGTAGCCGCTCTACCAATACCAGGGAATTTGGCTGAGCCAGATTGTGCTAAAGCTTGTTGAGAACTCATTGCGATAAGAGCCACAAATACTAGGCCGATGCTAAATTTATCCAACTTGAACATTGCTCACCTCGCCGTTTGAATCCAATTTCCAGGATTGGATTGCATTGTTGTGATAGATCGAGCGTGTGCCGCGAACATTACGTAGCGTTTTGATCGACGGTTGAATGTAGCCGGTGTCGTCTACAGCTCTTGATTGCATGATTGCCGGGGAGCCATCCCATACCCAATCGATATTAAATCGCGTAATGGACTTAGTGAGGACAGGTGTTTCTAGGCGAGCTGTTCGCCAGTTATTGCCGCCATCAAAAGAAACATCGACTCGAGTAATCTTTCCCCGACCAGACCAGGCCATACCACTCACGTTATAGAAGCCCTTATCCAGCAATTGTTGACCGCCTGAAGGCGTTGTAATGACGGACTTACACTCTTGGATTGATGCATATTGACGATGTATTCCATCTGGCATGAGCTCAATGTAGTGAACTGCTTCGTCTTTGGTATTCCAAGGCATATCGCCTACTTCTAAACGTCGCAACCATTTCACCCAACTCACACCCTGAACCCCAGGAACTACCAAGCGCAATGGAAAGCCGTTTTCTGGACGCAACATTTCGCCATTCATGGCCCAGGCAACAATGGTGTCATTAAGGCAACTCTCGAGATTGATGGTGCGAGTCATTCCTGAACCATCACCACCCTCGGCTAACATGAACCTGCCCTTTTTAAGGTCGGCGCCACACTCTTCCAGCAATACCTTTAAAGGAACCCCTGTGAATTCACAGCAAGAGAGCATGCCATGGGTGTATTGCACGGTTGGAACGGCTACGTTGCCCCACTCTAATCCGGTATTCGCACCACACTCAATAAAGTGAGTACGAGATATCGAAGGCAAACGCATTAAATCATTCATCGTGAAAACACGTGGATTCTTAACCAAGCCATTCACCATTAAGCGATGTGTTTCTGGATTGACGTTGTACCAACCTTGGTGGTGACGTTCAAAATGCAAACCGTTTGGCGTGATAGTTCCAAACAGACCTTGGAGAGGTGTAAAGGCGACAGATGCAGCAGAGACACGCGTAAGCCCAGGAGACTCACGTCGAATTAAATTAGATTCATAAATAGATGGCACGCCGTATGGCATGGTTGCTACGTTTTTGCCAAGCGTTGTTTGCCATTCCTGTTTCTCAAGGATAGCTGGATCGCCCTCGCCTGTTGCCATAGCTAGTGGAGCCGCTAGTCCAGCGGTTACGCCACCAAGTGCAGACATAAAACCTTTACGTAAGAAGCCACGGCGGTTTTCATCTAAACCATTTGCATTGATATCGGCGATGAGTTCCTGCGAAATAAAATGTTCTGGTGCCTTTACTAGGCGAGCCTGACTAGCTGGCTTTTCAATTGCGCCGATGTCCTGAGCGCTAATCTCGATTTGTTTTTTATTCATGTGATCTCTACTTTGGTCAATAGATACTATAAAAATTAATGCAAACTCTCAGCAATCTTGGCGCACACGGTTTGGCACATTTCCACAGTGGCGTTATCAGCAATTGAGTAAAAAACAGTGATACCCTCTTTGCGTCTCAGCAAAATGCCTGCTTTATGAAGCGCAGAAAGGTGACGTGAAACATTAGCCTGGCTTGAGCCGCATAACTCAACAACCTCAGATACAGACTTTTCGCCGCTACATACTGCATACATGATGCGTAGGCGAGACGGCTCCGATAGGACATTGAAATATTGAGTAACTTGTGCAAAAACCTCTTCCATTGCCTCTGGAGATAGCTTTTTAGTAGCTTTCTTTACTTTTGCTTTGATATTCACTAGTGATAACCGTATATGCGTATATATGCATATATTAGACTCCACCTCGAAGTAATTACATAGAGAGATACCCTAGGTACAAAAACAATACAATCAAAGAGATGGATATTGATGCAATTCTGCTGTCCTTAAAGCTTGCTTTTTGGACCATGGCCCTAATGTTGCCATTTGGGATATGGGCAGCCCATAAATTAGTGAATCTCAATAGAAGCCGACCATGGGTTGAGGCTGCACTAGCGCTTCCCTTGGTGCTTCCGCCTACAGTTTTAGGCTATTACTTTCTAGTTTCATTTGGTAATACTAATATTTTGGGCGTTCCCCTTGTATTCTCATTTGCAGGAATCCTACTCGCATCGCTCATTGCAAACATCCCATTTGCCATTCAACCTATACAGCGAGCCTTTGAGGCCATAAATCCTGAAATTCGAGAGGCAGCTCAAGTCAGCGGCCTGAGCAACTGGCAAATCTTTCGTTTAATTGAACTTCCTCTCTCTTGGCGTGGCATCACTGGTGCTGCCGCCCTCACCTTTGCACATACCCTTGGGGAATTTGGTGTTGTCCTCATGGTGGGCGGCGCAATACCAGGGGAGACAAAAACAGCCTCTATTGCAATTTATGACAAGGTTCAGGGCTTTGATACCACCGGTGCTGGAGCCATTGCTCTCGTGCTTCTGGGTATATCCTTAATATGCATTGCCCTCTCCTACGGAGTATTGGGGCGTAAGCCAAATCTGCGCAAAGGCTTAAGCTCATGTTGAAGGTCAAAATTCAGCAGATCACCCCAAGCCCTCTGCAAATTAGCTTGGAATGTGCCCCAGGCGAGTTGCATGCCCTCGTTGGACCATCCGGGAGCGGAAAAACTACCGTGCTCAGAACCATTGCAGGCTTAAACAAACCCGCTAGTGGAAAAATTGAGTGTGATGGTGAGGTCTGGTTTGAAGCCGATGATCTCGGAAATAAAGCGCAACAGCTCTCGCCGGCAGAACGCTCTTGCGGCTTCTTATTTCAGCAGTATGCTCTTTTCCCCCATCTGAGCACCTTGGATAATGTGATGATTCCGCTGCAGAACTCTGAACTCAGCAGATCTCAGCGCAAGGAAATCAGCCTCGATCTGCTTGATCGCATGGGTATTGCCAATCTCGCAGCGCGTATGCCAAATCAACTGTCTGGCGGACAACAGCAACGTGTTGCCCTTGCAAGAGCACTTGCTAGACAGCCGAAAGTCTTATTGCTAGATGAACCGTTCTCTGCGATCGATACACCAACACGCCAAGGTCTATATAAAACATTGGCCGAGCTCCGTTCAAACTTACATATCCCCATCTTATTAGTTACGCATGATCTACGTGAGGCTGATTTATTGGCTGATCAAATTACGGTTATTGACCAAGGTATCAGCCTACAAACTGCAGCGCCACAAGTACTGTTTCAGAAACCAAGAAATTCAAGGGTTGCGCAATTGGTTGGTATTAGCAATATGTTTAATGGCGTATTCGATACCGGCAGCTTGAGTTGGGATGGCTGCGCCAAGGTTTTTTCAGTTGCGGATAAAGGAAAGATTCCACCAAAAGCCCGGGTTGCTTGGGTTATCCCGCAAAGTGGCTTGAGTGTTCATAACAAACCAACCCAAACTAGCATGCCTGCCTTAGTTGAGAAGATGAGTAGTCTGGGTCAGATAGCGGTAACTCAATTACGTATTCAAGACAGTAACAACACTATTGAATGGGAAGCTTCCTCAGCCGAAGTCAGGAGACTGGAAATGGAAGTTGGCAAGCAAATGCATATTGAGCTCGATGGCAATCAAATTCATATCATGCCGCTTAGGCCTATAAACGACCCGCGAAGATTTATTGGGCATCATAACGAGAATTTTTAATCACCAATATTCTCCCAATACAAATTTCGAAACTTTGAATATGACTCTCTAGTCTTTCGAAATCATTTATTTCAATCGGTAGCATCTCTTTTTATATGCTAGTATCCTCAAAATTACGCTTTTTACCCCTTAATAAAAATGGAGTTTTTAATGAAAAATAGTCGTCGCCAATTCATGATTTTGTCTGCAGCTGGTGCTTGCACCTTGGCTTTGAACGGTAAAGTTCAAGCTCAAGCCATGGTTGCTGAAAATGATCCACAAGCTGCTGCTTTAGGTTATAAAGCGGTTGCCACAACTGTTGATAAGGCAAAGTATGCAAAATATGCTGCCGGTCAAGAGTGTGATAACTGCGCCCTATACCAAGCTAAAGGCTCGGCAACACAAGGTGGCTGCTCTTTGTTTGGAACAAAGCAAGTGGCAGCAAAAGGCTGGTGTTCTGCTTACGCTAAGAAGGCTTAGTACTAAATTAGTTAATAGTTCAAAAAGCTGCTTCGGCAGCTTTTTTTTACAAGCTCTTTTTAGCTACCATCCCAAGCAAGGCTGACATGCCAGCGTGCCTCGCACCCTCAGACAATTCTTTTTCGTAACACTGCAGATCGAGGATTTCATATCCTTGACTTAGCTCACGAATCATTTCTTCGGTATACAGGTGTTCTATAAGTGATGGACCACCGGTTTTGTATTGCAATTGCTTTGGGGTATATCCTTGCAAAATGAATAGACCCCCTAGCTTCAATGTCTGATGTATTTGTTTGAAAATTCTGGTGCGCATTTCAGGATCAGCAAACTGGATGAAAATGCCAATTACCGCATCATATAAATTAGCCTGCCAATCAAAGCTATCGGTGTCACAGAGGCTGTACTGAATATTGACTTCACTATCAGTAGCAAACTGATTTGCCTTGGCAAGTGCAATATCCGAAACATCAAATCCTGTGACTCGCATGCCTTGCTTTGCAAGCCAAACACCATTGCGCCCTTCTCCATCAGCAATGCAGAGAACTGAAGAGTTGGGCTCTAGATAACGAGACGCTTGCTCAACCAGATATTCATTCGGCTCTTTACCAAAGATGAATTCTTTTTTATCGAAGCGTTCATTCCAGAACTGAGTAGCATCTGTAAAGCCCATGAATTGCCTGATCTTGGATTACTTCTTCAAGCCACCAATCAGATCATTCTTTAAATCCACTACGCTCTCGAGTCCAACTGCGATACGAACCAAGCCATCAGTGATGCCTGCAGCTTTGCGGGCCTCAGGACTTACCCGGCAGTGTGTCGTTGTAGCAGGATGTGTAATCGTTGTGCGAGTGTCCCCCAGATTTGCGGTAATGGAGCAAAGTTTTGTTTGATTGATCAACTTGAAAGCCGCTTTTTTTCCGCCCTTCAGAGTGAAAGATAAAATAGCACCACCCGCTTTTTGCTGGCGCTTTGCCAACGCATGTTGAGGATGAGATTTCAAACCAGGATGATAAACACGCTCTACTCCCGGCTGTTTTTCCAACCACTGAGCAATCTCTAGAGCATTCTGACTCTGCTGCTTCATGCGCAACTCTAGAGTCTCTAAACCTTTTAAGAACACCCAAGCATTGAAGGCTGAAAGTGTTGGGCCTGCAGTACGTACATAGGGAAATACTTTGCCCATGATGAAATCATTGCTGCCCACAATTGCGCCACCAACTACGCGACCCTGACCATCCAAATACTTGGTTGCGGAATGAATCACTACGTCAGCGCCTAATGAAAGGGGTTTTTGCAAGGCCGGCGTACAAAAGCAGTTATCAACTGCAAATAGCGCCTTAGCTTTTTTTGCTATCTTTGAGATAGCTTTGATATCAGCAATCTCAGTTAAGGGATTGGATGGTGTTTCTAGGTAAAACAATTTAGTATTTTCTTGGATAGCACTTTGCCAAGCCTTGGTATCCGACAAATCCACATAAGTCGTTGTAATACCAAAGCGTCCTAGAATATTGCTAAATAATTGGATGGTGGCACCAAACACAGAGCGAGAACAAACCACATGATCTCCTGCCTGAAGATGCGACATTGCCATTGTTAAAATCGCAGCCATACCAGAAGAAGTTGCAATGCATGCTTCGCCACCCTCTAGCGCAGCTAATCGGTCCTGGAACATACTGACTGTAGGATTGGTAAAGCGAGAATAAATAAAGCCCTGATCTGCATGCGCAAAGCCATCTGCTGCAAGTTCAGCACTATCAAAGCAAAAGCTAGAAGTGAGGAACATGGCCTCAGAGTGCTCTTGGTATTCAGCAGTACGGCGCGTACCTGCACGAACCGCTAAGGTTTCAAGCGCTAGCTTAGAAAAATCAGGCTTTTTACGGGTAGTTTTACTCTTCATACCGCTATTTTGACACCGAATTACAGAATTGCCTCAGACACGCATATCTGAGGAATGTGATCGTTGTTTTTAGTCTTCTGTGGCTAAGTGCAAATGCAGTTGCGAGCGGGCAAAATCACTTGAATCACGTTGACGGTCGGCTTTGGCCTCGGAGGTATTGCGAGCAGCCTCTAGAGCATCTAAATAAGATTCATTGATATCGCCAGTAATGTAGTGACCATCAAAACAAGAGGCCTCAAAATGCTGGATTGCCGGATTGATATCCTTTACAGCCTGCTTCATATCTTCGACGCTTTGATAAATTAATTGATCTGCACCAATCATTTTATTGATCTCTTCATCAGTGCGGCCATAAGCCACTAGCTCACTACGAGTTGGCATATCGATACCATACACATTAGGGAATCGTACAGGAGGTGCAGCAGAAGCAAAAATCACCTTCTTAGCGCCAGACTCTCGTGCCATCTGCACAATCTCAAATGAGGTTGTACCGCGAACAATAGAGTCATCCACAATGAGGACGGTCTTATCTTTGAACTCAATGCGCATGGCATTGAGTTTCTGGCGTACTGATTTTTTACGAACAGCCTGGCCAGGCATGATGAACGTTCTACCGATATAGCGATTCTTGAAGAATCCTTCTCGGTAATCTACGCCTAGACGTTTAGCAACCTGCATTGCTGCGGGACGACTAGAGTCAGGAATCGGCATGACAACATCAATCTCACCAGGAATGGTTTCTTTGCGGATCTTTTCGGCAAGATAATCGCCCATACGCATCCGTACGTTATAAACAGTCACGCCATCAATTGTGGAATCTGGACGAGCCATGTAAACGTATTCGAAAATACAAGGCGTCAGAACTGCATCGGCAACACACTGACGTGAAGAGAAATTACCATCCAAATCAATATAAATTGCTTCACCAGGATTTACATCACGTACAAAGGTAAAGCCAAGGCCATCAAGCGCAACCGACTCAGAGGCGATCATCCACTCCGGACCCTTCGGTGTATCCATACGTCCAATACACAGGGGTCGAATTCCAAACGGATCGCGAAATGCCAATAAGCCATAACCAGCTATCAAAGAAACAACTGCATAAGAGCCTTTAACGCGCTTAGTTACTTGTGTAACGGCGTTAAACATGGCGCCTTCATCTAATGCCGCGCTATTGGTTTCTTTTTGAAGCTCATCTGCCAATACATTCAACAACACCTCTGTATCTGAACTGGTGTTGATGTGGCGACGATCGCGATAAGCCATCTCTACACGCAGGCTAGCTGCATTAGTCAGATTACCGTTGTGAGCCAAAATAATGCCGTAAGGAGCGCTGACATAAAACGGTTGAGCCTCTTCCTCACTACTTGCAGAGCCAGCCGTTGGATAGCGAACCTGTCCAATACCGGCACTCCCTACTAGACTTCGCATATTACGAGTTCTAAATACATCTCGCACTAGACCATTAGCTTTATGCATTGTGAATGAATTGCCATTCATGGTTGCCATGCCGGCAGCATCTTGACCGCGATGTTGGAGCAATAACAACGCGTCATAAATGAGTTGATTAACTGGGGAGTGGGAAACTGTTCCGACGACGCCGCACATAAGCCTAGATCCCTATTGTTAATGAAGGTGTAATGGTGGGTGTAATTTTAGGCATTGCATTACTTAATTGCTTTGCCCAGTCAGCCGGCAACCACCCTTTGATTAAACTGGTTGCCATATCAATGGCTGGTCGGGTAATTGCCTTTTGCCAAGCGACGCTTTGAGGAATAGGAGTCAAGGCCGCTAATGTTGCCATTACTACTACAACCACACCACCACGCGCTAAACCAAATACTAGACCCAGAAATCGATCTGTCATGCTCAATCCAGCAGACAAGATAATCTTTTGAATCACATTGCCGATCAAGCCACAGACAATCAAGGTAAGAATAAATAGAATGAGGAAGCTGACACCCAGACTCAGAAGCTCATCCATATGAAAAGTAGATAGCCATTCAACAGAAAGATAGTTTGTATAGTGATAAGCAACCCAAGCAGCTACAAACCAAGAGGCTAGTGCCAGCACCTCTTTAAAAAGACCCCGAGAAATGCCCACTAATGCGGAAACCAATAGCACTACCAAGGTGAAGTAATCCACCGTAGTTAACTTCAGGGTGGATAAATATTCCATTAAGGGGCTTCCACCTCAACTAGCCTTGGAGACAGGCCCATGGCTTTCACTTTTTTCTCAGCAGCTTCAGCAGCGTCCTTATCGGTAAATGGCCCAGCTCTTAATAGAAAAAGCTTTACACCATCAGCGCCGGTTTTATTCAAAACATAATTAGGAATCTTTTGATCCTTCATCTTAGCTATCCAGCCTTTGGCTCGCTCTTCAGATGCAAAAGCACCGACCTGAATGACATATTTACCTGGCCCCACTTTTTTTGGGAGTTCTTCAGCTTTTGATTTAGCGCTTGCATTTGGCACTGCAATAACCTCTTCACCAGCAGCTAAGCCACTAATAGAATTTGTTTTACTTACCGCAGGCGATGATGGCACTACAACTTCTTTGGATGGAGAAGGCGCTTTTTCTTTCGCTGGCATCTCAACAGCAGCTACTGGATTTACCTTCGCATCATTTATGGGCATTGCAGCGTTAGGGGCTGGCAGGCTAGTCACGATATTCACAGCAATATCGTTATTCACAGACTTAGGTTTGTTATCCAAAATACGAGGAAGGCCAACTACCGCAATTAATACTAGGACGGCTGCGCCAATGAGACGATGGCGGGCACGTTGCTGATCAGGATCTTCTGTTAGCGCTAGCTCTTCATTTTCTTGGGCACGCTGAAAGCTACGGGGGGCTAATTTATTGACTGTACGACGACCCCTCGCCGAAGCCCGATCAAGGTCTTCAGTCTCAGAGTTTCGCCTAAAAAGCTTCGATAAACGAATCATGGATCAATGGGCCTGGTTATTTCGATATGCCATTACTCCGGCAACAGTATAGAAGGATCCGAAGATCACAATTCTATCACCCTCACCGGCCTTAGAAAGCGCTTTTTGATACGCTGAAGCAGGATCTGGGAAGCACTCAATACCACCATCTTCCCCATTTTTAACGGATACACCCAAATCTACCAACTTCTCAGATAGTGCCACCGCACTAGCGGCGCGTGGGGTTGGTAAATCAGTACAAAACCAGAAATCCACACTATTTAACAGGGGCTTAATAACGCCGGCAATATCTTTATCCGCCATTGCGCCAAAAATGGCATAGGTATAGGGGTGATAGCCCATCTTATCCAAACCCTGCCCCAAGGTAGCTGCCGCATGGGGGTTGTGAGCAACATCCAAAACGATGGTTGGCTGACCGGGTAGAACCTGAAAACGACCTGGCAGCTCCACCATGGCAAAACCATTGCGAATATCCTGTGCGCTAACTGGTAGTCGCTGATGCAAGGCGATTAATGCGGCTATCACAGCAGATGCATTCAGGATCTGATTGGCACCACGTAATGCAGGGTAACCTAGACCGCTAAAGCGTTTTTGTCGTCCAGCCCAACCCCACTGCTGCTTATCACCTTGAAAGTTGTAGTCACGGCCCTGTAGCCATAAATCACATCCAAGTTTTGCGGCGTGATCAATTAAAGATTGTGGAGGCACGGGGTCGCCACAGACTGCAATACCGCCGGCTCGGAAAATGCCAGCTTTTTCAAAACCAATTGCCTCACGTGTGCCACCCAAAAAATCAGCATGGTCAATATCAATACTCGTGACGATCGCACAATCTGCATCAACAATATTGACAGCATCTAGGCGACCCCCCATGCCCACTTCAAGCACTACCGCATCCAAGCTCGCCTTGGAAAATAAATGCATGATGGCCAAGGTAGTAAATTCAAAATACGTTAACGTTGGCGCATCCGCTAAGCTGACGCGAGCTTTTTCAACGACTGCAAAATGCTCTAGTAAAAGATCATCTTTCACCTCTTCACCATTAACGCGAGCACGCTCGTTAAATACGAGTAAATGTGGAGACATATGACAACCAACCTTGTAGCCAGAAGCTAGCAAAATACTCTCAAGATAGGCGCAAGTAGAGCCCTTGCCATTGGTACCAGCCACAGTGATAACTGGGCAATCAAAGTGAAGACCTAGCGCATCTTTAACCCGATTAATGCGAGCAAGACCCATGTCGATGCCAACAGGGTGAGCTGTTTCGAGGTGACTAAGCCAAGCCGTTAAGCTAGAAAAAAGGATGGGGGTTTGGAGGGCGAGATTCAAGCGCTTTATACAGCTGCGCTACCCGCAATCGCAGGCTCAGGGAGTTGCTGTAGTAAGGCCAACAAACGAGCAATCTCACCACGCATCTGCCGACGATCAACGATCATATCGATGCCGCCCTTTTGCATCAAAAACTCAGAGCGCTGAAAACCTTCGGGTAATTTTTCACGTACAGTTTGCTCGATCACGCGTGGACCAGCAAAGCCAATTAACGCTTTTGGTTCGGCCATCACCACATCGCCCATAAACGCAAAGCTGGCAGAAATTCCACCCATGGTTGGGTCTGTTAGGACGCTAATGTAGGGCAAACCTTTTTTAGAGAGCAAAGTGAGCATCGAGTTAGTCTTCGCCATCTGAAAAAGAGATAACAAGCTTTCTTGCATACGCGCACCGCCAGTGGCGGTCACACAAATAAAAGCACATTTCTTAGCAATGGCTTCCTGTACGCCGCGAGCAAAACGCTCACCTACTACCGAACCCATTGAGCCACCCATATATTGGAACTCAAAGCAGGCCGCAACCACTGGAATGCTCTCAATCTTTCCACCAAGAACAATTAGGGCCTCGGTTTCTCCGGAAGCATCACTAGCTTCCTTTAATCGATCAGGGTACTTTTTGGAATCTTTAAATTTGAGTGGGTCAGTTGGGTAAATATCTGCGCCAATCTCATAGCGACCCTTGGGATCCAAAAGACTATCGAGACGCTGACGGGCGCCAATGCGCATGTGATGACTGCATTTGGGACAAACCGATAAATTCGCTTCGATATCAGTGCTGTAGAGCACGGTTTCACAACTGGGGCACTTAACCCAAAGTCCTTCAGGAACAGATTTGCGATTGGCAGGGTCCGTATGTTGGATTTGTGGGGGTAGTAATTTATCGATCCAGCTCATCAGTTTTTAACTATCCAGTGCATTAACTATCTAAAGCGACGCGAATTTCACGAATGAAGGTTTCGAGTGATTGTACCGCTTGGCCAGGGGCAGAATCCTCCAAAAGACGAATAATTCGACTGCCAATCACCACTGCATCAGTTGTTTTTGATACTGCACGGGCACTTTCAGCATCATTGATACCAAAACCTACTGCAATCGGAATTGGGGTAGCCTCACGAATCTTAGGAATAATGCTGGCCACATCTTGCGTATTCAAATGAGATGCGCCTGTTACGCCTCGCATCGAGACATAGTAGATATAACCAGAAGCTATTTTGGCCGCGTCCTTTATACGCTCTTGTGATGAAGTGGGAGCCAATAGAAAAATAGGGTCAACACCGGCCAACTTCATTTGGTCAGCAAAATCAACGCACTCTTCTGGAGGGTAGTCGACGATCAAAACACCATCAACGCCTGCAGCTTTAGCTTCCCCTGCAAAGCGCTCTGCTCCCATCTGTTCGACTGGGTTGGCATAGCCCATGAGGACAACCGGCGTATCCGCATCTGCTTTACGAAACTCTTTGACCATGTCTAGGCAAGTACGCAGAGTTACGCCTTGAGTAAGCGCTCTTTCAGATGAGCGCTGAATAACTGGACCATCTGCCATCGGATCAGAAAATGGCACCCCAAGCTCTATGACGTTAGCACCACCACGAACTAATGCATGCATTAATTCAACAGTGAGTTTTGGGTCAGGATCACCAGCAGTAATAAAAGGGATTAAACCTTTTTTTCCGCTAGCTTTTAATTCATTGAAGAGTGCAGTAATTTTTGACATGGATTAGCCTTCAGAACCAGTGGCTTGAGCAACGGTATGCATATCCTTGTCACCTCGACCAGATAAGTTCACTAAGATGGTTTTATCTTTAGAGAGCGTGGGCGCTAATTTACAGGCATATGCAATCGCATGAGCAGATTCTAGGGCAGGAATAATGCCTTCAATACGGCAGCAGTCATGAAAAGCTTTCAATGCTTCTTCATCAGTTATTGCCACATAGTCAGCGCGACCTGAATCTTTTAACCATGCATGCTCGGGACCAACGCCGGGGTAATCCATGCCAGCTGAAACAGAATGCGTTTCAGATATCTGTCCATTTTCATCTTGCAAAAGATAGGTTCGATTGCCGTGCAAAACACCAGGCTTTCCAACGCAAAGGGCTGCAGAGTGAAGACCACTATTGAGACCGTGACCTGCAGCTTCAACGCCAATCAATTTCACTTCCGGGAAATCAATATAGGGATAGAAAATACCCATGGCGTTAGAACCGCCGCCAACACAGGCCATTACATAGTCAGGCTGACGCCCAGTCATGACAGGCATTTGTATTTTGCATTCCTCACCGATCACACTTTGAAAGTCTCGGACCATCATTGGGTAGGGATGAGGTCCAGCGACAGTACCAATAATGTAGAAGGTATCCTCTACGTTAGTGACCCAATCACGCATTGCTTCATTTAAGGCGTCCTTCAGCGTCTTTGTTCCTGATTCCACAGGCACTACTTTTGCACCAAGCAATTTCATGCGGAACACATTTTGCGCTTGACGCGCTACGTCAACAGAACCTTGATATACAGTGCAGTCCAAACCGAAACGAGCGCAAATAGTTGCAGTAGCGACACCATGCTGCCCTGCTCCAGTCTCAGCAATGATGCGCGGCTTACCCATACGCTTAGCCAGCATGGCTTGACCGATAACATTATTAATTTTATGTGCGCCAGTGTGATTCAAATCTTCACGCTTAAGATAGATTTGTGCGCCGCCCAACATCTCACTCCAACGTTTAGCGTGATAGACCGGGGAGGGACGGCCTACAAAATGCTTGAGCTCATAATGAAATTCTTCTATGAATTCAGGATCGTATTGATATTTTGCATAAGCTGCTTTGAGCTCATCCAAGGCGAACATGAGCGTTTCAGAAACAAATACGCCACCGTAAGGACCGAAGTGTCCCCGTGCGTCTGGCTTATCGTACATAAATACCTCTTTTATTAGTTACAGCAAATGATTAGGTTGGCGTGCTTGCGTCTGCCGCACGCACTGCCTCGATAAACTCTTTCATCAAGGCGTGGTCTTTTACACCTTTGCTGATTTCTACGCCGCTAGAGACGTCAACCGCGCAAGGGTGAAGACGAGCAATAGCTTCGCCCACGTTGTGAACGTTCAATCCACCACTCAAAACGACCCGAGGCGCGTTTGCGCTTATCCATGCTTGTGGAATTCCTGACCAATCAAAAGGAATGCCCCCTCCTCCATAGCCCTCAACGAGTGCATCGAGCAAAAGAGCATTTGCTTGCCTATATTGTAGGGAAAAATCATCAAATGCGAAGCCTGCTCCAACACGTGCAGCCTTCATCCATGGCTGACCTGCAGCTAGGCGGTGGCATTCCTCTGGTGACTCATCCCCATGAAACTGCCACAAAGTAATCGGGGCCGCGGCCCTAATAGCCTCAAATTCAGCATCGGTAGCATTGACGACCAATCCCACAGCATCAACCCCTGCTGGAAGCCTAGAAATCAATGTGGCAGCAATATTTGGAGTAACGGCTCTAGGACTAGGAGGGTAAAACACGAAGCCAAGCGCATCAACACCAGAGGTAATGGCAGCATCAACGTCGCCTGGTGTTTTGAGGCCGCAGATTTTGACCCTAGTTCGGCCTGGAGTGTTTGTTATTAAGCCCATATGGGGAAATGATAAGGGTCTTGAGCTATTAAAGGCACATTTAGACGAAAATCGCCTTGGGCAACCAAGAATTCGAAAGCCATGGTTTTGGGATGTTAAATTCTTCTGGGTAGGCAATTTGGGCTAAATAGAGGCCTGCAGGTGAAAAAGTAGGGGCTGCAACACTACGATCTTTTGCTGCCAAAACCTCGGCCATCCAATTGGCTGATTGTTTGCCTACACCAATTTGGATGAAGCTCCCTACTAAATTGCGAACCATGTGATGCAAGAAGGCATTCCCTTTGATCCTAAAATACAGCCATGGCTCATTCGAGAAGATTTCGATGGAATACATAGTCTTCACTGGAGTCTTGCTTTGACATTCTGAGGAACGAAAAGAGGTGAAGTCATGTTCACCAATCAAACATTCAGACGCCAATCTCATCGCGTGAATATCAAACCAGCGATCGGCTGGAAGCATCACATAACCAGCACGATCGGCAGCCATAGGTGAGCGGCAAGGCCCAGCATGTAATGCATAAACATAAGTTCGCTCATGAGCGGAATAGCGAGCGCTAAATGCATCCGAAACTGGCTGAGCCCAATTGATCACAATAGATTCTGGCAGGAATGCATTAACCCCCCTCACCCAAGACCAGTTGTCTCGCTCAACTTCGACATCAAAGTGAACAACTTGACCCAATGCATGAACACCGGCATCTGTTCGACCAGCAGTAATAACGCGAATAGGATGAGAGTGCTGGGCCTCACTACCAACAAACGAGGCAATAGCTTTCTCCAACTCAGCTTGAATGGTAGGCTGATTTACCTGTGTCTGCCAACCAGAAAAAGCGTTACCGTCATACTGAAGTCCGAGGGCAATGCGCATTCAGTTTAGCTATTACTATGCGAAAGCTCAGCTAAAACACCTCGCGCTTCAACCACAATCTCAGGGTCAATTGATGCGCCAATACGGACAATCTCTTCAAGTGATTTCTTGGCGGCTGAAAAATCTTCAATAGTGATGTAGGCGCGGGCTAGATTTAATCTAACTCTAAGCTCATCAGGCGTCAGTTCTGATGTGGCAGGCTTGGTAACAGGCAAATCCAGATTAATACTTCCGAATAATGCCTTAGCTTTATCCGAGATACCCTCATGATGAGCATGATCACTAGCATGGTGATCGTGCGCTGTGGATTGCACTTGCTCGTGTTCTGACGTGTAGTCACGAGCATGAATATGAGGGGAAGGATTTTTACGCGAATGACTGATAAAGAACCAAATCAAAACAGCCGTAACTAAAACAAAAGCAAGCAAGCCAAGAAAAACAGCCTTTGCGTTAAACCCACTCTTTCCAGAATCAAGCACCTCTGCGGTACCTTGAGATTCAGCTAATATTTTTTTTAAGTCTGCAATATTCTTCTCTAACTCTTGAGCTCTAGCATTAGTTTGTTCGAGGGCCTTTTCTTGGGCTACTATTTCTTCAGTAATGCGCTTAGTATCTGCATCCCGGTCTCCACTAGAGCCGATCTTTAAACGATTTGCAGAATTGACAACATCATCCACACTAACTTCTACGCTAGCTTGGTCACTCTTTTTCTCAACCCATTGTTGCGCTGCCGAGTCTACAAAATCCTTAGCAAGCTTTGAATCAATCGCCTGTACTGTGGCTGGATCAGGAATCAAGAGCTCAGAACCAGCCCGCAAACGATTAATATTGCCGCCTGCAAATGCATCTGGATTGGCTTGATATAAAGCCATCATTTTCTGGTCGATCGAGAATTCTGGTGAGCCTGAATCCATCTGTGATGCAATCGAAGACAGCGTTTGTCCAGGCTCTACAATAAACTTCGGAATAGTCCCATTCAAAAATGTATATATTCGAGTGATTGAGCCTGTTGACCAATTTAAGGTGAGCAATAAGTCTACAAAGATATCCTCAGAGATCGGCACGGCTTTCACCGTTTCAACCAAAACCATCAAGCGTCCATCCTTTGCTCGATAGACCATGACTTGGGTATTGAAGTCCAAAATTTTAGGTGAAATGCCGAGGCGCTCATAAGCGCTTGCCGATGGTATTGAGGCTGATAATGTTGTTAAAAGAGCTTGCTCATCTGGAGCCAACTCAATGGGCACCTCAATTCGAAGACTTTCGCCGGGATTAGATACCAAATTCGCCTTGCCCAATGTAACAGCGAATACACTAGTCGATAGTGCAATACCAATAAGACTAGCAAAGAGAAATTTCAGCATCTGAATATTAGGCATTGCTATCCAATAGAATTTTTAACATTCGACGTAAGGGCTCAGCTGCACCCCACAAAAGTTGATCGCCTACAGTAAAAGCACCAAGATATTCAGGGCCCATTGCCATCTTATGCAATCGTCCGATAGGCACTATCAATGTGCCGCTAACAGCTGCCGGAGATAATTCACGCTCGGTAGTCTCGCGATCATTTGGTATCACCTTGACCCATTGATTGTCATTGGCCAATATTGCCTCAATCTCTTTAAGCGGAATATCTTTTTTGAGTTTCACGGTGAGACCTTGTGAGTGGCAGCGCATAGCGCCAACACGGACACATAAACCATCAATGGGAATGCTGCCCGGAGTTCTAAATGCAGGTCGACCTAAGATCTTATTAAATTCAGCTCCGCCCTTCCACTCTTCTTTTGTTTGACCGTTCTCGACTGGAACATCAATCCAAGGAATGAGACTGCCCGCTAAAGGAGTATTGCGGAAGTTTTTCTTTGGAAAATCAGGTGAACGTAATGTCTCGGTGATTTTGCGATCAATATCCAGAATCCAAGAAGAAGGGTCAGCTAATTCAGTAGCTACGCTATCGCGCAATGCGCCCATTTGCAACAATAGTTCGCGCATATTCTGGGCGCCAGCACCTGAAGCTGCCTGGTAGGTCATGGCGCTAATCCACTCGACCATATCAGCCTTAACAAGGCCACCCATCGCCATCATCATTAAACTGACCGTGCAGTTACTACCAATCCAGTTCTTTCCACCAGCAGCCAGCGCTTTATCAATTACCGGACGATTCACTGGATCCAAAATTAATACCGCATCATCCTTCATGCGTAAGGCACTAGCAGCATCAATCCAGTGACCCTGCCAACCAGCGGCACGCAGTTGTGGAAAAATCGCATTGGTGTAGTCACCACCCTGACAAGTCAAAATAATGTCGCAACGCGAAAGTGCTTTGATGTCATTCGCATCTAGCAAAGTATTCTCACTCTTAGTCACTTTTAGTCCATTTAAGAGCGGCACTTCACCACCAGCCTGACTAGTGCTAAAAAATACAGGTTCGATCAGGTCAAAATCTTTTTCAGCCAGCATTCTCTCCATGAGAACGCTACCAACCATACCGCGCCAGCCAACTAAGCCTACTAAGGGAGTTTTTGTATTTGACATGATGATCAACTATGTGTTCAGTGTGTTGAAATATTTACGAGTGTAAGTAATTATGATTTTGAAAGAGCGGCAACAACAGCATTGCCCATTTCAACGGTAGAAACTTTCTTTGTACCTTCGGTGTAGATATCAGCGGTACGTAAACCTTGAGACAAAACTTGTTGGACTGCTGCCTCAATACGATCCGCTTGGGCAGGCAAACCCAAAGAGTAACGTAGCATCATGGCAGCAGAAAGAATCGTTGCCAGTGGATTAGCGATACCCTTGCCCGCGATATCAGGGGCTGAGCCGTGACTTGGCTCGTACAAGCCTTTATTGTTTTTATCTAATGAAGCGGATGGCAGCATGCCAATTGAGCCGGTCAACATCGAAGCTTCATCTGAGAGAATGTCGCCAAACAAGTTACCAGTCACCACCACATCAAATGCCTTGGGCGCCTTCACTAATTGCATGGCGGCGTTATCGACATACATATGCGTTAACTCAACATCTGGATAGTCTTTGCCAACACGAATCATGACATCACGCCACAACTGTGAGGTCTCTAAGACATTAGCCTTATCCACGCTACATACCTTTTTGCCGCGTTTACGAGCTGCTTCAAAAGCTACACGACCAATACGCTCTACTTCAGGCTCACTGTAATGCATCATATCGAAACCTTCGCGCGCACCCTTAAATAGGGGCAATTCAGAAGTACGAATTCCGCGTGGCTGACCAAAGTAGATATCGCCATTCAGTTCGCGAATAATCAATATATCCAGGCCACTAACAATTTCAGGCTTCAAGCTTGATGCGGCCGTTAGCTCGTCATAGCAAATAGCAGGTCTAAAATTGGCAAAGAGCTCAAGATGCTTGCGCAAGCCCAAGATGGCTTGTTCTGGACGAAGTTCGCGAGCCAAGGCGTCATATTTCCAGTCGCCCACAGCACCAAACAAAATAGCATCTGCTTTTTTAGCAAGTTCAAGAGTTGCAGGCGGCAATGGATGTCCAGCAATATCATAAGCAGCACCCCCGACAGGCGCTGTCTCCAGATCAAACTGAGGGCCGAGCGCATTTAATACCTTAACGGCTTCAGCAACGATTTCCGGGCCGATACCATCGCCCGGTAGGACTGCAATTTTCATGAAAAGGCCTTTAACTCTATAAAACTACGGCAGTTGTGTAGCAAGCCAAGGCATCTTAAGAATGCGCTCAGCTTCGTAGGCCTTGATTTTATCTGCATGTTGCAGGGTTAAGCCAATATCGTCTAAGCCGTTTAGCAGGCAATGCTTCCTGAATGGCGCCACATCAAAGCTGTAAGCGGTTCCATCAGGGGAGATGACTTGCTGAGCCTCTAGGTCGATTGTGAGCTGATAGCCACTAAAAGCCAGGGTTTCATTGAATAAATGGTCTACCTGCAACTCTGAGAGGGCAATCGGTAAAAGGCCATTTTTGAAGCAATTGTTGTAAAAGATATCCGCAAAACTAGGTGCAATAACCGCTCTGAATCCATACTGATCTAATGCCCAAGGTGCATGCTCACGGGAGCTGCCGCAGCCAAAGTTCTTACGGGCTAGCAAAATACCGGCATCTTTATAGCGCGGCTGATTTAAAACAAAATCTGGATTAATTGGACGCGTACTGCAGTCTTGACCAGGCTCACCATGATCGAGATAACGCCACTCATCAAACAAATTCTGGCCAAAACCCGTTTTCTTAATGGATTTTAAGAACTGCTTGGGGATGATGGCATCGGTATCTACATTTTCGCGATTAAGCGGAGCTACCAAGCCTTTGTATACCGTAAATTTTTCCATAGTGATTTGTCTGATGTTTTTTTGTGAACTTACTTCACCGGGGTCACAACAACATCTTTCCCTTGAGTTTGGGACTGATTGGATGTGTTGGAATTTTTGCTTCCGCCCATAGAGTTACCCATAGTTTGAAGATCTTTACCAACGCCTTCCATTGTGTTTGCGCAAGCAGATAGGATGATGCCGATGGCAGCAACTATCGTCAATTTTTTAATCATTGTGAAAGAAGACCATTTAAACACTGTAACTCCTTAAGAAATCTTACGAACATCAACAAAATGACCTTCAATCGCAGCGGCAGCAGCCATCGCTGGGCTCACCAAGTGCGTTCTTCCGCCATTACCTTGACGACCTTCAAAGTTGCGATTTGAAGTGGATGCACAACGTTCACCAGGCTCAAGCCGATCAGCATTCATTGCCAAGCACATAGAGCAACCGGGCTCACGCCACTCAAAGCCAGCTGCTTTAAAAACACGATCCAAACCTTCACGCTCAGCTTGGGCTTTTACCAATCCAGAACCGGGAACAACCAGTGCTAACTTCACATTAGCAGCCACCTTCTTGCCTAGACGATCAACCACCTTAGCGGCAGCACGAATATCTTCGATACGGCTATTAGTGCAAGATCCGATAAATACTTTATCAATAGAGATATTGCCTAATGGTGTATTAGGCACGAGACCCATATATTCAAGCGCACGCTCCATTGCGGAACGCTTATTTCCATCGCGCTCTTTTTCAGGATCTGGAACGCGATCACTGATAGCCAAAACCATTTCTGGCGAAGTCCCCCAAGTCACTTGAGGAGCAATTTCTTCTGCACGCAGTTCAACCACAGCATCAAACTGCGCATCTAAATCAGAATGTAGGGTGCGCCAGTATTGCAAAGCATGACGTAAAGCCTCGCCTTTGGGGGCGTATGGCCTACCTTGAATATATTCGATCGTGGTTTCATCAACTGCCACCAATCCGGCGCGTGCACCTGCTTCAATTGCCATGTTGCAGATTGTCATACGACCTTCCATGGACAAGCTACGAATAGCTTCACCTGCAAACTCAATGGTGTAGCCAGTTCCGCCTGCAGTACCAATCTTGCCAATGACTGCGAGCACAATATCTTTCGCAGTAGAGCCGGGCTGGAGGCGTCCATCCACCCTCACCAACATATTCTTGCTTTTTTTCATCAGCAAAGTTTGGGTAGCTAGTACATGCTCAACTTCAGATGTACCAATGCCAAAAGCTAGTGCGCCAAAGGCACCATGCGTACTAGTATGTGAATCACCACAGACCACAGTCATACCCGGCAAGGTTGCGCCTTGCTCTGGTCCAATGACATGAACAATCCCTTGACGGGTATCGTTCATTTTGTATTGCGTAATACCAAAGGCATCGCAGTTTTGATCTAGCGTATCTACTTGCAACTTGGATATAGGGTCAGAAATCCCCTCAGAGCGATCCGTCGTTGGAACATTGTGATCAGAAACAGCCAAATTGGCAGAGATTCGCCACACTGGACGGCCAGCTAAGTTAAGCCCCTCAAAAGCCTGAGGGCTTGTTACTTCATGCAATAACTGACGATCTATATAAATCGTGGCCGTGCCATCTTCCTCAGAATAGACGACATGGTCATCCCACAATTTGTCGTAAAGCGTGCGTGACATGAATACCCTCGAGAACTTTTTTATTTGCGGACAGAAATATTGGGAACTTTTCGCGAAGTTTCTCCAACGTATAACTGACGTGGACGACCAATCTTGTATTCAGGATCAGTGATCATTTCCTCCCACTGAGCAATCCAGCCAACCGTTCTCGCCAAAGCAAATACACAGGTAAACATTTCAGTTGGGATGCCCAAAGCGCGCTGTACGATTCCAGAGTAGAAATCTACGTTTGGATAGAGCTTGCGGCTGACAAAATATTCATCTTCCAATGCAATCTTCTCAAGAGTCATTGCTAGCTTGAATAATGGGTCATTCTCTAGACCCAATTCTTTTAATACTTCATGGCAAGTTTCACGCATCAGTTTTGCACGTGGATCGAAGTTTTTGTATACACGATGACCAAAGCCCATCAAGCGAACACTGGAGTTCTTATCCTTAACTTGAGCAATAAACTCATGAATCTTATCTACACCACCACTAGCCTGTATTTCATTGAGCATCTCTAAGCAAGCTTCATTTGCTCCGCCGTGAGCAGGACCCCAGAGACAAGCAATACCTGCAGAGATAGCAGCAAATGGATTGGTACCAGAGGAGCCACACAAACGCACTGTTGAAGTTGAGGCATTTTGCTCATGGTCAGCATGTAGAGTAAAGATGCGATCCAAAGCGCGTACCAATACTGGATTTACTTTGTACTCTTCGCAGGGTGTTGCAAACATCATGCGCATAAAGTTGGCTGTGTAAGACAAAGAGTTATCTGGATAGATAAATGGCTGCCCTACAGAGTATTTATAAGACATTGCAACCAAGGTTGGCATCTTGGCAATTAGACGAATCTGCGCAATTTCGCGTGCCTTAGGCTGACTGTAATCAATGGCGTCATGGTAAAAAGCTGCCATCGCACCAACTAAGCCAGTTAATACAGACATTGGGTGCGCATCACGACGGAAACCGCGCAAGAAAAATTGCATTTGCTCATGAACCATCGTGTGATGCATGACCAAATTCTCGAAATCTTTTTTCTCGGTAGCATTTGGCAGCTCACCATTAATGAGTAGATAACAAACTTCCAAGAAATCGCAGTTGTGAGCAAGATCTTCAATTGGGTAGCCGCGATAGAGCAACTCACCTTTATCACCATCGATATAGGTAATTTTGCTATTACAAGAGGCTGTTGATAAAAAACCTGAATCGTAAGTGAACTTGCCGGTTTGACCGTACAGTTTACGAATATCAATTACATCAGGACCCACTGTGCCTTTGTATATTGGCAAGTCGATATCTGGTGTGCCGTCCGAAAACGATAATTTTGCCTTGATGTCCGATTCAATCATTTCTAATCCTTAGTCATTCAAATTGATGATTACTACATTATGTGATCACGCATCTAAACTACAACTGCAACACCATGCTGAATTATTTCTGTCTCAGCTTTTGTAAAACCGCCTTAAAAGACTCATCTTGAGACTCTTTTTCCAATCCCACCACAGAATCCTTGCGACCAATCAATAGGTCCATCAAGTCATTGTCTTCTAAAGCTAGTAACTGACTCAATACCTTTCCATCCTCCACGCTCAATTGAGAACCATAGCGCTCAAAAAAACGCTGCAGAATAAGATCATTTTCAAGCAAACCCCTGCGGGCATCACTCTTTAAACGATATAACTCTGCATTACCGAGGGTCATACTGCCCTACGAACCATTAATTCCTTAATCTTGCCAATTGCCTTGGTAGGATTTAAATGCTTAGGACAAACGTCTACGCAGTTCATGATGGTATGACAACGGAACAAGCGGTATGGGTCTTCCAAGTTGTCTAAGCGCTGTGCTGTATCTTCATCTCGGCTATCTGCAATAAAGCGATATGCTTGAAGCAAACCAGCTGGGCCAACAAACTTATCTGGATTCCACCAGAAAGATGGGCATGAGGTTGAACATGAGGCACATAAAATGCATTCATATAAACCATTCAACTCTTCACGCTCTTCAGGACTCTGGAGTCGCTCTTTCTCTGGAAATGGATTGTCATTTACCAAGTAAGGCTTGATGGACAAGTACTGCTTGAAGAACAAAGTCATATCGACGATCAAGTCACGCACGACTGGCAAACCAGGCAATGGACGTAATGTAATGACTTTGGGCAAGGTCAACATATTAGTTAAGCAAGCCAATCCATTCTTACCATTAATGTTCATTGCATCTGAGCCACAAACACCCTCACGACATGAGCGACGATAGGAAATGCTTTCATCTTGTTTCTTTAGAGAAATCAAGGCATCCAACAACATACGCTCGCCAGTTAATTCAAGCTCATAGCGCTCCATACGTGGCGCCGCATCGGCATCTGGATCGTAGCGGTAAATTTCAAATACACGAATATCACTCATTTTTAATTTCTCTTCGCTTAGAAAGTACGTTCTTTAGGAGGGAAAGACTCAACAGTCAATGGCTTCAAAATCACCGGCTTGTAATCCAATCGATTACCTTCGCTATACCAAAGTGTGTGCTTCATCCAGTTGTCATCATCACGATGTTGATGATCATCATGTGAATGCGCGCCACGACTTTCAGTACGCGCCGCAGCGGAGATCATAGTTGCATTTGCAGCTTCAATTAAGTTAGCAACTTCTAAGGCTTCGATACGTGCTGTATTAAAAATCTCCGATTTATCTTTCAGCCATAAGTGCTTAGCGCGCTCAGTGAGCTTGGCCATTTGACGAACACCCTCGTCCATCAACTCTTGATTACGGAATACGCCAGCATACTTCTGCATCGTTTTACGAATATCGTTTGCAACGTCTTGCGCATACTCACCAGAAGTCGAGTTATCCAGAGCAGCAATGCGAGCCAAAGTTTGCTCGCCAGCATTTGCAGGCAATGGTTTGAATTCACGCTTCTTAAGATCCATGGCAACAATATGGTTACCTGCTGCACGACCGAATACCAATAAGTCGAGTAATGAGTTCGTGCCCAAACGGTTTGCACCGTGAACCGATACACAGGAGCACTCACCAATGGCATAGAGACCATTAACGATTTCATTGGGTTTGCCATTCGCTGGCACAACAACTTGACCATGAATGTTAGTAGGAATACCACCCATCTGATAGTGAATGGTTGGTACAACTGGAATCGGCTCTTTAGTAACGTCAACGTTAGCAAAATTGATACCGATTTCATAAACTGAAGGTAAACGCTTCATGATGGTCTCAGCACCAATATGCGTTAAGTCGAGGACCACGTAATCGCCATTCGGGCCACAACCGCGCCCTTCTTTAATTTCCTGATCCATGCAGCGCGATACAAAATCGCGTGGCGCTAAGTCTTTATAGGTAGGTGCATAACGCTCCATAAAGCGTTCGCCATCTTTATTACGCAAGATGCCGCCTTCACCACGACAACCTTCGGTCAACAACACGCCTGCACCGGCTACGCCAGTTGGGTGGAATTGCCAGAACTCCATATCTTCTAATGGAATGCCCGCACGTGCTGCAAGACCCATACCGTCGCCAGTATTAATAAATGCATTTGTCGATGCATCCCAAATACGACCAGCACCGCCAGTAGCCATCATGACTACTTTGGTTTCTAAAATATAAACTTGGCCCGTTTCCATTTCGAGCGCAGTTACCCCAACGACATCACCAGCATCATCACGGATGAGGTCAAGAGCTAACCACTCAACGAAGAAATTGGTTTTTGCACGAACGTTTCGTTGGTACAAGGTATGCAACATGGCATGACCAGTTCGGTCAGCAGCAGCGCACGCACGCTGAACCGGTTTCTCACCATAATTGGCCGTATGACCACCAAAAGGACGCTGATAAATCGTGCCGTCTGGATTGCGGTCAAATGGCATACCGAAGTGTTCAAGCTCATAGACAACTTTTGGAGCTTCGCGACACATAAACTCGATCACATCTTGGTCGCCTAACCAGTCCGAACCTTTGATCGTGTCGTAAAAATGATAGTGCCAGTTATCTTCACTCATGTTACCGAGGGAGGCACCAATACCGCCCTGGGCAGCAACGGTATGTGAACGTGTTGGGAAAACCTTAGTTAATACCGCAACATTCAAGCCAGCTTCTGCTAACTGCAAAGAAGCACGCATGCCCGAACCACCTGCACCGATAATTACCGCGTCGAAGCGACGGCGTGGTAACACTTTTTTAATCGCGGTCATTGAATTACACTTTCCACAAAATTTGTACGGCATAGGCCGCACAGGCTACGAGATACAAAACAGTTAACACTTGGAGTGTTAGACGAATGCTGACAGGCTTGATGTAATCCATCCAGATATCACGAATGCCAATCCAAGCGTGATAGAACAAGCTGATGAAAAATAACAGTGTCAACAGTTTCATGAACTGGTTACTAAACAAGGCGGCCCAACCTTCATAAGTTGCACTACCAGTGATGCAGTAATCCACTAACAACACGATCGTAAAAACTACCATCACAATGGCCGTGGCACGCTGAATGATCCACTCTTTGAGGCCGTAATGGGCGCCAACAACTAAGCGCTTGGGTCCAATTTGATAAATAGGCATTCGATTTCCTTAATGAAGAAGTGCTTAATACAAGCCAAAAAGTTTGAGGCCAACAATCGCGGTTAGAGCAAGACCTAAGAAAAACACAAAGATCGCAGAGCGATTGGCATCAGCCTTTTCAACGCCAATTTCCAAATCCAACAAGAGATAGCGGATTCCGGCACAGAAATGGTGCAAAAAGGACCAAATTAATCCAAGAAGGATGATTTTTACAAGCGGATGACCAGTAATTGCCTGAAAGGTTTGATAACTCATCTCAGAAGCCAAGCTTTGATCTAAGAGATAAAGCAAGAATGGCAACATCAAGAACAGTGCTGCCCCGCTGATGCGGTGAAGAATAGAAACTTTCCCAGCCCAAGGAAGGCGGTACTTGATTAACTGAGCAAGACCAATGTTACGGTAAACAGGTCTATCTTTTTTTACATTTTGCTGTGCGTCAACCATGGGTAATCTCAATCTTTCGGTGGAGGTTCAGTGTGGTTTTGTTGTGTTGCAACATATTCTATTAGAAACCTAGGGATGGTGGGGACTTTTTAGCGTTTAAAGGGGTTAAAAACTGGTTTTTACTGATTTTGAGTGTACTACCTAGTTCAATTTATTGTCGTAATGCTGGCCATTAGTGTCATATCTTGCGTGCCGAATTTCTACTGGTTTATTCCCGTAGGTGAAAGCCACACGTTCGACAGAAAGTAAGGCGGCGCCTTCGGCAACTTGTAGGTATTTTGCAAGCTCTGGGCTCGCCAGGACCGCCTTGATTTTTTCCTCCGCCCTAACCATATGGGTGGCATATTCACACTCATAAAAGGCATACATTGGGCCAGACCAAGCATTGAGCATCTCCAGATTTAAGCCTTTAAAGCGGGCCTCTGGCAGCCATATTTCTTCAAAAACGATTGGTCGACCTCCAGAGCTTTGCACTCGGTCGATCCGAATAATCGAATCACCTGGCTTTAACTTCAGCAACTGAGCAATATGGGGATCTGACTGGATGTTTTCACAGGCTAAAAACTGGTTTTTCAGGTGTAACTTCTCGCCAGAATCAGGCTCTAAACGCAAAAAGCGATATTGGAAGTCTTCCTCTTGGTGGGTTGCTACAAAGGTGCCCTTACCCTGACGACGTATTAGCAAGTTTTGGGCAGCTAATTCATCAATAGCCTTGCGAACAGTCCCTTGGCTCACTGCATATCGCGCTGCAAGCTCCATCTCGCTGGGGATTGCATCACCAGGCAACCATTCGGAGGCCTGCAAACTCGCCAGAATCATGGCTTTAATTTGCTCATAGAGCGGACTAAATGAGGCAATTGGTTCGGATATAAGGGACAAATTAGCTCCAGGACAACTTATGTTGGATAAAATTGAGGCTTATCTCATATCTTATATAAGACATGATTGACAGTGTAAATGGAAAGTCCATACACTTGAATGGATAATAGAAAAAATAGTTAATTAACCTCAACTGGAGTTATTAGTAATGGCAAAAGCCCCAATGCGTGTTGCAGTCACCGGTGCAGCCGGTCAAATCGGATATTCCCTCCTCTTTCGTATCGCCAATGGCGACTTATTGGGCAAAGATCAGCCAGTCATCCTTCAGTTACTAGAGATTCCAGACGAAAAAGCTCAAAAGGCCCTTGCTGGCGTCATGATGGAGCTTGAAGACTGTGCTTTCCCATTGTTGGCAGGCATGACAGCTCACTCCGACCCAATGACAGCATTTAAAGATATCGATGTAGCTTTGTTGGTTGGCGCACGTCCACGTGGCCCCGGCATGGAGCGCAAAGATTTGCTCTCAGCCAATGCGCAGATTTTCACAGCGCAAGGCAAGGCATTGAATGCCGTAGCCAAGAAAACAGTCAAAGTATTAGTAGTTGGCAATCCAGCAAATACGAACGCCTATATCGCCATGAAATCGGCACCAGATATTCCTGCGAAGAATTTCACGGCAATGCTCCGCCTAGATCACAACCGCGCTCTCTCACAATTAGCTAGCAAACTGGATAAGCCTGTTGCTGATATCGAGAAATTGGTGGTTTGGGGTAACCATAGCCCGACCATGTACCCAGACTATCGCTTTGCGACCATCAATGGCAAGTCTGTAAAAGACAGCATCAACGATGCAGCATGGAATAAAGATACATTCATCCCTACTGTAGGTAAACGTGGCGCCGCCATTATTGAAGCGCGTGGCCTGTCTTCTGCAGCATCTGCAGCTAATGCCGCAATTGATCATGTGCGCGATTGGGTTCTCGGTACCAATGGTAAGTGGGTCACCATGGGTATTCCATCTAAAGGCGAATACGGCATTCCTGCTGAAGTAATCTACGGCTATCCAGTAGTTTGCGAGAATGGCGAATACAAGATGGTTGAAGGTTTAGAAATTGATGAGTTCTCTCGCGAACGCATGAATCACACGCTCAACGAATTACTTGAAGAGCAAGCTGGCGTTAAGCATCTTCTCTCTTAAGGATTTATGCACATGAAGCAAACCCTTCTCATCGCTAGCTTAGTTGTAGCCGCCCTGTTAGGATCCGCCCCAGCTGCTGCTAGCGAAGAAGTATCCACTTGGACTTGTAGCGAAAGTAAGCAATTCAAAACTTCCGGAACAACTGAAACGGTTCGCCTGACTTGGGAATCTAAAACGTTTGACTTGAAGCGCGAAAATTCCCTACCGGGAAGCTTGCGTTATAAAAATGCTACTACCGGACACGATCTTGTCGTGCTGGGTAACAAGGCAATGCTGTTCAATATCAAATCCGGAACTCGCCTTGCTGATTTCTGCCAAACAGCAGAAATGAAAACTGGCAAGCTTCCGCACTTGTTTGCGAATTCAGAGCCATTTGTACAGAACTAAAAGCAATGCTTCATAGTAAAAAAGCCGAGACATTCTCGGCTTTTTTCTTTGTATCTTTCAGCATTAAAAAACTGAATTTACTTAATGAAACAAGGGTTGCTGAGTCGGCGCATCATCTGGCAACTCAGCATGCACAGCATCACCAGATCGGTCTGGAAAGAGTGGCGCTCCGCAGTCATCACAAAGCTCTGGGTCAAAGAGCATGGCATGACGAAAAACATCTTCGACACCTGCATTACGAAGCGCATCTGCAATTCGCTTCATTGGACTTTCGTCATCTGATAAATCATTCAGTGCATCATTGGCAACACTCTCGCGATCGTACAAGGGCCAAATCACTCCGTACACAACTTCAGCAGAGCCTTTTAAACTAAATGAAATTCGATACTCATCAGCCTGGTCCTCACCAAAAGCCCCGACTACGCAGGACAATCCAGCAGGCATCACTCCGAGAGTACTCTCCAGAAAATTCACAGCAGCTCGAATGCTCAGTGGACGCACTTGTTTATCTGCCAATCGACAGTTAGTGAAATACGCTTCTGGTAATAAAAGCTCAAACTCGCAACCCGGTAAGAGTGCGGCAATAGGTTCTTGCATCGCATTTTGCCAACCAATTAAACTCACGCCACGCTCTTGACGTGTTGGCACCTCAGCTTGCCAACGGAATAGCGGCATTCCAGAGGGAGCAGCAACGGCGGCGATGATAAAGCGTGGATCAGCTAAAACCGCAATGGTCTCTGACATATCGCGCAACTCTAACTTAACATCACTAGCGGTGATGGCGGCTGATGCTAAAGCCTCGGTTAGCAAACGCGTTTGACAATGGGAGTGCGGCATTTGATCAATGCTGTAAAGCCAGGGAACAATCGCTAAGCGTGTGTCCGTAGAAGCTATTGAGTTGTGTAATGCAGCGGCAGTAGATTCAATCACATTAACCGGTAATGCCCCAGAGGGAATCTGATAGCGGGTATGAGCAATAATTGGCAAAGCCAATAGCAGCACATCCCAGCTCTGACCCTCATGCTCCATCACCAAGGATTCAGCCAGTGTCTCAGCACAATCAGCAAGGACCTCGAAAGCTAGCGTATTAATGCGAAATGTTTGATCTAAGGAAGCATCGATCACATTTTGATTCTGGCTTTTGAGCAGGCGCATTAAGCGAACATTTAAGCGCTCCTCCCAATATTGGTCTTCAATATGACTGCCAGAAGCCGCCAAAGAAATAGCATCTGCTACGAGGCGCTCAACATCTGGTGAAGCGCGTTGCGAGGATTTAGTGCGATGAACAGCCATGGTGCACTCTCCTACTTTATTTCGGGGCGTCTAAATAACGGTTTTTCTGGCTTAGATTCGGAGGCAACATATTTATAACCATCCAAATTGAAACCCTTCAAATCTACTGGATCAGTGATCCGGTTTTCAACAACATAGCGGGCCATCAACCCCCTAGCTCGCTTTGCATAGAAGGAGATGATTTTGTACTTACCATCCTTACCATCTTGAAATACCGGAGAAATCACCGGGCAATCCAGGTTTTTGGCTTGTAATACCTTGAAATATTCTTCAGAGGCTAAATTGAGAAGCACGGGTTTCTTTTGCTGCTCCAACAGCTTCTTTAGCGAGTCAGTGACACGTTCACCCCAAAAAGCGTATAGATCTTTGCCTCGGGGATTCTTAAAGGCAGTGCCCATCTCGAGGCGGTAAGGCTGCATTAAGTCCAGGGGGCGAAGAGCGCCATACAAGCCTGACAAGATACGGACATGATCTTGCGCAAAATCCATGGCTTTAGGATTTAGCGTCTTGACATCAAATCCGTCATAGACGTCGCCATCAAAAGCATAAATAGCCGGCTTGCTGTTGGCATCCGTAAATTTCTTCGACCAATCGCGATAACGGCCCACATTCAATGCGGCCAACTGATCCGAGAGACCCATCAGATCAGCGACCTCCTGAGGCGAGAGCTTCTTTAGATCAGCTATCAACTTGGCTGATTCGGAGACAAACTCTGGCAAGGTTGAAGCCTTGACCTTGACTGGGGTTTTGTAATCTAGGGATTTCGCGGGTGAAAGGACGATCAACATGGCACAATTTGAAGATGAATTTCTACCATTCTAGCGACTACCTCTCTTATTTGCCCTAAACCGCCTGCATGGACCAAAACCTCGCCCTAAGCCCAGACTTTCCAAGTCGCCTACCTAAGGTGGGCACAACTGTGTTTACGATCATGTCAGCCCTCGCTGCAGAGCATCAAGCTATTAACTTAGGGCAAGGTTTTCCGGACTTTCCCTGCGACCGAAAGCTCATATCCGCTGTTCATGCGGCAATGCTGGCTGATCACAATCAATATCCGCCTATGGTGGGGATTACAGAATTACGCCAGGGTGTGTCACAAAAAATATCGACTCTATATGGTCATGAGTACGATTCCGATACGGAGATCACCATTACTGCCGGCGGTACCCAAGGAATCATGACAGCTATTTTGTGCTGTGTGAGCCCTGGTGATGAAGTTGTCATCATTGAACCTGCCTACGATAGCTATCGCCCATCAATTGATCTGGCGGGAGGCAAAACTGTTGCCGTATCGTTGACTGCCAATCGCGATGATCAAGGAATGGTGAGTTCTTATTCAATACCCTGGGACGATCTAACAAAAGCAATCAACACAAAAACGCGACTCGTCATAATCAATACACCACACAATCCAACCGGCATGGTGTGGCAGACATCTGATCTGGAGCGCCTAGCAAATTTAGTCAGAAATACGAATGCGCTGATCTTAAGCGACGAGGTCTACGAGCACATGGTATTTGATGGCCATCAACATATCAGTATTGCAAGTCTCCCTGAATTAGCAGAGCGCAGTTTTCTGATATCGAGTTTTGGCAAAACTTATCATGTCACCGGCTGGAAGATAGGCTATGTAGCGGCGCCTGTAGCGATGATGAAAGAGTTTCGTAAGGTGCACCAGTTCAACGTGTTTACAGTAAATACGCCAATGCAATACGGTCTTGCAGAGTATCTCAAGAACCCAGATCACTACATAGGATTACCAGCTTTTTATCAAGCCAAGCGAGATTACTTTAGACAAGGTTTGCAGCAAACCAAGTTCAAACTATTGCCAGCGCCAGCAAGCTATTTTCAGTGCGTTAATTACACCAAGCTGGATATCCCCCAAGCCAAATTAAGTGAAGCAGATTTTTGCTCTTGGCTAACCACCGAGATTGGCGTGGCAGCTATACCGGTCTCTGCTTTTTATGCGCAGCCAGTAGAGTCAGGTGTCATCCGTTTTTGTTTTGCTAAAGAAGAAAAGACGCTTTCAAACGCATTAGAGCGTTTACAAACCCTATAGAAAAGGAATTCATTGTGGCGATAAACAAACCGAATAAAGACATCATTGATGTTTACAGTTGGCCAACACCAAATGGTCACAAAGTTCACATCATGCTCGAGGAGTGTGGCTATAAGTTAGGTAAAGACTGGTTTGCTCATCCAATTGATATTGGAGCTGGCGATCAGTTTAAGAAAGAATTCTTGGCGATCAGCCCAAATAACAAGATTCCAGCTATCACCGATCCTAATGGGCCCGACGGCAAGCCTATACATTTATTTGAATCTGGTGCAATCTTGCTATACCTAGCCGCCAAAACGGGAAAGTTTTTACCCAAATCTACCCGGGGCAAATATGAGGTGTTGCAATGGCTCATGTTCCAAATGGGGGGCTTGGGCCCCCTTTTAGGACAAAACCACCATTTTCGAATCTACGCTCCGGAGAAAATTGATTACGCAATTAATCGCTACACCAATGAAGCTAAGCGCTTGTATGGAGTCATAGATCACCAACTGAAAGATAATGCTTACATTGCCGGGAAAAATTACTCCATTGCGGATATTGCTATTTTTCCTTGGACGCGTAATTGGAAGAACCAAGGTATTGATATCAACGAATATCCTCATTTCAAGCGTTGGTTTGAAATGGTTGGTGAACGCCCTGCCGTTAAGCGTGGCGTTGAAGTGTTAACTGCATTACGCAAGCCCTTGCACGATGACAAGGCAAGAGAACAATTATTTGGTTCATCACAGTATCAAAAAAGGAACTAGCATGAAGATTCAATCGGTCGGAGTCATTGGGGCGGGTACGATGGGCAATGGTATTGCGCAGGTTTGCGCAGTTGCCGGTCTTGATGTCGTCATGGTTGATATCAGCGATGCTGCCGTTGAGCGCGGCTTAAACCAAATTAGCAAAAGCTTAGATCGCTTGGTAAAAAAAGAAACGCTCACCCATGAAGATAAAGATGCCGCACTCAAACGCATCAAGGGTGGAACCTCCTACTCTGAATTCAAGGGACTTCAACTAGTCATTGAGGCTGCTACTGAGAACCAAGCTATTAAAGAAAAAATCCTAAAGCAGGTTGATGAGATCGTCGGCAAAGAAACCATCATTGCCACCAATACCTCTTCACTCTCCATCACTAAGCTTGCCGCCTTAGATTCGAATCCGGGCCGTTTTATTGGCATGCACTTTTTCAATCCGCCACCGATGATGGCATTAGTTGAGGTGATTCGAGGCTTGCAAACCTCAGACACCACCCATGCTGCCATTATTGAAATGGCGAAACGAATTGGTAAAGAGCCCATCACCGTGAAGAACTCTCCCGGCTTTGTGGTGAACCGTATTTTGCTGCCAATGATTAATGAAGCTTTCTTTGTTCTGCACGAAGGCCTTGCTAGCCCCGAAGATATAGATGCCGGCATGAAATTAGGCTGCAATCAACCGATTGGTCCACTCGCTTTAGCCGACTTAATTGGTCTGGACACATGCTTAGCTGTTATGGAAGTCTATTTTGAGAACTTCAGCGACTCTAAGTATCGCCCTTGCCCACTGCTGCGCGAAATGGTTGCCGCTGGCTACCTCGGTCGCAAGTCCGGACGTGGCGTCTATACCTACGATCAATGATTTTGCAATTCACCATTCACCCTACACCAACCCAAGTAAAGAAGTTTTTGTGAACCCATTACCCCCTCTAGTTACTAAATTAGCCTATGCAGGCTTAATTCCTTTTGTTGGTCTCGCACTGATGGTGCAGCTCGCGCCAACCCCACTCAATTACCTCAGTGCAGAGTCCTTAGCTGGTTACGGGGCGGTGATTACTGCATTCATGGGTGCATTGCATTGGGGCGCAAATCTACATGCCCTAGGAAAAATACCTCAAGGTGATCGGTGGGGCGATCGCAACGCATGGATCTGGGGAGTGATACCAGCCTTAGTTGCTTGGCTTGCTTTGCATATTTACATCCCAGTTGGCCTAGTCATCTTGGCATCAGCATTAGTGATTCAGCGCAATATCGATAAAGAAACTTATCAATATTATTTTTCCAATGAAGAGGCGCTTAATGCATTTGTCGCCTTACGAAATCGACTCACATTGGTTTCTGCTGGGTGCTTAATTTGGGCAGCGTTAGTTATTTTATTTGTACAGAATTAAATCAGTACCGATGGGCAACCTATTTGACCAAGCACCTCCGCCACCATTGGCAGAGGTATTACGCCCACAATCCATAGAAGAAGTAATCGGTCAGACACATCTGCTCGCAACTGGCAAACCACTGAGTCTTGCCTTTGGATCTGGTAAGCCACATTCGATGATTCTTTGGGGTCCGCCGGGAGTTGGCAAGACTACCTTAGCAAGACTGTCAGCGAAAGCTTTTGATCGAGAATTTATCGCCATTTCAGCTGTGCTTGCCGGGGTAAAAGAAATTCGGGAGGCTATTGAGCAAGCGCAACGGAGCATGTCTCAATATGGCAGACAGACTATATTGTTTGTAGATGAGATTCATCGATTTAATAAAAGTCAGCAAGATGCCTTGTTGCCATATGTTGAGTCTGGCTTATTTAACTTCATTGGTGCTACAACTGAAAACCCTTCATTTGAGGTGAACTCAGCCCTACTTTCACGCGCACAAGTCTATGTACTGAAATCATTGGATGCTGTGGAGCTTAAGCAGTTATTTGATCGAGCATGTAACTATGCAATGCCTGATATTCCTTTTGAACCAGAGGCAATTGATAGCTTAATTTCTCATGCAGATGGTGATGCAAGGCGATTACTCAATCTAGTAGAGCAAGTGCGTAATGCAGTCTCAACACCAAACTCTCAGATTCGCAGAATAGATCAGCAGTTTATTGAAAATGCCTTAACAGTCCAGGCACGTCGTTTCGATAAAGGCGGAGATCACTTTTACGATCAAATATCTGCTCTACATAAATCGGTGCGCGGCTCCAATCCCGATGCTGCGCTGTATTGGTTTTGTCGAATGATAGATGGCGGTGCAGACCCCCGATATCTTGCACGCAGAATTATTCGCATGGCGTGGGAAGATATTGGACTTGCCGACCCCAGAGCGATGCAACTAGCTAATGATGCTGCTCAAACTTTTGAGCGGCTTGGCTCACCGGAGGGTGAATTAGCACTAGGTCAAGCCGTTGTTTATTTAGCGATCGCCGCTAAAAGTAATGCAAGTTATCAGGCGTACAACGCGGCAAGGGCTTATGTTGCTAGCGATCAAAGTAAACCTGTGCCCAACCATTTACGCAATGCCCCAAGCAAACTCATGAAAGATTTGGGTCACGGCAAAGAATACCGTTATGCACATGATGAACCACATGCCTATGCTGCTGGAGAAACTTACTTACCCGATGGAATGGCTGAGCCTCATTGGTATCAGCCAGTTGATCGGGGCTTAGAAAGCCAGATTGCCGAGAAGATGGCCTTCTTGCGCAAGTTAGATGAGGAGGCTAAATAGAAATGAGCCAAGATCAAGTAGAGCAAAAACGGACTACAGGTACGTTCTACTACGACATCATTTCTCCATTCTCCTATTTTTATATCAAGCAACGTCATCGCCTTGAAAAACGCATCGACATTCAACCCATACCCATCTTATTAGGCGGCCTACTCCGCGCGACTGATAATCGCGGACCTGGAGAGGTAGAAGCCAAACGCCCCCATACCTATCAATATTGCGTGTGGCTAGCTGAAAAGTTAGATTTACCCTTTCGCTTTCCAGAGCATCACCCTTTTCTTACCGTTGCAGCACAGCGTTTACTAGTAGAGCAAGATGCTCAATGGGACATGGTTGAGCGCGCGTTTGCATATGTATGGGTAGAAGGTAAAGATCCCAATTTATCTTGGCGTGAGTTTTGCCAATACCTTGGCTTAGAAGCAAACACTCCAAAACCAGATACCCCAGAAGTCAAAGCCCAACTCATTCGTAATACAGAGAAGGCGAAAGTGGATGGAGCATTTGGTGTGCCTACTCTCGTGATCAATGGGCATGCTTTTTGGGGCGTCGACACCATTGATTGGGCCTTAAATTATCTCGATCGGCCGAATATGTTTGAGGAGGCGGCTTATTCCTATGCCGGTCAAGTACCCTCAGGGCTTTGAGCAATACAATCAGATTTACTCTATTTTCACTCGATTCTTAAGGACACTTAGTATGCGTAAGATCATTGCCTCCCTATTTTTGGTTTCCAGCCTCATTGCTAGTGCTGCAAGCTTTGCTGGCCCTAAAGTGGAATTTAAAACCACCATGGGTAATTTTGTTGTTGAGCTTGATTCAGTAAAGGCACCAAAAACTTCGGCTAACTTTTTGAACTATGTGAATAGCGGTTTCTATAACGGCACAATTTTTCACCGCGTAATAGATGGCTTCATGATTCAGGGCGGTGGATTTACTTCGGACTTGACACAAAAACCGACCAATGCGCCTGTAGTTTCAGAAGCTCAAAATGGTCTTAAGAATCAAACTTACACGATCGCTATGGCACGCACTTCTGACCCCGATTCAGCAACAGCACAATTCTTCATCAATGTGAAAGATAATGAGGGCTTGAATTACCCTAATGCTATGGGTAATGGCTATACCGTTTTCGGTACAGTGATTTCAGGTACCCAAACAATCGATGCCATTCGTAAAATCCCAACCATGGTGGCATCATCGCCAAAAATGGGTCGCATGTCAGACGTACCTAGCAAGACTGTCACGATTGAATCGGCTACTGTTTTAAAGTAATTTCCACCAGATTATTAGAGCGCTGACGGTAGATAGCATGATCCTGCTCGACGATGCCCAGAGCACTACAGCAAAGCCGAGCAGTCGCCTGTATGAGCAGGCGCTCCAGTACTGGACGATCTATCCTCAGTCCTGCCATACGCAGACAATTAAGACTATAGATCAATGCCTGCAGGATATTAATAAAGCATTGACCCAGGGAGAGTATGTTGTCGCTGCGTTTGCTTATGAACTTGGTCTATACATTCACAATATAGATGTACTAGCTCAACGTGAAAGTAAAGAGCATCCATTAATCCAGGCATGGTCTTTTAAATCCTACGAAAGATTTAGCAAGGCAGATGTTGATCATTACATCGCAAAAAAGATAGCAACTCTAGAACCCGAGGCTCAAGCTGCAGGCGTAGCTAATCTTCATTTTTCTGTTGACCAAGAGGGGTTTACCTCTGACATTCAGACTATTCAAGAGTACATTCGCAATGGCGACACTTATCAAATTAATCATACCTTTCGGATTACGGGTGAAGTCTATGGTGACCCACTCTCTCTATACGCACGATTAAGGGAGCGACAGCCGGGAAGATTTGGTGCATTTATTGCACAAGACTCAAACTTTATCCTGTCCCAATCGCCCGAATTATTTATTCAAAGGCAAGGCAATACTGTGAAAGCCATGCCGATGAAAGGCACTGCCAGTGCGTTAAACGATACGGCCGAGCATTTATCGGCGGATACAAAGAATCAAGCAGAGAATGTGATGATCGTCGATTTATTACGCAACGATCTGAGTCGACTTGCCTTACCAGGAACAGTCACCGTTCCCAAGCTATTTGAGGTGACTCAGTACGGCGATGTCCTGCAAATGACATCTACCGTTCAAGCTGAAATAAAGCCTGAGATGAAATTAGGAGACGTGCTCAATGCGGTATTCCCCTGTGGATCTGTGACGGGTGCCCCCAAAAAACGCAGCATGGAGATCATCCAAGAATTAGAACCTCAAGATCGAGCCTACTATTGTGGCGCCCTGGGCTGGATTGATCCGAGTGGTGACTTTGCGTTTAGCGTTCCCATTCGCACACTTGAAATTCATCAGGATGCAAAAACACATGCCTTACCCTTTTCTTTGGGCATTGGTGCCGGCATTACGATTGACTCAGAGCCTGAGCAGGAGTGGGAAGAATGTCAAATTAAAGCTGCATTCTTAAGCAAGCTACCAAGTAGCCTAGGATTATTTGAAACTATCTTAGTTCGAAAAGGTCAGGCTCAGCATGTTCAGCTTCATCTAGCACGCATAGTCAATTCCGCATTAGCGCTTGGCATTCCCTGCTCAGTGCCGGACATCATGAAACTGATTGAGATTGGGTGTAAAAACTGCTCAATAGATACTGAGTATCGATTGCGCTTGGATCTCGATCATCTAGGGATTGCGACTTATCAAATAGCGCCCATCAGCCCACTAGAAGGATCCGTAAAAATCTTTTGGGCAAGGGATATTTTGCCCAATTCAAATATGGCCACACTTCACTCCGGCAATATTTTATTGAGACATAAGGTGAGCACTCGAAATCTCTATGACCAAGCCTGGAGATTGGCAGAGGACCTTAGTGGCTTTGATGCCCTTTTTACAAATGAGCAAGGGTATGTCACTGAAGGTGGAAGAAGCAGTATTTTTGTAAAATCTGGAGATAGCTGGCTGACACCGCCCGTCTCAGCAGGTTTGTTGCCAGGGGTGATGAGATCCATCATATTGAATGATCCTCAATGGAATGCCCATGAAGTCAACCTGACTATTGATGATATTCAGAATGCAAAAGAGATTATGCTTAGCAATGCTTTACGCGGCCTCATCCCCGCCCATTTCTAGAAAGTCCGCATGAAGTTTTGCTCGCACTGTGCAGCACCCATCAGCATCAAGATTCCTGTGGATGATTCACGGGAACGTCATGTATGCGACTCTTGTGGAAGCATTCATTATTTCAATCCACGTAACGTAGTTGGCAGCATCCCTGTCTTTGGCAATCAAGTTTTATTGTGCCGTCGCGCTATAGAACCTCGCCATGGTTACTGGACTTTACCTGCTGGATTCATGGAGCTTGGTGAAAGTACTAGCACTGGGGCAGCACGTGAAACACAGGAAGAGGCCGGCGCTATTGTTCAAATCGGTCCACTCTACTCTCTTCTCAATGTGCCACATGCAGAACAGGTACATCTTTTTTATCTAGCTTCGATGAATTCTCCAAACTTTCAAGCGGGAGAAGAAAGTCTAGAGGTTGCGCTATTTGATGAGCAGGATATTCCGTGGGAGGAAATTGCCTTTCCAACCGTGAAGCAAACTCTTGAGTGGTTCTTTGCTGATCGTGCTGCCGGTGTATTTGAGTCTGGTAATGAGTTTAGCGTTCGTAGCAGAGACATTCTGCCAACTGAAAAAATTTAAATACCACAAGCGCATGAGCAACATCAGCTGGCTAGGTTCTCAGGATGCATTTCCTAATCCGATTCATGATTCAGATCCTGATCCGAGCGTCCCCGGCTTAATTGCAGTGAGTGAACGAATATATCCAGGGCAGTTGGCTCGCGCATATCAAATGGGTATCTTTCCCTGGTACTCCGATAATCAACCAGTGTTATGGTGGTCACCCAATCCGCGGATGGTATTAAAGCCTGATCAATTTAAATGTCATGACTCACTTAAAAAATCGATTCGACATTTTTTATCCGATCCTCGCAAAGAAATCTGGGTTGATGAAGACTTTAGTGCCGTTGTCCGCTCCTGTGCAACTGCGAACCGCAAGGATCAGGATGGCACTTGGATTACCCATGAAATCATGGATGCCTACACAAATCTTCATGAAGAGGGTCACGCTCACAGTATTGCAATCATGGAGGATAGACGTCTAGTAGGTGGGCTCTATTGCGTCTCATTTGGCGGGATGGTTTTTGGTGAGTCGATGTTTAGCCATCAGACAGATGCCTCTAAAATTGCCTTGGCTGCTCTTACTAGCTGGTGCGAGCAAAACCAAGTGGCAATGATCGATTGCCAGCAAGAGACATCTCACCTCAATTCCTTAGGGGCCGCACCGATTTCTCGCGATGAATTTTTAGCACATCTGCAAGTTGCCTTAAATCAAACTAATATAGAGATTCCCTGGAAATTTGATAAACAGATTCTTCGTCACTGGCTATGACTCAACTAAAAGAGCTTCCTCTTACTGAATTGCAGTTTTATGCAACTGCACCTTATCCCTGCAGCTATCTACCAGGTAAGACTGCACGCTCACAAGTAGCAACTCCCTCACATTTAATACACGCTGATTTATATGGCGAATTGGTGAATGCAGGATTTCGTCGCAGCGGTTTATACACATATCGGCCTTATTGTGATGAATGCCATGCTTGTACTGCTACTCGTATTCCAGTGAAGCATTTCTCACCGAATCGCAGTCAAAAACGCAGCTGGAAAAAACATGCAGGACTAGATGTTCGCGTTCTCAATTTAGGCTACCAAGAAGAGCACTATCAACTCTATCAACTCTATCAACATGAGCGTCATGCTGGTGGGGACTCAGATCAAGACGATCAAGACCAGTACATGCAGTTTTTATTGCAAAGCCGCGTGAACTCCAGAATTGTTGAATTTCGGGATGGTCCACACGATTCACATCCCGGACGTCTGCGTATGGTCAGCATGATTGATATCCTAGATCAAGGAATCTCTTCGGTTTACACCTTCTTTGATACCAGCAATGTCTCTGCAAGCTATGGAAGTTATAGTATCTTGTGGCAAATTCAGCAGGCCTTAGAGTTGGATCTTCCTTATCTTTACCTTGGTTACTACATTGAGCAGAGCGAAAAAATGTCCTATAAGGCGAAGTTTCAGCCTATTGAGGGCTTGATTGATGATCACTGGCAACCCATCATTGGGCCATAATATCCACTCATGATTGATAGCTACCCTCTTCTGCGCCCCTGGCTTTTTTCCTTAGATCCAGAGCAAGCCCACAACATCACCCTAAGCAATCTAGATCGCGCTCAGCGCTGGGGTTTATTGCGCTTCTTAAGTGATCAACCTGCGCCAGATCCGCGCAAGTTATGCGGCATTAACTTTCCAAACCCAGTTGGTCTTGCTGCTGGTCTGGATAAAGATGGCAAACATATTGATGCGCTTGGCACCTTAGGGTTTGGGTTTTTAGAAATCGGCACCGTTACCCCAAAACCGCAACCCGGCAATCCAAAGCCTCGTATGTTTCGTTTGCCACAAGCCCAGGCCATCATTAATCGCATGGGCTTTAATAATGATGGTGTTGATGCATGCGTAAGGCGGGTTCGTAATTCTACTTATTGGCAGAATGGCGGCATTGTTGGCTTAAATATCGGCAAGAATGCGAGTACCCCAATCGAGAATGCTGCAAGCGATTACGTCACGGCCATGGAAGCGGTCTATGAGGTGGCCTCTTACATCACAGTCAATATCTCATCGCCAAATACACAGAATTTACGCGCTCTCCAAGGTGAAGATATGCTGCGCTCTTTGCTGCAATCACTGCACATTGCACGCGAAGCTTTGAGTGACCGATTTGGCGTACGCAAACCCCTCTTTTTAAAAATTGCACCCGACCTTGAGCAAAACGATCTCAAATTCATCACTGATCTCTTGATGGAATTTGGGATTGATGCAATCATCGCGACCAATACAACCATTGCCCGTGATGCTGTTCAAGGTCTTGAATTTGGTCAAGAAGCTGGCGGCCTCTCTGGCGCACCTGTTCGTGATGCCTCCACAGAAGTAATTAGGAGTCTTAAAAGATATCTAGGTGATGCTATTCCGATTGTTGGCGTTGGCGGCATTATGTCCGGCAAAGATGCGCAAGAGAAGATGGCTGCTGGTGCTAGTTTGGTACAAATTTATAGCGGCTTGATCTATCGCGGTCCGAAACTCATTTCTGAGTGTGCCGCTGCCCTGAGGGCTAATTAAGAGCCAATAATCGCTTTTTTAGAGTCGTAGTGGTATTTCATATTGTGCAATTTGAGCAAAAATCGCTACAATTGCCAGCATGGCATTAAATAAATCTGAAAAAGTTACAAAATCACCGGGTGAAGCTGGCAAAACAGCTATACAGGTGGTTGAACGCATGATGAACCTGCTCGACGCCCTTGCATCCCATGAAGAGTCCAGCAGCCTTAAAAACCTTGCAGAAGAAACGCATTTACACCCCTCCACAGCTCACCGTATTCTCAATGACTTAGTAGCCTGCCGCTTGGTGGAGCGTGGCGATGGTGGCACATATCGCCTTGGACTGAAGTTACTTGAGCTGGGCAACCTCGTCAAAGCCCGTTTATCGGTCCGTGAGGCAGCACAAGGGCCGATGCGAGCATTACATAAACTTACCGGCGAAACCATCAACCTTTCAGTTCGCCAAGGCGATGAGATTGTCTATATTGACCGCGCTTATAGCGAACGATCTGGCATGCAAGTAGTTCGCGCCATTGGTGGTCGTGCACCGCTCCACCTGACATCTGTTGGCAAACTATTCCTAGCAAGCGATGACCCAAACCAAGTTCGCGCTTATGTAACACGCACTGGTTTAGCTGGTCACACCAGAAATAGTATTACTGAATTGGGAAAATTAGATTCAGAACTCGATCAGGTTCGTAAGTTAGGTCATGCACGCGATAATGAAGAGCTAGAGTTAGGTGTCAGTTGCGTGGCAGCTGAAATTTATGATGACAGCGGTAAGTTGGTGGCAGGACTCTCATTGAGCTCGCCTACTGATCGTATTCAGGCAGACTGGCTCAAACTTTTACAGGATACCGCCCTACAAATTTCTAAGGGCATGGGCTACAAACCCAAGATCAGCGACCCTCATTCGTAAGATTTGATTTATTTTACGTATGTAGCTCTTACATCAAGCGACGAATTGCCTGAGGTTCACCCAATGGCATGCGCTCATACCAATCGCGGACTCTCACTGCATCAGCAAAACGCGATTGCGTTCCAACAGAATCTAAGAAAACCAGCAGTAAGGGTGTGTTGTTTATACGAGCCTGCATCACTAAGCACTTGCCTGCTGCGTTAATAAATCCTGTTTTTTGTAAGCCGATATTCATATCACCTGAACGTACCAAGCGATTAGTGTTTAAGAACTTCTGTGGTCGCTTGGCAATCACCATAGTCAAATCAGGCCAAGTAGAAAAATCACGAATCATTTTGTATTGATAGGCGGCGCTCAACATACGTGCGAGGTCTTCTGCGGACGCAACGTTTTCACTCCTGAGGCCAGTCGGATCGGCAAAATAAGAATGTGTCATGCCTATCTCTTTTGCCTTGCGGTTCATGGCATCAATAAATGCAGAAATACCGCCTGGATAATTTCGGCCAAGTGTGTAGGCTGCTCGATTCTCAGAGGACATGAGCGACAACAACAAAGCCTCTTCTCGCGTCAACACTGTTCCCCCAGCAAGGCGGGACGAGCGATATATATTGACGTCATCCGCATTAATGACCATGGTTTCATCTAGGGGTAATTTAGAATCAAGGACGACCATTGCCGTCATCAACTTGGTAATAGAAGCAATCGGCAAACTGACCGAGGAGTTCTTTTCAAAATACACTTCCTTGGTATCTTGATTAACAACCATGGCTACGCTGGACTGCAAACTTAAATCGTCGTGCTGACCACGCAAACCAAGTGCTGTTGCAAATGAGGGTCTTGCTGGGACAACGGACTCACCTGGACGAGTAACAGTAGTCCTGACTGTTTTTGGCTTTTTAGTTGACTTAACAACCTTTTTAGACTCAGATTTTGCAGGCGCCTTTCCTGCTGCTTTGGTGGACTTTGCAGTTTTCGAATCTGAATTGTTCGCCATTACTGGAGAGGAGCTAGCAGCTCCAAACGAGATTAGGCAAACGAGGGCGACGAGCCAAAAACGATTCAAATACATCCCAAATTGCCTTCCAAAACTTTTAACATACGGAATGATAAATAACTTTTACTTCTCGACTGCAGTTTTTAGCTACTGAGGCAACAATAATGCTTCTATTTAGTGCGCTTTTAGAGAGCTTATTCTGCAATCGTAGCAACAGTACTTGTTTGACCACGATTAACTAGAACAACTCCAGTCATCGTGAGCAATAAACCACCTGCCATCATAAAGGTAAAGGGCTCATCAAATAAGAACCATGCCATCGCCGCAGTGGTGGGCGGCGTTAAATAAAGAAGGCTCGTTACCTTGGTTGCAGCCCCCTTGCGAATCATCATAAATAGCAAACTAATGGATCCAATAGATATAGGAAAGATGGCCCATAGCAATGCACTGATAACTGAGAGATTCCAAACCATCTCTCCCGACTCAAACAAAAACATACAGATAAAGCACAGCACTGCCGATACGCCAAACTGAATGGATGATCCAGCACGTAAATCAAATACAGGACAGAATTTCTTTTGATATAAGGTGCCGAACGTAATAGAAAAAAGTGCAATAAACGCCAATACATAACTAGCCAATGGGATGTGTGCAAAGCCAATCTTTTCGATAACTACCAAAGCAACCCCCGTAAACCCAAACCCTAGGCCAATCCACTGATGTGGCGTTACCTTTTCTGAAATCCAAGCAGCAAACCAAGCGGTCACAATTGGCTGAAGCCCAACGATGATCGCTACCAAACCCGCCGTCATCCCTAATCTGACAGCAAACCAAACTCCCAGCAAATATCCAAACTGCAACAAGATGCCTGCAATAGCGATATGCTTGATTTGAGACCAGCTAGGCCATGTAATTTTCCAAACTAGACTAAGGGCTGCCATAGCCGCTAAAACCCCTGCAAAGCGCCAAAATAGAAAGGTGGCTGGCTCTACATATGGCATTGCTAAGCGTGCGATTACAAAACCAGTACTCCAAATTAATACAAAAATCGGCGCAATGGCACTATCTAACGAGAGCTTCATGAATAACTTATTGAAAATATTGAGATTTTTACTAAGAGTCTAATTTTAGGCTCTTTTCTCAATCAACCCCTCTTAAATCCACTTCGCTTATATTATGTTGCAACGCAATATAATATAAGCGAAGTGGAAATAGAAAAAGAGTACATTTAGGAAATCTAAAAAAAAAATACAGAACCAGTCAAATGGGAAAGAGATAGATGAACTTAACTCCAGAACAAATTGTCACGGCACAAAAAGCAAACCTAGAGACTTTAAGTGAATTAACCAAACAAGCATTACAAAGTATTGAAAAATTAGTGGAACTCAATTTATATATTGCCAAGCAAAGTTTGAGCGACAGCATGAATAGCGCCAAGAAAGCATTAGAAGTAAAAGACATCCAGCAATTGCTCGCACATCAAGCAGAGGCGGTGCAGCCAATGGCAGAAAAAATGATGGCTTACAGTCGTCATTTGAATGAGTTAGCACATGAGACACAAAACAGCTTTACTCAATCTGCTGAAAAAGAATTTCAAGCGGGTCAGAAAAAAATGAATTCTTTAGTACAAGAGTGGACTAAATATGCGCCAGCAGGATCTGATGGTGCCGCTCAAGCAATGAAGCAAGCTATTGCCACTGCGAACAATGTCTTTGAAACTAGCCAAAAGGCTGTGAAGCATGCGGTTGAAGTTGCACAAAATAATTTAAGCGGTGCTACTAATACTGTTTTGAAGAAAACTGATACTGTGCGTAAAAATATAAAGAAGAAGTAATTTATAACGCAGTCTCAAAAAAGTCCTACTCGATTGAAATAAAAACTTCATTTCTCCTAGGCTGGGGCAAATCGTTTTTTAAAACTAATTCTGCAAGTCGCTCATTGAATTCAGAAGTCTTAGTTACTACTCCGCAGTAAACCTCCATCCAAGTCTCCTTGCCATCTTGATCGGGCAATGGTCTTTTGAGTAACTCACAAGTTAACCCCGGAAACTCAAGCGCTAACTGATCATGCATAGCTCTGATAAGCTTCAAGACCATGGGATGGTCTGACACAATAAATTTAAAGTAGACATATAAACTCATTTCCCACCATCCATTCCGTTCCAACGAGTGACTAATGCATTATCTAAGTCGAAAAGATCTAAGCATCTACCAACCGTTTGATTCACCATATCATCAATAGATTCTGGCTTGGCATAGAAAGCTGGTACCGGAGGCATCACAATTGCACCGCATTCAGTAACCTGAGACATTGAACGTAAGTGCCCCGCATGCAACGGTGTCTCTCTGACCAGTAATACCAAGCGACGACGCTCTTTCAGCACTACATCAGCAGCCCTAGAAACCAAACTACTAGTCACCCCACTAGCTATTTCTGACAAAGTTCTAATTGAACATGGGGCAATCACCATGCCAAGACTTTTAAATGAACCAGAAGATATTGAAGCGCCAATATTTTTTGCTGAATGAACAAAATCAGCCATAGCCTCAATTTGTGCTGGCTTGTAATTCGTTTCAGCAGCCATGGTGAGCTTGGCAGAGTCGCTCATCACCAAATGAGATTCAACACCAAGATGTTTTAAGGCTTCAAGAATTCGGATTCCGTAGATTGTTCCCGATGCTCCTGTAATAGCGACTATTAAACGTTTTTGCACGATGAGCCCTAAAAATTAGTTTGTCTTTAAATAGGAAGATACGGGAAATTCAGCATCAAGAACGGTCTCCAGATTCACAACATCCTCTCCAGGTATCTTCACTTTGGTAAAAACATGACCCTCATAACTTAGCGGCTTAGTTGCATCTAAACCCATTTTTGAGCTCATCCCTTGAAATTGAGCTGGGATAACTCCATCCGCATCAACAGGCAATCCAACCGTCGTTGAAGGATCCAAAACAGAACCTTGTGCATCGTGAATCACCACTAAACCGCGCTTAGCCTGAAATCTCGTAGCAATAGCCCACTCAACCTGAACTGGATCATGAACTTCGACATCTTCGTCGACAATCACAACATGCTTCACATCATAGTGAGAACTAAAAGCGCCCGAGATCACATTCTTAGGCAAGCCCTCGTGCGTCTTTTTAATCTTGATATAAAGATGATATCGCCCAACTCCCCCTAGCGATAAATGCACATCTAAGACTCCAGGAAAGCTTCTGCGAAGATGGGACAAGATGGTCGCTTCTCTCGGGATTGATCCAAGCAATAAATGCTCTAATTCTGCTGGAACAATAGTGTGAAAGATAGGATCTTTTCTATGAGTAACCGTATCCACCACAATGACTTGGCGCTTCTCCTTAGAACTATAGTATTTGGGATACTCGCCGAATGGACCTTCAAGCTCACGTACCTTAGGTGGAATATGCCCTTCTATAACAATCTCCGCATTTGCAGGCACTACAACATCGTTAGTTAAGCATTTCACTACCTCCAGGGGCGCTCCATGCAATGCGCCAGCAATTTCAAGCTCATCTGCATCAATCGGGGCAATTGCCTGAGAGGCTAAGAGTGTTAGAGGGTCTACGCCAATAACCACCGCAACAGACAATGGCTGATTTAACTCTTCGGCAACCTGTTGAAAAGCATGAAGATGCCTAGGCAAAATCAGAACAGCCATACGATCTTTTGAATTTACTTGAATGCGATTAATAGATACATTTTGTATTCCAGTCTTGGGATTTCTGGCTATCACCAAACCAGCGGTAATGTAGGGTCCGCTATCGTGCTCACTGTGTGTGGGCACTGGCAGCAAAGTCCTTACATCAAATTCCTGATGCACAATCTCTTGACAGGGTGCCTTTGTGACTAATTTACAAGGTAGCGGATTGTCGGCCGCTAATCGAAATGCATTCAACAAATCAGATTCATTTACACCCATTGCTTCTGCAATCCATGAGCGCGAAGACATGAAACCAGAAACTACAGGAATTGAATGACCATCTGGACTTGGAAAAAATACACTACTTTTGCCATCGAGCTTTTTAGCTATAGCTGCTAATTCATGCTTAAGTAATACATTCTTCTTTGTCGCAACCAGTCGATTGGTATCAGCAAGCTGCGATAGCCATGGCCGAAGTTGGGTAAACTTTTTCATCAATACCACCTATACGAGATAAAACATGGCCATCATTCTGGAGTGATGCCTGCGCTTGAAACCACTTTTTTCCAAATATCCATTTGTTTACGAATAAAAATTTCAAATTGAGCAGCTGTTCCCCCATCTGGAACAACGCCCTGCTCGTTGAATGTTTTTCTAATATCCTCTTGCTTTAGGATCAAATTGATTTGTTTATTCAACTTATCAACAACTGGCTGTGGTGTCCCTGCTGGCACTACAAAACCATGCCATGATGAAGCTTCATATCCTTTCACGCCAGATTCGCTTACTGTTGGCACATCTGGCATCAACGGGGATCTCGCTTCTGTTGCTATGGCAACTGGTCGAATTTTTCCTGACTGGAGAAAAGGTCGCACATGAGGATAAGCATCAAACGCCACTTCCACTTGGCCGCCTGCTAAATCAGTCAGCAGTGGCGTACTGCCTTTATAAGGCACCTGATTCAAACTAACGCCAGCCATCATCTCAAACAAAACCATTGCCAAATGATTTGAAGATCCTGGGCCCGATGTACCGTAATTCATAAAGCCAGGCTTTGCTTTAGCAAGCGCTAAGAAATCTCCCATTGTCTTAACTGGTGAATTGGAATTAGCGACTAATACCATCGGAGATCTACCAGCCAAGACCACCGGACTGAAGGCTTTTAAGGTGTCGTAAGGTAAAGATTTGTACAAATATGGATTGGCCGCAAAGGGAAACTGAGAAACCAATATTGTGTAGCCATCTGGCGAGGAGCGCGCAACAAAATTAGTTCCAATGGTAGTACCGGCTCCTGGCTTATTTTCTATCACCACGTTTACACCCCAAGCATCACTTAATTTTTTGCCGACTATTCTGCCAAGCGTATCGTTAAATCCACCAGGCGGATAAGGGACAACTATGGTGATTGGTTTCTCTGGATATGTAACTGGGGTTTGCGCAAACAAATGACTCGCACTAAAACCAAAAATAGTAACTACACATGTAAGAAAAAAACCTGTTTTGATGGCTCTCATGAATTTCTCCAATTTGTATTAAACACTGACACGCCTAATTAATTCTTTACGCTCTTCTTGATCTCGAGAATTGCCCTCAAGCACAACCCTCCCCCGCTCAACCACATAATGTCTATCGCATAAATGAATGGCTTTATGAATATTTTGCTCAATTAATAGAATTGAAATTCCTTGAGACTTTAGCTCTTCCATCAACCGAAAGATATCAGCAACCACCATTGGTGCAAGGCCTTCTGTAGGCTCATCTATTAACAGTAATTTTGGATTACCTACCAACACACGAGCCATTGCTAACATTTGCTGCTCGCCGCCAGATAAGGTTGTTCCCGATTGATTTTGCCTCTCCCTTAGCCGCGGAAATCGCTCAAACACCATTTGCATTCGCTGTTCAGCAGCCTTACGCTCACTTGCTTGAACTTGCATCAATCCAAGCCTAAGATTGCCTTCGACACTCAAGCCTGGAAATATTCTGCGGTCTTCGGGAACTAAGCCCATGCCCAATCGGGTAATTTCATTTGGCGGTAAAGCTTCGATAGATTGATCTTGAAATAGTATTTTTCCCTGAGAAGGCCTATGCCATCCGGCAATAGTTTTTACAATGGTAGTCTTGCCGACCCCATTTCTTCCAAACAGGCCTACTGTCTCACCGGGTTTAATGGCTAAATTAACACCCTGCAAAACATGGGATAGGCCAAGATTGACATGTACATCAAGCATCTCCAAAATCATGCCAACTCCTCACCAAAGTATGCCGTTTGCACATGCGGATTAGCGCGAACCTCACTAGGAATATCTTCCGCTAATTTCTTACCCTGCGCCATGACGATTACTGTTTTAGATAGATCCATCACAAGATCTACATCATGCTCAATCAATAGCACTGTAATTTTTGATCCTAGGTGCTTAATAAGCTCAGCGGTGTCCTGAGTATCCCCCTGGGACATCCCTTGAGTTGGCTCATCTAGCAGCAGAAGTTTTGGCCGAGTTGCTAAGGTCACCGCAATCTCTAAGCGTCTTTGCTGGCCATGGGATAAGGCTCCCGCAAGTTGATCGCGACATTCAAGCAAGCCAAATTCTTCTAATAATTCATTAGCCCTATGTATTGCTATGGTGCTTTTGCTTAAAGGTAAAAACAAATGAGAACTTGGCTCTAACGCTTGACTTGCAATTCTTAGGTTATCAATCACAGAAAGATCAAAGAAAAGATTGGTGATCTGAAATGATCGAGCCATTCCACATGACAATCTTTCTTCAGGACTCATTCGCGTAATATTTTTATGCTCCAGCTCAACCAGCCCAGAATCAGCCATGAAAGTACCACTAAGTAAATTGAAAAGAGTGCTCTTGCCGGCACCATTTGGCCCAATAATAGAGGTGACACCTAAACGTGTTACCTCAAAGCTAACATCATCGACAGCCGCAAGACCGCCAAAACGCTTGCTTAGACTCTTCGCTTTAAGAATGATTTCCATATTCTCCATCACTCCTCTCCTTTGCGAGAATGAGTTTTTCTGAAATAGGTAGCTAGCAATCCTGCTATACCCTTGGGAGCGGAGACAACCACTGCTACGAATATCAGTCCAATAACAATATGGTGATGCACCGTCCAAGTTCCAATGATGGATTTAAACGAGGTTAGAAGAACGCTCCCCAGTATGGGTCCAATTAAGGTGCCCACTCCGCCTAAAACAACCGTTACAACCGCATTTCCAGAAACGCTGAAGAACATTAACTCCGGAGAAACAAAACCCCTCAACATTGGATAAAGCGCACCAGATACTGCAGCCACCACTGTAGCCAAAATAAAAGCTACCTGTTTTGGGCCTTTGGATTTGTAGCCTATATAGGCCAAACGGTCCTCATTAGATCGAATGGCATGCCAAATAGATCCCATCGGGGTTGTCAAAAAATACTTTAGGACACTATATAACCCACCAATCGTAAGCAATGTGATGACAAAAAATACACCGGGCTGACCAGCATCAACAGAGCCAATTGGAGTCCAGATTTGCAAAATGGGCACTCCCATCATGCCGTCAGAGGCGCCAAGGCTGCGAGTGTTGTAAACAACTTTTGCGGCTACTTGCGCCAAGCCAAAGGTAATTAAAGCAAAGTAAACACCCTTTGATCTCAGTGCTACAAAGCTAGCAACCCAACCTAACAAGATAGATGAAAGGGTAACAATTCCGATTGCCAAGAAAAAAGATGGGGAAACCTCTTTTAAAATCAAGGCAGATAAATAGGCGCCAAAGCCAAAATATAGAGCTTGACCAAGAGACAGTAAACCAACAATGCCGAGCAATAAGTCAACGGACATTGCTAGCCCACCAAAAATCAATGACTCTGTAGCTAGCCTCAGAAAGAAAGTGTCCCCAAGAACACTTCCTACTACAAATAAGACGATGGCAGATACTAATAAAAATATCTCAATAATCCTAATTGCCTTTACCTGCGGATTATGCATTTTTCATGCCTCCGTACAAACCAGCTGGTTTAAACATAAGCACTAAAACCATCACCGTAAAGACCAGGGGATCTGACCATACTGGCGAAATAAATAAAGAAGATATTGATTGCAATTGGGTTAATAAGATTCCGGCAATAACAGCCCCTTTAATGCTTCCAAGACCTCCGACAATGACAACACTAAAGGCCATCAAAATAAAGTCTCGCCCCATGGTAGGGAATACCGAATAGATAGGAGCAAGCAACACTCCTGCAAGTCCAGCTAAGGCAACACCAAATGCAAAAGTTAGTGCATAAACGCGCATGACCGGTATACCCAATGATGAGCTCATATCCTTGTCATATGCTGAAGCCCTCACAATTGCACCCAACTGGGTTTTATAAATAAGCGCCCAAACAGAAAAAATAATTAATGCGCCAAATCCCATTAAAAATAATCGGTAATTTGGGAACATCACTCCAAGCAACTCACTTGCCCCTGAGATTGGGGCACTGGGTTTTATTGGGTTTGCGCCCCAAATAATCTTATATCCATCTTCCAAAACCATTGCCACGCCAAAAGTGAGGAGCAATGTCAGGATATGTCGGTCTTTATAGTGAAATACTTTTTGAATCAACAGCCTTTCCATTCCAAATCCAATTGGCATCAATATCAAAGGAACCAATATTAGGCAAAGCCAGAATGAGACGCCTATAGCCATGAGACTCACGCTGATGAAAGCACCAGCTGCATAGAACTCACCATGCGACATATTAATAACATCTAGCAAGCCAAAAATAATAGTTAACCCCAAAGCCATGAGGACTACAGCAACCCCAATTGAAAGTCCATTGACTATCTGTGGCGCATAAATATATTGCAAGCTCTCTAGCATTGAAAACCCAATCCCTTAATGAAATTCACAAGCCTAAAAACTCCACATCCGCATAAGATGGATATGGAGTAATTTACAGATTAATTAAAAACGAGTACATGTATCAGGGCCAATTGCCTGATCAGAAGGTACTCTTCCAACAATATTGAACTCGCCATTTTCTACACGAACTGCAAACATATCCTGCATGGCTTGGTGATCACCAGCACGCATCTTCTTTGTGCCTTGCGGGGTTTGCCAGCTTAAGTCATTCATGGCAGCGCGGACCTTATCAGTTTCTGTGGACTTAGCCTTTTCTACAGCAGCCTTATAAAAATACATTAGTCCGTAGGAGTCAGCCCCATAAAGATCAGGGAGCTTGTTATAGGCTTTTTGGAAATCAGCTACAAACTTTTTATTAGCTGGGTTATCTAGCTTGGGTGAGTAGCCAACACCAGTAACAAATCCATTCGCAGACTTACCAATTGCACCTAGATTTTGCGATGTCACTGTGCCAGAGGCGCCAACAACCGTGACGCCTTTATTCACGCCATACTCTTCCATTTGAGTGAATAAGCGTACAGTGTCGTTACCGGCTACAGAGGTATAAATAACGTTTGGCTTAGCAGCCCTTACCTGACCAAAATATGGTGAGTAATCCTTATTATCGAGTGGTGCAAAAACTTCACCAACATCTTTGGCGCCTTTTTCAGTAGATGCTTTCTTAAATGCGGAGACCGTACTCCGCCCCATTTCATAGTCAGGGCCAATAAAGAAAATATTCGCCTTAGGAATCTCTTTATCCACCCAAGCAGCTAATGCAGCAGACTGCATACCTGCACGTGCATTTACTCGGAATACATTTGGTGAGCATTTATCAGCTGTAATTGAATCAGCAAATGAAACAGTTGTCGCAATCAGCTTATTGTTTCTCTCTGCCAACTGCCCAACAGCCAAGGTAGAGCCTGAATTTACTGTACCTGTCAAAAAGTCTACTTTTTCAACTTGGAATAATTTTTCTGCCTTTTGAGTCGCAACGGCAGGATTGGCTTCTTCATCCTCGTAAATTAAGTCAATTTTTCGGCCATTAATGCCGCCTGCAGCATTAATTTCTTTTGCCGCTAAATCTAAACCCATTTTGACTTGCTCGCCAATTGGTGTGTAAGTACCAGATAAAGGTGTCACAACACCGATTTTGATTGGGCCTGTTTGCGCCGAAACTAATGACGCCCCAAGGCTTAACACTACTGCTAGAGCGATTTTCTTTGTTTGAAATTGCTTTTTCATTATGCACGTCTCCTTTAAAAAATTAACGACCAACAAAATTTGGTTGACGCTTCCCATGGAATGCCTCAACCCCTTCTTTAAAATCTTCAGAACTACGCAAACGGCTATAGCAATGACCCTCAACTTCTATTGCCGTAGTTAATAAACAATCCTCTGTTTCATTAAGCATCTTTTTGGCAGTTCTCTGAGCCATAGGCGAGAATGCGCGAAGCTCATCTACCAATTTAGAAACAGCACTGCTGAGTTCAGAATCAGGAACGCATTCAGTTGCAACACCCCATTCATAAGCTTGCTGCCCTTTGATCCGCCTAGAGCGCATCACAATATCCTTAGTTCTCGTGATACCAACCATTTTTTGTAGGCGCGCTGATCCACCTGAGCCAGGAATTTGTCCTAATTTTTGCTCTGGTAAGGCATACAGAGTTGATTCGGCTGCAATACGAAAATCGCATGCTAAAGAAATTTCAAAGCCTACTCCGAAGCAATAGCCATGATTTGCAGCAATGACAGGCTTAGAGCAACGCGTTGGTGCTGCAATATTCCACGCAAGCTTTGATAAGTGCTCAGGTGTTGCTTCTAAAAAGCCCTTAATATCTCCCCCACTTGAGAAATGCTCCCCTTCAGCCCTCAATACAATGATGCGTACGCGGTCATCTGCATCTAAAGTCTCGAAAGTAGCCCGCAATTGATCACGCTGAGGCATTTGTATGACATTAAATGGCGGCCTCTTTAAAACAATGTCAGCCCTTTGCTGGGATTCGTTAATCTCCACATAAAAACCATCAAGATTGTCGAGAATATTGCTAAAGGGGTGCTTCAAAATAGTAGTCATAAGGTCTTTCTAGTAAAAAATTAAGCTCTTTCATATTCGCCAGCGACTAACATTCGTCGCAATACCTTCCCCACAGGCGACTTGGGAATTTCTTTCACAAATACATACTCACGGGGACGTTTAAAGTTGATCAAATCTGATCCACGACAATATTCATCCAGAGTATTTGAATCCACACTCCCAGACGCCCTAATGAAGGCCACCACTTTTTGTCCGAGTCGGTCATCTTTTAAGCCTGCAACAGCCACTTCACTCACAGACGGATGCAATGACAAAATAGATTCAATTTCAACCGGAGAAATATTTTCTCCACCGGAAATAATCATGTCATCGACACGCCCAGTAACGAATAAGTCACCCGACCCATCAAAATAACCCGTATCACCAGTGAAATACCAACCATCACGAATTAACTTTTGATCAGCATCAGGTCTTTTCCAATAACCCTCAAACGCTTCATCACCTGAGAGATCGCAGATAATCTGACCCTCTTCATTGATAACCACCATTTGATTTGGCAATGTTTGTACAGAGCCTTGATCCAGCTTTACCACTCTAATACGTGCATTCAACCCTGCTTTTCCAGCGCAACCTGGCTTCAACACGGCATTTTGATTGATGGTGTATGTATAAATCTCGCTTGAACCATAATGATTCACAAATAATTCAGGAGAAAAGGCTTCGCTTAATTTAAGCAATAAAGCGTCATGCATTGGAGCACCTGCAAATCCAAGCTTCTTAACCGTCCTAACTCTACTTGAATTGAAATTTTTTGACTCGATCATGTCGTGATAAAGGGTCGGAACTAAGTAAAGATGCGTCACTGCTTCGCGCTCAATTGCTTCAATAGCTTTATTCACATCCCAACGAGGAACTGCGATATAAGTACCATTAACGATGCATAGGGATAACAATGTTCGTACACCCATAGTGTGATACAGGGGCATTACTCCCAAGGTCACTTCACCCATTGCATACTGATTTTGTGCCACATGCGCAATGCCTGCAGCTCGCTCTGCGCGCTGCTTTCTTGGAACCCCTTTCGGTTTACCAGTGGTGCCTGAGGTAAAGAGCATGACAGATATATCCTCAACGTGACCGCGCGCAACAGGTTCAATCCCTTTCTGAATGAGGCTCTCAAAATACCTGTAAGCATCTGAATCCGTCTTCTCCATACATAGAATCACAGAGATTGACTTGCTTGTTTCGGATTCTAAATAGTTATTGAGTGAAATCTCCTCGACAAACGCTAATTTCACATCAGCATTTTGTGCACAGTAATCAATTTCATCTGGCTTGGAGCGCCAATTTAAAGGAACAATTGCGATACCAGCCATCTGGCATGCCCAGTGAATTGTTGCTGCCTCATAGCGATTTTGCAAAATAGTCAAAATCCGATCGCCACGCTTCAGACCCTGCTCATTAAAAAATTGCTGAATAGCGCCAATATGTAGTGCCCACTCCTTGTAGGTATATCGTCTACTCCCATCAACGATTGCTAACTTTTCAGGCTCACGCTCAACAGCCTGTAAAAAAGTTCGACCTAGGTCAAGCATGCTCTCCTCCGTCTTTGTGCGCTCTGGCTGAAGCAACTTCTAATACAGCTTCGACAATCCCAACGTATCCAGTGCAACGACATAAATTACCGGACAAGCCCTCGCGCACTTCTTTCTCAGTTGGATCGGGATTCTTTTTGAGTAAATCCTCTGCAGATAGTAAAAATCCTGACGTACAAAATCCACATTGCAGCGCATGGTGTTTTTTAAAGGCATTTTGTAAGTCAGACATTTCCCCTGACTTTACAAGCCCCTCTACAGTATTCACTTTAGCGCCATCGACCTGGTATGCAAACATGAGACAAGAGCGAATAATTTGTCCATCAAGTTCTACCGTGCATGCCCCGCATACGCCATGCTCACAACCTACATGTGTGCCAGTTGCCCCTAAATCATGGCGAATAAAGTCTAGTAATGTAGTGCGTGATTCACAACTTTCTTCACGCTCTACACCGTTTAAAATGAGCCTTACCAAGTGGTTCTTCATCTTATTTCATCGCTTTTAAAATCTATCGCCTGTTGACATGCGCGCTTGCCAAGCGAACGCATCAAATGTCGACGCAATCCTGAAGTGGCAGTGGGATCTTCTCTTACCTCAGTTTCAGTAGCTAAATTATCAATAAACTGATTGGCCTCATCTAGAGAATTGGCAACACATTTATATACCTTCACAACATCATCAATCCCACCAAATCCTATAGTCCAGTGATCGCCCTCCTTAATAACTGCAACAGCTACAACCGCATAATCGCCATGACGATATCCGTATTCAGTAAATCCAAATCCAGCATTAGGTCTACGAATAGGGAAATCGACTGCTTCGATAAATTCATTTGACTGACGATCAGTCTGAAGAGCGCCCAAGAAAAAATCTCTGGCTTGTACTACCCGCCTCTTTTTCTTGCTGACTAGAGTTACGGAACCCCCTAATACAGCCAACCCAAGAACCAATTCAGAGCTAGGGTCGCCATGTGCTATCGATCCACATACTGTTCCACGATTTCGAATAGGCGCGTGGGCTATCCACGGAAACATCATACTTAACAGCGGTTGAACCGTTTGTAGTTCACTCCAATGCTCCAACTCAGATTGTCTTACACCAGCCCCAACCCGAAGCATGTCGCCTGAAACACCAAATTTTTTAAGCTCTTCGACCTTGTTAATATCAATTAAATGGTCAGGGCTAGCCACCCTCATGGCCAATACAGGGACAAGGGTTTGCCCACCAGCAATAATGCGAGCATCCTCTCCATATTTATCGAGCAAATCCAAAATATTCGATTGAGAGTGGGCTTGGTGCATCACGAACGGAGCAGATTTCATTTGCTTACTCCCAATAAGGCAAAGAGCCTGCCAATGAGGGATTTAAATAAACCCTCCTGCTTTGCTCCGGCCTCTTTTGCAAGCGCTCTAAATAGCTGATCCAAAACCAATCGAATAGCACCCTCTAGTAACCTGCTGCCAATCGCTGCTAGCTTCCCCGATACCTGCGCCTGGTAGTCATAGCTTAGAACAGTTACTCCATTGTCTTTTTTAAGACTAACTTGGCCCATTCCGAGTGCCATTCCTAATGGGCCCCTACCTTCTCCACCCAAGGTAAAGCTATCGGGACTTTGAACATTCGTTAAAACAACCTTAGCTTCAAATCGGGCTTTAGCAATACCAATGCGTACAACTGCTACGCAGTCAAACTGAATACCATCAGTTATAGTTTTTTTATGAATGGATTCGCAGCCCGGTATGACATTCTTTAATCTTTCTGGATCAAGCAAAACAGCAAAGATCTCTTCTTGCAGAACATGCAATCTAACCTCGCCTTGAGCTTTCAAAGGATAGTCAGTATTTGCTGTCATCGACGACACTTGGCTCGAGGATTTATCAAGTTTTAAAGAGCCTTTTTCGACAAGCAGTGCATGAATTCGACTCGGAGTCGCAGGCAAAATAATATTCTCAATATCTAACGCATCTGCAATGGCGTTTGCAATACAAACGGGGGTACTCATACTATTTCCCTCTCCAATTCCTTTGGCACCCAAAGGTGTAAATGGGCTTGGAGATTCTTGATGATAAATTTTTGGGACACCAATATCGCTAGCAGTTGGCAAACGGTAATCTGCAAAAGTCCCTGAGAGAAAATTACCATCGCTGCTATAGACAAACTCTTCAAAAAGAGCTGCCCCTACAGCCTGTGCATATGCCCCATAAATCTGACCATTTGCTAAGGCAGGGTTTAATATTTTTCCCGCATCATGAACGGTAATGTACTGATCGATTTTGGCAGAACAGGTTTCAGGATCTATTTCAATGCCGCAAGCATCAAGAGCAAAACCATATGCAGCAGAAGTATTGATTCGATCACCCTCATCAGGCGCCTCTAGAACAGCAGCACTCCAAAACTGCGTTTCCTGAAGCGCCAGAATCGCTTCGCTCCCAAGAGCCTCTTGAATTAATCCAGGAGACCAGTGAAAATTTCCACATACTCTGGAGAAAGGAATTCCTCTCTCATCACCCCCAACTACAGATATATTTCCGTTTGCAAAAATTAACTGATCTGGCTTCACCTTAAGCACATGAGCGGCATAATCCGCAATCCTAGCCTTGAGCTTTTCAGCTGCCAGAAATACTGTTCCTGCGACAGCACCCGCAAATCGACTTGAGTAATTTCCAGCAGCAATTGACCATGCATCTTTTGCAGTGTCAAAATCTACATTCACCTGGATTTGGGATGGCAAGACACCAAAAACATCTGCCAATAATTGACTAATAACTGTTTGATGCCCTTGTCCAGCTGGAGCTGATGCAATATTGGCGGCAATATTTCCGGAAGGGTCCACGCTAACAGTCGCAGAAGTAATGGCGCCATTTTTAGGGCCAGCTTTTGCTCTTTGTTCTTTTGTCAGAACGGTAGTGATGTAACCCATATTAGAAACCGAAGGCTCAACAATCGACGCAATACCAATACCGTAATAACGACCTTCTTTCTTTGCCTGCTCTCTACGATCTAGTATTTTTTTAAACTCTGGTGAACCCTCAAGAGTTTTTAAGGCTTTCTGGTAATCCCCCGAGTCCAGTAATGCCCCAGCGGCTGCTCGGTAAGGGAATTGCTCTTTTTGAACATAATTTAATGCAGCTATTTCTTGATGCGTTTTTCCTAATGATTTTGCGATTTTATGAATCAAGCGTTCAAGTGCGTAATAAACCTGAGGGCCGCCAAATCCCCTCACTAATCCGGTAGGAGTTTTATTAATAAGCACAACACGATTACGAATTTTTAAATTCTGAATTTGGTAAGGACCAGTCACACATCCATGCATACGATAGAGTGTTGCTGGCTCAGGTGCTCTTAAATATGCGCCGCAATCTTCAATTTGATCGTAGTCCAAAGCCAGAATTTTTCCCTCGCCATCCACAGCAGCACGCAAATGAGTGTGCCGAGATGTGGCAGAGGTAGCTGCCTGAAGATGCTCTAAGCGATCCTCAATAAATTTCACAGGAGCGCCTGCCTTACGCGACGCCAAACAACTCATGATGATGTATGGCAGTACCGACTGCTTAACGCCGAAGCTACCACCTGAATCAGGCGCAACATGATGACGTAATTTTGTTCCTGGGACCTTCAAGGCGGCTGCCATAACTACATGCAATGAAAATGGACCCATAAAATTCGACGTGACTTCATAAGACAAATCAGCCATTCGCCATTGAGCAACCACTCCACCAGTTTCTAAGGGCGTGCAAGAATTCCGAGGGTAACGAATATCAACCTCAACAATATTGGCAGCTTTTTGAAATGCGCTATCGGGATCGCCATATTGATATGCCCTATCTAAAACGCAATTACTGCCAATGTCTTTATGCAAAACAATTGATGCATCTGTTAATGCAATATCTACATCGACCACAGCGGGAAGGGGCTGAATATCTAACGCCACCCTTTCAACACCATCTTCTGCCAAAGCCCTTGATTCAGCGATGACAACAGCTATAGGCTCTCCAACATAGCGCACATACTCATTAGCCAATACCCACTGACGCATGGGAGTTTTAACGGCAACTACCAATGGATTTGACCAGGCCTGCACATCCTCGATCGTCAGAATTGCCCTGACACCCTTAAGCTGCAATGCTGACCCAATATCTACAGAAAGAATTTTTCCATGAGCAATCGGTGATCGAACCACAGCTGCGTATAGAGTTCCAACTGGCAATGGAAGATCATCTAAGTATCGACCTTCTCCTGTCAGTAGAGCGGTATCTTCTACGCGCTCACATGCCTTGCCTAAATAGTTTGAACTTGTTTTCAATGACTTCTTTTCAGCTAAATTGAGAAAAATTGATGCTGAAAGAAGCTTAATGATCGACCAGTGAGGATGCTTACCCTAAAGTCCGATGAGTTACCTTAGAGTCCGATTATGTATATCAGGAAAACCCTAAGAGTCTAGCTTAGGAGCCTTTTCTACTTGCTGACGATAGAGGCTGGGGGTAACCCCTTGATGCTGCTTAAAAAAACGAGTGAAATGACTTGGGGCAGAAAAGCCAAGTTCAGTGCCAATATGTATCAGGTTCTCTCCTTTGTCAGCTAGGGCATCAAAGGCAAACTCCATTCTAAGGACATTCGCAAATACAACCGGTGAAAGCCCGGTACAGCGCCTAAAGAGCTCAAAAAAGTGTGAGCGGGAAAGATCAACGCTTTGCGCAACCATGGCAATATCACTAAACCCCTGCGGGGATGTCCTCATGATGTGAATTGCTTTCCTTATTCTAGGATCCATAAAAGCCAGTGAATTTCCGGAGTTACGCAAATCACTTGGAGTTAAAAGATCGGCATTATCCATGAAGCTCAATACGAGTTCAAGCAAGATAGACTCAAGATAATCATGGGTAATTTGATCGGCCCACCAAAGCTCCATTGAAATCTTTTCTAATACTTGCTTTTGATGAACGCCCAACCCAGATAAATTGTTCATAAAAAATCGGGGATGACTGCTTGCTAAGAATTTTTTACTGAAAGATGCTAGCCACTTAGGCTCAAGGTACAGAGCAAGCAGAATAGGGTTTTCACCATTAACTGGTAAGTGAAGATAAGAATGCTCTTCCCAAGCATTGATAAGCACTGCATTGTCATCCGTTAAAGGGCATAACTGCCCTCTTACTTGAAAAGCAATGTCCGGTCCAGCCACCTTACATAAGATGTGGCAGTGGTGATGTGCATGGGTTACCAAGGGCGCATCCATCTCTAGAAGAGCCACTCTACCAAAATCACCATGAAGAAGTCGGATTACCTTAGACATGCTTTAAATCATCTCACAAACTTATTCTTTTGATAAGTATTTATATTGCACTGTAAAAAAAGCCCCGATATTTCAGGGCTTTTAATATTTACAGTCTATTTGGTCTCTATTTTTTCTTTACAGGCGGCAAATCAGTGCAATGGCCAAGGGCAGCCTCTGCGGCCAAGCCAACAGATTCTCCCAGGGTTGGATGCGGATGAATCGTTTTACCAATATCTACAGCATCAGCACCCATCTCTATAGCAAGGCAGACTTCGCCAATTAAATCACCGGCATGCGTACCAACAATACCACCACCAATAATACGTTTGCTAGTAGCATCAAAAATGAGTTTGGTGAAGCCCTCATCTCGACCATTAGCAATCGCTCTACCGCTGGCCGCCCAAGGAAATAAACCTTTTTCATAGACTATTCCCTTAGCCTTGCACTGCTCTTCAGTCAAACCTGCCCAAGCCACTTCAGGGTCAGTGTATGCCACTGATGGAATTTGCTTCGCATCAAAGTAGGATTTTTCACCAGCAGCAACCTCAGCAGCAACGTGACCCTCATGCACCGCCTTATGAGCCAGCATAGGTTGGCCAACAATATCGCCAATCGCAAAGATATTATGGACATTGGTACGCATTTGATTATCAACAGGAACAAAGCCGCGCTCATCTACAACAACACCTGCAGCGGATGCGTCAATCTTCTTGCCATTTGGAGTGCGCCCAACTGCAACTAATACCAAGTCGTAAGTCTGCGGTCCCGAGGGAGCACTCTCACCTTCAAAACTAACCTGAATACCGTCAGCCTTCACTTCAGCTTTTGATGCGCGAGTCTTGAGCATGATGTTTTCAAAACGGCCAGCATTAAACTTCTCCCAGACCTTCTCTAAATCACGATCCGCACCTGCCATAAGGCCATCCATCATTTCAGCAATATCAATACAGGAGCCTAGAGTACTATATACAGTGGCCATCTCCAAACCAATAATGCCGCCACCGATGACCAACATGCGCTTTGGAATAGTCTTGAGTAACAAGGCGCCAGTGCTATCTACGATACGAGGATCTTCTGGCAAGAATGGAAGTTTTACTGGCTGGCTTCCCGCTGCAATGATTGCCTTCTGAAACCGAACCACTTCTTTTTGTCCTGTTAAATCTTGACCATCACCCTTGGTTAACTCGACTTCTACATGATTTGCATCCAAGAATCGGCCTAATCCACGCACCACGTTCACTTTGCGTGCTTTGGCCATGCCAGCTAATCCGCCCGTTAATTTGGCAATGACTGAATTTTTGTAGCCACGTAATTGATCAATTTCAATCTTGGGAGCGCCATAGCTAATACCATGCTTAGACATTGTTTTCACTTCATCCATCACTGCAGTTGTATGCAGCAAGGCTTTCGAAGGAATACAGCCCACGTTTAAGCAAACACCACCTAAAGTTGAATAGCGCTCTATCAAAATAGTACTCATACCCAAATCTGCACTTCGGAAGGCGGCACTGTAGCCTCCTGGACCGGCACCCAATACGAGCACTTCACACTCATGATCCACTTTGCCACTGTATTGACCAGCAACAGGAGCGCTCATTACAGGCGCTGCTGCTATTGGTGTAGGAGTTGGAGCTGGTGAGGCTGCAGACACAGCAGCTTGAGGAGTAGATCCTGCCCCCACTTCAATTTCAGCTACCGCACTACCTTTACCAACCTTATCGCCAGCTTTTACAGAAATACTCAGAACCGTTCCAGCCGCATCAGCTGGAACTTCCATGGTGGCTTTGTCAGATTCTAGAACGAGCAGTGGTTGTTCTTTTTCAATCACATCGCCCACTTTGATGAGTACTTCAATAACCGGTACATCCGAATAATCACCAATATCTGGTACGAGAATAATTTGCTTAGTCATATTCTCTCCTTACAGTGCTGCGCGACGGAAGTCAGACATCAGCTGAGCGATATAGACATTAAAACGTGTAGCCAAAGCACCATCAATCACACGATGATCGGCACTTAATGACAATGGGCAAATTAAGCGTGGCACAAATTGCTTACCATCCCAAACTGGTTTCATGGCAGCTTTACTGACCCCTAAAATTGCTACCTCTGGCGCATTCACAATAGGTGAGAAATAAGTACCGCCAATACCACCTAAGGAAGAAATAGTGAAACTAGCGCCCTGCATTTGCTCGGGCTTCAGTTTTCCATCTCGCGCTAGCGCAGCTAACTCCGAAGTTTCACGAGCAAGCTCAAAGATACCTTTTTTATCTGCATCACGAATCACTGGCACCACTAAACCATTTGGCGTATCTGCGGCAAAGGCAATATTGAAATACTTTTTCAATACCAAGTCGTCTCCATCAATAGAGCTATTGAACTCTGGGAATTTTTTGAGCGCAGCTACAGCAGCCTTCATTAAGAAAGCTAGCATCGTGATTTTGAGACCCTGCTTTTCATTCTCTTTATTGGTCAGCACTCTAAATGCTTCGAGATCAGTAATGTCCGCATCCTCGTGATAAGTCACCGCAGGAATCATGACCCAGTTACGACCTAGGTTCGCAGCAGTTAGCTTCTTAATACGATTTAATGGCTGACGCTCCGTATCACCAAATTTAGAGAAATCCACTTTTGGCCAAGGAATGAGATTTAAGCCACCTAGGCTTCCAGTAGATGCATTAGATCCACCGCCAGCACCACCGCTCATTGCAGCCTTAACAAAAGCCTGAACATCCTCTTGGGTAATTCTGCCTTTAGGGCCAGAACCTTTAACTAGATGAACTGTGACACCGAGTTCACGAGCAAATTTACGGACTGAAGGACTTGCGTGACTGGCTGTTGGATCTACTTCAACTGGTGAATTGCTAACAGGAGGAGGTGCTGGAGCACGCACAATTGGTGGCTCTACTTTAGGGGCTAGTGCCGCAGCAGGTTCGGTTTTAACTGGTGCGGGAGCGGGAGCGGTTTGTGCAGCAGCTGGAGCTGCGACTGCGCCACTCTCTTCAAGCACCAGAACGATGGCACCCTCTGAAATAGAGTCACCCACTTTAACCTTGACCTCTTTCACAAGACCGGAGTGTGAAGATGGAACGTCCATGGTTGCTTTATCTGATTCAAGAACAACAATAGACTGCTCTTTCTCAACACGATCACCGGCTTTTACCAATACTTCGATGACGGGCACATCTTTGTAATCCCCAATATCTGGGACTTTAATATCAATTAGTTGGCTCATAGTATCTGTCTCTGATCAAACCGTCATTGGGTTTGGTTTAGTGGTATCGATGCCGTACTTCTTAATCGCTTCAGCTAGCATTTGGCGATCCAATTGGCCAGCGTCAACCAAAGAGCGCAAGGCTGTGAGAACGACCCAACGACGATCTACTTCAAAGAAATCGCGTAATTTTTCACGAGTATCGGAACGTCCAAAACCATCTGTTCCAAGTACCTCAAAGCGACGGCCTAAATGCTGAATGGCTGGACGAATTTGCTCGGCAAATAAACGCACGTAATCAGTAGCAGCGATGATTGGACCCGCAGTATTTTTGAGGCACTGCTCTACATGAGATAAAGCAGGTGCAGCAGTTGGATTTAGAAGGTTATTACGATGAACCGTATTCCAATTACGACCTAGCTCAGTAAAGCTTGGGCAACCCCACAAATCAGAAGCGACACCCCAATCTGTATGCAAGATTTCAGCAGCCTCAATCACTTCACGGAAAATCGTACCTGAACCTAAGAGCTGTACGCGCAATTTCGCATTAGCATCGCCAACCGACTTGAGCTTATACATGCCCTTAATAATGTCTTGCTCTGCACCCTTTGGCATAGCTGGATGAGCATAATTCTCATTCATCAAAGTGATGTAGTAATAGACATCCTCTTGTTCAGCCAGCATGCGGCGCATACCATCTTGAATTACTACGGCTACCTCAAAAGAGAATGAAGGGTCGTAGCTAATGCAGTTAGGAATTGAGGCGCTCCATACTTGACTGTGACCATCCTCGTGCTGAAGACCTTCACCATTTAAAGTAGTTCTACCGGCAGTACCGCCCAATAAGAATCCTCGGCTACGCATATCACCAGCAGCCCAACATAGGTCACCGATGCGCTGGAAACCGAACATGGAATAGAAGATATAGAAAGGTAACATCGGTACGCCATGGGTTGAGTATGAAGTAGCAGCAGCGATCCAGTCGCACATACCACCCGCTTCATTAATGCCCTCTTGCAAAATCTGGCCAGTCTTATCCTCTTTATAGAACATCAATTGGTCATGGTCTTCTGGGGTGTAAAGCTGACCTAGCTGATTCCAAATACCTAATTGACGGAACATGCCTTCCATACCAAAAGTGCGTGACTCATCTGGAACAATGGGAACAACCCGCTTACCTAACACCTTGTCGCGCACAATCGTATTGAGTATGCGAACAAAAGCCATCGTTGTAGAAATCTCACGGCCATCGGTAGTTGCTTCTAGTAATGGTGCAAATACCTCAAGCGCAGGGACAGGCAAGCTCTCAGCCTTCATCCGACGTTGTGGCAAGTAGCCGCCCAACTCTTGACGGCGAGCTTTCATGTACTCAAGCTCTGGACTTCCTTCAGCAAATTTTACTAAAGGCATTTCATCTAGCTGCTCATCTTTTACAGGAATCTCAAAACGATCGCGGAAGCGACGCACGTCATCCGCATTCATCTTCTTCGCTTGGTGCGCAATATTCATCGCCTCACCAGAGCCACCCATACCGTAACCTTTAATCGTGTGGGCCAAAATAACGGTTGGCTGATCCTTGTGATTTACGGCTGAATGAAAAGCTGCAAATACTTTATGGGGATCGTGGCCACCGCGATTGAGTTGCCAAATCTCGTCATCACTCCAGTCGCTGACCAATGCCTTTAATTCAGGAGTATTGAAAACGATTTCGCGCACGTAGGCACCACTCTTGGCTTTCATTGTCTGGTATTCACCATCGACGATCTGACCAAGACGCTGCATCAAGATGCCTTTTTTGTCGCGAGCGAACAAGGCATCCCAATGACCTCCCCAAACTACCTTAATTACATTCCAACCAGCGCCACGGAACTCCCCTTCGAGCTCTTGAATAATTTTGCCGTTGCCGCGCACTGGACCATCAAGACGTTGCAAGTTGCAGTTCACTACGAAAATCAGGTTGTCTAATTTCTCACGGCCTGCCATACCAATAGCGCCGAGTGATTCTGGTTCATCAGTTTCACCATCGCCGAGGAAGGCCCAAACTTTTCTACCTTCCGCTTGAATAAATCCACGATCCTGCATATAGCGCATAAAGCGCGCTTGATAAATAGCCATAATGGGGCCAAGACCCATCGATACTGTTGGGAATTGCCAGAAATCGGGCATCAACCAAGGATGTGGATAACTAGAAATACCTTTGCCGCCTACTTCTTGACGGAAGTTATTCAGCTGTTCATCTGACAAACGACCAAGCATGTAGGCTCTGGCATACACGCCTGGGGCGGAATGTCCTTGAACAAATATGAGATCGCCACCATGCTCCGGAGATGGGGCATGCCAGAAATGGTTAAAGCCAACGTCATATAGCGTTGCCGCTGACTGGAAAGAAGAAATATGGCCGCCAACGTTGGTATCTTTATTAGCGCGTAACACCATAGCCATCGCATTCCAACGCGTGTAGGAACGGATGCGGTGTTCGACATTTTGATCGCCTGGTAGACGTGCCTGTTGCTCTACAGGGATTGTGTTGATGTAGGGGGTTTCTGCATGAAAGGCTTGATTTACTCCATTGACTCGAGCATGAGAAATTTGCTGATCAATTAAATAGGCAGCACGCTCTGGACCCTCATTCCGAATAACACCATCAAGAGCCTGCAACCACTCTTGGGTTTCACCTGGATCCGCATCTTGTTTTCCTGCGCTACCCAAAATTTGTTCTGGAACCGCTGCCATAAACTGCCTCCATTAATTACATCGATCTTATTGATTCACTCTATAGGCAATATTCTAGGAAGGTCTATGGGTGTAAACAAGCAATTTTCCACATAATGATAATATTTCTCACTATATGATATTTTGTTGCATCGCACTCAAGTGAGAAAAAAGGTAGCTTGGCTAAGAATGCCTATCTGTAGGGCAAAATAAGCCAATTACATGAAAAAAATAGCATTTTCAATCTGGCAACTAAAGCCTGTGCAATGGCTCCGTCGAATACGGGGATTTAAGCTTGTCTACACGCCATTAATAGCCATTGTGCTGTTTACGGTTGTTATGGGAGTCATTATGGGCACCCTACAACTACAAGAAAAGAGCCAGCAAGAAGCTGCACTATTTAGAGAGCTCTCTTTTGCAAAGCAACGCATCCAATTACGTTTTGCAAACAATACGGATGTGTTGCAATCTATTGGACGGGATTATGTCAGCGCTGGAGATTCCGCAAAGTTAAAAGAGAACGTGATTATTCAAGCAGAAAATCTTTTGCAAAGTAATCATGAAATAGCGCAAATTGCCTGGATCAATGAATCTGATCAGCGCCTGTGGAAAATTCCTTCGGATAACTTAAAAACGGACTGGTTCAATAAAGCAAATAATGCGATACCAATAAACCAAGCTCTGAAAAAAACGCTCGAACTCAGCACTGCAACAAATAGACCTGCATTTAGTCAGTTCATTACTATTGAAGTTCCAAGTGACGAAGTAGTGTCAAAAGAAATCCGCAACGTGTTTTGGCAAGCTGTTCCACAGATGTCTGGCAGTGAAATTAAAGGCATGGTGGCTGTGCTCTATACAACACAGGGTCTACTTGAAATGATCCCTGGCGAGCTCAAGAGCCAGTATCGATTTACTTTAATTACAGATGAGGAAAAGATACTAGCAATCTCATCTGATAAAAATACACCAAAACGTGCATTTAGCAATCAAACTAGTTTGGATATTGGGGTTCTCAGTCCAAACCTGAGTCTGCGCATTGACACCTACCCGCCAGCCACGAATTTAACTTTTAGGATGTTAATAGGCGTAGTGTTGGGTTTGAGTGCATTTGTGATTTGGAGTTTATGGTCCGTTCTTAAACAAATGCAAGTTAGGCAAGAGGCCGAAGCTAATCTTCGGGCAGAAACCAATTTCCGTAGTGCGATGGAAAATTCCACTCCAGTGGGAATCCGTGCGCACGACATGAATCGAGTGATTACTTATGTGAATCCGGCATTTTGCGAGATGACTGGGTGGTCTGCAGAAGAGCTCATCGGACTGAGCCCCCCTTTTGCCTTCTGGCCCGAAGGGCAGAAAAATGAGCTGACTGACAAAATGAATAAGGCGCTCAAAATTGCGCTGAGCGATGAAAGGAAAATTGGGATTGAGGGCTCCATTCTCCACAGAGATGGATCAGTCATTCAGACGCGTACATTTATTGCCCCTCTAGTAAATGAAAAGGGTCAGCAAACTGGCTGGGTAACTTCATTAATTGATATCTCAGAACCTAAAAAAATTCGAGAAGAATTAGCGGCATCACAAGAGCGATTTGTTGCCGTTCTGGAAGGGCTTGATGCAGCCGTATCAGTGGTGTCGAATGAGAATGGTGAACTATTATTCGCAAATCGCTTCTATCGTGAGCGCTTTGGTAATACCGCCAAGGGTCATTTTGAATTAGCGGGTAGCGATATCAATGAAAATATCATGCAAAGTCTGCCTAATAACTCTAGTGATAAGACAGCTGAAGTCATTACACCGCCACCACCCTACCACGAAACTGAATCAGAAGAAATTCAATTACTAGATGAGGCATCGGGCATATCAAAATGGTATGAAGTTCGCAGACGTAATGTCCCATGGGTGGATGGTCACTTGGCACAATTATTAATTGCCACAGATATTACGCTTCGCGTCGAAGCGGATGACTTGGCTAGACAACAAGAAGAGCGGATGCAATTTACTAGCCGCTTAACAACGATGGGTGAAATGGCCTCTTCTTTAGCCCATGAATTAAATCAACCGCTTGCAGCAATTTCGAACTATTGCATGGGTGTAGTAAAGCGCTTACAGGGTCATCTTGACCCTGCCTTACAAAAAGACATTCTTCCGGCGCTAGAAAAGGCATCCGATCAGGCTCATCGCGCTGGCACGATCATTCAGCGTATTAAAGGCTTTGTAAAACGGAGTGAACCGCAAAGAAAGTCTTGCGATATCGCTGAAATTATTCATGATGCTGTTGGGTTGGTGGAAATTGAAGCCCATCGCCATCGCTTGAGCATTAGCACTGAAATTGCTGAAAAACTCCCTGCGGTCGACTTGGATCCAGTCTTAATTCTGCAGGTCTTGGTTAATCTCCTGAAAAACTCTTTGGATAGCCTGAGGGAGGTTTACCCCCTTTCCTCGCGCTGGTCGGCTCCTCCTGTGCAGATTTCAGCAGATTTAGACACCAGCACCTTCCCCGCCATGTTGCGCATTCAGGTGAAGGATGCGGGTGGCGGAATTGCAAAATCAGTGATTGAACGCATGTTTGAGCCCTTTTTCAGCACCAAAAGTGATGGTATGGGCATGGGTCTGAACATTTGCAGATCTGTGATTGAATCCCATCAGGGTCGTCTTTGGGCAACAAATCTGATGGATGCCGAACATACAAAGTTGTCTGGCTGCACCTTTACAATACTATTACCCCTAGAGTCTCCGGGCTCTCAGGATAGTATTTAATTGACGTATTTTTTTAGGTTTATCTGCGAGAGCTAATATGAATATCAGTGCTGCCACCAAACCCAATCAAGCTGAAGTAGTTTATGTTGTAGATGACGACGAGGCAGTTCGCGACTCCCTTACTTGGCTGCTTGAAAGTAATGGCTATGTAGTTCGCTGCCATGCAAGTGCTGAACGTTTCTTGCAGTCACTCCAAAGCACCGATAAATCAACCATCTCTTGCGCCATCCTAGATGTCCGCATGTCTGGTATGTCTGGCCTTGAATTACAAGAGCGCCTCATTAGTGAAAACCTACCCATGCCAGTTGCTTTCATTACTGGTCACGGAGATGTATCGATGGCAGTTTCCACCATGAAGCGTGGAGCGGTGGACTTTATCGAAAAACCATTTAAAGAAAATGATCTCTGTGGCTTAGTAGATCGAATGCTTGGAAAAGCTCGGATTGATTACTCCCAAGCCAGTCAGCGTAAGGTAACCCAGAGCCTCTTGAGCAAACTCACTGGGCGTGAGCGCCAAGTGCTTGAACGTATCGTAGCCGGTCGATTGAATAAACAAATCGCAGATGATCTAAGTATCTCAATCAAAACTGTCGAGGCTCATCGCGCGAACATCATGGAAAAGCTCAACGTCAATACTGTTGCTGATCTTCTGCGTCTTGCTCTCTCTGATCCACAACCCAATTAATTTTTATGCCTGCACAGTTACTTGATGGCGTTGCGCTATCCAAAAAATTACGTACTGAAATTGCTGCACGTGGTGCAATCGTTACCGCTAAAGGTGTTAGACCAGGTTTAGCAGTGATTGTTGTTGGCGAAAATCCCGCCAGCCAGGTTTATGTCAGAAACAAAGTAAAAGCATGTGAAGATGTTGGCTTCCATTCTGTGCTTGAGCGCTACTCCGTCGAGCTAGGCGAAGAAGAATTGTTAGCTCGTATTGCTACTCTTAATGCTGATCCAGCAATTCACGGAATCTTGGTTCAACTACCGCTTCCTGAACATATTGCAGCCGAGCGCGTTCTTGAAGCCATTGCACCAGCAAAAGATGTGGATGGGTTTCACGTAGCTAATGCTGGCGCCTTAATGGTGGGCCAACCAGAATTCAAGCCATGCACCCCTTATGGCTGCATGAAAATACTGGAGAGTATTGAATATCCCATCCGTGGTGCACGTGCGGTGATCGTGGGTGCTTCCAATATAGTTGGCAAACCAATGGCGATGCTCTTGTTGCAAGCAGGTGCAACAGTCACAATTTGCAATAGCAAGACTCGTGACTTGGCGCATCATACTAAGGATGCTGATATTTTGGTGGTTGCTACCGGCAAGCCAAAAATGATTACCGGCGATATGGTCAAAAATGGCGCTGTAGTCATTGATGTGGGCATTAATCGCATGCCCGATGGAAAACTCTGTGGCGACGTCGATTTTGATGCCGTTCAATATGTTGCCGGCTGGATCACTCCTGTACCAGGTGGAGTAGGCCCCATGACCATCACTATGCTCCTAATGAACACTCTAGAGGCAGCGGAAAAAGCAGCAAAACTGACCTAATAGACCTCTTCACACGAGGCCGTTTTAGCACCTGATTAGCAAAAGTTGCTGTCGTCCATTAAGCTATAGGGATGACTAAACCAACGACATCAAAGCCCTCTCCCGAGCTCCAACAAAATCCACTCATTGCATTCGGAAGAGGCATTTGCGCCTATTCTGAGGTTAAGCCATCCGACATTGCCCCAGCAATCGACTTCCTTCTGCAGCGGGCGCAATCTGCGGTAGATCATGCAGTGAACCTGGCCACTCCAGCAAACTGGAATGATTTGGTAGAGCCTCTCGAGGATGCCACTGAATCGTTAAGTAGATCTTGGGGGGTGATTTCTCATCTCAATAGTGTTGCCGATACTCCTGAACTTAGAGCAGCGTATGGGGAGATGATGCCTAAAGTTACGGCCTTCTTTTCAAGCTTGGGACAAAATCTCGCGCTTTATGAAAAGTTTAAGGCCCTGAGTCAAGGTAGTGACTTTTCAAAACTCAATTCGGCCCAGAAGAAAGTGATTGAAAACTCATTAAGAGACTTCCGTCTTGGTGGCGCAGAGCTGAGTGATGCTGATAAACCCCGCTTTGCGAAGATACAAGATGAGCAAGCCTTGTTAGGAAAGGCTTTCTCCGATCATGTGTTAGATGCCACCGATGGATTTATTCATCTCATTACAGATCAGGTTGATTTAGCTGGCTTACCTGAGGATGCCATTGCCGCTGCAGCCGATCTTGCTCAGCAGAAGAATCTTCAAGGCTGGGCATTTTCACTACACTTCCCTTCTTATTACCCAGTAATGCAGTATTCCGAGAACCGATCCCTGCGTCGCCTAATGTATGAGGCCTACGTAACTCGAGCTTCTGAGCTAGGCCCTCAATACTCTAAAGGCAAACTCGATTGGGATAATACGCAAAACATGCTTGAGCAGTTAAAGCTACGTGATGAAGAAGCACGTATGCTGGGTTTTAAAAACTTTGCTGCCCTGAGCTTAGCCCCAAAAATGGCAAGTAGTGCTGAGGAAGTCGATACCTTCTTAACGAATTTTGCTCAAAAGGCAAAACCTTTTGCACTAAAGGATTGGCAAGAACTTTCTTTATTTGCCAAGACTGAGCTATCCATTCATGATGGATTAGAACCTTGGGATATTGCCTATGCTTCTGAGAGATTGAAGCAAGAGCGCTATTCCTTCTCTGAGAATGAGTTGAAACAATACTTTCCTTTGCCCAAAGTGTTGGAGGGCTTATTTGGCGTAATTCAAACTTTGTTTGGTGTGAAGATTCAAAAGGCTGATCTGCCAACTTGGCACGCAGATGTGCAGTCCTTCTCCGTCAAAAATGCGGCTGATAATATGGTGGCCTATTTTTACCTTGATCCCTATGCAAGGTCAGGTAAACGTGGTGGAGCTTGGATGGATGATGCACGTGGTCGACGTGAATTACCCAATGGAGAAATCCAGATACCAGTAGCATATCTAGTCTGTAACTTTGCTCCACCTGTAAAAGTAAATGGCGTATTACGCCAACCGACAATCACTCATGATGATGTGATCACACTCTTTCATGAGAGTGGTCATGGCCTGCATCACCTTTTAACGCAAGTCAGTGCATTAGGCGTATCGGGTATCAATGGTGTTGAGTGGGATGCAGTAGAGCTACCAAGCCAGTTTATGGAAAACTTCTGCTGGGAATGGGAGGTCTTGGAAAAAATGACAGCGCATGCTGAAACTGGAAAGCCACTGCCTCGCGAATTATTTGAAAAAATACTGGCTGCCAAGAATTTTCAAAATGGCTATATGACATTGCGCCAAGTTGTGATGTCGCTAACTGATTGGCGCCTACATGCTAGTTTTGATCCAAAAAACTCTCAAGGTCACGCCGTGCTAGATCTGTCTAGAAATATTGCAGATCAATTTAATGTCATACCGCAACCACCCATCTCTCGATGGATAAATACCTTTAGCCATATTTTTGCTGGTGGCTATGCTGCTGGTTATTACAGCTATAAATGGGCTGAAGTTCTTTCTGCTGATGTCTACTCTGCTTTTGAAGAAGCGGCAAAACTAACTGGTAGCGTCCTTGATGAAAAAACAGGTATACGCTATCGCCAAGAGATTCTGGAGGTGGGTGGTAGCCGCCCTGCTGCCGAATCATTTAAGGCATTCAGGGGTCGCGAGCCTAGTATCGATGCCCTACTTCGTCACGGCGGCCTCGTGACTCAATGAAGGCGATGATCTAAGCTTTAATTTCTGCGATGACTGGGGCATGATCCGAAGGCTGCTCCCAGGTGCGCGGCTCTTTATCGATGATGCTGGAGTTGCACTTTTCTTTCAGGGCATCGCTCAGAAGAATATGGTCGATTCGCATACCGGCGTTTCTTCTAAAGCCCATCATGCGGTAATCCCACCAGCTAAAAGATTTAGGCGCTTGCTCAAACATTCGGAAAGAGTCTGTTAAGCCCAATTCCACAAGCTGCTGGAAGGCTTTACGTTCTTCTGGGGAAACTAGGTTTTGGCCGATCCATTTTGAGGGATCATGTACGTCGATATCACTTGGTGCGATATTGAAATCACCCAAAAGGGCTAAGCGGCTATTTTGAGTTAATTCTTCTCTTAACCAATTTTCGAGCGCTTTGAGCCAGCCTAGTTTATAAACAAACTTGTCACTATCGGGCGATTGTCCATTAGGAAAGTATGCTGATACTAGCCGAATCGGCTGCATTCCCTTGAAGCATACTGTAGCCGCTAAGATGCGTTGTTGCTCATCTGCATTTGCTGGAATATTTCTCACTGGCTTTAGAAAAGTAGTGTCATGATCAGTAGCAATAGGCGCCAATGCTGCCTTTCGAGCAATAATAGCCACGCCGTTATAGGTTTTTTGCCCAGCAGCAATACTGATATATCCTGCCTCTTCGAGCTCTTGATGCGGATACTTATCATCAGTTAGCTTGAGCTCCTGAAGACAGAGCGCATCAATAGGTGTTTTTGCCCGCTCATGATCTTGCAACCATTTGAGCACTTGGGGCAAGCGTACCTTGAGGGAATTCACATTCCAGGCAGCTATTCTGATTGAATCAGTCATTGATTCCCAACTCCTGCAACTTCCGAGTAATTGTATTGCGACCGATACCCAGTCTTTGAGCTGCTTCTACACGTCTGCCACGCGTAACTTCTAGTGCGGCTTGCAATACTGCCTTTTCAAATTTAGAGCACAACACGTCATATACTTCCGAATCTCCATCCTGCAACATTTTGACCGCAAGGCGACCTAAACCGCCCTCCCAATCGACAGAACCAGCCTTAACAGCAAGCTGCACATTAGGACTAGACTCGCCCTGCAATAGAGCTGGCTGTTCAACAGCTTCTGCCAAAATATCAGCAGGTAAATCACTCACTCCAATGACATTAGATGGCGTCATGACTGTTAACCAGTGGCAGAGATTTTCTAATTGACGCACATTGCCAGGGAATGGCATGACACTCATTTCTTTTAAAACCTCATCCGAAAGATTTTTAGCTTCAACTCCCAAGGACTTTGCACAAGACAACATAAAATGGCGTGCCAAAACCGGGATATCCTCTGCGCGCTCACGCAATGCAGGCATGCGCAAGCGAATGACATTTAAGCGGTGCAATAAATCTTCCCGAAAAGCGCCTGCAGCAACTCGGGCTTCTAAGTTCTGATGGGTTGATGCAATGATGCGTACATTTGCCTTAATCGGATCTTGACCACCAACACGGTAAAAATGACCATCCGTTAGCGCGCGCAATAAACGTGTTTGTAGGTCGAATGGAATTTCACCAATCTCATCTAAGAATAAGGTGCCACCATCAGCCTGCTCAAAACGGCCACGACGTAAAGTCAAAGCTCCAGGGAAAGCGCCGCGCTCGTGACCAAATAACTCTGACTCTAATAAATCCTTGGGTACTGCTGCAGTACTAAAGGCAACAAATGGACCTTTAGCGCGTGGACTATGCTTGTGCAATGCTTGTGCTACCAACTCTTTGCCGGTACCTGACTCGCCTGTAATTAATACTGTTGAATGCGACTGAGCTAGACGCCCGATCGCTCTGAAAACCTCCTGCACTGCCGGAGCTTGACCAATAATTTCAGTGGAGTCTTGTCTCCAACCATTCATCTCTTTATTACCAGATTGATTGCGCTCGCTCTGCTCCATAGCACGACGAATCAACTCAACTGCTTTATCAATATCAAATGGCTTAGTCAGATATTCGAATGCGCCACCTTGAAATGATGAGACCGCAGAGTCTAAATCAGAATAGGCGGTCATGATAATGACTGGAAGTAGCGGATGGGTTTCTTTTACATTCTGCAACAGATCCAAACCATTGCCGCGTGGCATACGAATATCTGAAATCAATACCTGTGGCGCATCTTTTTCCAATGCATCAAGTACATCATTAGGATTAGAAAAACTCTTATGAGGAATATTCTCGCGAGTAAGCGCTTTTTCTAGGACCCAACGAATAGATTGATCATCATCCACGATCCAAACGGGTTTCATATAACTTTCTCCTGCCTACGGTAAGGAATTTGAATTTGGAAATCAGTCCGTCCAGGACGGCTGTTGCAAGCGATAAAACCTTGATGCTGCTGCACAAAAGTTTGAGCTAAGGTGAGGCCAAGGCCACTGCCCCCATCCCTGCCAGATACCAATGGAAAGAAAATACGCTCGCGAATTTCATCCGGAATACCAGGTCCGTTATCAATTACGTGCAAATCCATTGCCATTTTGTATCGTTGTTTAGAAATAGTCACCGAGCGAGCTACTCTGGTCTTTAATTCAATTTGAGCCGTACCTTGAGCAATTTCTTCAGTCAGCGCTTGGGCTGCATTGTGAGCAATATTTAAGACGGCCTGAATCAACTGCTCACGATCACCCAAAACCTCAGGAAGACTAGTGTCATAGTTACGAATGATTCTGAGTCCTTTAGGAAACTCAGCCAATACAAGACTGCGCACTCGCTCTAAGGCCTCATGAACATTGAATGACTCCATAGCATGCGCCTTACGATGCGGCGCGAGCAGTCGATCAACCAAGTTTTGTAGACGATCAGATTCTTTAATAATGACTTGGGTATATTCACGCAAGCCCTTTTCTGGTAGCTCGAACTCGAGCAATTGAGCGGCACCACGAATGCCACCCAAAGGGTTTTTGATTTCATGCGCTAAGTTACGCATTAACTGTTTATTTGCTTCAACTTGCTGTGTTACGCGCTCATCACGCTCACTACGTAACTGTTGATCTATTGGGAACCACTCCATCATGATAAGGCTTGGATCTTCAAGGCTAGCTACCACCACATGCGCAGGAATAGATTCTTGATGGATGCTACCGGGCAATGAATGCAGCATCATTTCTTGTCGTTTCGCAGAAAAGTGTCCCGCCTTAACCTCTTCAATCATGTGATTAAGAGACTCATTGGAACCAAACAAGTCGTGCACAGACTGACCCTCAAGTGATTTACGAGAGAGGTCCAGCGCAGACTCTGCTGCAGGATTCACATAAACCAATTGTTGGTTATCAGCCTCAAACACCACAATGGCATTAGGCAACTGATCAAGCAATGTCGGAAAAAAAGGAGCAGCCGAAGCTGCCCCTTTGAACGAATTGCGCAACAGACCTGCGCTCAACATTTTTCCTTCGCTTACAGGGAGTAGTACATATCGAATTCGATCGGATGAGTTGTCATACGGAAACGTGTGACATCTTCCATCTTCAAAGCGATATATGCGTCGATCATAGAGTCTGTAAAGACACCGCCACGAGTCAAGAACTCACGGTCTTTGTTCAAAGCTTCTAATGCCTCTTCCAAGCTTGCACAAACGGTTGGGATCTTTGCATCTTCTTCTGGCGGCAAGTCATACAAGTTCTTGTCAGCAGCTTCACCTGGATGAATCTTATTCTGAACACCATCTAAACCAGCCATCATCAATGCTGAGAAGCAGAGGTATGGGTTAGCCAATGGATCAGGGAAGCGAGTTTCGATACGACGACCCTTAGGGCTTGAAACGTGTGGAATACGAATCGAAGCAGAACGGTTGCGCGCAGAGTAAGCCAACTTTACTGGAGCCTCAAATCCTGGAACTAAACGCTTGTATGAGTTTGTACCTGGGTTAGTGATCGCATTCAATGCCTTAGCGTGCTTAATAATGCCGCCGATGTAGAACAAGGCAAACTCTGACAAACCTGCGTAGCCGTTACCAGCAAACAAGTTCTCGCCGTTCTTCCAAATGGATTGGTGAACGTGCATACCAGAACCATTGTCACCAACGATAGGCTTAGGCATAAATGTTGCTGTCTTGCCGTATGCATGAGCCACGTTTTGAACAACGTATTTCTGCCAAATAGTCCAGTCAGCACGTTGAACTAATGTGCTGAACTTAGTGCCCAATTCATTTTGACCTTGACCAGCAACTTCATGGTGATGCACTTCAACTGGAATACCTAAGGATTCGAGGATTAAACACATTTCAGAACGCATGTCATGGAATGTATCTACTGGAGCAACTGGGAAGTAACCGCCCTTTTTGCCTGGACGATGTCCAGTGTTGCCGCCTTCGATTTCAGCAGCTGAAGACCATGGTGCCTCTTCAGAATCTACCTTAACGAAACAACCTTGCATATCAGCACCCCAACGGACGCCATCAAAAATAAAGAATTCTGGCTCTGGACCAAAGTACGCTGTATCTCCCAAACCAGTGCTCTTCAAATAGGACTCAGCACGCTTAGCAATCGAACGTGGGTCACGGTCGTAACCTTTACCATCTGAAGGCTCGATCACATCACATGTGATCACCAATGTTGGCTCTTCATAGAATGGGTCGATATAGCAAGCAGTCGGATCTGGCATCAACAACATATCAGATGCCTCAATACCTTTCCAACCAGCAATAGATGAGCCGTCAAACGCGTGACCGCTCTCAAACTTGTCTTCGTCAAAATGGGAAATAGGTACCGTTGTGTGCTGCTCTTTACCCTTTGTATCTACAAAGCGGAAATCAACGAAAGTACATTCCTTCTCTTTAACCAACTTCATCACATCAGCGACGGTCTTCGTCATGCAAATCTCCTCTATTAACTGAATTCGGAATACAAACCTAAGGTGTACACCCTTGTTTATTCCAGGCATCAAATATGCCCTTGGGATGTATCTAATTTACTGAAGCAAACAAACGGGAATAGTCATTATTGCACTAATTAAGTGCTGAAAAACCCCTTAAAACCCTAAAAATCACTATATTTGCACCAAAGTAGTGCTTAATCAGATTTCGAAATATCATGAACGTCATAACCCAAAGCCTCAGTGCCAGTTCGCAAAGCGATCCAGGCGTTATCTAGAAGCTTGGCATTACCCTTAATGCCTAATTCAATATGCCGCTCGGCATAAACACCCCCTCTGGAAGTATCTCCAACCGATGGGAGACTAAAGACCTTTACCCCCGGAAAAGAGGCCTCAATACGCTCCATTAAGGGCGTTAGGACAGACTCTATGCCCTTGGGAACGATGAAACTTTGTTCTGCCCAGTTCTCGCGATGAAATAAATTCTGATAATACGTATCCAAGCACCACGCCATCATAGGCGCAGCCATGACAGGAAAGCCAGGCACAAAATAGTGCTCATGGATAGAAAAACCAGGGATCTGGTTATAGGGATTCGGAATGATATCGCTCCCAATGGGGAACTCCCCCATCTTGAAGCGATGCTGGTTTTCTGGAGTGCTCAGATCGGCCTTTAATGGGTCGCCCTCTGCCATGGTCTGAATACGTCCGGCAATAAGCTCTTGTGCAGTCGCGTGGAGTTGCGTTTGCGTACCCAAGGCTAAAGCAGCGCATTGTCTCGTGTGGTCATCAGGCGTGGCTCCAATACCACCAGTACTAAAAACTACATCACCACTAGTGAAGCTGTCTTTCAAGGTAGCAGTAATTTGCTTGGGATCATCTGCAACATATTTAGCCCAAGATAGGCTGAGGCCGCGCTCATTTAAAAGCTCAATCAATTTACTGAGATGTTTGTCTTGACGACGGCCGGACAAAATTTCATCGCCAATCACAATTAAACCGAAACGACGCGAATTGAATTCGGAGTCCTCGAGAATCGGCTTATTCAATACCTCAGCCATGGTTTGGTAACTCCGTATCAATAACACGCGCTTCTATATTGAGGGATTGAGTCAACTCATTACTGCGCAATTCTTTTAGAGCCTCAAGCAAATAATGTGTAAACCAAAGCGCAGCAAAGACAAATATTAAAGAATAGATCCAGAGCGCAACAAAGCTAACAATAGGAAATAAGACAAGAGCTAAAACAGAGGTTGCCCAGAAAAAGGTAGGTACTGCTCCCAACATCCCAGAAATAACTCCCATGGCCAATAGTGGCCAACGGTGTTGATGCAACAGGATATCGCGCTCCTCTGCAGTAGCATGCAAAGCCAATACATCGTAAGACATCAAACGCATGGTTAACCAGCCCCAAAGTAATGGGGGTAAGACGGCAACCAATGGTGGTATCCACCATACTGGCAAAGTGAGCATCACTAAAACTAGGCAGATCAAAGCTGACCAAAGGGTATAGATAAAGCTGCCAAATAAGCTGCCGCCCTTTTTCTTCGCAATGTCTTTATAAGCATATTGCCGCGTGACCACCTTAACGATAGTTGGCACAGTTGTTAAGGCGATGAATACCAATAAACTGATTGAGATTAGAGGAATCAGTAACATTACAAAGAAGAGTGGCGCGATCCATGCACGAGCACTCTCGAAGCCGGCCCAGATCAAACCATCCGCAATCCAGCTAGTAAATATGGATGCCGTCAGAAAAGTACTCAGCATCTCTAATGCTGGCGTCCAAGTTAGCCAAATTAAGGCGCCCCATAAGACGGAGACGATCATAAATGGCCGCAAGCTCAGCCATAGCATTTTCGGATGCATTGCACCAACTAAAGCCAAGCCAAAAGATTTAAAAACTTGCTGCATGCTATCCATAGATTTCCATTGCTACCATGTGAACTTCTAGCTTCTATTTTGCTTTGGGAAAGATTTCTCGAAGGGAATGTATTAGACCCTGCCACTGATGCTGCAATACATTAGGCGACAACACTAGGTCTCTAACGCCAGTGGGATGAACCTCTTTTGAAAAGATTGCGGTATTGAACATCATGTCCCACCAAGGAAACAAGACTCCAAAGTTACAACCACCTAAAACGCCTGGCTTACCTTTGGCCTCATGACCATACCCTACCGCATGATGCATTCGGTGATACATCGGGGAAATTAACAAATACTTAAACGGTCCAAGATGAATCTTTAAATTAGCATGTTGCCAGCTTTGAATTAACTGGCTCAACACCACTAATAGAATAAATTGACTAGGTGACACCCCAAACAATAGGGCAAAGAAAGAAAAGACTAATGCATGCATGATGTCATCGACGATATGGTTGCGATCATCAGACCAAGCAGTCATCACCGTTTGACTATGATGCAAGGCATGCAATTGCCACCACCAATTAAAAACATGGGAGGCGCGGTGATATACGTACTCCACAAAATCAAGCAATATGAAGTAGATACAAAAACTCACCAACGGTATCGATGTCACTGACGGCCACCAAGACTCCACATTCAATCTATCAAAACGAAAGTCATGTAAGACAGAATCAATCTGAAAGAAAAATCCTGATAAGGCGATGAAAATCAGACCGTGAAAAATACCTAGACGATGAAATAGGGTATAAAAAATATCTGCCTTGGAGCTCTTTGTAAATCGTTCTTGCATCTCTGCGGGAGAAAATCTCTCCCAGGCTCTGAGAATCACAGCAATCAGGAAAATCTGAATACACCCAAATAAAAACCAGTCGATACCATCAAATACATCCTCGGCCATCGCCATCAGATCGAAGTGATACAAAATTGGTCCAGCCACATAGGTAAACAAGAATTCTTGAACGCTAGCGTAGGCTGAAGCGATGGCAGCTATCAAAGGGTTTGAGTCCATATACTCAATTGTGTCTCATTTATCACGTTTTGGCAGGGTTGCAAAACAAAACCCCCGAGCCTTTAAGTTCAGTATGAGTTGCTCTAAAACTGCCGGAGCCCAGGGATCCTTGCGTGACCAAATACCCAAATGAGCCATAGTAATATCGCCATCCTGCAGCTGGCTACTAGCCTTATCCAAAAGCGTTTTGTTGGGATGCGTCTGCGAACTCAGTTCATCACCCAAAAATCCCGCAGGACTCCAGCCAAAATGTTGATAAGCGCATTGATCGCCCATCCTGACCGAACGGGGCGATGTCTTACCGCCAGGGGCACGCCAGATTTTTTCAATGCTGGCGCCTGTTAACTCTTTAAAGCGCTCATCCACTCGTCGGATTTCTCGACAATAAGTTGCTTCGTTGTAAAGAGTGCTCACTCCCGCCTTGGGACCAAATTGTGGCTTTGCAAAGATCTCTCCACTTGGACCATCCTTTACAAAGTACACATGGTCATAGGTGTGGCTACCAAAGTGATGGCCTTCACGAACCCGATCTTGCCAATACGATTTCCAAGAGTCATCCAAAGAAAAATCGCCGCGGCTAGTTTTTTCATTCGCCAGAAAAAAAGTAGCTTTCACATTTTGACGATTCAAAATATCGGCGATAGTTTGTGCTACAGACATATTGCCGGTATCAAAAGTTAGGTAAACCGTTTTTTTACAATTCGCCTCTTGTGTAAAGCCAAGCGAAGAGCATGAAGCCAGAATAATGAATACTGTCAGTCGAGCGAGAGTGGCATTGAAATACATCTAATCGGGCTATTCCCAGCTAGCATGCGGTGTGAAGAAAACGCCATGGGGTGATCTACCAACAGGGATTACCGAGACTAACTTCATCGTAGGTATATCAATTACCCCCACCTTTTTAGAGAAGCGGAGAGTGACCCACAGGGTTTTTCCGTCAGGCGTAATTTCCATATCATCTGGACCGGCCGGCAGCCCGGTAATATCGCCCACCTTTTCCAAGGTCTGCATATTAATCATGCTGATAGTTGACGCAATACGGTTACTGACGAACACATGCTTTTTATCACCCAAGGGGCGGAAGTTGTGAGCGCCCTTGCCAGTAACGATTCGTTTGACCTCTTTACGGGTTTTCCAATCAATGACTTGAACATAGTCTTCACCAGTAATACCAATCAATAGGTATTGATCACCAGGCGTCATCCAAACTCCTGCTGGCACTTTACCAGTGGTGATTTTCCAAATGACAGTCTGGGTATCCAAATCAATTGCCGCCAGTTCATTTGAGTCTTGTAAGGTAATGAATGCAATCTTGCTATCTGCTGTAAATGCGACATGACTTGGCGTCTTACCAAGCTTAATTGTTTTAGCCAATTTGAGATCTGCGCCCTGCGCATGGTAAACATCCACCCTATCCAAGCGATTACCGTTTGCAACAAACCACTTATGATTGGGCGAATAACCAATTTGGTACGGATCAATAATGTTCGGTATCTTGCCAGTTAACTCACCAGTAGTGGGATTCATCAGCACCACATCATTGCCTGCAGCATTCGCAATCAGCAAAGTCTTTTGATCTTGGGTCATCATCAAGTGATGAGGCTCTTTTCCAACCGGTACTGTCTTGATCACTTTGCGACTTGGCATATCGATCAGACTGACAGTAGCCTCACCAGAGTTCAAGACAACTGCTAACTTGGGCTCGGATGAGTTCGAGCCTTGAGCATAAGCAGCGTTCAAGAGCCCAGTCAGGGCATAGATAGCCAAGATTGAAATACTGCCAAATTTGGCTTTACGAATGTAAGTGTGCATGTCTCACATTGTAAGCAAATGATTCATCTGACGCAGGTCTTTAACCAGAATCACTTGACCTATCGCAAGCTAGCTAGGACCTTTTCTAGGCGCTTTAAGGACATTGGGCTTGGGGTCTTTAATTCTTGGGCATATAAAGCCACCCTCAATTCCTCGAGTTGCCAGCGAAAATCTGCTAAAGCCTGATCCTCGTTAATGTCATATGCTACAGAGCCATGGCTGGCCTGAACGAGTTTTTGCCATGGCCTAGCAACCGACTCCCAGTCTTTTTGGCACTGTGAATCCCGGCCAGGGTTAGCGCGCAATTTATCAATACGCATGGCAATGGCTTTGAGATAACGAGGGAAATGCACTAACTGAGCGTAAGGCGTATCTGAAACAAATTTAGCAAAGATCAAACCCTGGATTTGGTTCTGAATATCCACATGGGCAGTTGCTGAGGCAGCCTTTGCCTGGGATAACTTCTTTTGTAGATCTGCATAAGCCTGCAATGCCGCCAGGGCATGTTTTGAAATCTCCTGCGCAATCAGAGCCAAACGGGGCTTACCTGCCTGCAAACGCTCTGCAAACTGCTCGGCATTCACGGGCAATGGATCATTCATAAATGCCCGCTCCAAGGCGAGATTCAGAATTTGCTCAATTAAGCCATCAACAGACCCAATATTAATAAAGAGCAATCCAAGCTCCCGAATTCCAGGGAGCTGTTTCTGTAGTGCCTTGAGCGTATCTTTATTCGATAAGGCAAATAGTCTACGTAATCCTTGCCAATGATGTTTGCGAGCTTCTAGCAAATCATCAAACACTTCAAGATCGCACGCCTCGGTTCGATCCACTAAAGCGGGGTAGCCAAATAAAGTGCGATTGCCTTTCTGAATTTCTAGAGTCTCGGGCAGTTCACCAAAGTCCCAGCTTCGATAACCGCCCTGCTCTACCGTTTTTACTGTAGATGCATTGACGCTTTGATTGGTTTTGCCAATAGGAGCCAAGTTATTTATCGGGACACTACTCCCGAGCTCATCATGGACTGCTTGCTGCGCTATGGCTTGGAAGGCTGTTCGGGCAGTCTCTCCATATTCAGCGCGTAATCGAGATAAATTACGCTCTAACTCCAGCTGACGACCGTGCTCATCCACTAGGCGGAAATTCATTGAAGCATGCAAAGGTAAGGATTCGGGCCTGAAATCAGTACGCTTAATTTCTAAGCCACGTTCTTTACGAATATCAGTAATGAGGCTATCTAAAAAGTCACCTACCCCAAACTGTTTGCCTGATAGCATCCGCTCTAAAAACGATTTTGCATACTCGGGCAGTGGGACGCAGTAGCGACGTAGTTTCTGAGGAAGTGATTTAAGTAATAAACCAATTTTTTCTTCACACATGCCTGGAACCAGCCAATCACATCGACGACCATCAACCTGATTCAATAGAGTCAAAGGCACCACCAGCGTTACTCCATCTTTGGGACTGCCAGGTTCGAAGTGATAAGTCAAACTCAATTCGCTGCCACCGACCATCATCTTTTTAGGATAACGATCTACCGTAATTCCAGCTGCCTCGTGGCGCATTAAGTCTGCTTTGGCTAGGCGCAAAAGACTATCGGGCACTTCCTCAATAACGCCTTTACCCGCTGATGTCTTTAACAACCAGGCTTTCATACTCTCCCTACTCAAAACATCCTGAGGAATACGCGAATCATAAAAAGCAAAAAGGAGGTCATCATCTACCAACACATCGGGACGTCGTGAACGATGCTCTAAAGCTTCAATCTCTTTAATCAGTCTGCGGTTATGCCAAAAGAATTCAAAAATCCCGGGATATTTTTTTCTAGCATCGGCCTCGGTCTCCCGCATCAATGCAGGGCTATCCATACGGCCAAACATCTCTTCTTGAACTAAGGCCTGGGTAATGAATAAATTACGAGCATCTTTTGGATTGTGAGGTTCATAACGGACGCGACGACCGTGATAAATCGGGAGTCCATACAAAGTGCCACGCTCAAAGACCATCACCTCTCCTTGACGGTGATCCCAAAAAGGCTCGCTCAAAGATTTAATCAGGCGATGGGCTGCAACCTTCTCAACCCACCCTGGCTCGATTTTGGCAATCGTGCGCGCATACATGCGATTGGTTTCTTGTAGTTCACCAGCCAAAATCCAGGCACCGGCCTTTTTGCCAATCGTTGAGCCTGGCCAAATAAAGGGACGGATACCGCGTGCGCCCATATAGCTACCAGTCTTGCTGCCACGCTCCTGAGATTTTTCATCTTCCTCTTTTTTAGCTACATAACCCAAGAGGCCAGTTAAGAGCGAGAGGTGAACTTGTTCATAAGTAGCGGCGGATGGATTTTCTTTCCAGCCCTTTTCAGCCAACATCGTATGCAGTTGACCATGAACATCGCGCCATTCACGCAGACGTCTTGGTGATAAAAACTTACTACGGCATAGATTCTCTAATTGTCGATTGCTGTGCTTGTGCTTCAGGGCATCTTGATGCCAATCCCAAAGCTTGACGAAGCTGAGAAACTCGGAACGCTCATCCGCAAACAGGAGATGCGCTTGGTCAGCGGCTGCAGCCTGATCCATTGGTCGATCACGTGGATCCTGGGTAGCTAAAGCGGAGGCAATGATGGTGACCTCACGCAATGCGTTGTGCTCCTTGGCCGCTAACAGCATACGACCAATCCGAGGATCTAATGGCAGATCTGCTAACTGTTTGCCAATAGGAGTGAGCTTGAATCTGCTGTTGCTATCCGTATCACTACTGAGGGTGACATCGTCATAGACGATAGCGCCCAACTCATCTAGAAGCTGGACACCGTCGGCAATCGCGCGACCCAAAGGTTTATCAATAAATGGAAACTCTTGAATACGGGGCAATCTTAGAGAGCTCATGCGAAGCAATACCGCCGCTAATGAGCTACGCAGAATTTCTGGATCAGTAAATTTGGGGCGACTTAAATAATCTTGCTCGCTGTAGAGACGAATACAAATACCATCTGATACGCGACCGCAACGACCCGCCCTCTGATTGGCAGCTGCCTGCGAAATTGGCTCGATCTGAAGTTGCTCTACCTTGTTGCGATAGGAATAGCGTTTGACGCGAGCCAAGCCGCTATCAACCACATAACGAATATTGGGAACTGTTAATGAGGTCTCGGCAACGTTAGTCGTCAAAATAATACGGCGGCCATTGCCGGGGTTAAATACGCGCTCTTGCTCAGCAACCGATTGTCTAGCAAAAAGACTCAAAATCTCCGGATGAAAGCGTTGCTGCAGAACATGATCTTTTCTAAGAGCTTCAGCACAATCCCGAATTTCCCGCTCGCCGGGCAGGAAGACGAGCACATCGCCTGCACCTGATACACCTTCGCGCCATACCTTTGCAATTGATTCTGTTACAGCGTCAGATAGCTCTTTGGCCTCTTTAGACTCTTTTTTTCCATCAGGCTTAACATCAAGCTCCAGTGGCTCATAACGTTGCTCAACCGGGAAAAGTCGCCCGCTTACCTCAATTACCGGAGCAGACTTGCCATTTAAGGCGAAATGATCCGAAAAACGCTTTGCATCAATGGTGGCTGAGGTAATGATCAACTTCAGGTCTGGACGCTTGGGTAGGAGCTGTCGCAGGTAGCCTAATAGAAAATCAATATTGAGGCTGCGTTCATGAGCTTCATCAATAATGAGAGTGTCGTAGGTGCGCAGCTGAGGATCTCGCTGCGTTTCTGCCAGCAAGATGCCATCGGTCATCAACTTGATTGAAGCACCCTGGCTGGTCTTGTCAGCAAAGCGCACTTGATAGCCGACGTCTTGACCAATTGGAGTGCCCAACTCCTGAGCGATACGCTTTGCAGTAGCTGTAGCAGCAATCCGGCGCGGTTGCGTGTGCCCAATGAGACGACCGCCATTTATAGTGCCCCTGCCGAGATCTAAACAGATTTTGGGTAATTGGGTTGTTTTGCCTGATCCAGTCTCTCCACAAACAATCACAACCTGATGTGAGCTCAAGGCATCCTTGATGGTTTGACGTTGGCTTGATACCGGCAACTCCTCCGGAAAGCGAATCTCCAGCCTTCGAAGGGTGTTGGAAGCAGGCACAGTCTCAGGGCTCGCTTTGGGTTTTTGTTGGTTTATGGGCTCTTGCACCCTATAATTTTCTCACTATGCCAACAAATGCACCGAATCCCGGCTCAAATGCCGAAGAATCCAGCTCTAACTTTCCTTTTGTAGGATGGCTGCGTGATGTTGCGCCCTATATCCATAGCTTCCGTGAGAAGACATTTGTCATTGCCTTTGCTGGTGAGCTGGCCCAAGAAATTGGCCTAGAAAATCTGATTGAAGATATCGCCATGCTGCACGCCATGGGCATGCGTATTGTTTTGGTTCACGGCATCCGCCCTCAAATTGAAGAGCAGTTAATGCTTCGTAATATTAAGAGTCAATTTGGCCAAAGCGCAATGCATAGTTACCGGATTACCGATGCAGCCGCCCTAGAATGCGTTAAAGAAGCTGCCGGTGAATTGCGCCTAGATATCGAGGCAGCATTTAGTCGGGGATTGCCGAATACTCCGATGGCAGGCTCAAGAATCTCTGTTATCTCAGGTAACTTTATTACAGCAATGCCGGTAGGCGTAGTGGAGGGAATTGACTATATTCATACTGGCTTGGTGCGTAAGGTGGACTCTACGTCCATTAAGCTCTCTCTGGATAGCAACAAGATCGTACTGCTCTCACCATTAGGATTCTCGCCAACTGGGCAAGCATTTAATCTCGCTTTTGAGGATGTAGCAGCATCTACTGCTGCAGCACTCAAAGCAGATAAATTGATTTTCTTAAGTCCTTATGCAGGCTTGAAAGATGAGGAAGATGACTTCATCACCGAACTCTCAATGCCTCAGCTTCAAGAATACGTAGCTCAGCATCCAGAACTCGATCTAGGCATGAAGAGTTTGTTAAATATTTCTGGCAGAGCAATTCGTGCTGGCGTGAGTCGGGTGCACTTCTTACCTTGCAATCAAGATGGTGCGCTGCTAGAAGAGCTCTTTACCCATGATGGTATTGGCATGATGCTAGCCTCATCTGATATCGAGAATTTGCGTGAAGCCAATCAAGATGACGTTGGTGGCATTCTGCAGCTCACCAGCCCACTTGAAGAAGAGGGTATTCTGGCTGCCCGAGGTCAAGATGTCATCGAACGTGATATTCAGCGCTTCTCTGTGATTGAGCATGACCGCGTTCTCTTTGGATGTGCAGCCCTCTTCCCATTCCCCAATGGCGTAGGTGAACTCGCTTGCCTCGCAGTCGATCCCGATGTCCAAGGCTCAGGCGATGGAGAACGTTTGCTCAAGCGCGTTGAAATGAGAGCTAAACGGGAAGGCATTAAGAAACTGTTCGTCTTGACGACTAGAACAGAACATTGGTTTTTGAAGCGCGGCTTTAAACGCGCCTCAGTAGATGATCTCCCGGAAGAAAGAAAGCAAATTTACAACTGGGATCGCAAATCTATGGTTTTGACCAAAGATCTCTAACAAGCTCTTTATTTCATATTTTCTCTTTAGTACATCGTATTTGAAAGGCAACACAAATGGCACGCATGGTTCAATGCATCAAACTTAACAAAGAAGCTGAAGGCATGGACTTCGCTCCACTACCAGGTGATCTCGGCAAGAAAGTTTGGAATCAAGTCTCTAAGGAGGCTTGGGCCGCTTGGTTGAAGCACCAGACCATGCTCATTAATGAGAATCGCCTGAATATGGCTGACCCTCGTGCTCGTCAGTACCTCCTCAAGCAGGTTGAAAAATACTTCTTTGAAGGTGGTGCAGATATGGCCCAGGGTTATGTACCGCCAACTGAATAAGAATTTTTGAATATCGCTTGACGAGTCAAATTCAGAAGCATAGGATGAAGTCGTAGTCAGTCAGTTTTCGTGATCGGCTGCATTGGCGAAAGCCACTACTCGTGAGCATATCTATATGCTTATGGGCATCGGGAACTAAAACTCTTCTCTTTGCCTGCGCCATGAATCATCATGGCAAACAAACCCGATGGATCAGCCTAGCTGCCCGTCGGGTTTTTTTACTTAGAAAGTAATTCTGCTTACGCCGGAGGCATTGCTTACCAGCAAAATATTGGCTTTCTCTTTTGCAAATAGCCCAACAGTGATTACGCCAGCGATTTGATTAATTTGGGCTTCAAGAGCGATGGGGTTAGCGATCTTTAAACCCGCGATATCCAAAATCCATCCGCCGTTATCTGTCACAAAAGGCTGACTGGGTGTTTGACCTAAATCTGCACGCGTCTCTTTATTAGTTCTGAGTGTTACTGTGCCGCCCAGCTTGATCAGTTCCTGAGTAACAATTCCTTTAGATAGTGGAATGATTTCCACAGGCAATGCAAAGTTACCCAATATCGGAACCTGTTTTGAGGCATCACAGATACAGATAAATTGTTTGGCCATGGAGGCAATAATTTTTTCGCGGGTCAAAGCACCGCCGCCACCTTTAATCATGTAACCAGCAGGATCAATTTCATCAGCGCCGTCCACATAGGCAGGAAGATGGTCCACCTCATTGGGGTCCAAGACCTTAAAACCGTGTTTTAACAAGCGTTCAGTCGTGGCATTAGAACTAGATACTGTTCCCAAGAAATGCGCCCGATGAGGTGCTAAGGCATCAATGAAGAAGTTGGCGGTAGAGCCTGTGCCAACACCTAAGATCTGACCTGCGGGCAGCTTTAATACCTCATCCCGAGCGGCTTCACCTACCAATTGTTTTAGTTGATCTTGATTCATGATCTTGCCCGATATCCTTATCTGAACTGGAACAGCCTTATTTATCCATCTATCATATGATATTCAATCTATTTAACCGATTAATTTATCGAGAGTATTGCAAATAACCATGACTTCATCTGCAAGTGCCCTAAGCCAACTCAAACAACTCACTACCGTCGTGGCCGATACTGGCGACTTTGAGCGCATGCGGGAATACCAACCGCAAGACGCTACCACCAACCCCTCTCTGATCTTGAAGGCTGCCCAGCAAGCCAACTACCAGGCACTGGTAAAACAGGTCAAATCAGCGCACCCTGGCATAAGACCAGTCGATTTAGTCGACCATATCTTGGTAGCTTTTGGTCTGGAGATTTTGAAGATCGTCCCAGGTAGAGTTTCGACAGAGGTCGATGCGCGCCTCTCTTTTGACACTCAGGCGACGGTTCAGAAGGCTAAGCATCTCATCTCTCTGTATGAATCGCACGGGATTGATCGCAAGCGCATCTTGATTAAGCTAGCTGGTACATGGGAAGGAATTGAAGCAGCCAAAGCTTTAGAGGCAGAAGGTATTCACTGCAATATGACGCTACTTTTTTCTTTAATACAAGCTGCAGCCTGCGGTGCAGTGAATGCAAAATTGATTTCTCCATTTGTAGGGCGAATTACTGATTGGTATAAGGCCAAACTTGCTAGCAATTGGAGTGATGAAAAAAATACTGGGGCAAATGATCCTGGCGTTACATCAGTCAAACGTATCTTCCACTATTACAAGCACTTTGGGATCAGCACCGAAATCATGGGGGCTAGTTTTCGCAATACTAGTCAAATATTAGAGTTAGCCGGGTGTGATTTACTCACCATTAGTCCAGAGTTATTGGGCGATCTTCAAAAAAGTACGGAGGTCGTAGAGAGAAAACTCATTCCAAGTAATGCAGCTAGCGCGCTTGCTAGCGAAAATATCCTAGCACTTAAGCTAGATGAGTCGAACTTTAGATTGCAACTGAATAATGATGCAATGGCCACTGAAAAGTTAGCTGAAGGCATCAGGAATTTCTGCATCGATACTGAGAAACTAGAAGCGCTCTTAAGCAACTAATTCTGTAAATTGCCAGATTGAGGAGTCAAGATGATTATTCATTGCCCGCATTGCAATAAAGGGAACCGTGTTCCTGCTGAAAAACTCAATCAAACGCCTGTCTGCGGAGCTTGTCAACAAGAGCTCCTATCGCTCCCGATTAATGCCACAGCAGCTAACTTTAGCGAACTCGTCACTCAATCTACGCTGCCAGTGATAGTCGATTTCTGGGCACCATGGTGCGGACCATGCAAGATGTTTGGGCCAACCTTTCAGGCAAGCGCCAGCACTCATGCAAATCAAGTTTTATTTGTGAAAGTGAATACTGAGGCAGAACAACTACTCGGATCGCAATGGAATATCCGCTCAATTCCAACACTAGCGGGATTTAAGGGCGGTAAAGAAGTACACCGCATTAGTGGTGCTCTGCCGCCAGCCGAACTAGAGCAATTTGTGAAGCAGTTGACTATTTAGGCTCTGTAGATAAACGCTGCCTTAGTGCCTCATACAAGCAGACGCCACTTGCAACGGATACGTTCAGACTCTCTACTACACCCTTCATCGGAATACGCACCAACTCATCACAAGTCTCGCGGGTTAAGCGGCGCATGCCCTCACCCTCTGCACCCATAACAATACCGATGGGGCCGGTCAGGTCTAAATCGTAAATCGATTTTTCAGCTTCATCATCGGTACCGATTAGCCAGACACCCGCTTCTTGCATTTCTTTCATGCTTCGAACCAGGTTAGTAACCGTAATCACAGGCATTACCTCAGAAGCACCGCTAGATACTTTACTCACAGTGGCATTAATTGAGGCTGAACGATCTTTGGGGATCACTACGGCATCCACACCAGCGCCATCAGCCACGCGCAAACATGCGCCAAAGTTATGAGGGTCGGTTACACCATCCAAGACCAAGAACATCGCCTTACTTTGATTGCTTTCTGCATCTTCAACTACCTCAGTAATGGTCCGAGCAATGGCCATCTTCTCTGCTAGAGCCACTACACCTTGATGGCGATCATGGCCTGCGAGCTTGTGAAGACGCTCGGCATCGGCGGCATGTAATCTTTCCCCTAGAATTTCTTCAGCTTGCTTCAAAAAATCACCCATACGGCGATCTCGTCGACTAGGATCAAAATAAACAGACTTCAGACTTGCGGCGTCTACTCGTAAGCGCGCTTGAACAGCATGAAAACCAACTAATATTTGCTTCATCTTTACTTATCTCGATCTAATATTGATACTTATTTACGACGTGCTTTAGTGCTGCGCACAGGTGGTTTGGTACCAGCAGGCTTGCCAGAAGGTCTTGTGGGCTTCCCAGACTTCGCCACTTTACTTGCGGTACGACCAGCTTGATTCTTAGATTGATTGACGCCAAGGTTAGCAGCAGATTTGGCGGCATTCACATTCACACCAGAATGCTTTTGCGGCTCTTTGCTGCCAGGGCGCCCTTTTTTAGGGGAAGCTTTTTTATTGGGTCTACCAGTATCGCTAGCCAATACAATTTGACGGCGATTAGTGGTGCCTCCAGGCTCCAAGCCAACAGATTTGACCAGGCTAAATTCAATCTTGCGCGCATCTAGATCCACTCGACTGACTAAAACATGCACACGATCACCTAAGCGGTATCGAATGCCAGTTCTCTCACCACGTAACTCTTGACGGGCTTCATCGTACTGGAAATAATCACCACCCAATTCAGTTACATGGATCATGCCCTCAACAAAGAGATTTTCCAATTGAATGAACAAACCAAATGTAGCAACCCCAGTAACTGTGCCAGCATATTCTTGACCCAAATGATCGCGCATGTAATAACACTTAAGCCATGCCTCTACATCACGAGATGCCTCATCTGCACGGCGCTCATTTGATGAGCAATGCACACCCAGTTGACCCCAAATAGGCATGGCTGCATTAGCGCCCTTAGGTAATTTAGGTAAACGCGTGCCATTAGCTGCAGCCTCTTTTGCATCGCTATGAGACTTCTTAGCATTCACAGCATTTTCGCGACCCTTACCTTTGCGTGGCAAAGTAAGATTTAAGGGAACCGTTGGCGGCAATACTGGCGTGTAAGGCTTCTTAGTAAGGATTGCCTTAATGACGCGATGGGTTAGCAGATCAGGATAGCGACGAATCGGGCTTGTGAAATGAGAGTAAGCAGGATACGCAAGCCCAAAGTGCCCTTCGTTATCAGGCTGGTACATCGCCTGCTGCATAGAACGCAAAACAACTGACTGAAGCATGTTTGCATCAGGACGCTCTTTGATTTCACGCATGAGCTTGGCATAGTCTTTTGGTTTCGGCTTTTCACCGCCGCCCAATGACAAGCCCGAGGTACGTAAAACTTGGCGTAAAGTGACCAACTTCTCTTCTGAAGGCTCGCCGTGAACCCGGTACAGACTAAGATGCTTATTCTTATCAATGAAATCTGCTGCGCAGACGTTTGCTGTCAACATACACTCTTCGATCAAGCGATGTGCGTCATTGCGAAGACGAGGTTCAATACGCAAAATCTTACCCAACTCATTACTAATAATTTGGGTTTCGGTTGTCTCAAACTCGATAGCACCACGTTTTTGACGTGCGTCTAGCAAAATTTTGTAAAGTGAGTAGAGATTAGTCAGTAGCGGTCTTAACTGCGCAAAGCGTGTCGCTTCAGGACCTTTGCTATTAGAAAGAATCTCCCAGACCGTATCGTATGTAAAGCGCTGCGCAGAATGCATCACTGCAGGATAGAACTGGTAAGCCAAGACTACTCCGCTTTGATCCACTACCGAATCACACACCATGCACAAACGATCTACATTGGGATTCAATGAGCAAAGACCATTGGAGATCTTTTCCGGCAGCATAGGTATTACCCGCCTTGGAAAATACACCGAGGTCGCACGCAGGAGTCCTTCATCATCCAGAGGATGTCCTGGCTTTACATAATGAGATACATCGGCGATAGCAACAATCAGGCGCCAAGCCTTGCTCTTGCCGTACATCACCGGCTCGCAATACACCGCATCATCAAAGTCACGAGCATCAGCACCATCAATAGTGACTAGAGGAACATCGCGCAAATCCACGCGACCTTCGAGATCAGATTGCTGAACGGTATCGGGTAAGGCATCCGCTTCCTTTTTTGCGGCTGCTGAAAATTCGTGGGGCACGCCGTATTTACGCACAGCGATTTCGATTTCCATACCAGGATCATCAATTTCACCTAGCACCTCAACAACGCGACCAACGGCTTGACGGTAACTATCCGGATAGTCAATGATCTCAACACTGACGACCTGACCTAATTTGGCATTACCCTGGCCTTTTGGTGGAATCAAAATATCATGGCCAATGCGCTTGTCTTCGGGCGCAACAATCAAAACACCATTCTCATTCAAGAGACGCCCGATGACTACTTTATTGGCGTGCAAAATGACATCAACGATCTGACCTTCTGGGCGACCGCGCCGATCTGTTCCTAATACTCTGACATTGACCCTATCCCCATGCATGACGCGGGACATTTCTCTTTCAGAAAGAAAAATATCTTCACCACCGTCATCTGGAATAACAAATCCAAATCCATCTCGGTGACCTTGGACTGTACCTAAGCGGTCAGCCTCTCGTGGTACCAAGTTTTTTGCTTTACGCATTTAATTCCTTCGGCAATACATGCCATATATTTCAATGAAAACTCTGAATTAGCTTACTGTATCAAACCATCAAGTCTGAAGGATGAAAGGCGAAAACAAATTAAGAGGTGGGCCAGAAGGCGCATACCTTTATAATAACGGCATGCCCAGGTGGCGAAATTGGTAGACGCACCAGCTTCAGGTGCTGGCGATCGTAAGGTTGTGGGGGTTCGAGTCCCTTCCTGGGCACCAAACAAGGCTTAACGGCGCTCTGCGCCTGAAAATACAAGGCCATTATGGAGAAAACTGGCCATTTCTATATATAAATACTTACAGACTATATGGGGACGTCTTTCTTCAATACAAGCCCTATTTTGCTTCACGCATCGAGCATTCGCTAATACGTCATATTAATCACTCCATAATTTGCCTGCAGTCGCCCAATCTGATTTCTTGACGTCTTGATAAATAACATCTACTGATTCAGCACTGCATCCCATGATTTTGACTGCTGCTTCCGTAATTGCCTTAGCGTATTCGCGCTTGACCTCATCGCTACGACCCTCAAATAATTGAACTTGAATTAATGGCACAGATATCTCCTATTCACTATTGATTTAATAATCCTAGATAAGCTGGCCACTCCATCTGACCTTCCTCATCACCATCACTGCATAATTGCTCATAAGTCATCCTGCAAATTACCGGGTCGGGAGTGATCAAGCCCTCTACCCCACCTGCCAATAGCTGAATTTTGCAGGCCTTATCTAATACATCCATCAAATAAAATGCCTGCTGAATACTGACTCCACAGATAATGCTGCCGTGGTTTTCTAACAATAAAGCCTTTTTATCTCCAAGAGCCGATATGAGCGCCACTTGCTCAGACGCTGATAAAGCAAGACCTTGATAGCGATGCCTTTCAATATCACCATAGAAGCGTAAGGCATGCTGTGATATCGGCAATAAACCTGACTTTTGTGCAGAGATAGCAATAACGGAATCAACATGCAAATGCAGTACAAATGCTGCATCTGGTCTAGCCGCATGTACCGCTCCATGAATAGCAAAACCAGATTGGTTGACTGGTCCTTGGCCTGAGATGATATCTCCTTGAAGATTCACCTTAACTAAATTTTCTGGTAATACCTCATCAAAGCGCAAACCAAATTGATTGATTAGATAAGCGCCCTCTTCGCCTGGAATAGAAGCTGAAATATGGGTATAAATACCATCATCCCACCCCTTTATCGCAGCAAGACGATAGGCTGCAGCTAAATTGCTTCGAACCTCTTCCTCAGTCTCATTGCGATGCTTGAACTTCTTTTCACCAAGGACTTTATGAGAATGTAAACTCTTCGAATGCTTTGGGTTAGATTCATCAGTCATGAAAAAAATTCCCGCTGTTGTGCTGGCCTCATATCGATCAACTAGAGACCCATAGAACGATGCAAAATCTTAGGCTTCATTTCATCCCAAAGACCTTCAAACTCTTCGACTCTATCCTCTGATAACTCAATAGGCTCAAAGAGTCCGCTAAAGAAGATTGTCTTTTTGGGAGCCAGGATCTTTTCAAACTCTGTTAGCCCAACAGGCTTATCGTCAATATCTCGAGTTAATTGGGCAGAACACACAATTGCCTGTGCGTCATCCTGATCAATGACTGCAAACTCAATGAGTTGTTGAGACTTCTCCAGAACCACTAATGTACCGCGTGCATAACAAACCGCCTCATGCTCTTGCACGATATAAGCTAAAAATTGATTCTCTTCATCCCCATTCATACGCAAGTCGTCAATAAAAAAGAGGTATTGACTCCCCTCTCCATTGACCAAGGTAAAGACCTTAGGAATCACTCCATGCTCTAGGGCAAGATTACGGTAATAAGAAGAAAGTTCAACAGCGAGGTTTTCGGCGAAAAGATGCATAAAGTAGATCTGTAAGTAAAGCGCTTATAAAGTGAGTTGAGCTTTTAAGAAGGCCATCGTGCGATCCCACGCTAAATCTGCAGCTGCAGAGTTGTATTGCAATGGTGGCAAGCCTCTAGCGTCTGACTTTGGATTAGCAAAAGCATGCTTAGCGTCATAGCGCTGGAAATCATAGGTCACTCCAGCAGCTTTTAACTTTTCTTCTAGTTGATCTACGCCAGAGATGGAGAAAAATTCATCATGCAGAGCCCAATGGGCCAACATCGGCTTTTTAATGGCCTGCGCATCAACGTACTCTAATGGAGGATAGCCATACCAAACTACCGTTGCATCGCATTCTGGAACAAGGCCAGCTGATAGAACTGTGAGTGCCCCGCCCATGCAAAAACCAGTAACAGCAACTTTAGTGCTACCTATTCCTTTGAGATACTGAACAGCGCCACGAATATCCTGACTGGCAGCATCACCAAAATTCAGGTCATTCATGAGGTGCTCTGCTTCATTTGCTTCCAAGGCGAGCTTGCCACGATACAGATCTGGAACTAAGGCGCGGTATCCTGCTTTTGCTAAACGATTAGCAACATTTTTAATCTCATCATCAAGACCCCACCACTCTTGAATCACCACCACACCAGGAGCATTTGTCGGGTTGGCAGGCTCAGTTAAATAAGCCTCTACTGAAGTACCATCTGGTCTCTTATATGAAATCATCACGATCTTTCTTTTCAAATATATTAGATTTACTGCGCTTGCTTATCAGTATGAATATAGCCCACCAACCAGAAGGTAAGCAAGCCACATGCTGCCGCCCCATAACCAACTAGGTTGTAGTGCTCCATTTTTCCATCTGCACTAATTGTCACCACCATGCCAGCAAGCACTGAGGCAAGCCCCGACGCCAACATTTGCACTGAGCCCATCAAGCTCATAAAGGTACCCCGAATTTTGGCATCCACCACCTGACTCACGATTGCCATCGCCGGAATCATGCGCCCTGAAACTAAGACAAAAAATGCCGTGGAGTTAATCAATACTACCCATAGCGGTACCGGCATTAAATTAGTGGTCACTAGTAATGGAACTAAGCTGATCACTGCGAGCGTCCTAAATACTTTGACCTTGCCGTAACGATCAGACATCTGCCCAATCAGGCGAGAGCTCAACAGCGTAGCAAGGCCGCCACAAAGATAGATCAAAGAAATATAGGAGTTTTCAACACCGACATTCGAGGTGAGATAGAGTGCAATATACGGAATGACAGAAAATCCCGTCAACATGATCAACGCCATAAAAAAGAATGCGCGTAGATGTTGGTGGGCAAGCAAGATATTCCAGATCTGGCTGAGGCGACTTCCCTCGTGAATGTGCTGTAGGTGGCCAGAGATCTTGGGGATATTGCGATAACCCAAATACAAAATGAGGCTGGATATCAAAGCAATAAAAAAGAATGGCGCTCGCCAACCTAAATACGGAATATTGTGAGCCAACAATAGACTAAGAGGAACTCCCGCTACAGTTGATACCGAAAAAGCAGACATTACCGTACCCAAAGCCTTGCCTCTCCGCTCAAACGGAATGGAGTCCGCAACAATCGTTTGCACCAGCGCACTCAGAATACCGCCAAATGCACCTGCAAATGCCCGAGCAATAAAAAGGGAGTGGTAATCCGGCGCCAAACCACAGACTAAGGTAGCGATAATGAAACATGCATATAAACTAAGCAGTAGTACTCGCCTCTCAAAGCGATCTACAAAGTAAGTGGCAAAGACACCAGCAAGAGCCGCGGCAAAAGTATAGGAAGAAAGTAATAGACCGAACTCATGGGTATTGATATTGAGCTCGCGAATAAATTCGGGGCCCAAAGGCATCATGATCATGAAGTCCAGGATGTGGGTGAACTGAATTCCGGCCAAGGAGAATAAGAAAAAGTGTTCCTTCTTTTTGCCGCCTGGCATGTGATCCTCGGTCAATGGTTTCTTAATATGAAATTAGGGATACTGCATTATCAACCTAGGGGATGGAAACCTAGCCTTGCTGAATTGAGAGCACCGCCCAGTAAAAGTGGATCCTGATAGTCAACGTCGGCAATAAATTAGCATAAGGTGTATCATTAGGGTTAACCCTTAAAGGAGCTCACCATGGCACATTCAAACTCAGTACAGTTTCAACAGGCATCCGCTTTCAGTTTTAAGCCTTTTTTAGCGATTAAAGACTTTTTCGTATTGCTGGCAGTTGCTTTTAGCGAAGCTAAAGTGATGGAACAGAAATCACGTAGAACTAGTGGAAATTGGTAATTTATTGCTGATTTAGCTCTGTTTTAGGCCATTTTTGGTCATTTTTGATGAATTAAGCCTCCGTATTTTGGAGGCTTTTTCTTTATCAATAGCGCCCCTAGCGCAATATATAGTAGCCATAAACACAGCGTGACCCAGCCCGAGACGGGTTGTGGGTATCCTGAATAACGCCGTCAATGACAGCCGTAAGATGCTTAGAAACCTTCACAATTAATCTGCCCGATGGCAGCTCATTCGCTAGTAAATGGACTTTACAGCCAGCACCAACCTGCATCGTCGGCACCCAATCAAACCCATGACCCAGGATGTAGTCATGAAATACATTGCGATGATTGCCATTGCGCGGTGAAGCTCCCTGAGCATTGAGCCGTCTAGCTAACTTATCGTTTCTTTGATCGGCATAGGCTGCATTGGCAGCACGAAGATCTTCGTAAACTTGTATATAAGGCAGTTGGGCAGCAATGGCAATCGCCCGAACAACGCAGTCACCTGCCCCACCTTTAAAGCCTGCAAGCTCCCTACCCCCGTCATTGACTGCAAAGCCTAGCTCTTGGCCACGACTACTAGATGGCTTGGTGAAGAAGTTTAAAAAGCTCAGCATTGAATGGGTGGGAATTGATGGAAGTTGTGACCAAAAAGAAAAAATGGACTTGCCTTTCGGCAAATCCATTCTAAATGCTGCTCACTTGAGATTACTTTGCTTGCGCCTGCTTGACCTTCAAACGCCAAGCATGCAACAAGGGTTCGGTGTACCCGTTTGGCTGCTCAAGACCCTTAAAAATCAGATCACTTGCAGCTTGAAATGCGTATGAATCCTTATAGTTTGGCATCATTGGCTTGTATAAAGGATCGTCAGCATTTTGCGTGTCAACAATAGCAGCCATACGTTGCATCGCTTCCTCTACTTCAGCCTTAGTTACATACTTATGTAGCAACCAGTTGGCAATATGCTGACTAGAAATACGCAATGTTGCGCGATCTTCCATTAAGCCTACGTTATAGATATCAGGCACCTTGGAGCAACCAACACCCTGGTCAATCCAGCGAACTACATAACCCAAAATACCTTGGCAATTATTATTCAGAGATTCGCGAATCTCCTCTTTAGTCCAATCAGGATAAAGCGCAATAGGCACAGTCAAGAGCTCATCGGTTAAGGCCTCATACTCTGCTGCAGTATCTTGCTTCTCCATATCCTCTTGGATCTTTGCTACATCGACTTGGTGATAGTGCATTGCATGCAAAGTTGCAGCGGTAGGTGATGGCACCCAAGCTGTGTTTGCTCCTGCCTGAGGGTGTGCAGCTTTCTGCTCTACCATTTCCTTCATGAGATCTGGCGCAGGCCACATGCCTTTACCAATTTGTGCGCGACCACGTAAGCCGCAATCTAAGCCTGCTAATACGTTACGGCGCTCATAAGCTCCAAACCATTTAGCAATCTTCATCCTACCTTTACGAACCATGGCGCCGCCATACATGCCGGTATGCATCTCATCACCAGTACGGTCTAAGAATCCAGTATTAATGAAGGCAACACGAGCACCAGCCGCAGCAATAGCAGCTTTAATATTGACGCTCATACGGCGCTCTTCATCCATGATGCCTAATTTGACAGTGTTCTCAGGTAAGCCGAGTAATTTCTCAACCCGACCGAATAGTTCGCTAGCAAATGCTACTTCTTCTGCGCTATGCATTTTTGGCTTAACAATATAGACAGAGCCCTTCCGTGTATTACCAATAGCCTGAGTCGCTGGGCGATTGATGTCATACAAAGCAATCAAGACTGTCACGACTGCATCTAAGATACCTTCGTAGATTTCCTTGCCATCGCCAGTGATGATGGCTGGGTTGGTCATCAGGTGTCCAACGTTACGGAGAAACAAGAGCGATCGGCCATGCAAAGTGACAACACCATCTTTAGCATTAACAGCGCCAATGCCTGCGGTGTATTGACGGTCTGCGTTGAGTTTGCGGGTAAACGTCTTGCCACCTTTGCTGACTTCTTCAACCAAGGTGCCTTTGAGAATGCCTAACCAATTCTCATAAGCAAGAACCTTATCGTCGCCATCCACTACTGCTACTGAGTCCTCTAGGTCCAAAATAGTAGAGAGCGCAGCTTCAAGTACCACATCATTTACTCCCGCTAAATCAGCGGCCCCAATGGTTTTGGTCTTATCAATTTGAATATCAATATGAATACCATGATTGCGCAATAAAACAGATGATGGTGCAGAGGCATCGCCTTGGTAACCAACAAACTGCTTCTCATCAACTAAACCCGTTGTGCTTCCGTCTTTTAATTTCACGGACAGTTTTTTGTCTACGACGCTATAAGCAAGGACATCACCATAGGAGGCCTTAGCCAAAGGTGCTGCTTGATCTAAAAACTGACGTGCGTAGGCAACTACCTTGGCGCCACGAATTGGGTTATAGGATCCCGCTTTAGTAGCGCCATCTTCCTCAGAAATAACATCTGTGCCGTACAAAGCATCATACAAAGAACCCCAACGCGCATTTGCGGCATTTAAGGCATAGCGTGCATTGAGCACAGGAACAACCAGTTGAGGACCGGCTTGAAGAGCTAATTCGTCATCCACATTTTGAGTAGTAGCCAAAACTTTGGCAGGCACATCGTCGATATAACCAATTTCTTTTAAATACTTGCGATAAGCAGGCATATCTTTGATCGGACCAGGGTTGGCTTGATGCCATTTATCCAAATCTAATTGCAAGCGATCACGCTTAGCTAGTAAAGCTTCATTTTTTGGACTCAGATCTTTCACGATCTCGTCAAAACCCTTCCAAAAATCTGCGCTTTTAATACCTGTGCCAGGCAAAACTTGATCTTCAATAAAACGGTAAAGCGGTGTAGCTACTTGAAGGCTATTACATTGTGTACGTGCTGTCATTTCTGAATCCCAAAGCAAATGTGTAAATTAAATATAAAAAGTTAAAAAAGAAGTATTTTATTAACCTTTGAATGGATGTTGCAGAAGAATCGTTTCATCACGCTCTGGTCCTGTTGAGACCATGGCGATCGGCTTTCCTGCAACTTCTTCGATACGACGCAGGAACTTCTGTGCCTCTATTGGGAGTTTGTCCCATTCACGAATACCAAAAGTAGTTCCCTTCCAGCCTGGGAAATCCTCATAAATTGGTTCGCAACGCGCAACCGCTTCTGCGCCACGCGGCAATACATCTAATTTTTGACCGTCAAGGGTGTAACCCACGCAAAGACGAATCGTCTCAAAGCCATCCAATACGTCAAGCTTAGTAATGCACAAGCCAGATAAGCCGTTAATCTGAATAGAACGCTTTAGTGCGGCGGCATCCAACCAACCAGTGCGACGCGGACGGCCAGTAACAGAACCAAACTCCTTACCCACTTCAGCCAAACGAATCCCAACTGGATCTTGTTTGGCTGGGTTATCAAAGTCGTATAACTCACTTGGAAACGGGCCGGCGCCAACACGCGTGCAATAAGCCTTGGTGATACCCAAGATATATTGCAGTGAATCTGGGCCTACGCCAGATCCAGCTGCGGCATTACCAGCCACACAATTACTGGAAGTTACGTACGGATAGGTGCCATGATCAATATCAAGCAAGGTGCCTTGCGCACCCTCGAATAATAAGTTTTGACCAGCCTGCTCTGCTGCGCATAAAGCACTAGAGACATCCACCACCATCGGCTTGATGCGCTCCGCATAAGACATGGCCTCTTCTAAAGTCTTTTGGAAATCGACTGGCTCAGCCCCATAGTAATTTGTGAGCATGAAGTTGTGATATTCCAAGTTCTCACGCAATTGCGCAGCAAACTTTTCTGGATAAAACAAATCTTGGACACGTAAGGCGCGTCTGGCTACCTTATCTTCATAAGCCGGTCCGATACCACGACCAGTTGTCCCAATCTTGGCATTGCCACGCTTTTTCTCACGGGCATGATCAATCGCTACGTGATAAGGCAAGATTAAGGTTGTCGCTTCAGAAATCTTTAAGCGGGACTGAACATCTAGTCCAGCAGCTTCTAGCTCAGCAATTTCTTTAAAGAGTGCCTCTGGAGAAAGCACAACTCCATTGCCAATGTAGCAAATCACATTCTTGTGCATGATGCCAGAAGGAATCAGACGCAAAATCGTTTTTTTATCGCCAATAATCAGCGTATGACCAGCGTTATGTCCACCCTGAAAACGTACGACTGCTTGCGCATGGTCAGTCAACCAATCCACTACTTTGCCTTTGCCCTCATCACCCCACTGGGTGCCAATGACAACGACGTTACGACCATGAGCTTGTTGCTTTGAAGACATAATGAAATCCAAAAGGTAATTACAGAATTAGTGTGTTGTTAATAAAGCTTTTACTTCTTTTTTACTACCCATGAGCTATCTTGCTTTACCAACTCACGATCGCAATGATATTCAGCGGTTTCTACATCATCACCGCCAAGCGCTTGAATGACCACTTCACCGGCATTGCGCAACTCGCTAATCTTGCTAGCCAGGCTGGAATCCAAAGTCCAAGGCGCTACGATAGCGGGCTTTTTTTGCGCTACAGGGGCAAGGTTAGCCAGAGTCAATAAATCCATAGAAAAGCCAGTCGCAGGACGGGAGCGTCCAAATGCTTGACCGACATGATCGTATCTACCACCTCTAGCAATTGGTTGTGGCAACTGATCAACATAAGCTGCAAACATCACACCGCTGTGATATTGATATCCACGCAAATCCGCCAGATCGATACTGAGCTCAACATTTCCTGGAAGTGCATCAGTGGCTGCAGCTAAATTTTCTAATTGCGCCAAAGCCTCATCAATCAATTGATGTTTAGGCAAAGACTTTCTAGCACCAGCTAAAACTTGCCCACAAGGACCATTTAATTCAGTCAGAGCCATTAAGGCTTGCGCAGATTTTGCTGGTAGTCCTTTAGCCCAGATGGCCAAACGTGGTCGATCCTTACTTTGGAGCAAGCTATACAGAGCCTCAACATCGCCCTTCTCTTTAACTTGTCCATCCAGAATTCCTTCCAGCACACCCGCATGCGAAAGATCAAGATATACCTTATTCAGCCCAGCTAGACGTAAGGTTTGTAGCAATAAAGTAATCGCCTCGAAATCGGCTTCCGAAGTAGCGCATCCATAAATCTCTGCGCCAATTTGTAATTCTTCGCGAGCGGAACTGCCTACTGGTGTGCGCGCATGAGCAACAGATCCTGCATAGCAGAGCCGTGTTACACCTTTACGATTGAGTAAATGCGCATCAATACGAGCAACTTGCGGGGTCATATCTGCACGTAGACCTAATGTACGGCCAGACAACTGATCAACCAATTTAAATGTCTGTAAATTAAGATCTGAACCAGTACCAGTGAGCAAAGAGTCCAGGAACTCCAATATAGGAGGGGCAACTAACTCATAGCCATAGGACTGATACAAATCCAGAATAGCGCGACGCAGAGTCTCCACCTTGCGAGCCTCGGCTGGCAAAACATCAGCAATATCTTCAGGAAGTAACCAGCGATTCATGATTTGAAATATTCACTCTTAATTTTTTTTGTGCATGAATTTAAAGAATTCGCCGTTAGGCTCAAGCACCATGACGTCCTTCTTATCTTTAAAGGAGCTTCGGTAGGCCTGAAGACTTTGATAGAACTGTGCAAACTGAGGATCACGTCCAAATGCATCGGCATACAAAGCAGTAGCTGTGGCATCACCAGATCCCTTAATTTTTTGGGCTTCACGATAGGCTTCAGCCAAAATCGTGTCACGCTGACGCTCTGCATTGGCTCGAATCTTGTCTGACTCTGCAGCACCTGTGGAGCGTAGCTCGTTAGCGACGCGTTTACGCTCTGCTTCCATCCGCCTATAAACGGAGTCACTGATTTCTGCCAATAGATCTACTCGCTTGAGGCGAACGTCAACGATTTCGACGCCAATGTCAGAAGCATCGTCAGCTACTTTTGTACGAATACCCTGCATCACTTGCTCACGTTGATCTGAAATGATCTCTCTGACCGTGCGCTTAGTAAATTCTTCATTCAAGGCAGAGCGCACTAACTGAGTTAAGCGATCTTGTGCCAAACGTTCATCACCTTTAAAGCTAACAAAGAACTTACGGGGATCAACAATACGCCACTTCACATAAGAATCTACCAAAAGATTTTTCTTCTCAGAGGTAATAAAGCGCTCTGCTTCCGGAGTGTCAATTGTCAAAATACGACGATCAAAGAAGCGTACGTTTTCAAAGGGCGCTGGGAACTTCACTTGCAGACCAGGCTGCTCAATCACGCGCACGATTTGCCCAAAAGAAAACACCACAGCAAAGTTACGCTGATCGACCACAAAAATACTTGAAGTCAGAACATAGAACAGGCCAATCAGGCCAGCAATGGCGGCTAAGAGACGATTTGCATTCATTATCTTGCATCCCCTCTATCACGGTTTCTCAAGCCGTCGCGTTTATCGGAAGCGCCAATGCCTGAGGTGTTGCTGGGGCTGGGGCTAGCTGTATTGTTGCTAAATGGGGCCGCTGGATTACCTGTTGCACCACCCACTGTCACAGATCCAGTAGGCGTTGAAGTTGGCGCCTGACCGGAAGCAACTTGTGCGCTTTCTGCGCTTACCTGGGCGATGATTTTATCTAGAGGCAAGTACAGCATGCTGTTGCTCTTAGTAGTGTCTACTAATACCTTAGACACGTTGTTGTACATCTCGCGCATGCTATCGATGTACATCCGATCGCGTGTCACACCTGGCGCTTTTGCGTACTCAGTCAGCACTTGCTTAAAGCGGTTTGCATCACCCTCTGCGGTGGCAACCACTCTAGACTTATAACCTTCGGCCTCTTGAATGAGTCGGTCGGCTGTACCCTTGGCGCGTGGAATGATGTCGTTCGCATAAGCTTGACCTTCACTCTTGAGTCGCTCCTGATCTTGTCCAGCCTTAACAGCATCATCGAATGCTGCCTGCACTTGCTCAGGCGGTTGAACGTTTTGAACAGTCACGCTCGTCACGTAAATACCAGTTTTATAGCTATCTAGAATCTTCTGTATTGAGGCAGCTAAGTCAATCGCAATCTTTTCACGGCCTTCATACAAAACAGTATCCATCTTGCTACGCGCCACAATTTCACGTACTGCAGTTTCTGCAGCTTGCACCACAGTGGTGTCGGGATCGCGATTGTTAAACAAATAATCAGTTGGATCTTTTAAGCGGTACTGCACTGCGAAACGCACATCAATAATATTTTCGTCTTCCGTGAGCATGGAAGTATCTTTTTGATTGGTTGCTTTAATCAAAATAGAACGGCCAACCTCGACAGAACGCACACCGGAGACGTTAACGATTTGCTCGGTCTGAACAGGCCAAGGCATGCGCCAGTTAATACCAGGGCCTGCAGTGTAAGCATACTTACCAAAAGTGGTAACCACGCCCGACTGACCTTCTTGAATGATGTAAAAACCACTAAAGATCCACAGCAGTACCACACCGCCTGCAGCCATGATTACCGTGACTTTGGATCCAAAGGGATTGGTGAAATTAAAGTTAGGCGCATTAAAGCCGCCGCCACCGTTACCACCATTACCGCGCTGTGATGGCGGAGGAATATCAGTACTACTCGGCTTATTGCCTGGCGCACTGGATGTTGAGCCTGGCTTTTTCTTGCCGCCAAAAATACCGCTCAGGCGATCATTAAAGTCGCGCCATAACTCATCCAAATCTGGAGGACCATCTGGCCTCGCAGGCTGATTTTGTGGTTGAGCTTCAACAGGCTTATCTGACCCCGGCTTAGCAGGATCTACTTTTGGAGCCTGATCAGAGCCTTGACCTTCTTTGGCATCTTTAGATCCATTACCAGGTTGACTGTTACCCCAGCCTGGATCATTGACCGAAAATAGTTCGAGAAATTTACGCATCGTTTGGTGAGTACTTACGGTTAGGAATCGGATTAAATTCGGAAGTTTCTGGTCGTTCTGGTAAAGGAGCTAAAAACTCGTCTGGGTCCATTTGAACTTTGGCGCGATTCTGCTCGACCCTTATTCTATCAGTCATTTGAGAGCATTCAGCAAGGGCTGATCGCAATAAATCAAGGCCTAGGCCCGTCTTGGCGGAGAGGAAAACCTGGCTAGGAATTCCCTCGGCATCGCGCACTATGACCGCCCCTTCCGTAAAAGTCTGGGGCATCTGATCAATCTTGTTCATGACCTCAATTCGGGGGATATCATCAGCCCCGATTTCCCGTAAAACAGCTTCTACTTCAGCCTTTTGCTCCCTTGCGACTGGGCTACAGGCGTCAATCACGTGCAAAATCAGATCAGCATGAATGGTTTCATCCAAGGTTGCCCTGAATGCCTCCACCAGCTGGTGCGGTAACTCTCGGATAAATCCCACTGTATCGGAAACCACAATTGAACCCACACCGTCTAAATGGACTTTACGGGAGGTTGTGTCTAGGGTTGCAAATAACTGATCTGCCGCATAAGTCCCTGCTTTTGTAAGGGAATTAAACAAAGTGGATTTACCAGCGTTGGTGTAACCCACCAGCGAAACTGAAAAAATGTCCCTTCGATTACGAGCTCTTCTTTGCGTTCTCTGCTGGCGCTGAAGCTTCTCAAGCTCGACCTCTAAACGTTTAGCCTTAGTTGCCAGCATCCGCCGATCTAACTCCATCTGGGTTTCACCAGGACCGCCCCGCACACCAATACCACCGCGTTGACGCTCTAGGTGACTCCAGGCACGCACCAATCGAGACATGCGGTAGCGAACCTGGGCTAACTCGACCTGCGTTTTACCGATATGACTTTGCGCTCTTTGGCTAAAGATGTCCAAAATCAGACCGGTTCGGTCCATCACATGAAAGCCAATATGGCGCTCTAAATTACGTTGCTGGGTTGGGGAAAGTGGATGGTTAAAGATCACCAATTCTGCACCATGCTCTTCCATCGCTTTTTTAACTTCATTCGCCTTGCCTGAACCAATAAACAAAGCGGGATCCGTTTTACCCTTGCGGGCAATCACACTGGTGATAGGTATGGAGCCGGCACTTTGCGCAAGCAGGCTGAGCTCTGCCATGCTGTCCGCAAAATCTTCACGGCCTGTGTCGACACCAACCAGAACGGCACGCGCCGCATCTACACCCGTTTTAAACAGAGCTAACTTCTTCCGTGCGGAACTCCACTGCGCGAGCAGGAACAATGGTAGAAATTGCGTGTTTGTAGACCATCTGAGTTACGGTATTGCGCAAGAGGACTACGTATTGATCGAACGATTCAATATTGCCCTGCAGCTTAATGCCATTAACAAGATAAATGGAGACAGGAACGTGCTCTTTGCGCAAGGCATTGAGGAAAGGATCCTGTAGTAATTGGATTTTGCTGTTGTTCATACTGCTCCTTAATGGTTTTTCTTTGCTGCTATTTTGGGAGTCTTGCTTTTTTATCTATTGATCTATTGCTAGGTGATGCTAAAACGGCTGTATGTCTCCAACATAAGGGGGCTGATACTTAAAAAAACAAGCCCCTCACTTAGAACACAATTAAAACTGTAGCTCTATTTTTACCTTTTTACTTCTTTTTACCTTTTTTAGCCTTGTCCGCATCAACATAAGGGTTTTTAGCGGTATTCATCTGAATACGCAAAGGGGTGCCCCGCAACTTGAAGACCTCTCTAAAGCGACCTTCTAGGTAGCGCTTATAGCTATCGGTTACACCACTCAAGGAGGTTCCGTGAATCACCACAATGGGGGGATTCATACCGCCCTGGTGGGCATAGCGTAATTTTGGACGACCCATACCGACACGCTTAGGCTGTTGGTGCTCAATAGCCTCCTGCAAAATGCGAGTCAGTTTCGGGGTTGGCAATTTCGCCATCGCTGCGGCATAAGCTAGATCAACATCTTTAAATAGCTCTTTGAGGCCGGTACCCTTTTTAGCAGAGATCGGGTGTACGTTTGCAAAATCGAGGAAACGTAATTTTTGAGCAATCTCTAAACGCGCGCGTTCTTTGACGTAAGTGTCCAGACCATCCCACTTATTCACGGCCACGACTAATGCACGTCCTGCCTCGACAATAAATCCAGCGATATGGGCGTCTTGCTCAGAAATATCCTGTTGAGCATCGAGCATCAGAATAACCACGTTGCAATCTGCAATCGCTTGTAATGTTTTAACAACTGAAAATTTCTCAATCGCTTCAAATACTTTTCCACGACGACGCAAACCTGCAGTATCTACGAGGATATAAGGCTTACCATTGCGTTCAAACGGCACTTCAATGGCATCACGGGTAGTGCCTGGCATATCAAATGCGATCACACGCTCTTCACCGATCAATTTATTGATCAGGGTGGATTTACCAACGTTAGGACGGCCCACCACCGCAATCTTCATGGGACGATTGGGATCGTTTTCTTGCTCTTCTGGTTCTGGCTCTGGAATACCTAGAGAATCTAAAGCGTCATCAATCAAACCACGAACACCATCACCGTGCGCTGATGAGATCGGGAATGGCTCGCCTAAACCCAGTTCATGAAAGTCTGCGGTGACCACGCCAGACTGCATACCTTCAGTTTTGTTCACCGCCAAGATGATCGGCCTACCAGTCTTGCGCAAGAAATCGGCAATCACGCGATCTTGTGAAGCCATACCTAAACGGCCATCCACCAAGAAAATCACAATGTCGGATTCAGCAACAGCTTGTTTGGTTTGCTTTGCCATCTCGGCAACAATACCGGTCTTGGCTACAGGCTCAAAACCACCGGTGTCTACGCAAATAAATGCGCGTTCGCCAATGCGGCCTTTGCCGTAGTGACGGTCGCGGGTCAGACCTGAGAAGTCAGCAACCAAAGCATCGCGTGAACGCGTTAAGCGATTAAAGAGAGTCGATTTACCAACGTTAGGACGACCGACAATAGTAATTACTGGATTCATTTTGGACTGTACGCCGCTAGTTTTCCACCTTGAGACTGAACCAAGATGAGGCCATTCACCGCAATCGGTGCGGCTGTGATGGGACTACTGTCATGACGAATGCGTGCCAGCATTTCACCGTTTGCTTGTGAGAGTGCATGCACATAACCTTGTGCATCGCCAAGGAGTAAAACCTTGCCAACCGCCATTGGCTCGCCGACATCTCTAAATGTCAGTTGCGTATTTTCCCAAAATTGTGAACCGTCCTTTACGGCAAAGGCGGTAACATGCGATTTCTCATTTGAGGAGAAAACCAAATCCGGACTTTGCGCTGTGCCAGTATAGCTTGAGTAATCTTTGAACCACAGTAAATTACCGGTACGCGCTTGGCCACAACCTATACGGCCCTGATAAGAGACTGCGCAAATGATTTCGCCTTCCATGCTCGGCTTAGCTGTCACATCATTGAGACGCTCAATTTCAGAAAATCCCTTTGGAAATGAAACCGGGGTTTCCCAAACTAGACCGCCATTCGCAATCGCAATCATGCCAAAGCGACCACCAGAAAACCCAGTCACAATCACTTCATTACCAATGGCGAGCATTCCGTAACCAACGCGCAATGACAGAGCGGATTGTTGGCGCTGATAAGTCCACTTGCGCACACCGGTCTGAGCATCAAAACCAATAAAGCGATTATCTAAAGCTCGAATAATGACTATGCCGCCAGCAACCACCGGCTCTGATAGAACCTCGCTACCAACGCTCACATTCCAAATAGCCTTGCCAGTATCGTCGTAGGCATAGACCGTTCCTTTGGTAGTGACTACTGCCGTAGTACGACCATCCGACCCAGGCCCAATCGATAGGCGATCTGGTACAGATACTTCCCATACTTTTTGACCAGTGCGTAAATCAATCTTGGCGAGATTGCCGCGATGAGAGGCAGCATAAACGGCATCACCCGCCACTGCAGGATGAAAATTAAATGGCTCAGATGAACCTACGCTGGCTGTCCATACAGGAGCAAAGTCAAATTGATTGCTAACGGGAACTAGCTCCGCAGGCTTGCGAACACGCGAGCCGCCTGAACAAGCTACTAGGGCTGCTACCACAGAGCCTAGTACTAAAGCTGTACTTGCTAGTTTTGCTACGCGTTTGCAATCCATCATCACTGAGCTACTCCTCCGACGGCATCCAATTTAACCTTTAAGAGACGACGCGCCTCTTCAGGGAATTCTTTTGCATCATTTAACTGCTTCCAAGCAGCCTCATAACTCTTGCGTGCATCCGCCGTATTCTTTTGTGCCAAATACCAATCGCCGCGGCGCTCTGACCATAAAGGCTCAAAGCCTGAAACCGGTTTTTCTTTCAATATTGCATCCGCTTCTGCAAAATCTTTTTCAGTACCAAGCTCAATTAATTGTGCAGTTAGGCGTAATTTAGCTAAGGCTAAATATCCTTGATCAGAGGCATTCTTCGTAGCCCAGCGCAAATAATCCATCGCTTTTGCTAAGTCACCCGCATCAGAGGCAATCTTGGCAGCCACTAAACTAGACATTGCCGCATAGGGAGTACTAGAGAACTGTTTTTGTAAATCATCAGCGGCACGTAAAGTTTGATCTTTATCACCCTTGTTAATCGCAGTAACCATAGTCTCGTATAACTGGGATGCCGCTGCAGCTTGGCTAGTCCGCCACCATTGATATCCGTTATAGCCTGCATAGGCAAATAAGGCAGCTGTCACCACACCAGTGATCAGGTTGCGATACTTTTGCCAAAACGCTTTAAGTTGATCTAATTGTTCTTGTTCTTCTAGGTCTAAAGGCATGTCAATCCAAGCAAATAAATACAGTATTAATCATCAATGGCTTCATTCTATTCGGTGGCGCCTACTATGGCGTCAATTACCGCCTCTACAACGCTGTCGAGGGCAACTGCCTTCTGTTCACCAGTACTACGCAAATCTTTGAGTTGAGCCTCATTCTTAGCCAACTCATCTGGGCCAATGATGACAGCATAGGCTGCCCCACTCGCATCCGCCTTCTTCATTTGCGACTTAAAGCTAGCAGCCTGACCATCGGGAGGGCAAAACAGGATGACATCGATGCCCGCATTTCGGAGGCGCTCAGCAATGATCATGGCGGAAGTTAAAGTCTCACCCCCTTGATGAATAACAAAAGCATCGCATTGAGCCTGTGCTTCTGGCAAAGACCCAGAAACCTTCATGAGCTCTAAGACGCGCTCCATTCCCATTGCCCAACCGCAGGCTGGAGCAGCTTTGCCACCCATACGTTCAATCAAGGGATCATAGCGACCGCCGCCAGCAATCGTGCCTTGAGCCCCTAGTTCTTCGGTAATCCACTCGAAAACAGTCAGGTTGTAATAATCCAAACCACGTACCAAGCGGGGATTGATTTTGCAAGGAATGTTGTTGGCCTTGAGTAATGCTTGCACCGCCTCAAAATGCTTGAGCGATTCTTCACCTAAGAAATCCAATAACTTGGGTGCGCCTTCAATCAACTCTTGCATTGCTGGATTCTTAGAGTCCAAGATGCGCAATGGGTTCGTTAATAAACGGCGCTGAGAATCTTCATCGAGCTGATCTTTGTTTTTCTCAAAGTACGTTACCAAGGCGGCGCGATGCTCGGCACGCTCAGGTGCTTGACCTAAAGAATTAATCTCCAGACGCACACCCTTCAAACCAAGCTCGTCCCACAAACGTTGACCCATCAAAATGATTTCCGCATCGATATCTGGACCAGCAAAGCCTAAGGCTTCAATACCAAATTGATGAAACTGACGATAGCGACCACGCTGAGGGCGCTCATGACGGAACATCGGTCCGGTATACCAAAGACGCTTTGGTCCTTCATACAAAAGATTGTTTTCAATCACGGAGCGAACTAAAGCAGCAGTCCCTTCTGGACGCAATGTGAGCTGTTCACCATTCAGTCGGTCTTCAAACGAATACATCTCTTTTTCAACAATGTCGGTTACCTCACCAATACCGCGCTGAAATACTGCAGTAGCCTCAACAATCGGGGTGCGGAGGAATTCATATCCATAGGCACGGGTGAGGTCACGCAGAACATGTTCTAAATGTGTCCACTGCGCAGCATCGGCTGGCAAGAGATCATTCATGCCGCGTACGCCATTGATTTTTTGAATCTTTTGCGCTTTAGTTGGGTTTGCCTGGTCAGTCATGAGGTGCTTTGGTGGATTTCTTTTTATTGTTATTTCGGCGCGTAATTTTGCTTCACGTACTCATCGACAATGACCTGAAACTCTTGAGCAATATTATCGCCACGCAAGGTTTTGACTTTGACGCCATCTACGAATACAGGTGCAGCTGGAGTTTCGCCAGTGCCTGGCAATGAGATACCAATATTGGCATGCTTACTCTCACCGGGGCCATTGACAATACAACCCATCACAGCGACATTCATTGCCTCAACACCCGGGTGGGTTTTTTTCCACACCGGCATTTGCTGACGTAGGTAGGATTGAATATTGGCGGCCAATTCTTGAAAGGTGGTGCTCGTTGTTCTGCCACAACCCGGACAGGCAATCACCATAGGTGTGAAATTACGCAATCCCATGGTTTGTAAAATCTCTTGAGCCACAATGATTTCATTCTCTCGTGGCGCACCTGGGTCAGGCGTTAAAGAAACTCGAATAGTGTCGCCAATACCCTCTTGCAACAAGATACCCAATGCCGCAGTGGAGGAAACAATACCCTTGCTTCCCATGCCTGCTTCGGTCAATCCCAAATGCAATGGGTAATCTGAGCGATTAGAGAGATCGCGATACACCGCAACCAGATCTTGTACGTTACTGACTTTACAAGACAAAATAATTTGGTTTGGATTCATACCAAACTCCACCGCTTTTTCAGCAGACTGCAAGGCTGACTGAATCAAAGCTTCAATCATGACCTCTTGCGCAGTCTTGGGAACTGGCAGTGCTGCATTAGCATCCATGATGCTGGCTAACAAGTCTTGATCCAAGCTACCCCAGTTCACACCAATGCGAATCGGCTTGTCGTATGTACAGGCCGCTTCAATCATTTGCGCAAATTGCGGATCACGTTTAGCGCCCTTACCTACGTTACCGGGATTAATTCGATACTTCGATAAAGCCTTGGCACACTCAGGATAGTCTTTTAATAGGGTGTGTCCGTTGTAGTGGAAGTCACCGATCAATGGCACTAAGACATCCATCTTGTCTAACTGCTCACGAATATAGGGCACTGCTGCAGCTGCAGCTGGAGTATCCACAGTGATACGAACCATCTCTGAGCCAGCACGAGCCAACTCTTTAATCTGGATAGCGGTACCGACTGCATCAGCAGTATCGGTATTGGTCATCGATTGCACGCGCACTGGTGCGTTACCACCAATCGTAATGATGTTGGTTTTCCAGGCAACTGTTGCCTGACGTGTTTCTCGTTTTGGCAATGGGCCTAATGGCAGCTTTGCAGGATTGCTAGATGTATCGCTCATAGGACTCTTTTTATGAAATTAGTCGTCTAATCTTTTAAGCCACTGCACTGGGTGCTCAGCTAGGTACTCTTGCTCTTCTTCATCATCATCAAGACTATCAGTATCGTCATCTTGACCCAAATTCATCTGCTTGTCATGTACGGCACGCTCACGCACTTTGGTGCGATCAACCACATCACCCGCTAATTGACCACAGGCTGCAGCAATATCATCGCCTCGGGTTTTACGAACAGTAGCGACCATGCCAGCGTCCAATAAAATGCTGGCGAAGGCATGAACGCGCTGCGCTGTTGAGCGTGTTAATCCTGACTCTGGAAACGGATTAAATGGAATCAGATTGATTTTGCATTTGATGTTTGCCAGTAAACGCACTAACTCCTTAGCCTGAATATCAGAGTCATTAACGCCATCGAGCATGCAATATTCAAAGGTTAAGAAATCTCTTGGGGCAAAAGGTAAATACCGTTCGCACGCAGCAAGCAATTCTCTTAATGGATACTTTTGATTGAGTGGAACGAGTTGATCGCGTAGCTTATCGTTCGGTGCATGCAATGACACCGCCAATGCGACTGGGCAATCTTGTGCCAAGCGATCAATCATTGGTACTACGCCAGAGGTTGAGAGCGTCACACGACGACGCGATAAACCATAGGCTCTGTCATCGAGCATCAAACGTAAAGCCGTTACCACGTTATCATAGTTGAGCAAAGGCTCACCCATACCCATCAGCACCACGTTCGAAATTACACGACCCGTGTGCTCCCAACCTGGAGTTGGATATTTCTCAATACGGCGAACGGCATTTGGATCTGTGCGGAGTAAATGTTCTGCAAACCAGAGTTGACCAATGATTTCACCAGCGGTGAGATTGCGTGAGAAGCCTTGATGCCCCGTTGAGCAAAAACGGCAATTGACTGCACAACCAGCCTGAGATGAAATGCACAAGGTGCCACGATCATCTTCAGGAATAAATACAGACTCGACAGCATTTCCAGCGCCAACATCGAGCAACCACTTCCGGGTACCATCGGCTGCATGCTCATCTTTCATGATTGGCAGTGAAAGAACTTCTGCCTTATCGAGCAGCGTTGCTCTAAAGCTTTTTGCTAGATCACTCATGTCATTAATGTCAGAAACACCACGTTGGTGTATCCACTGCATGAGCTGCTTTGCCCTAAAGGGCTTTTCATTTAACCCCGCGACATACGCTGCCATTTGGTCAGCGTCAAAATCTAAGAGATTTACGCGCGGGGAGGTCAATGCGACTACTTATGTATTAAATAGCTTATTCGTTAGCAATCGTGAATTAACGATTGAAAACATTCATGCCAGCGAAGAAGAATGCAACTTCGACAGCTGCAGTTTCAGGAGCATCAGAGCCATGAACCGCGTTTGCATCGATGCTATCAGCGAAATCAGCACGAATCGTACCTTTATCTGCCTTCTTAGGATCGGTAGCACCCATCAAGTCACGGTTCTTAGCAATTGCGCCTTCGCCTTCCAATACCTGAATCATGACAGGACCAGAAATCATGAAGCTCACTAAATCCTTGAAGAAAGGACGTGCTGAGTGAACGGCGTAAAACTGCTCGGCTTCAGCTTGTGACAAATGCGCCATTCTGGACGCAACAATCTTCAAACCAGCAGACTCGAAACGGTCATAGATCTTGCCAATGACGTTTTTTGCTACAGCGTCAGGTTTGATGATAGAAAGGGTGCGTTCAATAGCCATGTAAAACTCCAATAGTGATTTCAAAGATTTTGCCAAATTGGCGCTGAATTAGGTCCAGAGAGAACTTCTCCCCTACTTCCTACAACGCGCCAGGATTTCGGCGACCCCCAAATTATACATCGGCTGACCGTATTTACCCTGATCTGAGCGGGTCTAAGCCATTGAATTTACAGGGCATAACCCTTCAATTTGTAGTCCTTTTCAGGGGGGGCTTGAAATTACCCTATTTTGTCTATACTTACTGTCAACAGTCCCTTGTGGGCTTATGTATTCACAATGAAAAAGGAGTCAATATGAGCGATCTAAACTCTTACGGCTTTGGGCAAACTGGCTCGATTAGCACCCCTCAAGTACGCAACCGCGTACTGCGCAACACTTACGCCCTTTTGGCGCTCTCGATGGTTCCGACTGTCATTGGCGCATGGCTTGGCGTTGCTTTTGGGCTGAACTTCATGGCGGGCAGTCCTTTTCTAGGCTTCATCGTCTTCATGGCAATCGCTTTTGGTTTCTTCTGGGCGATTGAGAAAAACAAAGACACTGGAGCAGGCGTTCTGCTGCTGCTGGGTTTCACCTTCTTTATGGGCATCATGATGTCCGGCTTAGTGGGCTACACCCTCAATAGCTACAGCAATGGCGCAACCTTAATCATGCTGGCCTTTGGTGGTACTGCTGCAATTTTTGCAGTCATGGCCTCCATTGCTACCGTGAGCAAGAGCGACTTCTCAGGCATGGGTAAATGGTTGATGGTTGGCGTACTGCTCTTGATCGTGGCTTCATTAGCCAACATCTGGTTGCAATTGCCTGCTTTGATGCTCACTGTGATGGTTCTCGCAATTGCGATCTTCTCAGCTTTCATCTTGGTTGACGTACAGCGCATCATCAACGGTGGTGAGACCAACTACGTGATGGCAACTTTAGCTATCTACCTAGATGTGTATAACGTCTTCACAAACTTGCTCGCACTCTTGGGTATTGTGGGCGGTAATAGAGATTAAGCATTGGTATGCTTCAATAGAAAAGGCACCTGAGGGTGCCTTTTTCTTTATCTCGATCATCATCTGCTGAGTTGTCAGGGTCTTTCAAATACCGCCATGGATTCCACATGGGAGGTATGGGGGAACATATTGACGATACCCGCACTCTTGAGACTGTAACCTGCTTGATGACACAAAATCTCGGCATCTCTAGCTAGTGTCTTAGGATTGCAAGAGACATAGACAATGCGTTGGGGCGGAAGATCACTACCCTGCTCATGCAATTGGGCTAAGGCTTGGCATATTTCCATAGCACCTTCGCGCGGCGGATCCATTAACCAGCGCTCAGCTTTGCCCCATGAGGCAATCGTTTCTGTTATCACTTCAAACAAATTGCTTTGCATGAAACTGACTTTATCTGCCAGTTGATTGTGTTCGGCATTGGCTTTAGCTCTAGCTGTCAGAGTTTCTAAGCCTTCAATACCTAAGACAGTATTTGCTCGCCTTGCAAGCGGTAAGGTGAAGTTACCAATGCCACAGAATAAGTCGAGTACACGATCACTTGCCTGAACATCTAAAAGACGAATCGCCCTACTGACCAATGCACGATTCATCATGTGATTGACTTGCGTGAAATCCGCCGGCTTGAAGGGCATCTCGATTTCAAATTCAGGTAAGCGATAACAAAGCTTACCTGTTAGCGGGTAGAACGGCGCAACAGTTTCTATGCCTTTGGGCTGCAACCAAATCCAGACCTGATGCTCATCTGCAAAATCTCTGAGCAACTGTTCATCTGCTGGTGTAAGTGGAAGGAGATTTCTAAACACCAAGGCAGTGACCGGCTTTGCTTTTTTAAGGTCGTCCGAATTGGGATCCTCGGGCTCACCAACAGCGATTTCGATTTGCGGCATACGATCCACAATCGATAAGCCCATCACCAATTTACGCATCTCTGGCAATAAATCAGATACATGCTTAGGTAAAATTTCGCAAGCAGTCATATCAGCGACATAGCCACTCTTGCCTTCATGAAATCCAATCAGTACGGTACCTTTTTTAATCGAGCGATTGACGGCGCTTAAGCGTGCGCGATGACGATACTCCCAAGCAGGACCACCCATCGGACGAAGAATCTCTTCAGGAGCCACTTTTGCTATGTGCTTGAGATCATCTTCGAGTACCCGTTGCTTCATGGCTACCTGCGCTCGAATATCTAAGTGCTGCATAGTGCAGCCACCACATACGCCAAATGCTTTGCACTTAGGCTCCGCTCTAAATACGGCAGGCTTGAGGATATCGAGAACTTTGGCTTTACTAAAGCGAGCTTTGTCACGCGTAATGACGTAAGTGACTAGTTCAGTTGGCAAGGCACCTTGAATAAAGACAACCTTACCGCTTTGACCTTGATTAAGCTCTTCCTCGTTAGGTGTCAAGCGTGCAATCCCTTGTGCTTCTAAATCAAGGGAATCAACTCGGACTGGCTCAGTCACAATAATGTGGACTGGCTTTTCTCCTCTACGCATCCGGAGTAAAGCCTAAGAGATATTCTTGCCACTGTTCACCATGTGGCTCTTTAGACTCTTTCTCTAAATACGCTTTTACAAAAGCAATTTCTTCTTTGTATTCTTCTAATGAGAAACCACCACGCAGTAGCTGAAAGCGGCAATACATCAGATAGGTATTAACCACATCAGTTTCACAATAGCGACGAATCTCATCAATTCTGCCTTCTTGATACGCAGGCCATACTTGACTGCCATCCATTCCCATCTTGCCTGGGAAACCGCAAAGTTTTGCTAGGCCATCGAGAGGTGCGTTGGCGCGACCATTAAATTTAGCTAAAAGATCCATTAAATCTAAATGGCGCATGTGGTAACGACTGATGTAGTTGTTCCACTTAAATTCTCGGCTATCGTTTTCTTGGCTCTCACCCATCTCCCAATACCGCGGCGCTTGCACATGGTTTGCTAATGCGCGGTAATGCAGTACCGGCAAGTCAAAACCACTGCCATTCCACGACACTAACTGGGGAGTGTATTTTTCAATGAGCTCAAAGAAGGTCTGAATCAATACTTTTTCATCATCTTGCGCACTGCCTAAGGTTCCCACCTTAATTTGAGGTGAGCCGTCTTTGCTGGTTCTGCGAATGACACAGGAGATAGCGCAGATACGCTGTAAATATAGTGGGAGAAATTCGATACCGGTTTTCTCGGCGCGCTCTGCCATCGCTTTTGTAGCAACTTCACTATCTGAAAGCGTATCCGGATAGTCATTGAGGCGACGTAGTCCTGCAACATCAGGAATAGTTTCAATATCGAAGACGAGAACGGTTGCCATACTTAAATCGCTAGCAATAGATTGAAAGCAATTACTGCAAGTACGGCGTTGGATTTACAGGCTTGCCATTCACGCGTAATTCGAAGTGGAGCTTGACTGAAGTCGCATCGGTATCACCCATCTCGGCAATCTTCTGACCCTTCTTAACTGAATCACCCTCTTTCACCAAGAGTGTGCGATTGTGAGCATAGGCCGTCAGATATGTATTGTCATGCTTGATGATGATCAGGTTGCCGTAGCCACGCAAGCTGTTGCCAGCGTAAACCACCTTGCCTTCAGAAGCTGCCATTACAGGCTCGCCTAACTTACCTGCAATATCAATACCCTTGGTCTTTTCACTGAAATCATCTGTGACCTTACCTTTAGCTGGCCACGATAAACGAATACCCGGCTCAGCAACGATTTCTTTAGGGACTTCTTTGGCAGCATCTACTTTTGGCGCATCGGTTTTGGGGGTATCGCCAGCTGTTTTCGGAATTGGCTTCACAGTCATTTTGCTATTGGCTGGCGGCCTTACCAAAATGAGCTCATCTACTTCAATTAAGTTTGGGTTCGATAAATTATTCCACTGCACTAAATCGCGTGGAGACTGACCGTTATCTAATGCAATCCTCGCCAAGGTATCACCGCGTTTAACGCGATAGTAGCCTGGAGGAGTTGGCTCACTGCTGCCACCGCCACCGCTACGATCAACCACAGTCGCTGGCTTAGCTCTCGGGGTAGTTGAGCAACCGACATTGAGTAGCAAAGAAGTGATTGCCAGTATCAGTAGGAGGTATTTAGATGGGAGATTCATAGGAATTTTCATACTACCCCTGATTGTAAGGGGACAAAAAAGACCTCGTCCAGAACGGTTCTTTGATAGCGCTGGGAGCTCATCCGCTCAACCATGATCAATTGCTGTTCTTTCTCATTCTTGGCAACCGGGGCCACTAGGCGTCCGCCAATGGCCAATTGATCCAATAAGGCGTCTGGAATACCTAAACCTGCAGCTGCCAGAATGATTCCATCAAAAGGGGCTGCTTGAGGCAAACCTAGGATGCCATCGCCATAAATGAGGCGTAGGTTTTTAATCCGGAAGGGTCGCAACCTCTCTCTTGCCATATCGTGTAATGGACGAATACGCTCGATTGAATACACCTCATCCGATAACAAACTGAGAACGGCTGCCTGGTATCCACAGCCAGTACCAATCTCCAATACTTTTCCTAAAGATTGCTTGGGCTTATGCAAAAGCTCAATCATGCGTGCCACTACCGATGGCTTGGAAATCGTTTGCGAGTGACCGATTGGTAAAGCGGTATCTTCGTAGGCTTGAGGATGCATACCTGCATCCATAAATGCATGGCGCGGGACGGTAGCAATGGCCTCTAAGGTTTTGCCGTGCTTCACTCCAGCAGCAAGAACTTTGGCTGCTAAAGCTTGCCGATGGCCAGCGTTACGTTCTGCCGCTGACTTCAACCGCGTGTCCAGCCATCAGCCCGCATGGCAGCCAAGCGCGCATGATGCGTTAGATCTAATTGCATCGGCGTGATGGAGATGCACCCCTCATCAATGGCATGAAAGTCTGTACCTTCAGAGCTGTCTTTGGCATGTCCTGCTGCACCAATCCAATAAATATCATCACCACGTGGACTTTTTTGCACCACTACCGGTTGCGAGTGATGGCGATTACCTAAGCGCGTCACACGCCAGCGATTAAGGTCAGCATAGGGGCGATTCGGAATGTTGACGTTGAGTAAGGTAGCGGCGCCATCGGTGTGGGTCACATTGGATGCCAGGGTTTGCGCGACGATATCGTGCGCTGCTTTGGCGGCATCTTCAATCCGGTTCCAGCCCTTATCGATTTGTGAAAAGGCAATTCCTGGAACACCAAACATCACACCTTCTACTGCGGCAGCTACAGTGCCCGAGTACAGGGTATCTTCACCCATGTTCTCGCCTTGATTGATACCAGAAACTACCAAGTCTGGCTTCTCATCCAAGAAACCCGTCATGGCGATATGTACACAATCGGTCGGCGTGCCATTAATAAATAGGAAGCCATCGCGCTCACCACCTGCCACCCGATGAATTGATAGTGGTCGTGAGAGTGTTAACGAGTTCGATGCACCACTGTGATTTTGCTCAGGAGCAATTACTGTAACTCGACCTAATGGGCGAATGGCGTTGACCAAAGCTAAAAGACCAGGCGCAAGATAGCCATCATCATTTGAAATCAGAATATGTGGCTGTTTTGTGTTTTCACTCATCAATATCAATGCTTTCTTAGCAGCCCTAAGCTTTTGCTATCTTCGTTAATGCACGACCTCGGAACCATCCATATATTACTGGCAATACCAAGAGGGTCAAAATAGTCGTCGTCACCATGCCACCCACAATTACTAGAGCCAAAGGACGTTGCGCTTCAGAGCCAATTGAATGGGATAAAGCGGCTGGCAAAAGTCCTAAGCCAGATAGTGCGGCGGTCATCAATACTGGACGCACACGCAAGGAGGCGCCCTCCACCATCACATCTTTCATCTCACCATGCTCGGTAGCCGCCGTCTTATTAATAAAGGAGATCAGAATGACACCGTCCTGAATCGCGATACCGAACAAGGATAAGAATCCAAAGAAAGCAGAAATACTTAAGGTCTCGCCTGCAAGGTGCAAGGCAATCACACCGCCAATGGCAGCAAATGGTACGTTAATCATCACGATCACTGCGTCACGGAAATTACCAAAAGCACTTACTAGCAACAAGAAGATACCCAGTAAGGCCAAGGGCACGATCAGCATCAACTTCTTCTGCGCCTGCTTCATTTGATTAAATTGACCATCCCAGCTAATCGAATAGTTAGGTGGCAAGGTGATGTTTTTCTCAACCAAAAACTGTGCATCCTCTACAGCACTACCTAGGTCACGGCCACGGACGCTAAATTTAATTGCAATATAGCGCTTACCTGCTTCACGATAAATAAAGAACGGACCATCACTAAGCTGAACCGTTGCGACCATCGACAAAGGAATCGCTGCCCCACTTGGTGAATCTACTAAGAGGTGCCCAATATCCGCAATATCATTACGGCTGCCTTCATTTAAACGAATGGCAATCCCGAACGTTTTTTCATCTTCTAAGAGATTAGTCACTGCGGCTCCACCAATAGCGTTAGCGACTACCGTCTCAATGTCACTCACATTAATACCGTAGCGAGCGGCGCGCTCACGATCAATCTGAATATTGAGAGTTGGTTGACCAAGTTCTTTCAAAATACCTTCATCAGCAACCCCGCGAACCTTCTTCAGCTGTTCAATCACCTCGTGGGCTTTTTGATCTAGCACTTCTAAGTCCGTGCCATATATCTTGACGGAGTTCTCACCCTTCACGCCTGAGAGCGCTTCATTGACGTTGTCCTGAATATATTGCGAGAAACTATAGGTGATGCCAGGGATCTTATTGAGCTCACTCTCTAAATGGATAATCAAATCCTTTTTACTAGAGCCCTTTGGCATCTTGTCCGGACTCTTCAGATATAGACCGTACTCTTGATTAAATACACCAGTGGAATCCGTGCCATCATCAGGTCGACCAATCTGGGCAGCAACCTTTTCAATCTCAGGTTGCTTTAAGAATGTTTCGCGCAACTGATTGGCTACCTTGACGGAGTAATCTAGATCTACTGTATTTGGCAAAGTAACGCGTAACCAAATATTATTTTCTTCTAGAGTGGGTAGGAATGCCGTCCCCAGACGAGTCACACTCAATAAGGTCAGACCCAAAACAAAGACTGCGACAGAGAAGACAGTTAACGGACGATCCATCCACTTTCTCAAGAGCGGTTTGTACGCATTGAGAAGCTTAGTGATAAATCCTGGTGGCTTGTGATGCAAGTTCTCGCCAAAGACCAAAGAGATCATGGCGGGCAAGAAAGTCAAACTCAGAATTACAGCCGCAATCAACGCAAAGCCCATCGTAAATGCCATCGGCTTAAAGATGATGCCCTCAACTCCACCCATAAAGAACAATGGGGAGTAGGCAACAATAATGATCCCTGTGGAATAGATCATGGCGCGCTGTACTTCACTCGTTGCCAAAATAATGCTTTGGTTGAGGCGCTTACCACCTTCCTCTAAGTGACGCATCACGTTCTCGGTCAGAATGACGGCTGAGTCAACGATGACTCCAAAGTCAATGGCGCCTAAGGAGATTAAGTTGGCTGGCACACTCCAAAGATGCATCTGAATAAACGATACACAAAGTGCCAAGGGGATTACTGCTGCAACTACTGCTGCTGCCCGCAAATTACCTAAGAAGAAAAATAGCACTGCCAATACTAATGAGATACCAAAAAACAGGGTGTGCTTCACGGTACCAATGGTGATATCTAAGAGCACCTGTCTGTCATAGAAGGGCTTTACTTGGATGCCAGGCGGAAGAACTTGCCTATTAATATTGTCAACCGTACTGCGGACACGCGCTAACACTTCGGTGGCATCTTCGCCACGACGTAAGTAAACGATACCCTCTACTGAATCTGGGTTGTCATTGAACTGGAATAAGCCTAAGCGCGGTGCATTACCAATCTCGACTCTAGCGACATCACCAATTCGAACTGGCACATTATTGCGAATAGTAATCACAACCCGCTTAATGTCATCAATATTTTTTAGCAGGCCTACACCACGCACCACAAATTGCTGCTCGCCACTTGGCAACAGTCCGCCACCCGTGTTGCTGTTGGCATTGGTTAAAGCAGCAATAAGTTCATTGACCGTTACGCCCTTAGATTGCAGACTTTCTGGGCTAACAATCACCTGATACTGACGTACCTTGCCACCAAATGAGGAGACATCAGCCACGCCGGGGGTTTGCTTTAAGGCCTTATAAATATCGTAATTCTGTAATGTTTTTAATTGGGTGGAAGAGGCGTAATCCGACTTGACCTCGTAACGCATGATCTCACCAGTAGCATCAGAATCTGGACTGACGCTTGAAGTGACTCCAGGCGGAAAGGCCACATTAGACAAACTGGTAATGAAACGTTGGCGTGCTCGAAATGGGTCTGTCGTGTCATCGAATTTGAGTGTGACAACTGATAAACCAAATAAAGAAACTGAGCGGAAAGCTTGTAGTCCAGGAATACCTGCTAATGCATTCTCAACGGGGATGGTAACTTGCTGCTCTACCTCAGTAGTACTTCTACCGGGCCACTGAGAAATCGCCTGAATGGTTAGTGGCGCCACTCCTGGATATGGCTGAATTGGCAACTTAGAAAGACTGAACATCCCCAAGCCGAGGAGCACGACTGAGCCAACGATAACCAGCACGCGTTTCTCAAGCACGCCTCGAATAAAGGAGGTAAATGCGCTCACTTAGTCTTCCTGTTTAGCAAATCGATCATTTAACAAAACAGCGCCTTCAGCCAAGATACGCGCACCAGGCTCAACACCTTCAGTAATCGCAAAGGTCTTACTGTTCAGGTCATAGCCTTTAACTGGGAGACGGCGATAAGCTTCGTCCCCCACTTTGGTAATGACATAACGCATCTCCCGTATGCGCACTACGGCAGTTTGTGGCACAACGATAGCGTCCGCCATGCCGGTTGTCAGTTTTGCTGAAGCATACATATCCGGACGCAAGAGATCGTCATCATTCTCAATGTTTGCGCGAATTAATAAAGCTCGAGTTTGCGGATCCACCGTGGGAGCCACATAGTTTGCATATGCCACAAACTCTTTACCGGGATAAGCCTCTACTTGCAGCACCATTTTTTGGCCCGGCTTCACAAAACGAAAATCTTGTTCAAACACATTGCCTAAGAACCACAGTTGCTTTGGGTCTGCCAAGGTAGCAATCACATCACCCGAATTCACTACTGATCCTGGCTCTACATTGCGTTTAACCACCACCCCCTTTAAGGGAGCACGCATGATTAAATTACCCTGAGTCCTGCCAGTGGTTTCAATCGATCTGATATCAGCATCGCCAGCACCTAGATTGCGCATACGGCTTGCTGCAGCTTGCTGAGTAATACGGGCATCACCGAGTAAATCACTCATAGTCTTAGTGGATTCCAATACCTTAGCGGTTTTGGATGAGAGTAAATACTCTTGTTGTGCCGAAATAAATTCGGGACTATAGAGCTCTACAACGGGGGAGCCTATATTGACTTCAGCGCCATCAAAAGCGTAAATACGCTCCACTCGACCGGGCGCGCGTGCAGATAAGACTTTAGATTTTTCGGCATTAAATGCTAGGCGGCCTGGCACTTTAATATCCACTGGTACCTGCACTTTGATCGCAGTTTGGAAGGTGTAAATTTCTGGATTCAGTTTGATGCCCGGGAGTTTTAATTCCAAAATACCGCTCTTATCTACTTTGAGTGCTTTATCAGAGGCTTCAATTTTGACAGTACGATTTACATTGGTAATACGGCCTAAAACGATACCAATTGAGAGAATGGCGAATGCAACAGCAGCCAAACGAACGCGATGACGATTTTGAGGAGTCAAGTTCCAATACAGGCCGGCAACACTAGCAAAAGCTAGCTGCAATCGATGACCACCAAAACGCAAGGCCTTATCAGTAACAGGCTTTGCCTTATCGGCTAACTGCTTTAGAAAAGAAAGAATTTGGTCTTTCAACACTGCTCCTTAAAAAGGTTCTTTGCCAGATGTCACCAGCAATACTGCTTGCGCTTGTAATAGATTACTCTCTGCAAGCGCCAATTGAACTTCAAGATTACGCAATTGCGTTTGCGCTGTCAGCAAATCATTAAACCCCTGACCATTATTCGAGTACTGAGTTAAGCCGACCTTATAAGCAGCATCTGCTTGAGGGACTTGGCGCTCTTTTAAAAACTGGGTTTGATTCTTAGCCTGCTCATAGCCAGCATAAGCACTATTGACGGCCAACACAATTTGTTGACGATTGGAGATATTGCCTGCCTCGGCAGCCGCTTGATTGCGCTGCGCCTGCTCTACACCATATCTCTCTTTGGTAAAGAAATATAGTGGAATGATGAGATCAAGCTCTAGCTGATAAAACATTGCGCCGTTGTTGGCAGAAAATGGACCGCGTGGTGTAAATGAAGACCCAATCACCTGAAAATCGGGCAAGTAAGCCTTCTTAGCCAGATCAACACCCTTACGCGCTGCCTCGAGCTGCAGCGCAGAACTCTTTAATGAAGGATGACTGGTTTCAGCATAGTCTTCTAACTCTAGCAAAGTTGGCACGCTGTTCATGGCACGACGCACATCACCACGCAAGACGAGTTTTTCTCTCGAGTGGCGACCTACTAAAGTATTGATATTGTTTAAGGCGACCGATAGCTGACGCTCAACATTAAATTGATCCGCCTGAGCTGCGCTTTGCGCTACTTGCGCATTGAGGTACTCAACATAAGCAGCAGCATTGTTGGCATAGCGCGCTTTGGCTACGTTCTTAATCATCTCCAAACGCATGACTGATTCTTTGAGCACCTGTAACTGCTTTTGTGATGCCAATGCGGTGTAATACAAGGTAGATAACTGAGCGCCTAGCTGTAAGTAGGTAGATTCGCTTTGCGCTAAGAGTGCTTCAGCATTGGTATTGGCGATATCGGATGCCAAACTCTTCTTACCTGGAAACTGAAATGGCTGGGCTATCGAGATAGAGTTATTGTTACTGATACCACCAGGATTTGCAGCACTAGGCGTATTAGCCCCACCTAATGCAAATGGAGAATTCACCGGCATACCAGACCACACCAAACCCACCTGAGGATTGGCTGGTGAATTAATCTGCGGCACGGTTGCCTTGGCAGATAAATAGGCCTCACGCAATGAAGACAATTGTGGGTTATTGAGCTTGAGCTCATTCCACAGTTGACGCAAATCCATATCCGTTGGACCCGATGGTGCACCCTTGGTATAAATCTTAGGGGTATCGCTCTTGGTTACCGGTGCAAATAGTGATGCGGCATTTGCAGGGTTGGCGGTCTCATTACTGATTACTGGCGGCGTTGATAATGAATCGTTAGATTGACTCACTTGCACTGTGACACTGGCTGGAATCGGAGCATTGATCTGGGCAAATACAGGGGAGGCAAAAATCAGCGAGGCGAATACACAGGCAACCCGTTTCATGGGGATTGCAGTAGCAATAACAAATTCGCTCGTTTTTATCTGGCCGTAAATCAAATCGGCTACCTCTAAATCTGTACTAATGCTGTTTTTGTAGCCCAAAACACAGGTTTACCTATGCTTGCAAGGGAATTAGAAGATTATAGGTGAGAAACTCCAAAAGGCGAATTATTGGAGTTTTATAACTTATTGATTATAAAGAAAATAATGAATCTGAGCGGCCTTGAAAGGCTCAAAACTCGGCATGAATCCTGAATGACAGGATGTTGACCGGTCCGCGGGCAGAGTTATAAGCTGGATTGATGATGTGTTGGAAGTTCAAACCGGCAAGCACATTCTTGATCACCGTAGCGTTGTAATAGACCTCACCAATCCGCTCAGGTGAATAAGAAATCGTCTGATTTGGACTAGCGTAGTCACCAATGAAATAAGACACACCTCCTGCTTTTAGGTAGCTGCGACGATAGCTTGATAAACCATTTTGCATTGCAGAGATACCAATACTGTCATGCGGCCGCTTCCAACTAGTGCCGTTCATGCCCATGCCCACAGATATGGAATTGTCTGCCTCAGTAAAAGACATTGTTTCAGTATGACCATCAGAGGTAAAGGCGCGGCCATAAATGCCAAGGTCTTTCGTGAGAGCCTGTTCACCATGCAGACCAATACCCGTTTTGATCTGCATATTGTTGCGGACATTATTAATCGCTTGAGTACCTTGGCGAGCACTCGGATCTTGTTCAATGTAATTAGTAGCATCCGAGAAACGTGCCAACATCATTTTGTTGCGATAGGCCAAAACGCTGACCTTGCCAGGCAGATCGGCAATGTTGTGCTGACGCTCTACTTCTACTTGATCACCATAGGTATTGAAGACTTGCCAATTGAGGTCACGACCATTCGGTGATTTAGGGGCGAGCATGCGGGAGGCGCGCATGACCCAGTGATCGAGATACCACTCGCCCGCCAAGCCCCAGCTATAGCCTCTGGCATCGGCTGCATAGTCATAGGCTAGATAGGTCATATTGCCCCAGTTCATGAACTGAACACGGGGATCTTTAGCATAACGGCTGTCATCAAAAATATCGAGTGTGGAGAACTGACCGCCAGTCAGTACGACGCGATTACTACTCACTGTCTGAGTAATTTGATTGGCTTCATTCTCCAGAACAACTTTATCGCCTTCTTGATTAATGATGTGGCGCGCAAAAGCGCGAGCAGAATACATTTTGGCCTGCGCACCATTGGCTTTGGTCGCCTCACCATTTGAAAAGCCACCTAAACCATTTAAGTTAGAAAAAGGAACTCCAGAAATTACCTCTGGATTAAAGTAAATATCAGTATCTGGTGCAATACGAGCACCCATGAATAAGGTGCCTGACCAGGTATAGCTCATCGCCTTATCGCTGGACAGACTTCGTATGCCGGAGTACGAAGATGTGAAGTTGTTGTAACGCTGATTGATATACGTAGTCTGACCGTGGACATTGACTGGCAATCCAAAGAGCTCCCCTTCTGTAGGAAAGCTCTCAATCGGAGAAGCAAAGGTTGCGATTTGATCTGAACCAGACCCTGCCTTCTGTGCGTGCGCAGTCGAGCTACCAAAGGCAGCAAGCAAGCTCAACAGGAGAAGATAGGATTTGCGGGTCATTCACAATTTCACAATACTTAGCATCTATGACCAATGAAACACTAAAAGAAACTAGAAGTAACTAGAAGTAACTAAAGGCCAGATCTGCCGGGGTAAAAACAAGACAGCTCGGATAGGCACGGTGTGAGGTTGAAACTCAACAGAGGTGCAGACCTAATTATCCCCAAAAAGAGCTAATTTACCTAGAATTTATGTCGATTCAGTGACCATTAGAGTCCAGGGGATTGGGCATTGAGGATATCTAACAATCTTTTCCCCGTTAACTCGGAGTTGTTTTCCGCAAATTTTCCTAAGCAAACCCAATGTTCAATTTGTTGAGATGGCGATCTTTCGGTGACCTTACCAACCTCTCTTGCTTGTATTGATAGATTCTGAGATAGCCTAATTACTTTGGGCATTATTTGTAAACATGCTTTCGATCTCCAACACTCACGACAATAATACTGATCTCTCCATCATGAATGGAGGCAATAATCCTATAATCGCCGACCCGATATCGCCAGTAGTCTCCATACTCCTTCCCTTTTAAAGCTTCGCCAAGAATTCTTGGGTCAGCTTGAACGGCAAGCCTCTCTCTGCAAAACTTAAAAATTCTTTTAGCTACTTTAGGATCAAATTTTCTTAATTGCTTTTCTGCTGATGGGGCAAACTCAATCAGCCAAACCAAGATTTCGCTCCACTTGGTCCAATGGAATAGCTTTTACTTTGCCACTTTTTAATGCTCTCATACTCTTATCAGCTAGATATAAGTCTTCCATATCTTCCATATAAGCCAGAATCGCTTCGCGGGCATAAAAGGTTTTAGTTCGGCCAGTTGCCTTGGCTAAATTATCAAGTCTCAATTCAATTTCCTTAGGTAATCGTATTGCTAGCATATGACCTCCTTGTCTTTGCTATACAAGTATAGCAATTATGACGAATTTCTAAGAGGGATAGCAATGACAGTTTTTTTATTTAAAAAAGTTGGGCAAGAAAGATACCAAAATAAATAAGCATCATTCAAGAAGGATACATTTTATTCGGGAGGTACCCGATATTCAACGCTATTGATAAAAGGGTTTTGGGAAGCCGCCCTACTTAACGACGATCCATTAGTGCTCTGGCCAACGTGCCTGCATCGACATACTCGAGCTCACCACCCACCGGAATACCTCTAGCAATTCTGGTGACTTTGATGCCTTTAGACTTAAGCACTTCACCAATGTAGTGGGCAGTAGCCTCACCTTCACTCGTGAAATTCGTTGCTAGAACTACTTCCCTGACTGGTATTCCAGTATCGGGAGATTCAATACGATTGAGTAGTCGATCAAAATGAATTTCATTGGGACCCATGCCATCGAGTGGTGAGATGCGGCCCATTAATACAAAGTAATTACCCTTAAAACTCATAGTCTGCTCAATCATGACTTGGTCGGCAGGAGTTTCCACTATGCACAGCAGGGATGGATCACGACGATCATCCATACAAGTGCCGCAGATTTGGGTCTCTGAAAAAGTATTACAACGGGCGCAGTGACCTACAGTCTCTACTGCTTCACCTAATGATTGGGCTAGCACCGCTGCGCCATTGCGATCATGCTGCAGTAGATAGAAAGCCATACGCTGCGCTGACTTGGGACCTACTCCAGGTAATACGCGCAAAGCCTCGATCAAACGACCAAGGGCATCTTGCGGAGCTTCTTGACGCGCCATTAAATGAACCGTTTTTGGTTAATGATTAAAACGGCAGCTTAAAGCCAGGGGGCATTGGCATGCCCGCAGTAGCACCAGACATCACTTGTGAGCTGGCCGCTTCGACTTGTTTGAATGCTTCTGTATAGGCAGTAACAAGCAAGTCTTCAAGCATTTCGCGATCATCCATTGCGCCTGGATCAATCTGAACACGCTTCATTTCGTGTTTACCAGAGATAGTGACTTTGACTAAACCACCAGCAGCTTGACCGGTGACTTCGAGCGCAGCCAATTGCTCTTGCGCTACTTTCATCTTCTCTTGCATCTGCTGGGCTTGTTTCATCAAACCAGCAAGGCCGCCTTTCATCATCGCTTTATTTCCTTATGTTTTTAATCTTTAGATTGGCTTAACAGAGCCACCAACTACTTTGGCCCCAAACTCTTTTTCTAATTGCTGAATAAATGGATCTTGAGCAATCATCTGCTCTGCATTTTGTCTTTTCTCTTGGTGTATCTGAGCATCGACTTTAGCGACGGTCTTACCCTCGACCTCACCCTTCTCTATTACTACTTTCACAGGCTTTCCAAAGTGTGCAGTGAGCGCATCTGCAAGGCGGCCAATGGAAGCCTCTGAAGCTAATTGCGGCATCGGTGTCACCACTGTGGCGCGGACGCCTGCTGGTGAATCCTCCCAATTCTGTAACTCTGTCTGAAACGCCAACTGTTGCACTAGACCTTTAACGGGCAACTGACGCATTAAGGTATGCCAGTCTGGACGATCAGAACTAGAGGCTGATGCAGCGGGCTTAGCTGCTGGTACTGGTGCTGGAGCAGATGCTGCAGGTGCAGACCTGACTGGGGCAGCAGTTTGATTTGCTGGTGCGGAAGGTCTTGGTGCCGAAGCTACTGGCGGTGTTGAGTTCCCTGCTCTACCGAGAGTTTCATTTCCGGGACGAAAGGCCAACATCCGCAAGAGAGTCATGGCAAAGCCAGTTTGCTCATCGGGTGCTAGTGATAAGTCTGGGCGGCTGGTAATACTGATTTGATAGAAGAGCTGCGCTTCTTCTTTTGTCAGCGCGCTAGCTAAGCGACGAATCTCTGCTGCTTCTGGCCAATCTTCTAATACTGACTCAGGAACAATTTGTGCGGCTGCGATTTTCTGAATGAGGCTTGATAGATCAGCCAATGCTAATGAGAAAGACATGCTGCGCTCACCCATCTCATTAGAGATAGCTAACAATGTCGCGCCATCTTTTGCTATGAGGGCATCTAAAATTTTAATGAGGTAAGCATCATCCAAAGTGCCAAGCATGCCACGCACGGCTTCTTCAGATACTTTGCCAGCAGCATAGGCGATAGCTTGATCAGTCAGTGATAAAGCATCACGCATAGAGCCTTGCGCTGCTTTTGCTAAAACACGCAGTGCATTGGTCTCGCTATCGACTTTTTCTGAGGCAAGTACTTTTTCTAGATGCTCCACGATCAGCGGTACTGGCATTTGCTTGAGATTGAACTGCAAGCAACGCGACAGAATAGTGACTGGGATCTTTTGAGGATCAGTTGTAGCCAGTATGAACTTCACATGTTCAGGCGGCTCTTCGAGCGTTTTGAGCATGGCATTAAAGGCATGATTGGTGAGCATGTGCACCTCGTCAATCATGTAGACCTTGTAACGTGCATTACTGGGTGCGTAGGCTGCTTTTTCTAATAGAGCGGCAATGTCGTCTACCCCGCGATTACTCGCAGCATCCATCTCAATATAGTCAACAAAGCGTCCCGCATCGATTTCTAGGCAAGCTGGGCATTTTCCGCAAGGCTCTGAGGTCATGCGACCTTGGCCATCTTCCCCGGTGCAATTGAGGGCTTTGGCCATAATTCGGGCAATGGTGGTCTTTCCGACCCCGCGAGTACCTGTAAAGAGCCAAGCGTGGTGTAGTCGGCCTTGGTCCAAGGCATGGGTTAATGCCTTAACCACATGGTCTTGTCCTACCAATTGGGAGAATGTTTTAGGGCGCCACGAACGGGCTAAAGCCAATGCAGTCATGTATTACATTCTAACAAGCTAAAATGGAATTGGACGGGCCTCCCCGCATGGCGGTTTGGATAACCTGGTCAGGTCGGGAACGAAGCAGCCAAACCCAATTCTGTCAGTGCCGGGGGTCGGGCTCGTCCACCCCCCTCATATATTGAGAATAATTGTCGCCCCTTAGGGTTATGGGCCTAGGGTCACGCCCTTAGTCTCTTAGGAGTCTATTTTGATTTTCTTAAACTTATCTAAAAGTGCCAAGCTAGCTAAGATTTGATTGGCCATATCCGCATCAAGCTCCCCTTTGGCTAGTGCATAGAGCACTTGATCAGCGTGCTCTGCTTCTGGGGCATCTAGTAAAGCCTTAAAGATTTCTTTTTGCGTCATGCCTACATGAATCTGTAATGGCGCCAAATTGATTTGCACAGCGCTGCCCTTAATACCAAAGCGCACTTGAGCCATCTCAATGAGTTCACTGCGCTGCTTTTCTTGGAGCTGGGCAAATGAAGGTAATGGAGAATTTGCGCTAGATGAGTTCGGTGAGCCATCAGCAGAAGAGCCTAAAGCAGGGCCTTTTCCACGTTTTTTATATACCAAATCGTCCATAAAATCATCCATGAGAGCCTCCTAAGTAACTTATGAGTGCAGGGTCATTCATGATCAGAATATTACCGCGATCCTTTGAAGGAGGCTTATTTTAGGAATTTAAAGAATATGGAGAATTTTCATGATTTGCCAGATCATCAAAATGATCAATAAGACAACAATAGTTCGTGCGTCCATGACCAATCTAAATAAACGCAATTGCTTGTGAGTGCATTCAAGTGAAACCTGCATGACAAACCCCTAATAGCTAGAAAAGTTCAGCGTAGAGGTTTGCATCGAAAATGAACAGGGATTGAAGTTGATTGGTGTGTAGGAAAGGATTACGCCCTCCTACACCCAATCAATACAGATTACTAATCAAGATTATGTTTGTGAATCTGAGTTTCTGCCTTGGGTGACCTTCTTGCGAAGAAATGCAGGCTTCACTGCCTCAGCACTCATACAGAACATCACGTTATCGTCTAGATCAGCAATGCGATTCTTGAGCTTATCTGAGGAATACATCAGTTCTTTTTCCATTGCCTCATGATCACGTCTCTCTAGTAACTTGCGCAAGTAACTGACTGTTTCTGCCAGCCAGGGATTCTCATGTGAGCGCTCTTCTAGTTTTGCCATCAGACGCTCTACTGCTGACCAATTACGGTCACGTACATGTAGGCGAGCTTCGCGCTGAATATCAGCAGCCTCTACTTCATTAAAGCGACGGGCCACTAGTTCGTCTTCCGGGGCTAACTGGTAGTCAGCTAGTGATACGACCTTAAGCTGAGGCAGACTGACTGCAAACTCATGCTCAATACCATCTTTGTCTTTTGCCAAGATCGTGCAACGTAGTACCGAGCCATTGTCTTGTAGGTGAATGACTTCTGGCATTGAAAGAGAGATTGCCATCCATACTTCAGATCCTTGAGCAATCGCTGGCAAACAGTATTGACCACTCGCATTTTGTACATAGTCATTGCGCACCCGTACTTGTTCATTCCTTTGTCCTATACGATGCAATAGCGGTGTATTTAACTTAATACGGACATCTTGCCAAACCAAACTAGTCAAGAAACCGAGTTCTGCATCAAAAGATTCTGCAAGGTCTTCGGCACGCTGGCCGTACCAGCTATTGCCTTGTCCCGCAGTAGCAATACCAGTCATCAACTCTTCATTGAAATCAAACCCAATCCCCACTGTGGATGTCGTTACTCCTGCGCTCGCCAGTTCTCTGACTTGCTCATAAATTGCTTCTTTAGACAGCAGACCTCGATTTGCTTGTCCATCAGACAACAAGATGACTCGACTGACCATGCCGCGACCGGCACGTGGCGCCAGGGTTTCAGCGCCTTTGAGCCAGCCGCCATGAAGGTTTGTCATGCCATTAGGCTGAATGCTATCCAAGCGAATTGGCAGCAATGCTTTTGCCATCCTTACTGACATGGTTTCTAGTAAGACTTCCACCATATCGTCATAGATCACTACTGAGACCCAGTCTTCGTCTTCTAGGCGAGAGAGTAAATCTAGGGCGCAACGCTTTGCTTCAGTCAGCTTGCCGCCATTCATGGAGCCTGAGCGATCGATCACTAGAGAGACTGCTAAAGGGGTGCGTTCAGACACCCCTGCCATCTCCTGAACTGGTGCACGCAAGCGGACTAATACATCTACGCTCTCCCCAGTATTGTTTGCCATTACTGGTTTGCGGGTTCCTAGTAGGACTTCTAATTCTTTGCCGTTAATCATGTGCTTTTCCTTTACCTTGCTCGGCCATCATGGCCATTAATCGATTGAGTTTTTCTTGCATCTCTAAAAATTGATTCTGTCTTTCTGCTCGCTCTCGGTCTATGGTGTCGAACCATTGCGCTCGTTCATCCAGCATGACCAGTCGCATTCGTTCGAAGCGTTCTTCGTAAACCATGCGTTCTCTTTCAGCAATCAGCTGCGCTCGATCTACTAAATCACTAAGGCTGTGCCGAATGGTTTCTGATAGATCATTAATCTGCTTATTGACTTGATCACTCAATCTATCTAGACGCTCTAATGAATCGATATTTACGGGCTCTGGAATGCTTGCCTGTATACGACTGGCAAATGCATTGAGATCTGCACTCAGAGCATCCTGAATTACAGACTTCTGACTGTTAGCCATCACCCAAGGTATTTCAGAGGCGGATGGATCTTTGATCTTGATCTTACGAACTGATGAAGATTGATCTTCACTAGCGCTACGCATACTCTTAGGTGATGGGTTCTGAAATGAAGCCACTAATAGCTCTGCCATATTGGGCTTGGTTTTATTCATGACCAAGGCTTCAAGCTGTGCACTCTCCAAGGAGGAAAGATACGGAGCTACCTTTTGCATAGGAAAGCCAGCATCCACCAAAAAGCGCCCTGCTAAGAACTGCAAAAGATGTAGGTAGCCATACTCTGCATCCCGACCTATTCTTTTAGGGCGATCTACCAGACCCTCAGTTACGTAATAGCGCACAAGGCGCTCATTGATTTTGTCTAGATCTCCAGGCATTTGGAGATATTGGGCGCATTGGGTTGCTACGGATGCCATATCCACGGCATTTCCGCTAAACCCGTGATATTGATTGATTAAAAACCCCATTCCATCCTCTCCTAGAAGCAATGCTAACTATTAATGACACCTATTACTGTCAATATGACATCTAAAACTGGTGATGTCAATAGCCTAATTCATCAAAGAAGAACTATTTATTGCTTAGGAATAACAGTAGATGGGGAGAGGCTCAGGGGGTGAGCTTCAGAGATGAGAAATTGAAAATTTAAAGAGCAAAACAGCGCATTTCTTATCCCACAAAAACAAAAGCAAAAAATTGATAAATATATTGGGGAAGACTCACTCAAATACAATGAAATTAAAAGTGATTTAACAGTTAAAAAAAATAATATGGCCAGAATGAAAAATAAAGAAACTATCAAATTTATAGATTTATTTGCCGGAATAGGTGGCATGAGAATTGGCTTTGAAGATGCTGGCGCGCAATGTGTTTTGACTTGTGAGATTGATGATGCCGCAATGACTACCTACAAGGAAAACTATAAACCTGAACACAATCACAAATTTTCACGTGACATTCTAAACTTAGGCCTAGGTAGCGATTTTGTTCCTGATCACAATATTCTGGTTGCAGGATTTCCATGCCAGCCCTACTCTATTGCAGGGCTCAGAAAAGGTCTTAAAGATGAGCGTGGTGGCGATATTTTCAAAGCTATATTGCGTATTTTGAATAAAAATAAGCCAGATGCATTTTTACTCGAAAATGTAAAAGGGATTGTTAATCATGAAAATGGCGAAACCTTTAAGTTCATGATTACGTCTTTGGCAGAGTGTGGCTACCATATCGTACCTCCGGAAGTATTAAATTCAATGACGCATGCAAATGTGCCTCAAAACCGAGAACGCGTTTTTGTAGTTGGATTTAAGGATCCTGAAAAAGCAGCAAAGTTTAAATATCCCAATGAAGTGAAATTAAGCAGAACAATTCATGATTGCTTAGAGAGCGTTAAGGCTGGGGAAGAGTTTTATTACACAGAAGAAAAATATGACTGCACCAAGGCATTAAAGGTGGCCATGAAAAATAAAGACACTATCTATCAATGGCGTCGCCAATATGTTCGCGAAAACAAGTCGAACGCATGCCCAACATTAACCGCAAACATGGGTTCAGGTGGCCACAATGTCCCGCTAATTTTAGATAGTTTTGGCATTAGAAAATTAACCCCACGTGAAACAGCTAATTTCCAAGGGTTCCCAAGATCCTTCAAATTACCTAAATTAGCCAATTCCAAGCTTTACCATCAATTTGGAAACAGCGTTACAGTTCCATTAATTAAAAAGATTGCTACAGAAATAATAAAGGTTCTATAAAAAAGCTTATAAAAGAGCTATTCTTTAGAATTAGATTGCAAAAAGCGTTAAGGCGAGAGAGGCATTGCTATGAAGTTCTATTACGTCAAACTAAGTTGTCCAGAGGCAAATGATGGTGATAAATTCAAAAAAATTCTTAGCGCATGTCTAACTAAAAAGGTTGAGGATTTTGAATTTTCAAATATTCCAAACAAGATTCATGAGCTTGAGAAAAATGATTTCGTCGTTTTTATTCTTAGCGGTGATGTTGGCAATAAAAATGTATATTTTCGAAATGATGACAGCTTAAAAAATTTCGGTAATGGTATATACGCCCTTGGAAAAGTAAACTCAATTACACCGGTAGATAAAAAATTCTCCGCAACTCTCTACCCTTTGAATGAGTGCATCTCACGAGAGCAACTTTATCTTTATCCTCAATTTTCTGACAACCTAGGAGTGATGACGAAGGGAAGTCCGAATCAAGCTGGGTTGTACAGCCTGGATCAGGATGTTTATCTGTCGTTAATAGATTACTTAACTAAAAATAAGATTATAAATAATGAATATGGGCTACTTAAAGAAATCAACTATACGGACAAATTATCACAAGTCGCCATTGCAAACCAAATTTTTTTAAAGGCTAAAAATCTTGAAAGCTTCAAAGCTTTAGGCCTATTACAGGCCTCGCCTAACAAATTATTTACTAGCCACAATAATGCCCCCAGGGACTATTTAATAGACTGCTTTTGCAAGTGGTTCGCTAAGCCAGAAAATTTCAAAATATCTTATGAGGGTCTTGTAACAGGCAAAGTTTTAAAGTCGTGGGATCAAGATTTCTTTAACCATCAAATTTTTAGCATCGATAAGGATGCAATTGATGAAGATATAAAGAAAATAAAAAAGATTGTTGAAAATTCTGATGCCAATCAAGAATGGTCAAAGTTCAATGACTCAAGTAGCAAAGGTGCGCCAAAGGCTGTGCTTGGAAAAAACAATTATTTAAGTTTTTTAGATTCGTTCTCAAAAGATCCGGAGCAGATTAAAGCATATAAAGATCTTTTTAACATCAAGGTAACCTCAAACGCAAACATCGCCCTTAGATTAAGTAAGCCCTTCATATTGTTGGCAGGAATTTCCGGGACTGGCAAAACTCGATTCATACGTGAGCAAGCTTCAAAAACTGGCTCCATTGAAAAAACCTACCAACTCATTCCTGTTAGACCTGACTGGCATGAACCATCGGACCTTCTTGGATACGTATCCAGAGTAAGTGGTTCCCCGTATTATGTGGCTACAGATGTATTGAGATTTATAGTTAAGGCCTGGTCTGCAATAGCGGATAAAAATATAGATTGTCAAAGCAAAGTCATCAAAGGCCACATTCTCGATCTAAATGAGATTCCCCCATACTGGTTATGTCTTGATGAGATGAATCTTGCGCCAGTTGAGCAATATTTTTCGGATTTTCTATCAATACTTGAAACTCGTATATGGGCCAAGAATACCAATAAATTTGAGTATTCGTGCGATGCCCTTCTGAGTGGCAAATTAGTAAATGAAGGTGGCCATCAACTAAGAAATGATCTTGAAATAACTGGGGGGAAATATGACGCGCTGTGGGACCATTTCTCAAACTTTGGGATTGGAATACCCCTAAATCTGATTGTTGCGGGTACAGTCAACATGGATGAAACGACCCATGGATTTTCTCGCAAGGTGTTAGATCGCGCGCTAAGTTTTGATTTTGGTGACTTCTTTCCAAATAATTTTGACTCATACTTTAACCCCTCAATTGAGGCGGTAACTTTAGGCTATCCAATTTGGTCAAATGCCTCGATAGAGCTGGATGCGCTCTCAACAACAATAGATAAAGATGGCAAAAAATCAATAGGATTTCTATCTGAAGTTAATGAAAAACTTGATGGTAGCTACTTTAAGATTGCATATCGCTCATTAAATGACCTACTACTTTCAGTCATTGCTTTTCAACCCAAATCTGAGATTGAGCTACATGCCGTGTGGGATGATTTTGTAATGTGCAAAATCCTACCAAGGATTGAAGGAGATATTGATAAATTAGCCATTCACGGTGGTACCAGCGACGCACAAGTAACGATTCTTTCAGAGCTCAAAGAACTTCTAGCAAAAAAATTATCATCCATTTGGAATGATGAGTCTAGACCAGACCTCTATCGTCGATTTTCAGGAACCACAACAACTGATAGAAATATTCAAGAAACAAATACAAATACAATTCTTATCGCCTGTAGAAGTAAAAATAAAATATCCTGGATGGAGAATAGACTTACCAATACTTCATTTACAAACTACTGGCCATAATTTTTTTAAGTACGTAAATGCCTGAATTACTGCGACTAAAAACTAAGGATTGGGAATTGACCTTATGGAGCAGTGATATAACGTCTAGACAAAACATCCTTAAAAGAACCCTAGCACGTCATAATAAAACTTCCTCACCATCAAAAATTATTTTTTCCAAGCAAATTAATGCTGAAGTTTTCCAGAATACAGAAAATTATTGGCTAAGTTTAAGCAATATCCGAGATATAACTATTGCACAGCCATTATTTTTTGAAAATACTCAGTATCAATTCGAGTGGGTATTTTTTGATCCATCAGTTAACAATGCCTTTATCGCCCACAAGCTAACCAATTTAAATAACTCATTTCGTTTTTCAGCTCCTAGGAATGAGCATGATCTTCCAAGGCTCATAGGCGGACTAAATACGGGCAACGATATTGGATGGTTGAAGCTTCCCCTTCATTACACCAATCAATTTGGAAGGGAGAATTCTCTAGCAATTTCTTTGGAAGTATTGCCCACCAAAATGGATATGACCTCTGATTTGGTCAATATGTATAAAAAAATTGATATCAAATACCCACTTTGGAGATTTAATTTAGCCAGTAAGACAGAACAGTCGATCTCTGCAGGAAACAATATTGGGTACTTTCCAATTCTTTGGTTGGCACATTTTGAAAATTTACGTCAAAAATTGTTGCTTGGGCTTAAAGTTGTCACTAATACTCCCCATAGCAATCTAAAAAATAAATCTCGTTATGTCAAAGCTGAAAAGCTTAAAGGAAAACTTTCAAATAAGCAGGTAGAGCTATTTCGCGAAAATATTAAACAGGGTTTTTTTAATGAGAATTATCGTCATTCAAAGAAATATCTCTCGCTAGATACGCCCGAGAATCGCTTTATCAAAAAAGTGGTGTCCACCACCAAATCGAGATTGACAACTTTTCATGAAAAATTGGTGAAATCAAACGCAGCACCCGATAACCAACAGCTTAGCTCCTTATTTATAAATGAAATTAAAGGATGGCAAGAAGCATTCACAAGAATCGAAAGTCAAACATTTTTAAAGGAGATCCCAAATAACGCTGATTCTGAGGTCGCCACAATAGTCTTACAACAAAAAACTGGCTACAACACAGTATATAAAATTTGGCAGGAACTAAAATTCTACCTTGACATGTTTGACTCACAGTCTTCAGTTTCCATGAAATCAGTATCAGAAATCTATGAGCTGTGGTGTCTTCTTGAGATTAGAGAAATTATATTAAACACTCTACATTTTAAAGAGGTGGAAAAAAATACGAGGTATCTATCCCTAAAGGATCTTGAATACAGGATGAAGGATGGCTTCGGAGGTGCGTTTGAATTTGAAAGGAGCGATGGGATTAAAATTCGTTTAGTACATGAGCCTGTATTTAGTAAAAAGACTAGCCCAATAAGAACCTACTGGGCAACTCAAAAACCAGATCTGCTTATGGAGGTAACCTTACCAAACCATAGTAAATATATATGGATATTTGATGCCAAATACCGAATTGAATCAAACAATAATCGCTATGATCCACCTAAAGAAGAAATAGATTTTGTACCTGAAGATGCCATAAATCAGATGCATCGTTATCGAGACGCATTAATCAATTGCTCACAAGATGAATCCGGCCATGAAAAAAGCACCTTAAGTCGTCCAGTGTATGGCGCATTTGCACTTTATCCTGGATTTTTTAATCAAATCTCTAGTTCAAACCCCTATCAAAATACAATTGAAAAAGTCGGCATTGGTGCCTTTGCACTGCTACCAAACTCAGAGTTTAGTGGAGGTAACCAATGGTTAAAAAATTACTTAGTTTCACAGATAGGGTTGTCGCATAATTCTGTCAATAATAATTTTACGAATGAAGCACTTGCTCTAAAAAGCCCATCAAGAATACCTTTAAGCGGTATGTATCAAAATTTGTATAAAAATTTAACATTGGTTTCAATATTAGGGGCGACGAGTGTTCAAAATGAACATCAATTTTTGATAAAAGATAATGGAAACTTTAGTGAATATAGGGTTAGCAAAAAACTATTTGGGCATGTAGTAGACGAACATATCCTTCGGGAAATTAAATTCGTGGCAATTTCTGAAACAAAAACAACTGATCAATCTAATAATTTTATTGATGCAATTTGGCCAATTAAATCGGTCGAACTTGGTTACGCCGATCCACGAGAATCAAAAAATACCTCAAAATGTGAACTCGCTGAACCCTATTGGATAATATCCCTGGGTCAAAAGTTGAAACTCAATAATGCAATAGAAAATATTGCTCACTACAAAAAATCAGATCAAGTTAAGTTAACGACACTTGAGTTGCTTGATGGCGTCAAAGATTATGACTGCATACCTGAAGTTTATGTTGGTAGGGTATCCATTCCGCCCTATTAGGGATTGGCTTAATCAAAGAAAACCGGCGCTGGTGAGACTAAATTTTAGACAGTAAAAAATACCTAGTTAAAAAAATTATTACAGGAGTTATTTTTTTGAGCCTTGCGGAATCCAGTAAGCCAAAGACTGATCAATTATATTTTTAATAACGCTCTTTGTTTCATTTGAATAAGATTGATTTTTGATGATTAGAGCCAACAATTCATTGGAGCAAAAATTTAAAACATGTGTATTTTCTACCAAATAACTCGCTAATGTAATGCGAGTGAGATCCTCATTTGTTTTTGAGTCTATCACCGACACTTCAAATCCATCGGCGATAATTTCACCTAATTCTTTAAATGAAATGTATTTTGAGGTCACGGTATCGTATAACCTTCGGCTACCGTATTTTTTCACCACTCTTAGGCTTTCTGATTTTGCAGAATTCATTACTTATCGCATCCTAGAATATTTGCTTAGAATAATGTCAAAACTAATTCTACCTAATTAATATAAAAAGCTCATAATTTGAGCCTTTAAAATATGAAATTAATGCAATTTAAAGCTTATTATTCATAAATCTATTCACCAAAAAAGTTAAAAGATGTCAATTCCTTCAAGCCTTTACTATCCAATTGGCATAGCCATTGGAATATTTCTGATATCGCTCTACCTTTACACAAATTGGTCACAGGTGATTCAAGACTCTATTAATGAGATTGAAGATCTCACCAAAGGAATTAAAGATAAAAAATTTCTTAGCGAGGATGTCTTTACTGCGGCAATTGAAGCAACTAAAAACAATCGCATCAAAGATCTACTGCAAGAGAGCAAGCGAAATCTTATTAGAATTGATGGTGACTTAGGTCCAGAAAGATACTGCCTAAAACCCTACGCAGATATTTGGACAGCAAGAAACGTACTAGCAGGAAGAATGAATCTTTCCTTGTACGAAACTATGCCAAATTTATTGGTTGGCGCTGGATTGATGTTTACATTCATCTTTTTAGCATTTGCGTTACAAAACGCTGGTCAAGCGATGTCGGGCAGTCAGAAGCTACGTGACCAGGCGTTGAATGGTCTAATTGCAACAGCGGGTGGAAAATTTATCACCTCAATCGCCGGCCTCTTCTGCTCTCTCATATGGAGCTGGAGAGCTAAAGTCTCTATTGAAAAGCTAGAGGCGACCATAGATGAGCTGGAATTAACGCTAAGAACTATTGCATCAGATAATGCACCGCAAGCAGTCATTCACGCACAACTTGGAATTTTTAATGAGATTCTCTATGAAAATAGAGAACAGGTTGGACAATTAAAACGGTTTGAAACGGATATTGCTCTAGCAATTGCAAAAGCTATTGGCAATGCACTACAACCATCATTTGAAGAGCTTGGTAAAAAATTAATTGAATCTCTCGATAAGCTAACTGATCGCATCAGTAGCATTAATGAAGATGCGCTAAAAGACATCATGGAGAAATTTCTCGATGGAATTAAGGGAGATTCAGCGAAAGAGATGGCTCAATTCAAACAAACACTCTTAGATGTAGCAGAAAAATTAAATAGTGCTGGTGTAGGCGTTGGTAAAACATTTGAAGACGCTGGAAATTCGTTTGGAAGCGCCGTAAATATTCTTGAAAAGACAATCACAAAAACTAATGAGACCGTTATTCAGCTTGAGTCTGGGCTGGATAAAGCCAAAGATCTCACTAATGATGGCTCCTCAAGACTGGAGCTAGTAGTCAGCAGTCTAGTAGTGGCAGTAAATGGGGTTGATAAGGTCATTATGAATGTTGATTCATTTGTCCAAAAAATTCAATCGAGCACTGAGTCTTTAAATCTCGTAGCCGATAGCCTTGATGATACCGTGGCTTCACAGAAAGCAATTAGCGATGAGTTCAAGGTGGGAATTCCAACCATGTCCAACGCTCTTAAGGATGCAATTAACGAGATTACCCTGGGAACAAGCGCCTCTCGTGAAGCTCTCGCCTCTCTTAGATCGGATTTTGAAGAGACAAGAACGGCTGTTGACGAAACAGTCAGCCTCTTAACTAATGGTGTTGCTGAATACTCTGATAAGGTCGCGCAACTTCATTCAACGCTAGATCAAAAACTAGCCCAAGCAGTTTCATCTATCAATTCCACCATAGTCACCCTCGAAGAAACGATGGATGACTTTGTTGAGTCACTACCTAAAAATAACTAACTCATATGATCATTCTTCCATCGGGTCGAAATAATCAGCATGAAACTGTTGAGGAGGCTGGCTATTTTGCATCAGCTAGTGATCTGATGATTGGGCTACTTTTTGTATTCATCATTATGGTTGTCATGCTCTCCCAAAAAGTAGATGCGATTCAAAAAGGTGAAAATCAAAAGGATCCTTTAGCTAGCGCGGTATTAATCATTGGGCAGAAATTCAAGGATGCTGGTTTACAGGTTGTGATTGATCCAGCGTCTGGCGTAATTGGTTTGCCTGCGGACACATTATTTGGATTTAATAGCGCCGTATTAAATGAAAATTCTATTGCTACTTTAGGAAAAGCAAAGAACTCCTTAACGGAGATCCTGCCTTGCTATATATATTCCGAAAGATCCAATCGACCTTCAAGCTGCCCCATTAATGATGAGGATGCAGAGATTGAAACAATCTTCATAGAGGGGCACACTGATTCGGCTGCATTAAAACAAGGTAACTATACAAATTGGCATCTTGGACTTGATCGTGCACGAGCTGTCTATGATGTGCTTACAGAAGGCAAGCCACAAACGTATCAGAATGAACGGAAACTTGATGTATTTGGAATTAGCTCTTACGCAGACAAAAGACTAAAAAAGAATTTTGGAATTGAAGATGCTAAGGCGAGCCGTAGAGTTGAATTACGATTTGTTCTAGCATATAAGCCAGACTCCAAAAGAGGCAAGGCGGCTAAAGCTGCAGCCAATATTGCCAACACTGTACAACAATGAATCTCGCCACCCTTCCAGTTGATTTTCCACTGTTAACGCTAATTCTTGAGCAAATATCAGGCGATAAGGTGGGCCTACCACCGGATACCAGATCAATTGGGGAGAGAACTTATCGACGATTTGAGTCTTCTGGGTTCACTGGTAATAATGTTGACCCACGGGATTGGAGACATTTTCCATATGCCCTTTGGTTAGAGCAGGAAAAGGGTTTAGCAACCAAATCCAACATAACTATTATGTATCTGCAGGAGCAACTACCACGCTCCCTGAAATCTGCTCGCAGACCAATGAAATGGGGTAGGCCATTATTTTTTACTTACCTAGATCATTTCAACCCAAATGATTCAGTATTTGAAAAGCTTGCGCAAGCTGGACATGACTTCTTTACAAGTAACGCAGTTGTTGCAAATACTCCAATAAAAGCCTTATCTACAGAACTTAGCCTCTTCAAAACCAATAGCGGTCCTCGCTTGGTGGCAAACTCTATTTTAAAAACCAAAATAGGTTTATCTAAATGGATTAGTAAATTTGAACTTTGGCCTGGTTTTATTTCAACACCATTTGCACAATTTTCATTTATTGAGCTACTTAAGTTTCCTGATGCAGAAAGAAGGCAGGTTGATTATGTGAGACTTGTTTTTGATTGGGGGCTTACATATACAAACCAATTGCGATACCCAGCATCAAAATCAATATTTGCAGAGGCCTTGCTTTTACCTTGGAGAAGTCAACAGCCCCCAGAAGATCTTAAAAATGAAATCATTGCAAAACTTCTTGGTACGATAGGAGATCCCCGCATAGATCGACAACACTGGTATGGGGTAAGCGCGGAAGCAATTCAAGTATTAATTAATTGGATTAATGGAAGGACGCTTGACGCGTTTTTCAGGATTTTGCAGCAAACTGCCGATGAGATTTGGCAGTATCGCCAAAAATTTTGGCAAGCTTATTTTAGTCGTGGATACATTGAAGAAGTATGGATTGCGCTTGGTGATAACGCCCATCATTACTTGCGACGAAATAGCTCTTCAAAAGATTTGCAATGCGCGACCTTGACTGGAGCATCGCCAGATCAAAGCATCTTGCTTTTAAAGATCGGGGGGATACTCTTTTGCGAATGGAGCCATAATGGGCGACTGAGAGCTCAACGTATCGACTCTCCAATAGCCCCTGAACTCTATAAGAAAACCTATCATGGCGCAGATTTAAGATTTGAATCCTTAGATTTTAATAACCGCCAAAATGAAGATCCTGGACTAGTTCACTTTAGTTCTGATAGCGCAGGCTGGCAAAGAAGGGCAAGGGACTTTATTGCCAAAAACGTAGGCGTCAACGTATCTTTATCTGAGGTTATATGATCAAGCACACTATCAACAACTCTGACATTAGCTTTGAACTAATGCCATCAGCAGAGCAATGGGCCAGCGCAGCTAGTGAGGAGTTGCTACCGATAGCCGCAAAAATTCTAGAAGATTGCAGTACCTTTGACATTGATACTAGAAGCTCATCAATAACTCTCCCAAACCTTGCAATTGCTGCTTGGCCTGAAAATGTCGCCATATTAGCTGGCCTACCTCCAAACTGCCCTTTTGGATTGGACTTAAGACTCTCAAGCGGACTCGGACAACCCGGAACAACTTTGTCAATGAGATTGCTAAAACCCGGAACAAGCCTGCCTCTCTCGACCCCTCCATCCATAAATGGATTAATAGTTAATCTAGGTGAGAAACAATTTCGCCTGCATGATCCATTTTTTACAGTTATAAAATTAGCAGATACATTTAACCAGGCTGGAGTAAATGACCCCCAAGATCAATTGCGTATTTGGAGTCATATAAGAAATACGCTTGGCGAAGAAAATGTCACATCTGTTACGGATAATTTTCTACGAGTATTGAAAGTTGCGACTGCTGACAGCTTTACATTTAACTATGAAACCGATACAAATGGAGATATTCAGGTAATTCCCGTTCTCCTAACCAAAGACTACTCAAATAATGGTGATGGCAGCATTAAGAATCGTGTTTTGCTTGAAACTGAAGATGAGGCTTTTACAAAGCGGTTAGATGATCTGCCTGAAGGAGCATCTGCATTCCCATTGGCAAACGGAACCTACGTAGTTGTTGATGAAAAACTTCAGAAAGCATTAGCAGCTGTTCGTAAGATAAGACAGTCACCTCCTGCTGAAAGAAAAAGGGTTTTTCTTAAACCTGAAGCGATCATCTCTGAAATGCTTGGGGAGGATCCAGACTCTAATACTGAAAATTCTATATTTGTAGAGACTGAAAAATATTCCGAGCGAGTACTGGACCTTGCTGAATGGGTTCCGCCGGTAGTTCCCTGGATCAAAGTTCAGAGCCAAAGTTGGCTCCCAAGTGATTCATGCGGATTTAGGGTTGGCGCGCAAAATGTTCCTATCGAGGCAGGCGATATCCCAAGTGCAATTGCTACCGTTAAAGAGGCAATGAACGCTGGCAACCCAACCGCGGTTATTGCCAAGGTCCCAGTACCCGCAAATCAAACAACTTTAGATTCATTAGCATCACTACAAGAAACTATTGACGATAGGAAAGCCGGAAAACCTCCAAAAAAACATACGGATAGTTATCCTGGCAGTACGCCTAAAGTATTGGTTATTGAAACTAATTTTATTAAAGAATTTAGCCATACGAACCCAAATAAAAGATCTGGCTCATATTCGTTGCCAGATACTTTAAGAACAAATCCTAAATCACACCAAGTTGATGGATTGAAGTGGCTGATCTCTCACTGGACGAATGGCTCTTCGGGCTGCTTACTAGCGGATGACATGGGTCTTGGAAAAACATATCAGTCTCTCGCTTTTCTTGCCTGGTTGAAAGAGCAAATGGAGAGCGGGGAAATTGAAAAACGTCCTATTCTGATCGTTGCTCCAGTTGGATTATTGAAGAACTGGGAGGCAGAACATTACTTACATCTCAGCCAGCCAGGGCTAGGAGAAGTATTACTGGCTTATGGAGAGCATCTCAAGTTTTTAAGAAAAGGATCTCATTCTTCTGGATCGGCGAACCTAGATAATGCCCGCCTCAATTCAGCCGACTGGATACTTGCGAACTATGAGGCAGTGTCCGACTACCAACTAAACTTTGGAGCAATTAAATTTGCTTGTGTAATTTTTGATGAGGCTCAAAAAATAAAAACCCCCTCAGCTCGAATGACACACGCTTGCAAAGGACTAAATGCCGAGTTTCTTGTTGCGATGACTGGCACACCCGTTGAAAATCGCTTAGCTGATCTGTGGTGTATTGCAGATACTGTACAACCACTAGTACTTGGTACATTACGTGAATTTAGCGCTAAGCATGAATCACCAGATTCAGTAGAAGCCATTAAATCTCTAAGGGAAAATATTTGGCAAAAAGAAGATGCTATTGAATCCCTTGCCCCACTGCTAATGCTTAGACGCCTTAAGAGTGAAAAATTAACTGGACTTCCAAAAAAATATGAGCACCATATAAAACGGGATATGCCGCAAGCACAAATTGATGCTTATGCAAATATTGTGGAAAATCATTTTATTAAGGGCCCCCAAGGAACATTAGGAACCATTCAAGCCCTTAGGTCTGCTTCATTACACCCGAGTATCGGCAACGAATCATTTGATATTAATCAATCCGCAAGATTTCAAGTTGCTTTTGAGATTTTAGATAAGTGCAAAAGCATTAACGAGAAAGCCTTAGTCTTCCTTGAATCGCTGGATCTTCAGGCCGCCGACCAAATACCGCTATTGATTATGCAACGCTATAACTTAAAAAAGTTACCGATGGTAATCAATGGGGAGGTAGATGCTTTTAAAAGACAAAAACGGGTAGATGAGTTTCAGTCCAGTAAAGATTTTGATGTAATGATTCTATCTCCCAAAGCTGGTGGTGTTGGTATTACGCTAACCGCAGCAAACCATGTCATCCATCTCTCACGTTGGTGGAATCCCGCCGTTGAAGACCAATGCTCCGACAGGGTTTATCGAATCGGGCAGACTAAAGATGTTCACGTCTACTACCCTTTGGCAATTTATCCTGCCGACCCAGATAATAGCTTTGATATAAAGCTTGATGCACTAATGACACGCAAAAGGAATTTAAGTCAACAGCTGCTTGCCCCCCCAATCATTACGAAAGATGATTATGACGAGTTACTAAAGAGCGTTCAACACTAGCGTCAAATTCATAATCAAATAACGGGTCGACATACTCTACAAAATCTATCTACACCCTACTATTTTCATAGGTCATTGCAGTTTTTCCACCATATTCAATCTTCCGTCAAGTCTCCTAGTGATTGAGATAACTGCGGTTTTCTGCCATTCTCAAAAACTCGAGATCAAGTGACTTTGAATTCTCATACTGCCAATCTAGCGGATAGGCAATCTCACCTTGATCCCAGTTTTTGATTCGGAGTTCCTCCTTTTCATCCGTCTCTTCATAGGTCGCTGCAATCAAAATATGCTCTTGGGATGACTCTTTAAGCTCTTCTTTTGATTCCACCTTTACTTCCGCTTTAATCTTTCTAGACCTACTTACCGGAATCAGATCAATCCACCAGACTCGTACGCTAGGTCCAAAGACTTGATCAACCAAAACAGCATCGGTCCTTGCTGGATCTTCTTCATTAATCAGGGCTACCCTCATACCCTTGTCTGCCAGCATCTTGAGTAGTGCTCTAGCTTCATCATGGGTTTTGTAGGCAACACAAAGCAGTTGGTTGCTCGCTGTAAAGCTCACATAGTCATTGAGATCAAATAGAAATTGGGCATACCCCCCTTTGTAGCGCTCATGAATTGAACCTTTACGTAGCAATACAGAAACACCTTCAATTAACACCGGCATAAATCACTCCTCCCTCACTTAAATTGAATCTATTGAGAGAGCGTAGGCAGACCTAAGCTCATATATCGAGCCATCAAATTTATTTGCAAATTACTTACTTTTCTCATGATGTGAAACGCGAATATGCCATACTTAATAAGGACATTTCAATTACGCAGCATCTTCCCAAGGAGATTGACTATGAATAAAAATGGCACCAAATTACCCAAACAACGCAACGTAAGTCAGTCCAAAATCAGAACGAGCAGCACTCATGGCGGATGCACCTTAAGTGAAGTTGCTGACATGCTGAGCATTGGCAAAGAACGAGTGCGCCAGATTGAAGCTAGGGCTCTGACTAAGCTACGCAATAAGTTAGAGGCAAAAGGCATAAAACCAAATGACCTGCTAAATCATTAGGAAAAAGAGATGGCAAAAGCTGGAAGCGGTAGAACTGCAAATGGAGGAACTAATGGTGTATTACTTAAATCGTCTCCGGAGCAGAGAAGAATTAAAAAAGAAAATATTGGTGTTACAGCCCTGGTTAATGAACTTCAAATACTTTTTCCAAAAACCTCAAATCTAGCGATTACTGATTTTGCACGTTCTCCTATTGGTGAAGGCTGCGCTAAGGAATTAGCAAAGGCGAATCGAGTTGAAGACCTAAAAAGTTACCTATATAAAAATTGGGGCATTTGGCCAAAAGAAATCACAGATAATTTTCGGAGTGTATTACCCATATCCTGGGACAAGGCTGCTACATTGGGAGAAAAAACAAGATTTATACCTGAAAAAAAGGTTTACAAAGTTAAATCTGCCAAGCAAAAGAGTTTGAAAAGAAATAAGAAATGAAAAATGCAGAATTTGATCCTAGCGGCCCACCTCTATTTGTCATTAGTTCAGACGATTGGTGGGTTAAGGTCTTGGGGATGCTTCAACATAATTGGGCCTTAATTGATGAGTCCAATAAAGGGGTTACTGCCTACTTCTTTCATGATGAAGGGATCGCCAAGGGCTTTCCTCCTGGATTTACCCTCAGTCAAATGCGGAATCGATGCGCCATCATTGACTCAATAGAATTTAGAACTCTTGACGAAGCTAAAGAAGCGCTTAGCAGAAATGGTTTTGAAAGGCTTGAGGAAAATCCTGGTCCCTGGGATGACTACCAGCCACACGGTAATCTCTATGATGCGCGCGAAACAGAGGATAGAATTTATTCTAAGGCAGGCTATTGGGTCAAGTAGACAGAATAGCTATGGTTTTTATATCAAGCTTTTGAGCATACAAGTTCTTCATGGCGGCGTTTAGTATTTCTGAATCTTCATCAACCTGAAGAAATAAAGTAAGAGATGATTGCAATTTTTTAGCGTCAATTACTCCCAGTACATCTTCTGGTGTTTTATGACTATCCATAATTAACTGGAGACATTCTTCATATCGAGATCTCAGTAAATCATTATCCCAGTACGCTTTAGCCTCTAGCAAGCCTTTGATTCCGTAATAGACAGAGTATTCACTGAAGCCCAGTCCAACCACTTGGGGAAATATGTACCAAATCCAATGAGAGGTTTTCAAACCCTGCTTTAGCTCATGAAACACTTCTTCGTAGCAAGTATTTTGAGCCTCAATAAATCTCTCTAAGGATTGAGTTTTATCTTGGTGGTTTAGTGTCATATTTAATAGTTAAGAATATATTTCATTTTATTTTGCTTATAGCTCAGATATTGAGCCTATGACATTCTATAAATTATCCATAGAGCCCCTACATGGAGAATAAATGACCGCTCAAGCATCTGAACTATTAATTTATGGTGGCAAGGAAATTCGCCTGTGCAGCAATCCCTTATCTTTATATTTAAAGCAGTCGGGAATTTCCTTTGTATCACCAAGTACTGCCTGTTGGCGAGGTTATATAGGGACTTGGGAGATCATTGAAAGCGAAGGTATTGAGCGTCTGTACTTGGTTGAACTTTCCGCACACCGTACTTATGAAGATGTTGTTGGGGTATCAGATATCTTTCCAGGATTTGATCGCGTTTTTGCACACTGGTTTACTGGTGAGTTACGTTGTCCTCAAGGTGCTCTACTAGACTATGTTCATGGGGGTTATGCCAGCACCTATGAATACGACCTACTGATGGATTTTAAGCAAGGCGTACTAGTCAATAAACACGCACGGCATAACGAAAAACCTAAGAAAGCATCGCGATGAACTACCAGACTCCCTTGGGAATTGCATGGTATTGGTGGTTATGTGCCTACACATCGCCAGGCCTAGCGTATGCAACATATCACTTATTTAAAGAATATTTCAATCGCCCATCTGACTTTGTTAAAGGTATGCTTGAAGCGCTTGGGCAAGCTAAGAAGAAAAGTGTTCTTGATCATCTGCTTGAAGCATTTGCCTATAGCGTAGCTACTCTTTGCATTGCACTAGGTTGGCCAGCATTCTTGATCTGGTCAAGAATAAAAGCAAAAGAGGATGCAGCTCGAGCTATTGAGAGAGATAGGCCTCAATTCATTTGTATGCCACAGTATTTGATTTGTAAAGTAGATGCTTTAGATGCTGAAGCCTCAAGCTATGTCAATGACCCACTTGGGACTGTGCCAGCCCTGCCCTTTGGCCACTTAAACCAAGCTTGGGGTAATTTCTTGGCTGATATGTTGGATCCTGAGGATGAGCTTTGGTCGTTTCATATACCCAAGGGTAGCAAATGTGGGATGTTTGGCATGGATTCTTCTGGCGATATTTCTGGATACGCAAAAGTGCGTCATGGCCAAATCCTTGGGGAATTCATCACCGAAAATGATTAGCTCTTTATTTGAGCCAATACCATGCTTTAAGGAATTTATTGATTAACTGCTTCAGTGATTAAGGGGATCAGGTATGAGTGCCTCATGAAAAAAACCATACTATTTCGTCACTAAAGGCCTATTCTGGGCCTTTATAAAAGTGGTTTATTATTGGTTAAAATATGGTTTACAATTGGTTAAATCAGATAAAATCTACCCTATGAAACAAATACATAGACCCCAAAATACTAAGAGACCAATCGGACTTTTTGACACCATTGCTGACGATGTTCTTCATTTTGGAGTTGGTTCGTCATTTAACGCTAAAAAAGTTCCAGAAATACTCAATCTCAAAAGAGAGGATATTTCTCGAATTACTTCTGTATCAGTGAAATCGGTTCGATACGATGATGCGATTCCTGATCAGATGAAAGAGCGTCTCGAAGAAATTGCCAACACCATCAATATGGTTGCAAAAGTATTTAACGGGGATATTGAAAAAACAATCGCCTGGTTCAAGGTAAGAAACCCCTTACTAGGTGATGTCTCTCCAAGAGATATGATTCGACTTGGTCGATATGAGCGTTTAAGAAAATTTATTATCAATGCCATGTCTAATAACATCGAATGATTTAAAAACAAGTAATCGATTTGCCCAATAAAAAAATTACGCCTACTTCAGGCAACAAGACATCTAACCCAAGAGGCATCCTAGAGTTAGAGCGCTTTACAGAGGAAAACATCACTCAGTGGAATTACGCCTCTGAAAATCTGAATGAGCTAGAAGATGTTCTTTACTTTAATCTCGAACCAGAGCGACGCAGGCTACGCTCTGATCTGATTTCAAGCCTACAGTCTGTAGGGCCACATGAACTTGAAATTAATAATTGGTCAAGAGTCGTAAGTTACGAACATAGCGCAGAGCCCCTATCCTGTCTTGGAAGTGTCAAATCCTATGGAGGTAGATTTAATGTTGGGCAAGAGCTGCATAGTGGGACATTACATCCTTGGCCCGCTCTTTATGTTGCAGAAACTTTTGAGACGGCTTTTAGAGAAAAGCGTCAAATTGCTAGCGGATCAAACTCTGAAGGACTGACTCCAAGTGAACTGGCACTGCAGCCCGGTGAGAACCTAACATCAATATCAGTTCAAGGAAAACTATATCGAGTTTTTGATATGAAAACTGCTAAATCCCTAGAGCCAATAAGTAAGATCTTGAGAAAAATAAAAATGCCTGACCGGGCCAAAGTCCTGCAAAAAAGACTAAGAATTTCTACTCGAGATCTTTTTATGATTAGAAGCTCAAAACAGCTTCACGATGCAATATCTAAGGGCAATTGGAGAGCTCTACCCATTCAATTTGGACTTCCTTCACAGAGCCAAATCATTGCTGAACTAGTTATGTCAGCGGGTTATGAAGCTATTCTCTACCCATCAAGTAAAGGCATAGGTGATTGTTTGTCTATTTTTCCAGAACTACTAACTGATCACTCATATATAGAAGTTGCAGGCAGAGTTCTTGATGGCGTTAAGTACAGAAGATTAGATTCTTCAAGCGCATCAAATCTTACAGGCAAGGAATGAATAAAAGTTTGAGGATCAATACAGAATCATTCATAAAAAATCTGCCCTCGCATATCTTTAATAAAGACTTGGTAAAAATCCCGCCAGTTCTGCAGTTCTGATGGCTGGCATACCGCTCCCGGTCTTTGAATAGCTAGCTTTCTAGTTACTAATAGACTGTTATTGCGCTCGGTATAGGTCGACTCATATTTAATGCCTGCCTTTTCATAAGTCACATCTGGCGGAATCCGCGTCACCTTGGTATTACTCGGAAATGTAATTTGATAAGCCTCCCCTACCATTCGAGTTGCGCAGGTGTAGGGCTTAGTAAATTTCTCGGGCGGCCTATCGTTAGCAATCATGGCTAGCTCACCTGGCGCTAAGCCTACCGGCACTGTAATGGCACCAGGCCCTGGGACATTGGCAATCGCATCAAGGGAGAACTCAGTATCACTCGTAAAGGGTTTATCGAGATCATAGACATAGCTCGTACTAATCTTGCCTTCACCCGTTTGTCTAAATTTAGCTAACTGGTTTTTGACAAACTTATCTGCGTAGGTCGTCTCTACTCCTTCGTACTTATAACGTGCGCTGATTTCAGCACTACCAAAATACTTGGTATGCGCTTTGCCTTTAATTTGGCCATCTTTCCCAATGATCATATTGATACCGGTGACCATTTGGTTATCTTCTTTCTTAGCCTTGGGAGTGCGCCCTACTTTTTCTAGCTTGGTGAGCAAAGTGGGTTTATCCACCTCACCACTTGGCAGCACTCCAAAGGGTGCCATCTCTGCTGTGGAATCCAAGTAAAGATCCCAAGCCGGTATGTAGGTAATGACATGATTAAAGGGGCCAACGACAGGCAGCTTCGGCACTACAAAGGCTGATCCTGAATTAATCAGTGCACTCGTGGCATTGATGCCTTTGGCAGCTAGCAATGCAATAAGGAGTGCATTGTGGTCTTTGCAGTCCCCATAGCGATTACGAATAATGCTATTGGCATCATGCGGAACAATGCCGCCATCCCCAAGGTAAATAGCAACATAACGAATATTGCGTGTTACCCAGTTATAAATCGCTCTGGCCTGCTCTTTTTTAATGTCTCGCGCTGGAATGCTGGTTTTATCTCCGCCTTTATCAATGCTCTTATCAATTCCCTTATCTATACCCTTAGTAATTTCATCAGCGAGCTTTTGCACTTCTGGGGTCACTACCGATTTACTAGCAATGCGCTCTTCATAGACTTTGGCAAATGCCGCTTGATTGGGCATGCTTGAAATATGAATGTAGGGAGAAAAGTCACTATTGGCCACTTGATGCTGCTCTTTAGTTATCGCTTTGAGGTTTTGATAAAAATAACTGACGTGACGCATGCCATCTTTGGTTTCATCACGGGTTTGTTTAATGCCCTTAATGTCATAGTAGAGCGCTAGTGACTCTGGATAGCTCAGGTGGTACTCGTAGTGCTTGACCTCGGCATTGGGCGAGAGGGTTAAGCGGGTATAAAAATAGCCTGGTAGCAGCGGTTTAAAGGTGGTGAGCTTGGCCTTGTAATACGTTCTCGATCCTGGGGTTACCTTAGAAAAGATAATGATCTTGTGCTTTTGATCGGAGAACATCGCAGCGCCTGAGCTATTGTCATCTTCAACAGTGCGAATAGCATTGGCGGCTACGGGGATCTTTTCTCCCTGCGGAGTAATCGTATAGGCCTCGAGGATTTCTAGAGTAGAAAATGTCGAGTTGTAGGGCAAATCGGCTTGCGACTCTACATCCACTACGAGTTGAGACTTCACTAAGGTGGTGAGCTCATCGATTTCAACAACAGTACCATCAGCTTGTATCGTTTCGGTAATGATTTCTCGCTCGACTACCGAGAGGGATTCAAGCTCACCCTTGCCCGCGCTAGAGATTCCGACATTAGCGAGTAGCAAAAAACCTAGTAAAACGGCGCCAAGACTGCTAATCGATTGCAGAGCAAATTTCATGAATCTTCCTTCAGCTTGCGCTGCGAGCCAACGAGTTCACCAGGCTGCGTGCCAGCCAGATACACGCCACCGGTCTTTTCATCTACGGCCAACCAATCACACGGCATGGTTGCGCCTCCGAACATGCCTTCATAAACGCACACGTCTTGCCAATGTTTATTGCCATCCACCTCTTTGTAACACTGAAAGCCTAGTGTTTCCCATAAATCTACTAGCGCTTCAATGCCTTGCGGGCTCATTGCGCCATCTCGAAAGAGATGCTCGTCATACCAAACCCGCCCACCGATGAGCTCCTTGTGATCTTCAAGACAACGCTCCCATCCCCCAAAGTATTTTTCTTGGATGATATGAATCGGCACAATGAAATCGATAAATTCAGTAGCGATGGCCATGCTCTAGCTCCTTGGGTCTGATTGGGTACTTAGCGCCTAACATAGGTATTGATATAGGCTTTACGTTTGGTTTGATTAATCACAAAAAGCGTTCCTGACTCTCGATATAAGAGAGCTGCTGGCTCTTGCAGTTGTGATCGATTGGCAAAATACAGATTGCCATTGGAGTCACGCAGGCGAAACTTGGGCAAACCCAAAATCTGGGCGCTATCAATAAAGGCAGCGACCGCCAAAGGTTGATTGAGTGGCAGCATGGCTGAGCCACTGGGTGAGACCTGTAATGGCATCAAGGTAATTAGGACAAGTGCGCTCGTTAGCATGGCTCTCTTTTGGGTGATTTAACAGTTTTATTAATTATTTGATTTTCTTTGTCGATTGGCTCATCAGATGAGCTATGCCTCAAATTTATCCATCCCCTCCTCCCTACATTGGCATTTGGGATTTGTAAAATTGCATGCGGATATTCCCTTTGACCACAAAATATAGGTGTTTACAGGTGTGTTATTTAAAATCACACCTGATATATAATGAATGCGTAGAAAAAAATTAGTAACTAGTGGCCCTGAAAAATTGCTTGAGCGGGAAGTCATCAAGCTTAAGAAAAAAAGTGGGGGTGGAATTCTAAGTTATGAGGTGTGGGGCTATCAGCAAGGCAAGGAGAGTAAGGTGACTCGCTATAACTTGGCATATATCAATCATGAGATTACAAAAAAGGATCATGGGCGAGTTTTAGGCTTTGATAATGCCCACGATTATCACCATCGCCATTACATGGGCATGATTGAGTCTGTTGAATTTGAAAGTTATGAAAAAACTGTGGAACGTTTTCAACAAGAATGGCTGGCAATTAGTGCACAGCATCTAAGGAGCAAGAAATGAGCAAAGTCGTTATTCGTACTGGTGATGTCAACGCCTTCTTTGCTAAGGCTAAAAAGGCGGCAAAACGGGCGGACCGTAATGAAGCACTCGATGAAACTATTACGATTACGTTTGAAGATCCCCAAGAGTTATTCAAAATACTGACTGATGCTAGACGAAAACTCATGCGGGAGATCATGAATCAACCTAAGAGCATTAATGAATTAAGCAATAAATTGCACAGAGATCGTGCCGCTATAACCAAGGATGTGGGTTTACTTGAGAAGGCGGGCCTTTTAATCTCCCAGCGCAGACCAAATCCTGGTCATGGAATTGAGAAAATTGTCCGTGCAGTTGCGCCAAAGATAGAAATGGTGGCAGTCCTGCATTAAATCGGCATTACAGGCTCATTATGTGAGCTCATATCTCCTTAGCATTAAATCCTCAAACATAGGAGATGGTCATGAAACGTACTCTACATATTCTTACATTTGCTTTTGCTAACTTAATCTGCGTTACGGCTAGCGCTCAGGTGACTAGTTGGGATAACTCACCTCTGAACTACAACAACAGCCCACTCAATTACAACAATTCACCTCTGAACTACAACAATTCACCGCTCAATTATCAAAACAGCCCCCTGAACTACAACTCGAGTAATGGGGTTTATGACAACGGCGGTAATCGTATTGGCTATCAGACCCAATCGCCTGCTGGGGTAACCAATGTCTTTGATAACAATGGCAATCGCATTGGTTACTCCCCTGCTGGAGTAAAGCAATGAAAACCTATGAGTACCAAGTCATCAAGATGGAACCCGTAGAGACTGATTGCGATACCGTAGAAGAGATGCTCAATACTCATGGGGAGCAAGGCTTTCGCTTTGTGGGGATTCACAAGCTGTGGGCTAGGGATAGTGAATACAACGCGATTCAGCGCAACTTTCTCGTTTTAGAGAAAGAAGTGGAAGAAGAGCTGTAATGAGCGTAGTCAAAATTGTGTATCTGGACTTTGATGGGGTCTTGCATCCCAGCAGTCCAATAGACAACGCTCTTTTTTCTAGAGCCTCCCTCTTGGAGTCTGCATTTGAAAACTCCACCGCCTCCATTGTGATCTCATCAAGCTGGCGCTTTACCCATACACTAGCAAACCTCAAAAGTAAGCTGCCAGGCTTTCTTGCCAAGCGAGTGATTGATACCACTGGCGCCGCAGTCATTGGAAAGCATGCCCGCTTTCATGAAATTACTGCTCACGCCTACTCAAACGATGTTGTAGTCCTATGGCGCGCATTAGATGATTCCTATTGGGAATTTCCTACCTCTTGCAAAGAGCTGATTCGCTGCAATCCCAACACCGGGATTGACCCTAAAGAAGTTGAGCTACTGAGAACTTGGCTTACTATGTAGCGATATATGACTACCAACGATTCTCCAAAACGCTCAAAGACTTTATCTACTGAATCGAGCTTGATTGCCCAAATGAATATCGGTCATTACGAAGAGCATGCTGCCTCATACTATGAGGGCACCAAAGATCATGATGTCAGTCAAAATATTGATGCGCTTTTGCGCGCAATTACTGCGCCTGCGCCCTTGACCATTCTCGATTTTGGTTGCGGCCCCGGCAGAGACTTACAAACCTTTACCAAGTTAGGTCACTGTGCAATCGGCCTAGAAGGTAGCCCAGAAGCTGCTCGCATTGCTCGCTCGATCAGCGGTTGTGAAGTCTTAGTGCAAGACTTTTTTAATCTAGATTTACCAAAACAATGCTTTGATGGCGTGTTTGCCAATGCAGCGCTCTTTCATATACCCAAAGAAGTATTGCCTCAAGTCCTCAGTAATTTATGGTCTTGTTTAAAGCCTGGTGGGATTTTGTTTAGCTCTAATCCCAGAGGCAATAATGAAGCGCACTGGTTTGGTGAGCGCTTTGGGCTCTATCATGACCTGGATGGCTGGCGCTCTTACATGAAAAAGGCCAATTTTGTAGAGATTGAGCATTACTACAGACCTAGCGGTCTGCCCTTTGAGCAGCAAGCTTGGCTAGCGAGCGTTTGGAAAAAAAATTAGCTTGGCATTAAGATATATCGAAGTGATTAACTAGGAGAATCCTGATGCCCTATGCAATTGAGGTTAAAGCTGGTCAAGAATATTGGCTCTGTGTTTGCGGCAAGAGTGGAACTGGGCTTTGCAACGGATCACATAAATCGACTGACATACTCCCCAGTCAATTTAAGGCTACAAAAGATCAAACTATCTATGTGTGCGGTTGCACTAAAACTCAGAACAGCCCTTTTTGTGATGGGACACATAAATCCTTGTAATGCAGCTATCTGATACTTTGAGACGGCTCCGGTAGCTCACAGTCAATTTGATTGGTGTAGTAATAAACCACAAAACGATCTAGTGCGACCATGCCAATCAGTAAAACGCCAAGCACTGCCCCAGTCATCAAGGAATGCTTGACGATGGCCTGACATCTTGAGCTAGTGCGATAAAGAGATAAAAGCCAAATCGACACTAAGTAGAGTGCGGTGAGTTTGATCCCCCAAAACAGGGTCTCTACATTCACGGGATATTGATGCGGTGTTTTGACCAGCCAATAATAGGCAAGCACCTGAAATGCGCCCTGAGCTATTTGGAGCAAACCCACAGCAAACAGTAAACCTAAGGATAGAATCACGGCCCACCGAAGGGTCCATCGCGCTGATTCAATACCCCAACGCACTCCTGTCATTACATCATGATTGTTATCGAGTGTTTTTTCACGCATCTTGTCACTCGTCTTGTCACTCATCCCAATCGAGTTCCAAAATAACAAAGTCGGTACGCGATGGATAGGATTTACGCAGGTGCTGCATCACGGCACTTTCAGACTTGCCATAGATATTCATTGTCACCGAATCAATCGAGCGATGATTGCTATCACTCACTGGCGAATACTGAAACTTAATACGCGCTTTATTCCAGGTGGACATAGTTAATCAAACATAATGGATGCAGGTTCAAATTCTAGCGTCATCTCTTTGCATTGAGGGCAAAAATTTCCCGTACGTGGCGCCGTTCTTCTCCCCCACTCTACCCCTGGTCGCCCTTCGCTTGGCAGCGAGATTGGCGCCTGGCCATAGGCAATCACCTCTTGCGAATGACATGTAGGGCAAGCAATGGGGTCAGCTTGCATATTGGCATTCACAAGACCGCAAGTCTTGCAGTAATGTGGAAAAGGCGCGTTCGTTTGAAAGTCGCGCATGCCTCCACCTACGGTAATCGTGGAGCTAAAGCCACAAGCGCAGGAAGCACTTTGTATTTGACCCATTATTTTCTCTTTTCTCTTTTACAAGGTGCTAGGCTCAATTGCTTCGCGTGTTTGGCAATCCTCAAATTCCAAACGCAGTTGATCATTCTCCGGAACGAGGCGCCTTAAAAAGCAATCGGGTATGGGACCAGTAGATTGAACATCGAGCTGATGCTTATTGGGATAAAAGTAATACAAGAAACTACCCTCTGCCGCTATTTCAACCTGCCAAACATGCACGAGACCATCGATCTCTGGCCAAGGCATCATCCCTAATGAATCAATCACGCGCACGACCTTGCCAATATTGCCGCTAAATTTGGCATTGACCGTAATCGCTAGAGCGCCCACTTCACAATTGAGCTTTTGCGTTTCATTCATCATGACTGAGCTCCTCTTGCAAAGTTTGATCTGCAGGTTCAGTCAGTAATAAATCCATTTGCAATTGCTCTGAATCGATTAATTCATCCATCAAATAGTTTTGAGGTGGTGTGAGACGTCGCAAATAGCGATCTGGGACTGGTCCCTCCTGAAAGCCTTCAATGCCATCTTCCATTTGATAAAAGAGCTGCCCACCTTCTGTGGCGACCTGCACATTCCAGGTAAAGAGTGGCTCGCTAAAACCTTGCCATTCATCAAAGCCAATAGCAGAAATGATTCGCACGATATTGCCCAGGTTCTGTGGGAAAGCGCAATTAACCGTAATTGCCAAGTCCCCTACGCTGCAATTGAGTTTTGTGGTGTGGTCTGTCATCTTCTTCTCCTGTATTTAGCTCGCACTTTTTCTCTATGTATAAACAACAAATGACCACAAATGCCTCGGCTACAGACCAAGAATAGGCCTAATAAAAACCACAGCACCAAAGAGAGCTCAAACCCCTGTTCCAAGCAGACTGCACTGACAAACATGAGGAGGATGCCAATCAATTTGATCATTTTTACCCCTTTAAATCGATATTTAAGAGATTAATGACCTACTAGCTCATTAAATGAGCTATAAAGTAAATAAAGTGATAAAAACAATAACCTTTATGACATTAATAGTGAGAGCCAAATGAGCGATCCAGAGCGCCTACACCGTATTAAGTACATGATTCAGCAGCGTAAATGCGTGCCAATTGAAGACTTTATGAGTGAGCTAGAGATCTCTAAAGCTACCTTTAAGCGCGATCTGGAATACCTACGCTCACGCTCTAAGGCCGATATTGAATATGACCGCTTTTTAGGCGGTTATAAATTCAAAGAAGGTAGCGATATTAATAAGATTGAGCTCACCGGTATCTGGTTCTCTGAAAAAGAGGCAACCGCGTTAGTTCTCATGCAGCACCTTCTGTCTTCACTAGATCAAGGCGGTCTGATTGGTCCGCACATTGAACCACTGACCGCGATTATTGATGGCATTTTGGGTCAAAGCGAAACCACCGCCAAAGAATTACGCAAGCGCATCAAGGTGCTCGGCATGGGTTCACGTAAAAACTCCATGGATAACTTCTCGGAGATTGGCGCTGCCCTCCTCAAACGTAATCGCCTGGTCATTGAGTACTACGCTAAAGGCAAAGATGAGAACACGCAGCGCGAGATTTCACCGCAGCGCCTCATTTACTATCGCGAGAATTGGTACCTTGATGCCTACTGCCATATGCGAGAAGGTCTGCGTAGCTTTGCTGTTGATGGTATTCGTAGCGCAGTGTTAACAAACACCAAAGCGCAAGATGTGTCTGATAAAGAGTGCCAAGAGCACTTTGCAGAAAGCTATGGCATCTTCTCTGGTAAAGCCACACAAAGAGCAAAACTACGTTTTACTCCAGAGCATGCCCGTTGGGTTTCAGGTGAGAACTGGCATGGCCAGCAAGTCGGCAGCTTTGATAAAGAAGGTTACTTCAATCTCGAATTTGACTATAACCAAGATCCGGAATTGGTGATGGATATTCTTAAGCATGGCTCAGGAGTCGAGGTGATTGGTCCAGCCAACCTGAAAACAAGGGTGAAGGCAGAACTAAAAAAAGCTTTAGATAAGTACCAATAAACCTAAGCTCCTTAAGCCTTTACAAGTGTAAGGCATTGCTTTACACTTTAGTTTAAGCCATTAAAATGATTGAATGATTCAATCGTTTATTCATAAGGGCTTAGAAGAGTTATTTACAGAAGGGAAAAGCAGTAAAGTTCAGAGAGCTTTAGCCAGCAGAATCATACGACGTCTAGATGCAATTGATTCAGCAGTGAGCTTGAGTGATTTGAATGTGCCAGGCTTTAACTTTCATGGATTAGAGGGAAAACCTAAAAGATTTAGCATTCACATCAATGGTCCTTGGTGCATTACTTTTGAGTGGTTAAAAGAGAATGCATACCGAGTTAACCTAGAAAATTATCACTAATATCATGCGAAAAAGATCACCCACCCATCCTGGAGCTATTCTGAGAGAAGATGTTTTTCCAAACCTTGGTATTTCTGTTACTGAATTCGCTAAGCATCTCGGAATCTCAAGACAAACTCTTCATGCTGTGCTCTCTGAAAAAAGTGCAATCACGCCTGAGCTTGCCTTAAGGCTAGGCATTTTTTTGGGTAACGGGCCACAACTTTGGATTGAGATGCAATCAAGGTATGACTTGTGGCATGCAGAAATCAAACTTAAGAAGATATTGTCAAAAATTCCTCCATTTAATGGTCTTTTAGCGGCGTAATTCAACCGTTGGCATTCCCAAAATAATGTAGATTAATTTATCTTGGGATGCTGAATACTCCAGTCATGCGCTAAATCAATAAAGAGCGCTGCCTCTTGCGAGAGGTATTGGGCAGATGGGTAGATCCCCACCCTACCCAAATCGAGTCGATCTGCATCCCAGCAGGTTTGAATGGTGGCATTGGTCGAGACTTCTCCTCCAGAGTGATGCTGCAGGGCATAGCAAAGATAGTCTAGTTGCAAGGGTTGCAAATCAAAGTAATCCCCATGAATGCCATGCGCAAATTCAGCAGCGCGCTTGCCATGATCAGGATCACGGCCATCATTTAGGCGGCAGCTATCGTGCAAGAACCCAAAGAGCTCCACGACAAGTAAATCAGCTTTGCGGATCTGAGCAATATTCTTTCCATGATGCAAGACCCGGGCCCAATGATTAGCCCCATGGATGCCCTGCCAATCTAAAGCAAACTCACTGCGTATTAAAGCAATGAGTCCTGCTCGGTCATAGGGGGTGGTAGTTGATACGGTCATGGATAGAGCTTTTCTAGGCCGTTTGAGGTGAGTTTGAACATCCGATCGAGCTCAGTCCCAATCGAAATCGCACAACCGTCAGGGCGAGCCTGAGGCCAGGGCGTATTCCAATCCCAAGCGCTTGGTGACAACCAGTGCTCTTGCTCCTTGTTACTGACTGTCATTAACCAATTACGCTCTGCTATGGGTAATTGCTGTGCAACACCATGCAAATGATTTGGCAGTTCATCCAGCCATTCCTCGAGCTCTTCTGCGCTAGGATCTGCTAAAGGAAAGCGTAACTTGAGATTCACTAAAGCATTGGCATTGGCAATCCACAGAAAAGCATTTTGACTAAATTGATCTGCTAATTGCTCAGCATGTGAGCGTGACAGCCCCAAGGCAAGCACACCGGGCTCAGCATCCCAATCATCATGTGGATCAGTGCCAAGGCCTTCAATCGTCTCTATGCCAGCCTGAGTAAGCTTTCCTAGGAGTCTTTGGTGCGCTGCTTGATTTTCTTCTTCAGAGCGTACTTGGCTATAGGGGTTACACGCTGTTAAAAAGGCGGCGCTGGTCGCGCCATAAGTATTGAGTAAATCAATTAAGGCGTGATTAACTTCCCCTACTTTGAGTAAGTAGATTTCCTCGCCATGATGCACAAAGTAATGGGCATTGCGATAGGCTTTGACAAGCCAGGGTGCAATTGTTCGGTTGGTATTCATGCGTTGCCCCTTGTTTGAACTTCTAGATTATTGGCCAAAGAAAAAATATCAATCGGCGCTGCAGCGTTTTCTGGCCAGTCATAGCCAATACCGAGCTCTTTGGCTTTGCGGATGCGATGGTGTAATTTTAATGCTGAGGAAAAGTAATACAGCCTCGGGTTTGCAATCACTCGCTCATATTCATATTGCTCAGCTTGCACCGTCACACCATCGACACGGTAAAAATACTGACCATCATGCTCTATCGCTTCTGCAAAGTAATTATTTTCGTCTTTGATAAAGGCAATCGGAATATATCGATCCCGAAAGACATCCAATACCTTTTTCCACTTACTGTCATTCAATTGCAGTAAACCAATTTTGAGTTGGGTAATATTCATTGCACTCTCCTATTTAGCCAATTTGACGAGGGTCTGGGCTTGGCAATTGGGATTAAATCCGCCCTTACTTCTTCAACTTCTAATGCAGCACCGACTCACTCACCTCGGGCTTTCCTTGTGGATCTTTTTTTTGGCTCGTGACCAAATACTCTTTGGTCTCTAGAGCCACCTTGAGGTATTCATCAATAGCCGCTCTAAAGGCATCAGCACCATCTTCTTTATTAAAGATGTAGGCGAGGCTATAGATCAGGTTATCGCCATCTTCCCCATCGACTGTGATGGTATTAGCTTCGTCGTTATCAACAACGCGCAGTCCTCTAGTAAATTCTGGCTTTTCGCCATCAACCCAGCTCATGTCTAAGCGGTCAATATCAAACCGCAGACTCCGAAAGAGGTTGCACACAGTAAAACGAGCGCCATTGAGATAGGTATAGTCACGCATGATTTCTCCCTTGTTGATTTGATGTATTTATTGTAAAAACCTGATAGCTCATAGATTGAGCTTGTAGCTCCTTTTTTGAGCTATCCCAGACCATAATCACCCTCCAATACTTCGATGCGAATACCTTGCTCCAGTTCATTAAGCCGAGCTTGTAATAAGGAGATCGATAGCAAGTCAGGCACTTCAACCCAAAGCGTTTCATTACCCGGATGAAAGCCATCAATAAAGCGAATACTGCCGGCAGTTTTTCCTGCAATATCGAGCTCTGGTCCCAGATCAATTCCCTCTAGCTCTTTGTAGGCCAAAGCATTGGGTGATTGATGGCGTAGCCACCAATCGAGCACCAAGTCATCATCGGCTTTTGTATTTAAGAGATCCTGCGCCCCGCATTTACACAGGTCATAGTGCTCTCGTAAATACTCCAGCGTGTCCTCTTCTCTGTGCCCCCAGGCAACATTGCCAAATTCTTCCCAAGTAAATTGGGGGTTAATGTACTCATTAGGTTTACCGCCCAGAAACAAAGCAAACTTACCCTCACTGGGAGCGGCGTATAGCGTCTCTATGCTGCGCGCAATAGGCTGGATGAGTAATGGCTTTTCTTCGGCAGCAATGAGCCACTGAGCCTCTTTAAGGAACTGGGTGGTCAGTAAAGCACCGACAGTTGCGCTTGAGCGAATTAAAAAGGATCGGCGATTCATGAGCACACCTCCCCTTGATTAGTTTGGGAAATTTCCTCTAAGCCAGGAATCTTGATCCACCAACCCGCTTGGTAATTGCGCCCCTTTTTTCGAGACTTAAAACTAAACCAGCTGCTACCCGAAGTTTTGATGGGGGCCTCGTACAACCACTCATCGGTAATGCAAATGTAGCCAGAAGGGAAAAATCCATGGTCTACATAATGAAATAACAACAGATTGAGAAGGTACTCACGTTTTAAAAATGAATAGGCATGGGTACCATACGGACCATAGCGCTGTGGACTACAGTGATCCACAATCAACTTAGCCTGCTCTATTACGCTCTCATCATGAATGGTCGCATCAATATTGGCCACCCATTCAAGGCCTTGGGGACTTGCACCCCAAACGGTTTGAGTCCGCTGTACATCCGGTGTAAAAAAACTCATGTTTGCTCTCCTATTTAGCTAGTTCGACAAGGTGTCAGGCCTAGCAATTGGGAATAACTCCGCCCTTACTGCTCATACTGCTTTTATTACTACTACTTACTCCAAGTTACTTAAAAACCCGTTGGCAATGGCTAGCCATTTTTGCTCTAGCGCTGGTGGATCGAGATTTTCGATGTCAAACGCTAGTTCGGTAGCTTCTGGGTCGGTAATACTCAAACTGTGTTCACCGACAAACAGTCGATAAACATCATCCACAATCCAAATATCCAATGCACTACCTACATAGACTACTTTTGCGGGCAATAGTTGATCGCCCACGATGACTCTGGCCATAATGAATCTCCTCAAATTGTTAAAGAACGTGGGCTTTAGAAATGAAAAAAGCCCCAAAGAAGGGGCTTTACGTTTAGTTATCTAATCAAGTTATCTTGTTAGATCACATTCGCTATCAAGCGTAGCACCGTTGTCTAGTAGACCGGTTGCTGTGGGCTTTCGCCCCCTCTTCATGTATGTGTAAATTATAGAGACAATCACCTTATTTGTATAGGGTATTGCATCATTATTTTGTCATATCTCTTTTAGAAATTTGAGCCCTGTGTAGATAAATCAAGTACTTAGAAGCTAAACGAAATTGTTGCTTTGCAACTAAATTTCATCTCGTAAAAAATTCAAAAAATCATTGGACAAGATGGTTCTTCAAGAACAAGATAAAGCCATGTCGATGAATCAGTTAAGCGTGCGAACGGTCCCGTTTCGATACAGCATGAATTAACTGATTTGTTGACAACCAAATGTACATTCCTGAAGAGCACATCATGAATCACAAACAATTAGAAATTGAGGAAGACCAGTTTCCGAAGCAGGCATTTGAATTACAAAATCACGAATTAGTCGAAGAAAGACTCATTTGGCATCATCTTACGAGAAAGAAATTGCACAAGATGAAGTGGAGTCCAGAGTCAGACTCTAGCAAGTTAAGGCAAGAATAACGATGTTTGATAGAAAACCAACTAGCGCACAATTGACCTTTACCAATGAAATTGGCTCGGGGTCTAAAGTACTCGGAAACCTAGAGGGCAATGGCAATATCCGGGTTTTGGGTCACTTTGTGGGCGATATTACCGAAGCGTCAGAGAGTAAAGCAACCCTAGTAATCGACAAAGATGGGGTCTTAACTGGCGACCTGCATTACACCAATCTCATTGTTGCTGGCACGATTGAAGGCACTATTACCGTAGATGAAAAAATTGAGGTCTATCCTAGCGCGCTGATCCGCGGTGATATTCACTATAAATCGATTGATATCCATCCAAATGCCAGAGTCAATGGGCTTCTTACCTGCGCAGTGTTAGATAAGGGCGCACTGAACCCATCGGATGTGATTGCCTTTGATCTCACCAAAAAGATCGCTTCATAATCCACTAACCTCAGTTACTACTTCGGCTACAACTCAACGGAGTCCTCTATGCCTTTTAGAATTTCACCTAAAAATGAATTTCACATCACTGAGCGTATGACCTACCGCAAAGACAATAAAGAGATTAACTGTGGTTTTCTGTGGAAAAGTGGGTCTTTCATTACGGAGAGTCCACCCAATTTTTTAGCCGAATATGATGAGCATATTGGTATTAGCGTGGGGAGTCAGGACTTTACGGAGGTGAATCTCTCTAGCGAAGGTCAGCACCTTATCTACTTCTCAGAGACCACTCCCAAAGGTGAGCAAGCAACGCTTACTGAGATTTTTATGCATAGCAATACTACAGATGATTTTGATATTGGCTTTCAACACAAAGGTTGGCAATTAGTTGATATGGATATCGTCATGTGGGGTGAATTATCAATCACTAGCAAGCTCGATACCTAAATCCAACATCAAGGCTCGCCTACTGCATTTGCTCGGCCTCTTGTAGCAAAGCATCAAATACCTTTTCTAGCTTGGCATTAGTTCCTCTGATGCCAGCCACCACTGCTTCAGACCAAGCAAAATACTCTTGCTTGCGTTTGAGATCCCAGCCAGCTGGCGGGGCGACCAATATATCGCGTAGATTGCAAATCTTATCAGCAAGTTTGACAAGCTTGGCCTCATGGCTAGCAAAAGGAGTATGAGCAATTTGCAAGCTTTTGCGTACCTCTTTGGCAAGCGATTTATCGTCGGTCAACTCTTTCACAATCGCAGTGACTTTTTTACCAAAATGGTTAATTAACTCTTCTTCAGTCGTTTGGGTATCTTCAATTACATCATGCAGTAAGGCTGCGCACAGAACATCCCAAGACAACACTCCACCCTCATTTACTAAAACATTCACTAGCTCAATGGGGTGATTAATGTAAGGCGTTATTTGCGCATCCTTGCGCCGCTGATTTTTATGCTTCTCAGCTGAAAATGCCAGAGCTTGGACAAAATGATTAATCATGATGTCATCCATTATAGGGATTGCTACGGTCTTTTTCCATTGACTCATATTCCACAGTCAAGCTATTCAATACTGACTTGACCAATGACTGCGCCAGGCTTTTGTAAGGCCTCTGCACGGCGTGCGACATACTCCGGATTTTTTGATCCGAGCAATCCTATTTGTTTATCAGTACCATTAGGCCCTTGCACAATCACCGCATCATTACCAATCGCTTTCACAGACTCTAAAAGCGAGCCATCAGGCTTGGTGGCTGGGGCAACGAATGGCCTATTCGATGCTGGTGAGAGCGGTGGCATCACTTGCTCTACTCTTGCTGGCTCGACTTGCGGAGTTGGCATAGTGGGTGCACTCAATATGGGCGCTGGGGTTTTGCTGAATTGCCCCACTTTATTGGGCGCTATTGGTGTGGCTACTGGTGCTGCTGGTGCTGCGCTCGTATTTTGCTCTTTCGTATCCTTAGTAATGCCATCGAGCTCTTTAAAAGCATCGCCGGAGCGGTTCTGAATGTCCTTAGTGCTTCTAGCTACATTCTTAGAACCCAAAGGCAGAGCAACTAACACATAGGTACGAATGCGATTGCCTTCAGCCACATGCTTCATCTCGACGGTCTCAACTCCGGAGATATCCACATCAGGACAGAGGCTGCGTACCGTTAATTCTGATTGCTCAACGGAGGCGGCATCGTTATCGGCGCGGTACATCTTCATTTGGCTACGCACTTTACCGCCAGCACCTGTACAAATCTTCACATAGGCCATGGTTTTGGCTTTGAGATCGGCCATTGAAAAGTCGCTGCTAATGGCCGTGCCATTCTCATAAATTACGCCAGACTCTTTTGGGAGCTTGCTCATCCAATCAGGCGCCTCACTAATAGCTTGCTTAGCTACTTTAGCCTGCGCCCGATAATCGTCTTGCTGTTGGTTTTGTACCTGCTGGACAGGATTTGTGCCACAAGCACTAAGCATGAGCCCTAATGCACTAGTAATGGCAATACTACGAATGCGGTAATTTTGCTGTTTCATGATGATTCCTTTTTTAAATAGATTTAAAACTTATCGACTACAGTCCATTGATTCACACCTGACCTCACGGTCACTAAGGTAAAACGCACTGCTTGGTTTAAATGCATCTCTGTTTTTGAAACGAGTTGATAGATATTGCCCTTCCACTTGCGCAGAGCCGAATGCGATGCCCCATCTTTAATGTCTCTGGGGCTCAGACTCATCTGCTCCCCTACTCGGATGAAAGGCCTTTCTTGTGCATAGGGAAAATTGGTACAAATTTCTCTACGAGTAGATTTGTGATCACTCGTTAAATATTGGGTTTGCTGATAGCCTGTCTTTGCCTCAACGGTCTCTTCAAAGTAGCAACGCGGCATTGCGCTCGGCGGCTGATTGGGACTCGCTTGCAAATCTGCTTTTATCAAATCACGACTGACTTCACTGCCCTGACAGGCAAAGCGTAAGGCCCAAATTCGGTACTTGGCTAACGAGTAGTAACTCTTACTAATTTTTCCGGGATAGGTATTGCCCTCTACGCCATCAACGGTATAAAAGCGATTGCGTTTGAGCTGCTCTTCTAATAGCGCAGTTTGCTCAACCCGCTGCTCACAATCAGGCTCAAAGCGCACTAAATCTTCATAACTTAAGCGCTCAAAATTAGAAACCGTCACTGGTGGTGGTACTGAAGATACTTTTTGGATAGGCCGTTGCGCGCTATAGGAGTTATTTACTGGCGCTGAGTAGGTTTTGGCTTGATAGCTTGAAGCTTGATACTGAGGTTTAGCTGGCGCAACATAAGCATTGCTGTAACTGTAGTTACCATAGTTACTGCTATAGCGAGGCGTACTTGAGCAAGCGCCTAGCAAGATCACTAAACCGAGAATCAAAAGCGCTCTCATGATGCCGCTTTAACTCCTAAGTTGTGATGGCCGCCAAACGCATAGACCTGAGCGCCGGCAGATGATGGCTCGCTTGATGACTCACCTTCATTAGAGGACTTGGCAGCAAAAGGTTTACTCACTGTCGCCATCGCTGGCATGACGACGCGATTGACAAACTGGCCACTAGCTGCAGAAAAGCTTTGCGTAAATTGATGCTGTGCTCGCAAATAGGCATTACTCTGACGTTTGAGCTCTTCTAACTCCTGACGAATCTTTTCATTTTCCAAGTCTTGAATGAGCTTTTGCTTGGTGACATTGGAGTTCACTTCTTGCCGAATAGCATATTGCTCTTTATCCACTAGCGCATGCTCATGGCGCGCTAGTGCAATCTGCGCATCGGCATCAAGGCGTCTTGCAGCGCTTTGATTGACTTGTGCCAGAGCACGCGTTTTATTGTCATAGGCAAAGATGGCCATACGGTGACCTAGCGGAGATTGCCCTGCTTGGAGTTTGAGTAAGATCGGCATGAGCTCTAGGCACAGTTGAAGCAAGGTAATTAAGGCGTATTTCATAAACGCGCCAGGATTGTTGCGTACTAAAGACGAGAGCACATCTGCTGAAGCCACATTGATGTAGGACTCATTGATCTGGGCCGCCTTATCTAAATCTTGAGCAATCTCTTTTTTTGCGGTATCAATATCGCCTTGCGCTTGCGTAATTGCAACACCCATGCGCTCGAGCTCTGCCTCTTTAGGGCTGACATAATTACGATAGTTCTCACGATAGATGCCATCAATGCGCTCACACTCACGCTTATCCTTGGCGTACAAACTAATAATGTCATGCTCATCCAAATCGGGTGCAAAGGTAGTCTTGGTTTTTTTGTTGTAATCCGCAAAGCATTGCCCAACTAGGCCGCGTTGGCGCACTAACTCAGGTGTTAATGATGAAATCTCTTTACGCAGCTTTGTAGTTCTATCTTCCAGGCTTGTGAGTCCTGCAGTCTTATCGGCCAACTCATACTTTTCTTGATAGCGCTCTTTCGCCTGAGTGAACCGGCCATCTTTCATATCCTGCGCATGAATGGCTAATTCTGACTTTAAAAATAAAGGCATCGTAAATTGACTACTCAGGGTGCCGATCACCGTAATTAAAAAGATACGAATACCTAAGTACACATAGGTCAGCTTCTTATCGGTCTCATAGCGAGTATCGGCGAGATAAATAAAATTACGATCCAACACCAAAACAATAGCAGCGCCAATGCATGCGAATACGAACGCCATTAGTATTTGTAAGAGGATGTGCAAGTCCAACGCAAGAAACCAGCCAGCAATGCCAAATTGCAAAGCAGCTAAGAAGCTGGCAAAGGCAATCGCCGCGCCAATTTTGCTCAGGCTACCGACTTCTTCGGTAGAAGTGCTCGCACTAATGCGATGACCGGTGAGGAATACAAGGTGTTGACGAATTGTGCTCATACATCCATCCACAAGTTATTAGGATGAATGTAGTATTACGACCTAAAAGCTCATAGATTGAGCCTCTAAAAATTTAAGGAGCAGATTGGCCATTAAAACAATAAATACTGTATATATGTACAGTATCATACTGCCATTGCAAAGGCAACTTTCACTTAACTCATTTGTTTCGTCATCTTTTAATCTGCCGATGTAAATAAAAAAACCCCGAAAACTCGGGGCTTTGAAATTCCCATCAATTAGTTCTGTTCTATCTTTGCGCTTTTCACAATAGCGCCAAACTTTTTACTCTCACTATTGGAGAATGCTAGAAATTCAGCTATGGTCATATTGCCTGGCTGTGCGCCCTGCTTTTCAAGGGCCTCTTTCACCTCAGGCATCTTAAGTACATCAACAATATCTTTTTGAATCTTTTGGGCAATGGCGTTAGGCGTTCCGCTTGGTACATAAACACCGAACCATTGAGTGAGATCAAAATTCTGTAGCGTTGGTGTTTTAGCTAGCGGTGGAATATTCGGTGCAGCAATCGATGGCGTTTTAGATGAGAGTCCAAGTGCTTTCAAGGCTCCTGACTGAATATGCGGTAGTACAGTTGGTAGCCCTGCAAAGCCAACGTCCACATGGCCAGCGAGCAAATCAGATACTGAAGGAGCAACGCCCTTATAAGGAACATGAACCAATTTAATATTGGCCTGCTCTTCTAACATCACGGCAGCTAAGTGCTGCGGTGTACCAGGACCAGATGATGCATAAGTCACGGTGCCAGGATTTTTCTTCGCATAAGCAATAAGCTCAGTAACGCTTGAATAGGGTTTAGAAGGATTGGTAACCAATACAAATGGTAGCTTCACAAGCAAGGTCACCGGCTTTAGATCGGTATCCGGGTTGTAAGACATCTTTTGCATGAAATGTTGATTAATCACGACTTCTGCTGTCGCAGACATCAAAATCGTTAAGCCATCAGATGCAGATTTGGCCACATAGTTGGCACCAATAGTGCCACTACCACCCGCTTTATTTTCAACTACTACGGGTTGCTTCCAAATATCGGCCAGTTTCAAACTGACAAGGCGAGCTACAGGGTCCACACCACCACCTGGTGCATAAGGAACAATTACCTTGACTGGACGATCCGGCCAAGACTGTGCCGCTACCAAACTAGATAGAGTGAGTAATAGCAAAGAAATCAAACTGAGGATGAAATTTTGTGGGCGCATATTTTTAAGGAAGAATGAGTCGGTTGGTAAATCATGAATTTTCAGTGTATTAGAAAATGAGCGAGCACATCAAAATCTGGCTCAATTCCAATTCCTGGGACATCAGACAAGCTAACCGTACCATCAGCAATATGGGCCAATGGAGTCGATACCAAAGATCTCAAAGGATTGGGGTTAGAGTCAATTTCAAGCATTCCAGTTGATGAGGATGCCGCCAAGAGGTGCGCCGAAGCCATGAGCCCAATGCCACCGCCAAGATAGTGCGGACAATATTCAATGCCATGTTGATTAAGGCTATTAATAATAGGTAGACAACCTGAAATTCCACCCCATTTAGCAATGTCAGGCTGGATGACGCTAAATACCTTTGATGCAATAGCCTCCTTAAAAGCGTGTTCACTGCCCATATTTTCGCCAGCAGCTAACCTTACAGTACAACTTCTAGAGAGCTCTTGCCAATGGCTAATGGAATTATCCGCTCTGATTGGCTCTTCAATCCAACTTATATCGAACTCTTCAATCGATTGAATATTTTTGATTGCAGCTGGCAAATCCCACGCTTGATTGGCATCAACCATGAGTTGATGACTTGGGATCAGTTGTCGAATGTTGCGTAGATTTTCAATATCTGCCTTTTCACTAAAACCGATCTTGAGCTTAAAAGCGGTAAAACCCTCTTTTAACAAGTCTTCAATTACTTTCTCTGGTTTATCCGGATTAATGCCACTAGCGTAGGTCTTGATCAGTGGATCTGTGCCGCCTAGGCAGCGCCAAAGAGGTAGCTTTGATTTTTTAGCAAATAAGTCCCAGGCTGCAAGATCAATGCCAGCAATGACTTGAGCTATAGGACCAAACTCTCCTGATTGAATAGCTAATACTGCCGTATGCTCAGTAATCTGTTGATAGATTTGCGAGGGGTGATGAAACGATTTTTTAATTAGCAAAGGCTTAAAAGTTTCTTGCAATAACTTGGCGCGATGCTCAGCGCCACAATTGGGAAAGTTACACCAAATCTCCCCCCACCCAACAAGACCATCCTCATCCTCCAATCGAACAAAAATAGCAGGCCGATTGGTCATAATTCCAAATGAGGTTTTTACCGGATTTGCAATGGGGGCCCTCAAGACAAATGCCTCTATATTTTTAATAAGAATAGGTATCTGCAAAGTCGTATCTTTCATATAAAAATCCGTACAGTCATAGCTCGATGGATATGGCTCATATTTAAACTGTCGTCAAGAAAAAAGCCCATCAAAATCAATTGAAGGGCTTCATCTGATTGCTTTGGAAAGAACAAGTCCAGCGAACTACTACGTATCTTTCTTCTGCTCTTTTACCGCAGTGTTTTGCAGTAGTATTTTTAGCATACTACTTTGCAGTCCCGTCACATTATCAGGATTATCAATGTATTTACTTAGCTCTTGACGGTCTGACACACTCACAATTTGCTGCAACTTAGAGATGGTGATCTTCAGTTGCTCAGCAGCTAACTCTGGGTGCTTAGACAAAAACTCTAGACTCATTTCGCTAGTGGCACCCTTACCTGTTTTAGCATCCTTGGCTGGGGCATGCTCAATACCCATTTCCACCTTCGCCTTTTCTAGTAAGCGCGTGAGCTCTCCCTGAGATAGATGCAAACGCTTAGCCTCGGCCTCAATGAGTTCTTGCTCATCGGCTGAAATCACGCCATCTTCTAGCATGTGGTAGAGCTCATTCATCATTCTTTCGCGCTCAATCCGAAGTTGATCACTCAGTGCGGATGAAAGAATCGCTGCCGGAATCGCAAAAATACCAATCCCCAAGAGCGCTATGACAATCGTCACCGCTCTACCCGCTGGGGTTATCGGAGAAATGTCGCCATAACCCACGCTGGCCAAAGTAATCACAGACCAATAAATTGCTTGGGGAATATTTTCAAACTTATCGGGCTGAGCTTCATGCTCAAAGACATAACCCAAGCAGGCGGCAAGCATGACTAATAAAAGCAAAATGAAAACCGCAGCCTTCATGACAGGCCACTCGCGTTGAATCACAGTAAATAAGGATTGAGTGGCGCCAGAATAACGCGCTAGCTTGAGTAAACGCATCAATCTAAAGACTCGCAAGAAGCGCAAGTCAAAGAGGTGATGCAGCAGACTCTCTAAATAGAATGGCACAACTGCCATAAAATCAATAATGCTCGTTGGCCTACATGCGTATCTTAAGCGTCCTTTGAGCCAAGCCTGGTACTTAGGATCCTCAGGGGCGCTATAAATCCTCATGATGTATTCTGTCGAGAAAATCACCACTGCAATAGTATCGAGAATAATAAATTCAGAATGTAGGTGATAGCTAATGCTCTGCACTGATTCAAAAATCACAGCCAGTACCGACACAATGACCCAGCTCACAATAAACATATCAAAGATATGATGGAGGTTGCCGCTGGTCGGAGTTTCATTGACTAGGGCATAAATCTTATAACGATAGGATTTGTCTTTATTCAGCTCTAAAAATTCATTGAACGCTGGTGCCAAAGCACGGAAGAGCTTGAGTAAACGTAGTAATCGTAAGGCCCTCAGAATCCGTAAATCAGCTTCAAAGAAAGCACTTAAGTAGAACGGCAAAATCGATATCAGATCAATGAGAGCAAATGGGCTCTTGCAGTAAGCAAGACGAGGATATTTAGCTGAACTAAAGGCGGGATCTTCTGGCGCTACATACACGCGCAAGACGTATTCAATCGAAAAGATAGCCAGCGAGACCACATCGAAAATATGAAAGAGGTGTTCGCGAGTTTCATAGAACACCGGAATATGCTCAAGCACTAAACCTGCCATATTCAGTACGATCATGTACGTAATAAAGCGCTCGAACTGGTTGCAATAATTTGCTTTAATGTGGTGATTAAACAATAAATCAAATATCCGCTTACGGATGTATAAGTTCAAACTAGATAATGAAATCGGCTGGAGATTCATAATTTAAATTCTCCAATTCTGATGAGGTAAAAACCGGTATCACAAAGACTGAGGCGAATTTGCAAGCCGCTGACGAGCCGCTCCCCAGGCTCCAGTGGAGATGCCCCGGGAGGACCTGCCGGATTGGGGGTCAGTTTTTCAAAGACGAGAGCTCCGCTATTGAGCAGATCTGTTTTATTACACTTAGCTGTATATGCTGGGCCAGCCGGATTTAAAAGATTGACATAACTCTCAAAGGGGCCTTTGGCTGCAAAAAGTGCTTCAACACAATTTTTCCAGTGATTTGGCTTGACGCCTTTAATCAATTTTTCATCTTCATCGATGGGGGTGCATGCCGCAGGTTCAATGGGCTCATTGGCTTCGTTCTTGCTGGCAAGAGCCTCAAACCAAACAATGATCTCTTCGGCATTATTTTGTGATGCTGCCACCTTCGCGGCATTTTGATAGTTTCCTATTCCGAGATAGATCACTATAAGCACGTTGGCTATTACAGTCAAAATAAAGAAATAGTCTGAGACGCGCATGTCTCGAAATAGAACTTGGATATTCTTGCCCAATACGCTCTCCCAGCTTTTCTTTAGTTAAACGCGACTATCTTGCCGCTTTTAATTACTGTATATTTAGATTTTGAGTTAATAAGACAGCCACTCGAGGATTATCAATGTTTTTCCAAACGCTTCTGCAAAGTTTAATCAAGAAAAAGAAGGTCAAACCAGCTGAGCCTACTCAAGAATTATCCCCAATGGCTCAAAACATACTGCAAAAACTGGCTGAACACGATAAAAACAAGGGTTTATCCCCGGATGATGCTAGTAAGTCAGGACCCCCAGGCAATCAGTAGCTAGCCTGGCTTTAAGCCATTCTCTTTGAAGAATTTTATGTCTCAAGCCATTATTTTCGATGTTGAAGCCACCGATAAGACGGATGCCGTCATTATTGAAGCCGCCGCTTTAGATGTCACTTCAATCAATCCATTATCTGTTGGCAACCCTTGGGTGCAACGGTATAACCCAGGCAAGCCAATTAGCTTAGGTGCACTGGCAACCCACCATATCTTGGATGAAGAGTTAGTCAATTGCCCTGCTAGCAGCTCTTTTAAATTACCTGCTGGCACCAAGTACATCATCGGTCATAGCGTGGATTTTGACTGGGAGGCCATTGGCAAACCCGAAGTGAAACGCATCTGCACCCTTGCCCTAGCTCGCAGTCTTTGGCCTGATCTCGATAGCCATACGCAAAGTGCCCTGCTCTATTACTTTGAACGTTCGACTGCTAGAGAGCAACTGCGTGATGCCCATAGTGCATTAGCGGATGTGTGGATTTGCTCCAAGATACTTGGGCAGATTATTGAGAAGCTCAAACCCGCTTCTCTGGACGCTTTATGGGAAATGTCTGAGAAGGCTCGTATTCCGACGATCATGCCTTTTGGCAAACACAAAGGTGAATTGATTAGCCAGGTGCCGTCAGACTATAAGCAGTGGATGCTACGTCAGGACAATGTTTCTGAATACCTTCGCAAAGCATTGCAGACTTAAAGCTTCGCTTCTGATTGCCTTAGTGCTGCTTATGTGTTGAGGTCACTAGCTTTTCTGTATACGCAATCGCTACTGCTGAAAATACAAAGGTCATGTGTATGACGGTTTGCCATAGTAAGGTTTTTTCATCGTGTGAGGACGCATTAATAAAGGTCTTTAGCAAATGAATTGATGAAATTCCAATGATGGCTGTTGCTAACTTCACCTTGAGCACACCGGCATTGACATGCGATAACCACTCAGGTTGATCTGGATGATTCTCCAGCTCTAACCTAGAAACAAAAGTTTCCCAACCGCCGACGATAACCATCACCAACAAATTAGAGATCATCACCACATCAATCAAGCCCAACACAATGAGCATGAGTGCAGTTTCTGTCATGCTTTTCTCTGACATCATGCTAATTAGATGGGCCAACTCCAACCAAAACTGCCATACATAAACGCCCTGGGCAACAATCAGGCCAATGTAGAGTGGCGCCTGCAACCAGCGGGACATAAATATCCAGCGTGGCAGTGGGCGTAATTTCTTATCTATGTAGGTTTGCTTATCATCGATCATGTTTGGATTTTATCCATATTTATGACTTTTTTATAATCTCATTACACATATCTTGTGTAGGGGGATTCTGATGACTCCCGCCTTGACTAGGGAATAAGGAATCCGTGATTTCCTTATTCCCCCTCTAGGCAGCTGCTGCTTTTTTACTGTTGCTTTTTCTTACTGATACTTACGGCTAAATACTGGAGTATTGCTACGCTCATTGCGCTTCGTATTTTTCAATACTGCGCAGTAGGACAAAACCATAATCACTGCGAGTGAGATGCCGTTAAAGTTATTTAATAGTTCCATTTGATTTCTCCTGGTGTTGATTTACGTTAATAAGGTTTTGTTACTATTGTTGATGACTGTTTTGTTTCTATGTATTCAGAATATGGGCTTACTAGCTCACGAAATGAGCTAGTAAAATTAGATTCATTATTTGTTGTTTTTTCTTCATTTGTTTCATCGTTTTTTTCATTTTTTTGCTTGCGCTTTAGCGCACTACCGGCAACTCATCCCACTGCGTGGTGTAGTTCGGCGACCGGTTGCTTGATCTCATTTGCCAATCTTGCTTCGTTCCAGATGCTGCAGTTTTAATGGCGGCATTACCAAAGCGGCTATTAATAGAGTCCATGGCCTTCATAAGTCCCGCGGACTTGCCTTTGACTTCCATGTCATCAAATAGGGATTGCTGCATCGTCGGCTTATCAGCCAAGAGATTGAGGATGACTCCTGCTTTCTTGTACTTAAAGCCTGCTTTGTAGATTTGCTTCAAACCTTTTAATGCAGCGCTAGTCAGCGTTAAGGTGTTATCACTAGGATCACTCAGCACTACTGTGATGCTTTGATGATGTTGTGGCTCAAATGGTTTATGCGGGTTAGTTTGCACAAAGATCGTCAGCGCGCCCGTGACTGACTTCTGACTTCTAAGCTTCTCAGCACCTCTTGCGGCATGAGTGGCAACAGACTCAGACAAATCTTCCATTGAAGTCACTGGCTTGCCAAAACTTCTTGAGGAAATGATTTGTTGCTTAGCTGGTGCTACTTCTTCTAACTGCAGGCAAGATACTCCGCGCAACTCATAGCAAATACGCTCGATCACAACGCCAAACTGTTGACGCATAGCTTGTGGCGAGATTTGTACTAGATCAAATATGCTATTGATCTTGAGCTCTTTGAGTTTCTTGGCAGTCTTGCCGCCGATACCCCACACCTCACCTACTGCTGTCTCGGCCATCCACTGATAGAGCGCTGCTTTAGGCATGGAGCTGATGTCACACACGCCAGCAAACTGAGGGTGTTTTTTTGCCAAATGATTTGCTAACTTGGCAAGCGTCTTACTAGCCCCAATACCGACGCATACTGGCAAGCCTGTAGTGTCTTTAACATCTTGCTTAATAATTTGACCCAAGCTAGTGGGATCAGCATATTGCTTGAGCACTGTCTCGATTTGCAGAAAGCTCTCATCAATACTGTAGACCTCTAAATTGGGTGTGAACTTTCTTAAGACTTCTACTACCCTGCCACTCATATCGCCATACAAGGTGTAGTTTGATGAATAGGCTTGAATACCATGTTGCTGAGCCAGATCTTTCATCTGAAACCAAGGCGTGCCCATCTTCACGCCCAGCGCTTTGACTTCAGCACTACGCGCTACGGCGCAACCATCGTTATTCGATAGCACTACCATCGGCACATCTTCTAACTTGGGAGCAAATACACGCTCGCAAGATACATAGAAATTGTTTACATCGACCAGTGCGAAGAGTTGATTGGTTTGGCCGGCTTGGTTCATGCAGACCTTCCGTTTCTGCTGCTAGCGTGGCTGTACTTGCGCACCACCCCAACAACCACACCCCAGATTTGGAGTTCGCTGTTCTCATTAAAGGTAATGGGCTCGTAATTGGCGTTCTCGGGCTGCAGCTCAGTTTTGCCACGCAGTTGATAGAGACGCTTGATGGTGTACTCATCATCGACTACGGCAACAACGATATCTTTGTGTTTTGGTTTGAGAGCCTTATCCACTACTACCTTGTCGCCGTCACAAATACCCGCGCCCATCATCGAGTCCCCTTTGACGGTAAACATGAAGGTGGCTGGCTTGTTTTGGACTAAGTAGCTATTAAGGTCTAGACCTTCCTCGGCATAATCGGCCGCTGGGCTCGGAAATCCCGCTGAAATTCGGTGACTTAATAGCTTGAACTCATACGCAGAATGCACCCCCAAGGCTTGTGGAGCCTGGCTGAGGGTCGATTTTGGGGAGATCAGCTGAGTCGTCATAGTGATTAATATACTGTATATCCATACAGTATATGTAAAAACCTTAAAAGTGACTCATTTTTTGTTGTTTTACTGCTGATCCCCCCTTTTTCTAGTCATAAACCCCAAGTTCTTTAGCAGGGGAAGCACCACATAATGATTATGGAAATGCATGTAAAAGCGCATGCACTCATTAGAAAATGGCAGTAGGAGACGAATGAAGACTTACAAAATAGCCTCGATTCCGGGTGATGGTATTGGCAAAGAAGTGATCCCTGAATGCGAGAAAGTATTAAACGCTTTAAGTAAAAAACATCCTCAAGTGGCCTTTGCCTTTGAGCACTTTGATTGGGGTGGTGACTACTACCGCAAGCACGGCATCATGATGCCTCATGATGGCCTAGAGCCCTTACGCTCTAAAGATGCCATCTTGTTTGGTTCAGCTGGCGACCCTGATATTCCGGATCACATTACGCTGTGGGGTTTGCGTCTCAAAATTTGCCAAGGCTTTGATCAATATGCCAATGTGCGCCCCACTCGCATTCTTCCTGGCATCCAAACTCCCTTGCGCAATTGCAAGCCGGAACAATTGGACTGGGTGATTGTGCGGGAGAACTCAGAAGGTGAGTATTCCGGGGTAGGCGGCAGAGCCCACCAAGGTCACCCGATTGAAGTGGCGTCCGATATGAGCATCATGACGCGCGTTGGCGTAGAGCGTGTACAGCGCTTTGCCTTTCAGCTCGCGCAGTCTCGGCCCCGTAAACACCTCACCGTGATTACTAAGTCCAATGCCCAGCGACACGGCATGGTGATGTGGGATGAAATCGCTCAACTAGTGGCCAAAGATTTTCCAGATGTGACTTGGGATAAAGAGCTGGTCGATGCCGCTACCGCTCGCATGGTCAATCGTCCTGAGTCACTCGATACGATTGTGGCTACCAATTTGCATGCGGATGTCTTAAGTGATTTGGCAGCAGCGCTTGCCGGCAGCTTGGGCATTGCCCCTACTGCCAATCTTGATCCTGAAAGACGGTATCCATCGATGTTTGAGCCGATTCATGGTTCGGCATTTGACATTATGGGCCAGGGTTTGGCAAATCCCATTGGTACGTTTTGGTCTGCAGTCATGATGCTCGACTTCTTGGGAGAAAAGGAGCTTGGCAAAGTACTCATGCATGCAATTGAAATCGTCACTGCTAATCCGAAATTACATACCCGTGATTTAGGAGGCTCTGCAATGATGAGTGATGTGACTAATGCAGTAATTCAGGAGATTTCAAAATGAAAGTGTTTTCACTAATTAAGCTTGCCGTACTCTCTTTCAGCTTTATCTCAGTTGTCAGTGCACAGCCATTCCCTGATAAAACCATCCAATACATCATCCCCTTTCCACCCGCTGGAGAGTCAGACTTAGTGGCGCGCTATCAAGCCGATATTTCCGCCAAAAAGTTTAAGCAACCCATGGTGGTCATGAATCGCGCAGGTGCCGGCGGCGCACTTGTCTGGAGTGCTCTTAATACCTATCCCGCCGATGGCACTACAGTAGTCGGCGTCAATATTCCCCATACGATCTTGCAGCCATTACAAGAAGGTATTCAGTACAAAACCGATGACATCAACGCAATCTACTACTACCACTTCACTCCAGATGCCCTCATGGTCTCCGCTGACAGTCCTTATAAGACCTATCAAGAGCTAATTGCTGCCGCTAAAAAGGATCCTGGCAAGATCAATCTTGCTGGCTCTGCGCAATATTCTGCAAACCATATGGCAGTAGAGCGCTTAAATCAATTAGCTGGCGTGAAAATTAATTACGTTCCTTTTAAAGGTACGGGAGATTTAATTACTGCCTTAATTGGGATGCACGTAGATGGCGCCATGGGTTATCTACCTTTGGCGATTCAACAAAAATCTAAGGTGCGCACACTGGCAATTGCTACTGAAAAACGTAATCCCGCCCTACCAGATGTGCCCACATTTAAAGAGTTGGGCCTGAACTGGGTAGATGGCGCCTACCGCGGCGTTGCAGTACCCAAGGCTACGCCACTAGTCTTGCAGCAAAAAATGTCTGATTATTTTGCACAGCTCAATGCCGACCCTGAGACTAAGAAAAAGTTAGAGGACTCGGGCTTTGTGATTGTCGATATCCCACTCTCCAAAATGCCGGCGTTTATGAAAGAGAAAATTCCTCAGGCAATGGAAGATGCAAAGAATGCTGGGATGATTAAATAATGACTGAGTAGGTTGATAAAGCAATACATTAATTTGTCTTCATAAAACAAAAGCTACCATGTCGGTAGCTTTTGTTTTATAAGCAGTGTAAAAATCAGACGTCACTCATAAAGTCACCGCCACCGCTGTCATCCCATGAGCTTGCACCACCATCATCCCAAGAGCCGGCATCACGTACACCAAAGTTAGGATCTAAAGATGCTGGGCCGCCAACTTGATTCAGATTGGGGTTAGAGCCAGCATTGGAATGTCCGTTATCGTGACCACCCATGAGATTACTGGCTAATGCCTGGCCAGCATACATACCAGCACCCAATGCAGCGCCAGTGGCAAGACTACCCATCAGGCCGCTACCCATGCCACCTGCTGCTGGTGCTCCAGGATAGCCAGGGCCACCAGGACCGCCGGGATAGCCAGCGGGTCCACCTGGAGTTCCAGGGTATCCAGCGCTTGGGGCGTTATAGACCTGTACCGCTTCAGCCTTACGACGCTTCATCACAATGATGACGCCAACTACCAAGATGGCAATCAAACCCCAGAAAAGTGGGTTGCTGAAAATAGATGTCTGGCTAGTAGCAGGAGCGCTTGCACCACTTGCTAATTGCACTTGAAGTTTTTGCACTGACTCAGCTTGTGCAAACGGCAAACCTGGAGCTAAGTTTTGCGCTTTAATGAAATGATTGCGCGCCAGCTCTAACTTACCCTCTTTGAGGTAAAGCTCAGAAGCCACATAGTGGGCTTTTGCGCTGTTAGGATGGTTTTGCAGAACCTCTTTCATCATGACATCGGCTTTGGCCATCTGCCCAGATTGCACAGCTTGATACACCTCAGACAAAGTGGCCTCGGCAAATGCTGTATTGCTAATTAGCAGTAATGCTGCTGCGAATACGCTAACGAATAAATGGGTTACTTTACGAATGTTCATCAAGACTCCTTGTAGGATGTTTCGTGTGAATTTCATTATCCCTAGTTTAGGGATTTTTGCTATTCCCTACTTATATTGGGTCTTTTGGGGGGATTTCAAGGGGTCTAAGGCTAGATGACTTCCTTGAGATCGCCCTTTGAGGAGATTAAAAAAGCCTTATTTGGCTTGTCTTTCCGAATGCGCGCGAGCTCAGCTTGGTAGCCCTGCAATTGCTTGCGATATTTATCGTACTTCTCATCACCCTCTTCTGGAATCGTGAGCTTGTAATCTAGGATGGCCAAGTGATCATCAAACTCCACTAGACGATCCATGCGATAGCTTTTACCATGCTCGTCCGCTATATCAATCTCATTCCAGGCTTGGATCCATTGATTATCCGTAAGGTAGGGTTTGAGTATGGGCGCATCCATAACAAGCTGGACACGCTCCCTGAGTTTTTTGGCACGCTCTTGATCAATACCGAGCCAATTCATGAGCTCTTGCTCGCTTGGCATTGCAAGCGCAACTTGACTGCCAGAATGTGTGGTCAAGAACTCTAGCAGTTTATGGAAATGGGTACCCTCTTCCAAAATTTCTGGATCGGACTGCACTAGCGCTTGTGCTTGCTCTTTTGCTTTTGTAGCGATGGCTAGTGCACCGCTTTCAATATTGGCAATGACTTCTAGATGAGATTGCTTGGCCGCATCCCATGACAGTTGGAAATGATCCATCTGAAATGGTTCGCTATCGTTGGAGATCGCCCTCTCTTGCTCTTGCGGGATTACTTCAAGCAATTGGGTGGGGTCTAAGATTTCCATCCCAGCTGCCAGCGCCCTGCCATACCAAGATTTTTGGCCAATGCCATCTTTGATGTGAGATTGCACACCGCTAATCCATAAGCCTTGCTGTGCACGAGTCATTGCAACGTAGAGAAGGTTCCAATTTTCATTCTCACTCACTTCATTTTCTTTTTGATAGATTGCTGCGCGCTTCTCGGTCAAAGACTTTGCGGTATACAGAGACAGATGGCTTGGGCTAGTCTCATCAGGAGACCAGTCGAGCAGCACTCCGCGCTTAGGCGCTTTCCACTCGGTGTGGTTGGCATCCAACATGATCACAAATGGTGACTCTAATCCCTTGGCACCATGAATAGTCATGAGGCGTACACGCTGATACTGCTCTTCATCGGACATCTCGCTATCGAGATCCACCTCACCAATATCTTCGTCGGCTTCCGCTTCTACATCTCCCTCATCAGGAGTCTCATCATCGTCACCCCGACGCATCGCATTAATCTCTTCGATAAAACGACTCAAACTTGGGTAGCGGCCGCCATCTTGATTCAAGGCAAGTTCCAAGAACGCATCTAAATTAGCCAGTACCTGTGCACGCGCTAGATTTTGAGAAGCCACTGCATAACTAACTCGTAAATTGCTCTCTTGATAGATCAAGTCCAGCAGGTCATGTACAGGTAATACTTCGCCTAAACCTCTCCAACGTTCTAAATAGCGTGCCGCCTTCAGAGTCTCTGCCTCAGAACTACTTTGCAATGCATCCCACCAAGAAGCTTGGGTTTGACCTTGGCGCTCGCTTTGGCTATCGCCTACATGACTACTGAGCTTTTGCATTTGTTGCTCAGTAAAACTAAAGATTGGGCTACGCAATACTTGCGCTAATGGCAAGTCATGTCTTGGGGATACCAAGACGGTAAGTAATGCAATTAAGTCATCAATCTCTAGAGTATTGAGAAGGCCACCGAGGCGAGAACTGTCATAAGCTAAGCCCGCTTCACGCAGGGCTCGTTCAAATTGCGATAAGTAGGCACGTCGTTTCACGAGCAATATAAAGTCGCTAGCTCTTGCTGGGCGCCAATAGTCCTTACCATCTTTTTTATCAATTACTTGGCGTGTTGCTAATACATGATGAATCAAGCGACTGACTTGTTGACCTTCCCAATAGCGTTGCTGCACTCCGACAGTCAGTCCTGCATCCTCAATGGGGTTATCTAAAGCACTACCAGTACGCTCAGCTTGGTCTTGCTCTACACGCTCAATCAGTGGCAATAACATCGCCTCACCCTTGGTAGCAAACTCGTGCTTAGCGATACCTTCTATTGGCGCCTTCCAGTCAGTCTCTTGTTTAGCAAACACATAACTTGGTGGAACTGCATCTGTTAAAAAGATATTGTTCACTGCATCGTTAATTGCATGTGCATTTCTGCGGGTAGTGTTTTTTTGGAGTGATTTAGCTTGTAAGTTAGCAGTTAGAAAATCTCTGGCGCTATCAAATAATCTTGGGTCGGCACGGCGGAAGCGATAGATTGACTGCTTGGGGTCTCCTACAATAAAAACGCTGGGACGAGCGCCATCTTGTCCATAGCCCTCTAACCAGGATCGCAAAATCTGCCATTGCAGTGGATTGGTATCCTGAAACTCATCAATCAGAATGTGACTGTACTTCGCATCCAATCTAGCTTGTAGATAAGCGGCATTCGCCGGATCCGCCATGAGCTGGCTCACACCAATCTCTAAGTCATCAAAGTCGCGCACGCGCATAGACTCTTTCGCCTTTTGCATATGCTCTAGCATGGCTTCACTCATTGCAAACCAGGCGGTGTTAATCGCATCAGTATCTTGATCGTTTTGCCAGGCAAACCATGCCTCATATGCATCTACCCAGGCATTTCGAATGGCGGTGATCTGCGCTGGGTCGCCACCAGTCGAAGCAAGGTACTTTTGCATGGGTGAAGACATGTTGGCAATATCGTCTGATGGTGTCAGTGTACTTTTAGCGTAGAAACAGCTTTGCCATTCATCTGCAATCTCCACAATAGATTGGTCTGCTACGTGAAGAGCGATCGCCTTCTGTATCAATGGCACCCTTTTCTTTTGAGTGGCTGTGCCATTGCTAAAGCAATCTAGCATTACCTGCAAATCTTCTTTGGTGCCAGGGCGCCGCCAATATTCTTCTAGCGGGTTCGGTAAAGTTAAATTGGGCAAGCATTGCGCCAAAACATCAAGTGGCGAAATGCCCCTAGTCTTGCAGGAAGCTAAAAAGAATGTCCAAGCACCTCTTTGCTTAAAGAGGCTGTAATTGCCCATCAAAAACTTCTCGGTCTCAAATGCGCCAAACGCTTTGAGTAAAACGTCATAGTGTTGCTTAAGATCAGCAGATAAATCTCCCCACCAATCTTGCATACACTCTTCTTGTAAACGCTTAGCATCTTCACGAAGACTAAATCCAGGCTGCACTTCTGCTGAAATTGGGGCTGCTCCAAGAAGTCTTCCGAACCAGCCATGGAAGGTGTCAATCACAATCGATTGGGGGCTCATTAATACTTTAAGGTAAAGCGTTCTTGCTTGCGGCAATAAGTGCTTGGCTTGGGCACCATCTAAACCCCTGATGGTGAGCTCCTGCAGGAGTTGCCCATCAGTCATTTGAGAAAATTGTTCTAGCAATCCGTATAAGCGGTCACGCATTTCTTGTGCAGCTTTACGGGTAAAAGTCAGTGCTAGGATTTCTTGAGGCTTAGCGCCAGCAAGTAATAAGCGCACCATGCGCGCAACTAAGAGCCAAGTCTTGCCACTGCCCGCACAAGCAGAAACAATTACTGAGTTGTTGGGGTTGCAGGCCACGGGGTAATCAAAATTATCTTTCACCACATCCCCTTTCTGCAAATGCCCCTAGCTTCGCAATACTGGCACACGCTATCTGGTGCAAAAGCTTTCATGGGCTTGCGCGCCCACAAGACTTCTAGATCTTCATGTAGCTGCTCTGAAAATTGCTCCATCATCTCTGGCATATTTTCAACTGGATGTGTTCTGACAATCTTGTCATCGGCTTTCTTGAGATCTGCCTTTAGTGAAACCCACTCAGCTTGCTCAACAGTTCGCCCAGGAAGATGCGCAGCAATGGCATTTTCATTTACAGCGCGGGCATAGATTAATAGCTGAGGGTCATCTAAAAGACGCTCTGCCCGCTTCTTGATTTTGGTGATGCCTTGGTTCTTGTAATCAATGACTGCTGCGGCATTGGAATGATTGGTGTTGACATCAAAGCGGTCAGCACGCCCCGCAATCTCAATTTCCCTCTCGATACCATCAGAGTCAGTCAGGATTAGGATGAAGCCGACTGCTAGCTCGGCATCGTGATATTGCCAACCCTCTGCCTCACGCTTGAGTTGCCAAGCTACAAAGCTAGGGATCTGTTTTTGCCAATCACGCAAAGTTCCGGTGACCCTAGCATCGCCCTTAATTAAGCGCTCAAACTCTTTTTCTGAATACTTTGTGAGATGCTCTTGCATCCACAAACGACGAGCATCTTCGCCCTGATGAATGCTTGAATGGGATTTTTGCTCTTCTGTTTTTAATGCTTGGAAAAAGTTTTTTAATACAGCATGCAAAACCTGCCCTGCCAATGAGGCATCAAAGCCTTCCTCAAATTCTTTTGCCTTTCGCAATCCCAAGATGCTGCGGACATAATAGCGATAAGGGCAATCTCTTAAAGCCTTATATGCACTAGGGGACATGCTCACTGGCAAAGCAATCTCTGGATTGACCGTAGTGACCGCCTCCTGCAAAGGACGGGAGTGATCCGCATGCGTATCGGGCTTCACTTCTAATATTGACCAATCTGGAAGTTGCGTACGCAGACGACTAATCCAGGCTGATGGTCTGAGTGGTTCACCGCTCTTACTTTTACTTTGCCAAAGTAACTCCACCTCAGGACAAGAAATTAATAATTGCGATAGATCTCTGGCTTGCTGAATATATTGCGCTGTAATGGTCGAGGCTTTTAATAATCGATTGAGCGTGTCCGAGAAAAATAATGGCGGTTCAGAAAACGCTGGCAATTGTTGCTCATCACAACCCACCAAGACAACAGCATCAAACTCTCGTAAACGTGTTGAGCTCAGAGGCAGGATGCTCAGAGTTGCTTCCGCTTGTTGCCCCACCTCCTGATACGAGGCTTCTTCAATCACTGTCTTGAGTAAGCTCAGCCATTCCGGCAAACGCATACTAACTTGCCGGTAAGCTCCCGCGCCCAGATCAAAGGTCTTGAGTACTTCAAGTAATTGTTTACCGGCAGAGTCTTTCTCAAGCTCTTGTGTCATACCCATCTCTTGTAGATTGGTATTTAGAAGCACATAAGCATTTTCACAATCTAGCTTGAGCTCCAACCACTGGGCATGATGCCGTTGTAAGAAAGTAAGTAGCTCTAAGAGTGATTCATAAGGCACACTACCGCGCGATGATGAGTAAGCGTTAGCTCGCTCAATCGCCATCCGAAAGGTTTCCCAACCAGACTTTGCTTGGCTTGCAATCAGAATATCCTCGAGCTGCGCAATCAGACTGACACAAGCCTGTGGCGGCTTTTGCAAGGTATGCGCAATATCAAAAAATGGATTTTGCAAAAACTCGAGCAAAGCACTGGCACTCGGTCCTTCTTTTGGTGAACGAATTAACTCTAACCAACTATTGAGCGAGGCAGCGGCGCGAGTAGTGGATAGCTTCCAACCGGTTTCATCCCGAATACGCAAACTAGGACCAAAGCGGGATAACAATGCCCGCGCCCTTCTTGCAGCCAAACGATCTTGTGCAACTAGAGCGATATTGGTCTTGCCAGCAATTAAGTGCGCCTCAATTGACTTAGCTGCTGCCCAAGCTAGTTCTTCAAAGCGTCTAGCTGCTAGCAACTTCCACCCATTGTGAAAGCTTGCTTGAACATTGCGATCAATTTGAATCTGTTGTTCGCTATCTACGGGTTTGAGTTGACCCTCAGCATTTTGACCGCTTAAGGCTTCAGACCACAGCGCTACTGAATGCCAATCTAATCCAATATTGACTACGGGTGCAAATTGCGAATACTCCTGCAAGTACTCCGAGATCGTCTCTTGATCAATTGGCTTAGGATCGGCAGTCTCTACCCAAATCAAAGGCCTGGCAAGAGCTTGATTCGTACTGGCTGCTTGAAGATGGGCAGCCAAGGCGATATGTTTACGTATTACAGGATCACCAGGACTACTGAGATAGCGCCAGAAGGCTAATAACACTGTGGATTCTTGATCAACAACCTGACGAGATAAACCAACATAGGCTTTAGCGATTGCTTGATCTAACAGTGTTTCCACTTTTTTTACCCATAACTCTGCATCGAGGGTTGGGTTTTGCACTAAGGCATTAATCTCACTTTGCATGAGTGGCACGACTGCCTCTGACAAAGCATCGCATGCATCGATCACTGCCTGGGCCAATCCCCATGCACCCGCCTCATTCTCAGCCTTGAACCAGCTTTGCAATGTTTTATGTTTGCGCAAATTAATGTAAACAGATAACCAACGCTCTAGATTCGTTTGCTTCTTGGGGAACTTCCAAGCACCTGGCGCTGCTTCTAGCCAGTCGTTAAAACTCATGACTTGAGGTAGGAAGGCAATCTGACTTGGTAAATTCTGGGGTCGATACCTCTCTAAAGCGGCTCTCACCTCCATTAATGGGCCTGCCGTACTCAGCACTACTAAGGGACGCTGGTTGGCCTGCCTTGCACAATCCCAAATACCCTCAGCTAGCGACTCAAGAGCATGAGCATCAGGCGCAATTGCCCAAACATGTGGCTGCTTTTGCTGGTTTAGGGTCGGAAATGGGTGTGGCATTGAGTGTGGTGATGGGGCTGGCTTTGGGGCTAGTTGGTGAGCGATTTTTAGAAATTAGGCAGAAAGTGTGGCTTATTGCTAATATAAGCGTTGTAAGGCAATAACTATATAAAACTAAATAAGACTAATTAAGGAATTTTCATGAGTGCCGGCATCAAATATGTAACTGACGCTTCTTTCGAGCAAGACGTTCTCAAGTCCGATAAACCTGTTCTCTTGGACTTCTGGGCTGAGTGGTGTGGCCCTTGCAAGATGATCGGCCCCATCCTTGAAGAGCTGGCTGGTGAATACGGCGACAAGATTCAAATCGCTAAGATGAATGTGGATGAGAACCAAGGCGTTCCTGCCCAGTTCAATATTCGTGGCATTCCGACGTTGATCCTCTTTAAGAACGGCACTGTTGCTGCTCAAAAAGTAGGCGCTTTGGCCAAATCGCAGTTGACTGCTTTTATTGATAGTCATCTGTAAATAGTCCCAGATCACAGGTTCACTGGGTGAGCCTGTGGTTTTTAGCTGTTTTTAGTGTAGTATCTGTTTCATTAGCAGTTCAACGCACTTCAAGTGCCCCTCTTTTTCTAGCAAACTCCCCCAAACATTCCGCTTTTCAATTCTGTCTGATGTCCATCTAGACAGCGATACCCCAAAACACATTTACACCCTTATCTACACCCGAGAACCACATGCAATTATCTGAACTCAAAGTACTCCACGTATCCGCCCTGCTTGAAATGGCAGCTAGCCTGGAGATTGAAAATACGCAACGTATGCGCAAACAGGAGTTGATGTTTGCCATCCTGAAGAAACGCGCTAAAGAAGGCGAATCCGTTTTTGGTGACGGTACTTTGGAAGTATTGCCTGATGGCTTTGGTTTCTTGCGCTCCCCAGACGCCTCTTATATGGCTTCTCCGGACGATATCTATATTTCCCCTGCCCAAATCCGCCGCTTTAACCTGCACACTGGTGACAGCGTTGAAGGCGAGGTTCGTACACCTAAGGATGGCGAGCGTTACTTTGCACTGGTTAAGGTAGACAAGATTAACGGTTTGGCTCCTGAGGCCTTGAAAAACCGCATCATGTTCGAGAACTTAACGCCTTTGCACCCAAATCGCGTCATTCAATTAGAACGTGATATCAAGGCGGAAGAGAATTTAACTGGCCGTATTATCGATATGATCTCCCCGATTGGCTATGGCCAGCGTGGCTTGATCGTGTCTTCACCCAAATCCGGTAAGACCGTGATGATGCAGCATATTGCGCATGCGATTTCTGCAAACAATCCCGATGCTATCTTGATCGTGTTGTTAGTGGATGAGCGTCCTGAGGAAGTGACTGAAATGCAGCGCTCTGTTCGCGGCGAAGTCGTTGCATCGACCTTTGATGAGCCGGCTGTGCGTCACGTTCAAGTTGCCGAGATGGTGATTGAAAAAGCCAAGCGCTTAGTTGAGATGAAAAAAGACGTCATCATCTTGCTTGATTCGATTACCCGTCTAGCTCGCGCATACAACACCGTCATTCCTTCATCCGGAAAAGTACTCTCTGGTGGTGTGGATGCAAACGCATTGCAACGTCCAAAGCGCTTCTTCGGTGCGGCCCGTAACGTGGAAGAAGGTGGCTCACTCACCATCATTGCTACCGCTCTGATTGAAACAGGCAGCCGTATGGATGACCTCATCTACGAAGAGTTCAAAGGTACCGGCAATATGGAAGTACACCTTGAGCGTCGCTTGGCTGAGCGCCGTGTTTACCCATCGATTAATCTCAACAAGTCCGGTACCCGCCGTGAAGAGTTGCTGGTTAAAGCAGAAAATCTCCAGAAAATCTGGGTATTACGTAAATTATTGGCCGATATGGATGATATTGAGGCAATGAACTTTATCGTTGATAAACTCAAATCCACTAAAAATAATGGTGAATTCTTCGATTTAATGCGTAAGGGTGGCTAATTTAGGTTCCCAGAGCTGGTAAAAATACGCTTTGTTGTTGATTTCATGGCATAATTTTGCCTTTACCGCTTTAATCATTTGCATTTAACTTGGGTAAGTATTTAGGTCTCGTATTTTGTTACCTCACCAAAACGGCTGCCCGCTAATAGGACTCAATAATGAAACCTGGCATTCACCCCGAATATCGTGAAATCGTCTTTGTAGACGTTTCTAATAACTTCAGCTTCAAGACTCGCTCCACAATGTCTACTAAAGAGACAATCAAGTGGGAAGATGGCAAGGAATATCCTTTGTCCAAGATCGAGACTTCATCTGAGTCACACCCTTTCTACACTGGTACCCAGAAGATTATGGATACTGCCGGTCGTGTTGAGAAATTCCGTCAGAAATTCGGTACCAAAGCAGTTGCTAAAGCTACTGGTGATGGCGCTGCTAAAACAGCTGAGAAAAAAGCAGCTGCTGCAGAAGCTAAAGCTGCTGAAAAGCCAGCTAAGAAGAAGTAATAGGCTTACTCGACAAAGGGTTGGGTATTCACTACTCACCCTCCCCTGCGAGATAATCAAGGCAGCGTTTGCTGCCTTTTTTATTGCTAGTTTTATATGGTCAAACTCACCGCCGCCGCCACTACCTCCATTCCACGCATCATTATTTTTGCGTTGACTTTAGTCTATGGTTTTGCCGGACTCTTTGCGCGTGACCCCTGGAAGAACGAAGATGCCATTGGATTTGGTGGCATGTGGACTTTGCACAGTGGCAAAGCAATCGAATGGATTGTGCCGCACCTTGCGGGGCGTGATGTTTCTCTTGGCGCACCCTTCCCCTACTGGCTAGGCGCCACCCTGATGGATTTGTTTGGTCCATTCATTGGCATGGCCAATGCGGCACGTCTTTATGCGGCAGTTTGCTTCTTTGCCGCTGCACTAGCCATTTGGTACGCAACTTATCTATTGGGGCGTCGTCCAGAAGTGCAGCCAATGGTACTGGCAGTTGGTGGTCAGCCTGGTCGTAAAAATTACGGTATGACTATGGCCGATGGTGCGCTACTGATTTTCTTAGCTTGCGTTGGACTTGCGCAACGTGCGCATGAGACTACGCCAATGATGGCGCAACTGATGGGCATCAGCATTGTCTTATACGGCACAGTACGTGGTTTAGATAAACCCTGGCAAGGCGGCCTTTGGAGTGGCCTTGGGATTGCGATCGTGGCGCTCTCAAGCAATCTGACGCTCAGCCTCATCATCGTCAGCTCCACCATCATTGCAGTGATTGCCAGTAATGCGAAGTTGCGCTTTCGCTGGACCTTAACTAGTACGGTCTTCGGTCTCATCGGTTTTGCGATTTGGCCGGCACTTTGGTATTTGGGTGACCTTACTCCCGAGTGGCGTCATATCGCACAAGAAGGTTGGCGCAACATGCCAGAAATGCGCGCAACACCTTCTATTGAATCCCTAGGATTTTTGAGTGTTAACTTTTGGGCCTACGCCTGGCCTGTTTGGCCCTTGGCTATCATCTCGCTCGCACACTGGGGCCGAGTAAAAGAGGCAGGCCAATGGCGCGCTCCTCATCTGTGCATTCCGCTGAGTTTGTTTATTGGTTGCTTGTTTTATGTTCTGTTCCGCCTAGAGGCAAACGAACATGACCTCATCATTTTGATTCCCAGTTTATCGATCATTGCTGCATTTAGTTTGCCGATTCTCAAGCGCAACCTGATTAGCTTTATTGATTGGTTTGCGATGTTTAGCTTCACCATGATCGCTTTGGCTATTTGGATTATTTGGCTCGCTAAGGTGACTGGCTTCCCAGAATCAACCGCTGCAAATTTAGCAAGACTATTACCTGGCTTTCAGGCGCAATTTGATTACATCAGTTTTATTGTCGCCCTAGTGGTTACGGGTGTATGGTTGGCAATTGTGCGCTGGAGAACTTCTCGCGCCCCTAAAGAAATCTGGCGCTGCCTCATCATCTCCGCCTCTGGCACCACCTTGATGTGGGTTCTGCTAATGACCTTATGGTTGCCAACCATCAATTATGCTAAGACTTATCGCTATGTTTCTGATCGTCTGGAAACGATTATTGCCAATACGCCAGGATGCATTGATACATCTAATCTGGGTCCAGCTCAGTTAGCTTCATTTAGCTATTTCACCAAACTACCTTTGCGTGATGATTCCAGCTGCAATCTGATGTTAACTCACAGCTCTTTAGAGGCCAAGGCATACGCCAGTCTCAATAAAAAGAAAATTGAATTACTCTGGGAAGATCGCCGTGCGTCTGATCGTGATGAGCGTCTGCGCCTGTATCAAATTACCCCTGCAGGTAAAGAATAAAACGTGCTGCACTTTAAATTATCGCGTTTGCGCGAGGATGTGCCTTCCCTTCTAAAACTCGCCGGCCCACTTCTCATTGGTCAACTAGCAGTCATTACCTTTGGTGTTTTAGATACTGCGATGACAGCGCGCTATTCTGCCGATGACTTAGCTGCTCTAGCAATGGCTTCAGCGATCTTTATTAGTATTTATGTTGGGCTCACCGGCGTAATCTCTGCCCTAGCCCCAATCGCCGGACAACTCTTTGGAGCCAAGCGTTTTGGTGAGATTGGTGAGGAAGTACGCCAAGCCACCTGGCTCGCTCTTGGGCTGACCTTATTAGGTGCTGCGATTTTGCTCAATGCAGACCACTTACTAGAAATCTCTCAAGTAACACCAGATATTGAAGGTAAGGCCAAGTTGTATCTCAATATCCTAGCAATTGGTTTGCCGGCCAGCATGGCAATGCGCGTACTCATGGCGCTTCACAATGCGGTTTCAAGGCCAACAGTCATTACCGTAGTGCAACTGATCGGCTTGGGCTTAAAACTGCCACTCAATCTCTTATTTATTTATGGAGGCTTGGGCATTGAAGGTATGGGTGGGCCAGGCTGCGCAGTTGCTACTGTCATCATCAACTGGTTTTGGTTCATCATCACACTAGGCTTTGTGCTCTTTGATAGCTTCTATAAACCATTCAAAATCTTTGTACGCTTTAGTTGGCCTGACTGGCATCGCATCTGGACCCTACTCAAATTGGGTGCGCCCATTGGCTTTAGTTATTTAATTGAAGTGACCTCTTTTACATTTATGTCACTCTTTATTGCGCGCTTAGGTACCACTGCTTTAGCTGGCCATCAAATTGTGGCGAATATGGGAACAGTAATTTACATGGTACCCCTGTCCCTATCGATTGCCACGATGACTTTGGTATCTCAATCTATTGGCGCAGATAAACAAGAACGTGCAGAAGAAATTGGCTGGTCGTCGGTTTTCTTCACCACCACTTTATGTGTTTTCATTGGGGTGATGGTGTGGATTTTTAGAGTGAACTTACTAGATCTTTACGATCCACCGGACGAGGTGAAGGCATTCTCCATCCCCCTCTTTCTGTTTATTGCTTTTTATCAACTCTTTGATGCTTTGCAAATTACTGCAGCATTTATTCTGCGTGCCTATCGTATTGCCTTCTGGCCTATGCTGATTTATGCAGGCTCACTTTGGGGTGTAGGTTTGGGTGGTGGATATTTGATGGGCTTTAATGTCTTAGGCAATACGCCGGAGTTTTTACAAGGCGCTAACGGCTTTTGGGCTGGCAATAGTATGAGCCTAGGATTAGCTGCTCTACTCTTACTCTATCTCTTTAGAAGAACGGCAGCACGATTTGAGAAAACGCATCCGCCGGTTCAGGTTTGATTTCGGTAAATTGTTTTACTGAATCGGTTTAAATCCACTACTTGGAGGTCTGTAGTTAGGATTACCCCCCTGCGATGGATAACTTGGTACCTGATTGCCTTTGGAGTACATACACTGTTGGTAAGCGATGTTGTATTGCGCCTGCGCTTGGTTTTGTTTGCCAGATGCATTCATAGCACCCATGGCTGCACCACCGAGTAAGCCAACGCCTGCACCAGTACCAATGTTCTGACTACTGCCTCCCTGAATGACAGCACCAGCTGCAGCGCCGATAGCAGCGCCGATTGCCGCACTGGTAGCACCTTCTTTTAAGGCAGCATTACTAGTATCTTTGATTGCATTTGCAGCAAACTCACGGCACTGCTGATCTTCTTGCTGGAACACTTCAAAAGGTTTGCCTTCACGCGGCATGATGGCGATCGTTGGGCCAGTTGGCGCAGAGACACAAGCAGCTAAAGAGACTAAAGAGCTGATGATGACCAAAGTCAGTACGGCACGTTTCATATTCATTTCCTAAATTGAGTCACTTAGTTAATTAGTTAATTAGTTAATTTTGTCTGTACTGCTTGGTAGGCGCGTTGCCCGACGGTGGCATTGCCGGCTGAGTCTGCCAGCCTGACGCACAACTTTGTACGTATGGAAAGTATTGCCCACTTGCTTCACAGTAATACCAAACTGGAGCCTGGGGCTGAGAAGCCAATACCATAGGCTGCTGCGGAGTCGCATAGCTCACCACGGGTGGCGCTGCATAAACTACGGGTGGTGCATAGTAGCCAGCAGCATAAGGGTAGCCATAGCCAGGACCATAATATCCACCACGCCAGCCTGGGCCCCATCCGCCGCCATAGCCTGGCCCATATGCTGCAGGACGCCAACCGCCACCATAGCCACCCCCAACAGAGACCGCCCAGCCGACATTACCCGCCTGAGCTGGTGCCGACGCCGATATAAGCGCTAATACTCCGGCTACCGTGATGATCGCTAGCATCGCTTTAGGGATGCTGAATTTGTATTGCAGTTGAGCTGTATTCATAGTGGACCCCTTCAAATGGTCGCCTCCTACTACCTTTAACGCATCAGCTAAATCCAAGCTGACAGGAATAGGGCTTTTTATTAAGATATTTATTACTTTGCCGCATTGTGCTACTGCTCTAATTTTGCGCCTGATTTGTAAATAACCCTACCCCATTTATTCGTCTCGGATTGGATCAGCTTCTGGAGGTCTTGGGGACTTCCTGGCGCTGGTTCCAAACCACTGGCACGAAGCTTGTTTTTGACTTCGGTCTGATTGAGGGTTTGGCGAGTTAGGGTATTTAAACGCTTTTGTAGATCTGGAGGTAGATTTGCTGGCGCCATGAGAGAAAACCACGAGGTTGCCTCAAATCCAGGTAAGCCTTGCTCTGCCATGGTCGGAATCTCTGGAGCTACTGGAGAGCGTTTTAGAGTCGTTACTCCTAAGGCCTGAACCTCACCCGCCTTAATCAAAGACAAGGATGAAGACAGGTTATCAAACAACATAGAAATACGACCACTGATGAGATCAGGCAAAGATTGGGCTCTTCCTTTATATGGAATATGCCGAATCTGCACACCAGTCATCTCTTTAAAGAGTTCGCCAGACATATGCAATGAAGTGCCGACACCAGATGAGCCAAAAGTAAGCTCATTCGGTTTGGCTTTGGCGAGCTCAATCAGTTCGTGAAGATTATTGACACCCAACTTCTTATTGACCACCAGTACATTGGGGGTGCTCGCTAAAAAACTAATGGGCGTGAAATCATTGATCGGATGAAAAGACATCTTGTCATAAAGGGCGCCGTTGATTGCATGAATACCTACAGTACCGATCAGGAGTGTGTAGCCATCTGGCTCGCTCTTGGCTACCAGGTCAGCTCCAATATTGCCGCCATAGCCGGGACGATTTTCTACCAGCACTGGCACACCTAGACTTTTCTGCCAACTTTCAGCTAGTACACGCGCCAAAATATCGGGCGCCCCACCAGGTGTAAATGTCACCACAATTTTGATGGTTTGTTTAGGCCAAGCAGCATCGGTTTTAATTGTTTGGGATTGGGCGAAATTAGTGAGGCCCAAGAAAACCAGTAAGGTTAGAAGACACTTCACAGGCGCCGACTTAAAAACCAAAACGCGTACGCAGCCAAATCCATCCCTCATATTGAACAGGATCATCAGCACAAGGACCAATGCCACATTCAAACAGAGTGGAGGCTAAGTTAGCAAAGACTAAAACAATAAATAAAATGATTAATGTATTGGCAAGCAGTGAACGCGAGCGCACATCTCGGTTAGGCAACATCAATAGAATTGCTAGCCCTGCAATAAGCCCAAGATAAGCTACAAAGGCCCAAGTGTAAAAGTGCAACTCTAAGAAGGTGGCACCAAATCCTTTATCTCCCGGTAAAACATGCAAGAGCACCTGGCGCAAAGATACCATCATGCCTACTAAGCCACCAATGATGCCCCAGCCGTAGTGAGCAGAATGCGCACCACAACGAATATTGAGTACTAGTGCAAAGCCGATAATCACAAAACCCATACGCTGCATAAGACACAGTGGGCATGGCAGTTCACCGAAATAGAGTTGATCGACAAAGGCATAGGACAACATGCCAATAATCGCAGTCAAAGCCAGCTGATTACCAAGACCTGCCAAAGAAGGAAAAGAGTGCTTGCTCATCTTCTTTAGAAATTGAGATTGAGATGACTGTTCGCATGAATGCGGAACCAGAACATCAAGATGCCAACGGTAATAGCCAGTAGCGCTAAACCTGCCAGTCGTTTCTCAAACCACACAAGGACAAGGCCGATAAAGGCTGTCAGGAAAGGTAGAAACATATACATAAATGAATTCTATCGCAGGTCGATCTATACCGAAAAACAAGTGCCTCAAAGGGTCTTTTGTATAGAATGAGGTAATGAACTCCGCCCCACCGTGCATCGACCTTCAGCTTGATGGATCTACAGCCCGAATCACCTTCAATAATCCTAGTGCACGCAATGCCTTGACATGGCCTATGTATGAAGAACTCAAGCGAATTTGCGATGCGATCGCAAACATGCCAGAGATCAAGGTAGCTATTTTTAGAGGCGCCGGTGATAAAGCCTTTGTATCGGGCAGCGACATACAGCAATTTGTGGCGCTCCAAAAAGATGAGCCCTATGAAGTTGCAGTAGATGCTATTTTTCACTCTCTGCAACATTTGCCGATTCCGACAATTGCACTCATCGAAGGATTAGCAGTAGGTAGCGGCTTACTCATTGCTACTGCATGTGATTTCAGAATATCGACCAATGATGCGCGCTTCGGTATTCCAGTCGCCAAGACCTTGGGTAACTGTTTATCGCCCAGCAATCTATCTTGGATTGCTTATCACTTAGGCGTGCCAATGGTAAAGCGCATGTTACTCAGTGCAGAACTGATTACAGCACCCGAGTTACTTGGCTCAGGCTACCTCTACCAAACTACTACCCCTGATGCTATTGCAGAAGTAACTGAAGTTTTAGCTGGGAAATTAGCGACCCTCGCACCCATGACACAAAAGGCGAGCAAAGTCACTTTGGCGCGCTTGATGGAGAGTAACTTACCGGATTGCACCGAGCTCATGAGGCAGACTTATAACAGCCTTGACTTCAAAGAAGGAGTCAATGCCTTCCTTGAAGGACGCCCGCCTCAGTGGCTTGGTAAATAAAGATCGACTACCATCTCGATGACCGCCTGATTTAGGATTTGGAGTTTAAGAAATCCACTGCTGTCTGAACAAAAACATCCGGCGCTTCAATATGGGGAATATGTCCAACATTGTCTAGGGGAACTAACTTGGCATTCGGAATGACCTGCGCTGCTTTACGACCTAACTCAGGAAAATTACCTAAAGACTTGACCGCTTCGGGTGGCGCAAAGCGGCGACCAAATACGGTTCTGTCTTTCTGGCCAATAACCAGCAATACCGGCATCTTCAGTTGAGGCAAATCACCCACTACTGGTTTTTCAGCAATCATCTGATAAGTTAACACTGAGGTCTTTGCATAGGCTGGGTAGTCAGGTCCTTTTTGAATCCTGACATAGACCTCTACAAACTGCTCAAAGCTCGGCTGCCACACTGGAAAATACGATTGCAAGAAACGGCGATAACTAGTTTCTGTTTGTGCCATCTCCAACTTCAGTAAGTTGTCATTGGTCTGTGGCGGAATATCTTTAGTGTAGTCTTCAAGACCCAATGGGTTTTCCAAGATCAGTTTCTGGACCGTTTTAGGATAAAGGCGCGCAAACCGAATACCCACCATACCGCCCATCGAGTTGGCAATCACTGAAGTCTTACTCACGCCAAGCGATTTCAATAAAGCTTGTGTGTTCTGGGCAAGATCATCGAAATGATATGCCACGTCTGGTTTAGAAGATTTGCCAAAGCCAATCTGATCCGGAGCAATGACTCGGTAACCTGCCGCAGTCAATCCTTTGATCGTAGGCGCCCAATAATCACTGGAGAAATTTTTTCCATGAAACAAAACTACGACACCCTTCTGCTTGCCAACTGCAGGCACATCCATATAAATCATGCTGGCGGGCTGCCCTTGAAGAGAGGTTTTAAATTCTTTAGTGGGATAGGGATAAGGCCAGGTACTTAGGCGCAAATCTAAAGGACTTGCATTGGCATAGCGACTGGGTGGTGGAGCTTCAGCCTTGGGTTGATCAACCGATGTACAGGCTGAGAGAACAACTCCTCCCACGCACATCACCAAAGCAATTCCCAGCGCCTTCATTTTCATCTCCCCCCCTTTTTCTGTCTGAACTGCTTAAACTATTTATACGATCTTGATTTTCAGAGGACTTAAACCTTCAACTGATCCCTCAAGTACATCACCTTTTTTCACGGGACCCACGCCTGCAGGCGTGCCAGACATAATCAAATCGCCTGGCTCAAGCGTAAACAAGGTAGAGAGATAAGCAATGGTGTCAGGAACATTCCAAATCAATTGATTTAAGTCGCCCTCTTGGCGCACTTCACCGTTCACCAAAAGCTTCACCGTGCCTTTAGTCGGATGACCAAACTGAGCGGCAGGGGTCAGCGCAGCGCAGGGAGCGGATTGATCAAATGCTTTGCCAGTATCCCAAGGACGACCCATTTTTTTGGCCTCACCTTGTAAGTCACGACGAGTCATATCAAGACCAACTCCGTAACCATAAACATGCTCGAGCGCTTTATCTGCAGAAATATTGGCACCACCCTTAGCAATAGCAACGACCATCTCAATCTCATGATGAACATCATTTGATAGATTTGGATATTGCATATCTTTACCATCGGTAACGATCGAGTTAGCCGGCTTCATAAAAAAGAATGGCGGCTCACGATCGGGATCATGACCCATCTCACGAGCATGATCAGCATAGTTACGACCCACACAATAGATGCGATTCACAGCAAAACGACGGGTATCACCCACTACGGGTAGCGATGGAACAATGGGTGGATCGATAACGTATGTCGTGCTCATAAATGGCCTTTCTGATAAGTGTCTAATGTTTTAATCATTCTGATCTAAATGAATTATGACACTACTTGAATCACTGGCATTACCGCCTCTTACTACGGAGCTTGAGCACTAAGATGCTCAGAGCCAAAGCAAAGGTCAAGGCATTTGCCAGAATCAAAGGCCACTTCTCAATAATGAGTCCGTAGATAAGCCACAAACCTACCCCAGCAGTAAATAAGCTATACATTCCCACCGAGATCCCAGAGAGATCTCGGGTGCGCCAGGATTGAACAGCTTGAGGCAAAAAGGCAATCGTGGTTAAAAATGCAGCGCAGTAGCCAATGATCTCAATCTGATGTGGCACTAAATTCATGTCATTACTGCTTTTTATTCAAGCCGGCCTTACGCGATTCAATTTCTTTATTAATGGCTGCTAGAGTTTTTGCGTCAGGAGACTTCCAGTTTCCACCCGCCTTATTAGCCATATAAGCCACTGCATCTGAGAAACCTTCAACTGTGAGATTGGGGTTACCACCTTTAGCAGGCATTCCTCTCACACCAACATAAGCGTGTGCAGTCAAGGTGACCTGGCCTTCAGCAATCAATGGAGCCCATTGAGCTTTATCCCCGAACTTGGGAGCCTTGAGAACGCCAGCGCCATGGCAGGCTGCGCAGACTTGTTTATACGTATTCTCACCGGGTTCAGCAAGGGCGGCGAATGGGGAGAAGAAACAAGCAACAAGAATAAAGGGGCGGAAGAATGATTTCATGAGCAAGTTCTCTGAGGTAAGTGGGTATGACTCATAATTTATCTCATTTTCAGATGGTGCACTCTTTTGGGCTCGCGCTACTTAAAGCCAGCCTGCAATCTGCCGGTTTAACCCAATCGACTTATAGCCTGGACTAGCGCTAGAGAGAGCACGAATTTTCCGAATGAGTTTTGCAAGATCGCCATTGACACTCAGATCCTCATTCATCGCCAGAAAGAAGATCTCGTCTTTAAGCTGAATAAAATCCAGACCATTTTCTAAGGCAATACTTTTAACACCCATACCTACGTCTGCCTTTTTAGCCAATATTGCCGTAGCAATTGCGGAGTGAGTGAACTCTTCAGTTTCGTAGCCCTTAATACCATGTGCATCAATACCCTCTTTAGATAAAATGGTATCTAAGAGCAAGCGCGTACCAGATCCTTTCTGACGATTAATAAAGCGCACTTTGGGTCTTAGCAAATCTTTGGCTGAAATGATATTGAGAGGATTTCCCTTGGCTACTAATAGGCCCTGCACACGCTTCATCACAGGGAATATTTTCATGCCCTCTTTTTGCAGTCTCCTAGAAATGATCAGAGAGCTCTGCGCATCGGAAACATGGAAGCCAGCAATATCGACTTCATAATTCAGTAGACGTTCCAAAGCCTCACCCGATCCAGCAGTAATGAGTTCAATACCATCAAAATTGAATACTGCTTTTTGAATAATCGGGTCACTACTGCTAGCAAGGCGTAATTGTTTTTTGGCCTTCACTCTGAATTGAGCAAACCCCTCTTCTAGATGCGCGAGACTAGATTGCCCCAATCGCATCGTCTTTTGATCAAAGTCTTCGGTAAATTGAATCAAGTATCTTGCGTATTCCGATAACTGAGAGCCATGCCCCCTCACTCGATCAATTAATTTAAAGCCCAGTGCCATTTCCACCTCATTGAGCTTTTGCCAAACATTTCTATAGGAAAGCCCCATTTTTTTACAGGCAGACATCAGTGTTTTGCCGTGATCAATATCCTTTAATAAGGCAGTCAACCACACCAAATCCACTACAGCGGGATCTTTTGCATTCTTACTTCCAAAAACTAGGGTTGGTCGAATCTGAATTCTCATATGTAATTTTTTGCATATTGATGTTTTGTAATATGACAAATCTTAACCGAACCTAACTGATGGAGCTCAATTCAAATGACATTCTCATTTAACCGATTAATGGCAAGCGCCATTGCTGCACTGATGCTTGTAGGTAGCTCAGCTTACGCACAAGAGAAAAGCATTATCCTTTCTTCCACCACCTCCACAGAGCAGTCTGGTCTTTTTGGCTTCATCCTGCCGATCTTCAAAATGAAGAGTGGAATTGAAGTCAAGGTAGTTGCTGTTGGAACTGGTCAAGCCCTAGACATTGGACGCCGTGGCGATGCAGATGTCGTGTTTGTTCATGACAAACCTGCCGAAGAAAAGTTTGTTGCTGAGGGCTTTGCCACAAAGCGTATTGAAGTTATGTACAACGACTTTGTCTTGATTGGACCTAAGTCAGATCCAGCCAAAATTGGCGGTGGCAAGGATATCAAAGTCGCATTTCAAAAAATCGCTACAGCACAGGCACCTTTTGTATCCCGTGGCGACAAGAGCGGTACACACGCTGCTGAATTGCGTTACTGGAAAGATGCCGCTGTCACAGTGGCTCCAAGCGCTTGGTATAAAGAAACTGGCTCAGGCATGGGTCCAGCATTAAATACCGCTTCAGCAATGAATGGCTACATCTTGGCTGACCGCGCTACTTGGCTTTCATTTAAGAACCGTGGTGATTTGACAATCTTGGTTCAAGGTGACCCAAAGCTATTTAATCAATATGGCGTGATGTTAGTCAACCCAGCTAAGTTCTCGCATGTGAAAAAAGCTGAAGGCCAAGAATTCATTGATTGGATTACTTCCAAAAATGGTCAAGACGTGATTGCCAGCTATCAAATTGGTGGCGAACAACTCTTCTTCCCGAATGCCAAAAAACAGTAGAGTCAAATAAATTGTTTCAGTTAAGACACAGGGCCCGCGATGCGGGCCCTGTGTCTTAACTCATTCAGCATTTAGGAATGCTAATTCAATATTAAATACTTACTTCTTTGGTGTTACGAAACCAATTGCTGTGTCGTCAACAAACTCAACCATCACGTCATCACCAGCCTTGAATTTCTCAAGACCTAAAACGCTTTGATCCACTTTCACTTTTTGCTTCTCGCCTGATGGCAATGTGAAAGTCACGACACGGGTTTTTGCATCGATTGTGCTAATTTTGACGGTTGCATAAACAGTATCAGTAGTCTCTTCAAATGGCTTAGCTGAACCTTTGCCAGAGATGACAACTGCACGGACACCTGAAACGCCAGGCTTAGCATCCTTAGGGGCTGCAACCAAACCAACTGCAATCGCTTGAGCATGTTCAACTACAAACAGATCGCCCTTCTTCACTTTATCCAAATCATTGACCTGCTTAGATACATTCATTTGAGCCAAGTTACCGTTAGCGTCTTTTAGCACTACGATGCGCTTCTTTACGTCGACTGAATCAACAGTAGCAGTTAATACAACTGCTTCGGCTGCCAAAGGCAACATTTTTGCAGGGGCTTGAGCAAATACTGAGCCTGCAACAACTAAACCGAGTGAGGCAACTAATGTAGCTAGTAAAGATTTCTTCAAAATAACTCCTAAATAAAGGTTTTAAGGGGCAATGCTAAGCAAAGCCTCCGATTTATTCTAACCTTAGAGCTCACATTTAAACCTTAAATGAGTGCAATTTGCTAAATTAGGAGCCTCGATGAGTTATTTACCCCCTCTACTTTCAATAACAGATCGCTATTGTTATGGCACTGGTTATGGCTATGGTGATCCTGATTAAAACCTGGCAGGATGCCGAGCTAGATGCTTACTCCATTCGAAAGCGCGTCTTCATCGAGGAGCAAGGTGTTCCAGCAGAGATGGAGATAGATGAATTCGATCTCAATGCCCTGCATGCTCTTGCCTATGCAGACTCAGAATGTATAGGTACTGCTCGCTTAGTGACTCTATTTGGGGGCATTGGAAGAATTGGACGTATGGCGGTACTGCCAAAGCATCGAGGGCACGGCATTGGTAAACAACTACTAGGGGCTTTACTAAAAGCATGTCAATCTCAGGGTATTAAGCAAATAGAGCTGCATGCCCAAGTAAAAGTAATCCCGTTTTATCAGCAATTTGGATTTATTACCCAAGGTGATGTGTATGACGAAGCAGGCATCCCACATCGCGATATGATTCTACGTATCTAACAGTATTGAAATGATCATGACTCAGACCAATCATCCACCTTTCCTTTTTCGCGTTTGCTACTCCGATACCGATGCCGCAGGCTTTGTGTATCACGCCCGCTATCTAGAGATCTTTGAGCGTAGTCGCTCAGAATGGCTTCAGCAAAGAGGTTTAAGCCCAACAAAATTGGTGAATGAGTTTGGCATTCTTCTTCCAGTTCGAGAAATCACCATGAACTTTCATAGGCCAGGACGTTTGGATGATCTGTTCAGTATTGATCAAATCATTGAGCATCGTGGTCGCACTCAAATTGCAGTAAAACAAACTGCTAAACGAATTGTTGCGGGTAGCGAGCCCGAGCTGATTGCCAGCGCTGTTCTTCATATTGTTTGTGTTGATACCACCACCCTTAAGCCTAAGGGACTTCCTGATTGGCTATTTGCGGCCGATCAATAAGACTTCCATTTAGGGATATATATGCAAGAAGGAAAATTACTGAGCTTTGTGAAGGGTCTCGCAAGCTTGCTGGAAACTAATCCCAGTGAAGAGATCATTTTTTCCAAGGGTAAAAAACTCTTAGAAAACTTAATTGCTTTTGATGATTGGTTGCCAGAGGAGTTTTGCAAACCACATCCACAGTATTACCAGCAATACTTGCTATATGCAGACCCGTTGGATCGCTTTTCAGTAGTGAGTTTTGTGTGGGGTCCTGGTCAAAAGACGCCACTGCATAACCATACCGTCTGGGGAATGATTGGTCAGTTACGCGGGCAAGAACGTAGTGCCAACTATTACCGCCAGTCTGATGGCAGCTATCAAGCTGATGGGGCTTTTATTTGCGAGCCAGGTCAAGTAGTCACTGTCTCCCCCGATACACATGACATCCATGTAGTTGAAAACGCCTTGAGCGACCAAACTTCCATCAGCATCCATGTTTATGGTGGAAATATTGGCCGCATCGAACGAGCTGTGTTTGACCCGATTACAGGTTCAGAAAAATTATTTATCTCGGGATATGCCAATTCTGTAACACCAAATCTTTGGAATGCGGCCTGATAGCTTAAAATAGTAACTCTTTCTGCAAACACTGCAAGTGTGGCAGCTCACCCCATTGGCCGGGATAGTCGTTTAATTGAATACGGGCCAATATTTATTTGGCTCCTATGTTATTTACAGATCTTGGTTTATCAGAACCCATTCTTCGCGCGATTAACGAGGAAGGTTATACCAGCCCTACCCCCATTCAAGAAAAATCAATCCCTGCAGTATTAAAGGGTGGAGATTTACTAGCAGCAGCTCAAACCGGCACCGGTAAAACTGCCGGCTTTACACTGCCGATTCTTCAGCGTTTAAGCAGTACAGCTAAGGCTGTTGGCAAGCGCCAATTACGCGTATTGATTTTGACTCCCACCCGTGAACTCGCTGCTCAGGTTCAAGAATCCGTTGTTACCTACGGCAAATATACGGGCCTTAAATCGACTGTTATTTTTGGTGGGGTCGGCGCTAATCCCCAAATTAAAGCCATTGCCGCAGGACTCGATATCCTGGTTGCAACTCCAGGTCGCCTGCTTGACCTCATGTCACAGAACTGTGTCTCACTTGCCAACATAGAAATTCTGGTGCTTGATGAAGCAGATCGTATGTTGGATATGGGCTTCTTGCGAGATATTAAAAAGATCCTGGCAGTATTGCCAAAGCAACGACAGAACTTACTGTTTTCAGCGACCTTCTCTACCGAGATTAAAGCCTTAGCAGATGGCTTGTTAAATTCACCAGCATTAATTGAGGTGGCGCGAAGCAATAGCACAAATGATGCTATTGCCCAGCTCATCCACCCAGTAGATAGAAACCAAAAACATCCTCTGTTAGCGCATCTGATTAAATCAAATCAGTGGCAGCAGATCCTCGTATTTACTCGCACAAAACATGGCGCCAATAAATTAGTTACCCAACTTGAGAAAGATGGCATTACCGCCATGGCTATTCATGGTAATAAGAGCCAAAGTGCTCGTACCAAAGCTTTGGCAGAATTTAAGGATGGCAAAATCACTGTTCTAGTAGCTACTGATATTGCTGCGCGTGGTATCGACATTGATCAACTACCTCACGTTGTGAACTACGATCTGCCAAACGTCTCTGAGGATTATGTTCACCGCATTGGTAGGACTGGTAGAGCTGGCTCAAACGGAGTTGCCGTTTCTTTAGTCTGCGTTGACGAACATCAGATGCTCCGAGATATTGAAAAACTCATCAAGCAAAAGCTGCCGCAAGAAGTCATTGCTGGATTTGAACCAGATCCGAATGCCGTAGCACAACCAATCCAATTGAGAAGCCAACAGCACCAACAATCCAGAAAGCCTCGGGCAGGCAATGCTGGCGGTGGTAACAGTAGTGGTAACGGCGGAGCCAGGCCTGCAGCTAAGCGTAGTAACCCACCCAAACGCAGCTTTAATCGATAGACATCGGGTTTGAAACGGGCTGCATTGAAGAGCTCGCTCTCAATCTAACTTTAGATTAAATACGCTAGAAAAATCGAGCTGTCCATTACCGGCTTGACTGTGGGCCTCGTAGAGTCTGCGGGATAAGTCGCCGAGTGGAACGCTCGCATCCAAATCACTTGCGTTCTCAGTGGCTAAGCCTAAATCTTTTAACATCAGATCTACGCCAAAGCCACCCACATAGCCCTTTGAGGATGGCACGTTTTCCATTACTCCAGGACAAGGGTTGTAGAGCTCTAATACCCAGTTACGCCCAGAGCTCTTAGACATGATGTCGGAGAGTACCTTCGGGTTCATGCCATTAGCGATACCTAGGCGCAATGCCTCGCTCGTACCGAGCATCTGGATGCCCAAGAGCATGTTATTGCAGACCTTCACGGTTTGACCACTGCCGCTTGGACCTGCATGAAAGATATTCTTACCCATCTTCTCTAGCAATGGTCGAGCTCGATCAACATCATTGCCGTCCCCACCCACCATAAAGGTTAAGGTCGCAGCCTGTGCACCGGCTGTTCCTCCGGATACGGGCGCATCAATCATGGCAAAGCCCTTGGCTTTTGCTTGAGCAGCCACCGCCTGCGATACCTTGGGAGAAATCGTGGAGCAGTCGATTAATAAGGTCTTGGGATTGGCCACGGCAAGCAAGCCAGAATCGCCCAAGTACAAAGCCTCGACATGTCGTGAGGCCGGCAGCATGCTAATAATGACATCTGCATCAGGAATAGCGTCGGATGCACTGGACGCAGGAACTCCTCCACCAGCCTTAAAGGCATCCAGCTGAGCCTGAACCAGATCAAATCCCCGAACCTGGTGACCTGCTGTAACTAAATTGAGGGCCATCGGAAGACCCATATTGCCCAAACCTAAGAATGCGACTTTCATATACGCCCCGTATGCAATAGTAAAGTTCTAACATCTCACTATAGCTTGCTAATAAACTAGCTTGATCAATTATTGGGGAATGAAATGACTATTAAGGTAATTGGCCTTATTCAGCTAAATGATCTTGAGGCATTTGAGGAGTACCGGTCGCAAGTAGGAGATACCGTGAGCCTCTATCAGGGCAAGATCCTCTCTCGTGGATCGTTCAGTACATTTTTATGGAATGAACTGAAATGTGATTCCTTTAACGCCGTTGTAGAGCTAGAGTTCCCAGATCTAGAACACTCTGAATCCTGGGCGAATAGCCCTGAGTATCAAAACTTACTAGCGATTCGCAGTAAAGCAATGAAGCTCACTTTATTTTCTGTCAGCCTATAAAAATAAAGCCCGGCTCCTTGTGGGGGCCAGGCTGAATTCAGTTTGGAATCAGAAGAGTTACTTCTTAGCTTCCATAGCCTCTTTGGCAGCAGTAATTTCCTTACGACGCTCTTTGCATGCACCAGCAATTTCTTGCAAAGCTTTACGAGCACGAGCAGCGGATGCCTTGACACCCTTTTCAATAAACTTTTCGTTTTCTGCTTTGTAAGTTTCAAATGCAGCCAACAATGTATCGTGTTGTGACATCCTGTCTCCTAGATCTTTAATAAAAGTTTGAGTACTAAGCTCGGAAATAGTATATCCCCATAAAAAGCAGGGAATTACAGGTCTAGCCCTAGGGATAACTCTTATATTGCCCAAATCCACCAAAATATGAAAAATGCCCTATTTACGGCCTAACGTCTTAAATAGGCAAGCCGACGCTTTCGGAAGGCTTTTAGTCCGATATCGTGCGTGAAAATTGAAGATTTCCTTAGATGAATACCTAAATTAACCACCCCAACCAATACAGAAAAGAATGATGTCCATCAAAAATCAAGACTATGCATTTGTACGCAATAAGCTCCTTAAAAAAGAGGAGATTGCACTACTAGATGTTCGCGAAGAAGATCCTCATGCACAAGAACATCCTCTATTTGCTGCCAACCTTCCACTATCACGTATTGAGCTTGATGCATTCAGTAAGCTCCCCAGAAAAGATGTACCAATTGTCACGCTAGATGATGGCGAGGGGCTAGCGCAATTAGCAGCGGAAAGACTCTCCAAGCTTGGCTATTTAGATGTTTCAGTGTTTAAAGGCGGCGTTACAGAATGGAAGGCTGCTGGCGGAGAGGTGTTTAAAGATGTGAATGTTCCTAGCAAATCTTTCGGCGAATTTGTGGAATCCAAACGACACACGCCTTCCCTGTCAGCACAAGAAGTAAAGAAGTTAATTGATGATAAGGAAGATGTGGTGGTGGTGGATGTACGTCGCTTTGATGAATATCAAACCATGAGCATTCCTACGGGCATAAGCGTCCCTGGTGCCGAGTTGGTTTTGCGCCTGCCAGAATTGGCACCAAATCCTAAGACCAAGATCATCGTCAATTGCGCAGGAAGAACGCGTAGCATCATCGGTACACAATCACTCATCAATGCCGGTATCCCAAATGAAGTGAATGCATTACGCAATGGGACGATTGGTTGGACCTTAGCCGGTCAGGAACTAGATAAAGGTCAAAGTCGTAAATTCAAAGAGGTTAGCGAGAGTACTGCTGCCAAGGCTGCTGAGCGTGCACGGAACGTTGCCGATCAGGCTGGGGTGAAGCGAGTTAAGCTCGCCGATATCGAGCAATGGAAGTCTCAGGCTGAACGCACCACGTATTTTTTTGATCCAAGAACGCCTGAAGAATATGAAGCAGGCCACCTGCCTGGATTTAGATCAACGCCAGGCGGGCAATTGGTCCAAGAAACAGAAATGGTAGCGCCCGTTCGCGGTGCGCGCATTGTGTTATCTGATCCCGCTAGCGTGAGAGCAAATATGCCAGCTTCATGGCTCGCACAGATGGCTTGGGATGTTTATGTAATTGATGACATCAAAGCAAGTGATCTGACTGAGAAAGGGGCTTGGATTGCACCTCAGCCGCAAACACCTCAGATTCAAATGGTGGATGTGAATACCGCTTCATCATGGTTAAAGAGTGACGCCAAGACAATTTTCATCGATCTGAGCACCCATGCAAACTATGTCAAAGGCCATATCCCTGGTAGTTGGTTTGCTCTACGCTCCCAATTTGTGAGCGCCTTGAAGAATCTTCCTGCAGGAAATCGCTATGTACTCACCAGCACTACGGGTGATTTAGCCGTATTTGCTGCACAAGAAATTCAAGCGCTCATTCAATCTCTCGCTCAGGCGGAAGTACTTGTATTGACTGGAGGTAATGCTGCCTGGGTCAAGGCTGGCCTTGATATTGAAAAAGGGGCGACTCATTTAGCATCACCCCCAATGGATCGCTACAAGCGACCATATGAAGGGACCAGCGTTGATCCCGCAGCGATGCAGGCCTACCTAGATTGGGAATTTGGTTTAGTAGAACAGCTTGGCAAGGATGGAACCCATCACTTTTGGGTACTTTGATAAAAGTGATCTATAAAACAATCGCCCTCTTGATATTGGCCTTAGGGCTCTCAGCTTGTGGGCGAGAAACTTACACTACCTGGTCGTGTACAGATAGCACTGGAACCAAATCTTCTCTGATTCTTAAAAAAGCACAGATGCAGTTTCAGGATCGTCAATACGACTATTGTGGCAGCCTGGGTCCATTCAGTTATTTTGATCTGAAATGTCCCGCTCAAATTCAGGACTCTAGCAATATCTTTACTACGAGTTCGGGCAAACTCGTCAGTAACACCAATGAATTTCAGTGCAATGAACTCTAAAGAACAAAATCTCCTCAGCCCCAAAAAGCTACTGCTAACTAAATGGACGGCTGTGAAACCCTTACATAAGCGTAAGCACTTTTTAGTGAGTAAGGTCATTCTTCCGGAGTTGGCTGAGCAGGCGATTGAGTTTGTGGAGCTAGAGGCCGTCTTTGATCAACACATTCGGATCATTCCCTGGCGTGAACTAAAAGATGCTGAGATCTGGCTTCAGGGCTGGGTATAAAAAAGCCACCCATCTGGGTGGCTGCCAATCCTGCGTAGTGTCTGGCTATTTAGAGGTCTTCTTTGAATCCGAAGATTTTCTCAGATGCTCATCGATATTTTTCTCGGCTGCATCAGCAACTTGATTCACAATTTTACGACCCTCTTTAAACATCTTCTGCCCAGCAGTTGACATGTCATGAACCACCTTAGATAACTTGTCAGCATGTCCTGGTATTTTGCCTTCAACATCCTCCAGCCAAGTCACCAAAGAACTACGAACTTTCTCTAAATGCTTTTCAGTTCCATCAGCCGCATCATCCCCAATGTCCTTAAGAACAGATTTCACTTTCTTTTGATAAACAGTCGCGCGTTTTGCGGCTTCCTTGGTAGCCAGATCCTGAAGCTCTTTGAGCTTAGCAAGATCATTTTTGGCGGCAGACTTTGCGCTCTCCATCGCATTTTTCATCCCCCACTGAATCTCTTCAAGGTGGTGGGCACTGAGATCTTTGGCGGCATCCAATAATTTATGGGAATAGGCAAATAGCTCCTTCGCCTTTTCTTGTTGCCATGCTTGAATATCCTTGTTGTCCATTGCATCTCTCCTTGAGTTAAATAAACATTCTGATCAATTAAAAAGCACACTTCTACTCTATACCCAAATCAGATTCTTGCCAATTCCCTACTGTCTTAGCATTAAAATTAAGGTATGAGCGAGAGAAAAAACCCATATGAGATGATTGGTGGTGCAGCGAAGATTGAGGAACTGGTGGATCGCTTCTACGATTTAATGGCACTAGAAGAACCCTTCGAAGTATTGAGAGCCATTCATCCCCAAGACCTATCGAGCTCCCGAGAAAAGCTCAAACTCTTTTTATCAGGCTGGCTAGGAGGTCCAGATATCTACTCCCCCAAGCATGGTCATCCAATGCTACGTGCCAGGCATCTACCCTTCAAGATTGGCCTCAAAGAACGCAACCAATGGCTAGCTTGCATGTATCGCGCGATGGAAGACTGCGGAATTGATAGTCAAATTGGCGCACAGCTAGAAGAATCTTTTTTTAATACTGCTGACTGGATGAGAAACCAGGCTAATTAGTCTAGCTTAGCTCCAGCTTGCTTTACGGCTTTAGCCCAGCGCGGCATCTCCGCTGCTAGAAATTTAGTAAATTGATCTGCGCTCAGATAAGCTGGATCGGCGCCTTGCTCAAGCATCCTTTTTTGAATATCGGCAGACTCAAGTGTCTCCTTAAAAGCCTGGCTCAGTTTATTAACCACTTCTGCTGGAGTCCCTTTAGGTGCTAAGACTCCATAAAAGCCAACAACCTCTAAGTTTGCAATACCCGTTTCGATCACTGTTGGTGTATTTGCTAGTGCCGGGTTTCTCTTTGCGCTTGTTACGGCGAGCGCCCTCACCTTCCCTAACTTGGCATAGTTAGCTGCTTGAGGAACTGACTCTGCCATAAACTGCACATGTCCCGCTATAAGATCGGTGAAGGCTGGAGCGCTGCCCTTAAATGGAATATGCACCATAAAAATACCGGTTTCATTTTTTAACATTTCCGGGACCAGATGGGAAATGCCGCCATTACCAGCCGAGCCATAATTTAATTTACCGGGATTGGCTTTGGCATAGGCTATAAATTCTTTTAGCGTTTGCGCTGGCACATCCTTGTTCACTATCAAGGCTAAGGGCTGTTGTGCCGTCCTTGCTATCGGTTGAAATTCTTTTAAAGTCTCATAAGAAGTTTTGGTGTAAACCGCAGGATTAATTACCATCGTACCGGTATTAGCCAATAGCAAGGTGTATCCATCAGCGGGAGATTGAGCCACAAATTGCGCTCCTACCGTACCACCCGCCCCCGCTTTGTAATCTACGATCACGGGTTGGCCTAAGATGGCTTGTAGCTTTTCAACCAGCAAGCGCATGTGCGCATCAAGCGGTCCACCCGCTGGAAAACCAATAATGACTTTGATTGGCTTATCTGGGAATGCAGCTTGGGCGCCAAGAGAGAACCAGAAAGCCAATAAGCTTATGAAGAGGATGACTGCTTTATGGAATAGTTTGTACATGATTGAGAAAAATGAATTAAAGCTACATTAGTCTAAAGAGAGTTAGCACAAGCAAAGCCGCTAGCCCAAGCCCACTGGAAGTTATGGCCCCCAAGATGTCCCGTGACATCGACACACTCACCTATGAAATACAAGCCCGGATGATTGCGGGCCATCATTGTTTGACCATCAAGCTCTTTGGTATCGACACCACCCAACATCACCTCAGCTTTTTTCCAACCCAGCGTTCCAGCTGGCTTTACCGACCAATTGGTAATGAGCTCTTTGAGTGAATGACGATCCTTTTTAGAAACCTCTGCCCATTTTTTACCTAGAAGGTTTTTCTGCTCAGCAAATGCTTTTGCTAGGCGCAGTGGCATTACTGAAGCTAAGATATTTTCTGATAACTTAAGGCGGTTATCCTCGTGATTGAATAATTCATCACAACTAAATTGACCATGAGCCTCTACTGCGCCTAACCAATCAACGTGAATTTCCTCACCTTCGGCCCAATAGCTACTAGCCTGTAGAACTGCAGGTCCGGAGAGGCCTTTGTGCGTTAAGAGCAGATCCTCGTTAAAGCGACATGCTCCATAACGCTTTCCCTTGGAGCCTGCCGCAATACGCACCGGTAGACTTAGACCAGATAATTCAATGAGGTTATCAAATTCACCAGACGTGAATGAGAGCGGCACCAGTGCGGGACGCGGATCAACAATCTTCAATCCGAATTGCTTTGCGATATCTAAGGAATATGCCGTTGCGCCAATTGCAGGGACCGGTAAACCACCTGTTGCCATTACCAATGATCTAGATCGTTCTTCACCAGCATTGGTTTTAACAAGCCACTCCCCCGCCATATTCGAGACTGACTGCACTGAGACTGGATGGCGAATATCAACATGACCTTTAGCGCATTCAGCAAGCAACATCTCGATAATTTGCTTTGCTGACTCATCGCAAAATAACTGACCTTGATGTTTCTCGTGATAGGCAATGCGGTAAGACTGCACTAGCTTTATAAATTCCTTTGCGGGATAACGCGCTAGAGCACTTTTTACAAAATGGGGGTTTAGGGATAGGAAGTTTGCTGGGCTGCTATGCAGGTTGGTGAAGTTGCATCTACCACCACCACTAATCCGAATTTTCTCGCACAAGACATCAGTATGGTCAAGTACCAAGACCCGCTTACCCAGCTGACCGGCAACACCAGCACAAAAGAGTCCAGCAGCTCCACCGCCAACAACAATGGCATCCCATGCCTTACTCATGTTTTACTCATGCCTTACTTAAAACGCTCAATGACTTCAGTCGGTAGCTTAAGCTTTTGCATATGTAAACGGGTATAGGCTTGACGGAAATTTTTTGTCATAGAGATCATGACTGATGCAGTCCAAGCAAAAGCAAACATCCCTGAAAAGGCAATGATGATTGCCAGCATCTTCCAGCCACTCGGCAGAAGATCATCCATAAAACCCATAGCAGTATAGGTGCTGCCACTAAATAAGATGCTCTCACCCAAATTTGGCAGAAGATTAAAAACTCGAAGTGAGATTCCCCAGAGAATGATCTCAAAGATATGGGTCAGAAATAAACACAGCACACTGATATAAAACACGAGAGCCACGGAAGAGTACTTATGCTCTGACAAATATAAAAATGACTTCACTTCATAGCGCTTTGCAATTTGGAGCAAAGCAAATCCATGTACCAGCATCACAATGAGGAGCATAGCGATGCCAAACAAGTAGGCCGCTAAATCTAGCTCGGAAGTAAGGGTAACTGTATTGGTAATGGACATGATCTTTAGGGGGCTATTTTACAGGTCTTATGAGTATTCCCTTAGGCCAATTGATACCAATTCCGAATCACCGCCCAGGCCTCATCGGCAGTCTCTACAAAATGGATTAAATCCATATCTGCTTGATCTATTACGCCATGATCCAGCATCTGCTTGAAGTTGATCACCTCTTGCCAGAATGTCTTTCCAACCAAGATGATTGGGAAGCGTTCAACTTTTTTGGTTTGCATCAAGGTGAGCACCTCGAACAGCTCATCAAATGAACCAAAGCCACCGGGGTAGGCCACAATTGCTCTTGCCCTCAGCATGAAATGCATTTTGCGAATCGCAAAATAATGAAAGCGAAAACTTAAACCCGGGGTCAGGTAAGGATTAGGGTGCTGCTCTCTTGGCAGGCTGATATTAAAACCAATGGCTTTATCCCCAGCCTCAAATGCACCACGATTAGCGGCTTCCATAATCCCGGGGCCACCACCAGTAGCGATATATAACTTATTGCGATCTTCTGATTGACTGGCGTTATAGCCCGCAACAATTGCTCCGAATTCTCTAGCAGAGTCATAGTACTTGCAATGCAGTAAAGCTCGTTTAGCATCGGCTTGGGCTTCTGGTGTTTTGGCACTCTTCTCTAATTCCTGAGCTGTTTGGCAACTTACAAAACGGGTTGAACCAAATACGGTAATCGTGTGCTCAACACCATGTTCATGCAATAAGATCTCTGGCTTGAGTAACTCGAGCTGAAAGCGTAGACCTAGAGTTTCACGGCGCGCTAAAAAGGCTTGATCATCGAATGCAAATCGATAAGAATCATCGGAACCACTTTCTGCCAACTGGCTTTTTTGAAGTTTCAGAAAATCAGTAATGGTTTGAGAGTTATTCAGAGGGAGTTTTGGGCTCATATTTGCACCTTGATTTCAAGCTTTAAAAAATGGCATTTCGTTAGTTCGGTAGATAGGCAAGCCCTAGGATACAAGGTCAGAATTAGTATTACTACCTAGAATATTGCATTAATTTTGTATCTAGGGCTGATTCGGATTTACCGGGAGCGCTTCAGGCATTAATATAAGAGGATATTAACCAAACCGAAGGAAATGCAATGAGCAACCGTTCAATCATCATCATGGTACTAGTATTAATCGCTGCTACAGCCTATTTACTCATCAAAGGCGACGGCGACATTGATATGGGTGGCGAGAAGCATGGTGCTGAAGCTGCTCACATGGAAGAGGCTAAGAAAAATGCTCCTGCGGCTCCAGCTGCACCTGCAGAAGCTCCTGCGGCTCCAGCAGCTGATGCCAAGAAGTAATTTCTTCCCGCGATAAATAAGCCGCGGTTCGCCGCGGTTTTTTTATACCGATTTATTTACCTTTGCCTTTGCCTTTGCCTTTTCATGAAAAATATACTTGGATGCAGTCTGCTGTTGATGTGCCAATGCATTTTGGCTCAGACACCCAATGCGGCACTGAATAAACCCATCAATAAGACTATGATGCAATCTTTCGCACCGACTGGCACTCTTCGTGTTGGTATCAATCTAGGTAATCCCGTTTTAGCGGGCTCAATTGATCAGAGTGAACCTCAACCCAAGGGAGTGACGATAGATATTGCTAAAGAAATTGGAAGGCGTTCTGATCTACCGGTTGAGCTGATCTCCTTTAAAAGTGCTGGAGCAATAGTGGAGGCCCTTAAAGCCAATCAGCTTGATCTCATCTTTGTAGCCATCGATCCAGTACGTGGAGCAGATATTAGCTATACCCCAGCTTACATACAAATTGAGGGTGCGTATATGGTCAAAGCTACTTCTCCAATCAAGAGTCATGATGAGGTTGATGTTGCTGGCAACGAGATTGTGGTTGGTAAAGCCAGCGCCTATGATCTTTACCTTACGCGTGAAATTCAAAAAGCCACCCTGCTTCGGTCAACAAACTCTCAATCGGTTGTTGATGACTTTATGAGCGGAAAAGGCAATGTTGCTGCAGGAGTGAAGCAGCAGTTAGAGGCAGATGCCAAGCGATATAACAATTTACGGATGCTGCCAGGCAGATTTATGGTGATTCATCAGGCAATTGGAGTCCCAAAATCACGCGCCGAATTCGAAAAAATCACGCTCTATTTGAGTGGCATCGTTGAAGAATTAAAGACTTCAGGCTTTATCGCTAACTCCATGAAAAAGCATGGCATCGAAGGCGCCAAGGTAGCCGAGTAAAAAGCTAGCAAGCGTAGGAGTGGAGACGCTCTGGAATAGTGACATTCTTCCACTCCAGCTCTTCACGGATAGTCTGCGCTAGAACTGCAGAGGCTTCAGGTTCACCATGAACCACGAAGACCGATTGAGGCTCAGATTGAAAGCCTCTCAACCACTCCAATAGGCCAGCTTGATCCGCATGTGCGGAAAGTCCACCGATAGTATGAATGGATGCTCGCACTGGAACCTCCTCACCAAAAAGACGTACTTTTGCGGCTCTATCTACCAGACGACGACCTAAACTGCCATAGGCCTGAAACCCGGTAATTACGATCGCATTTTGCGCCCGAGGTAAGTTGTTCTGAAGATGGTGAACAATACGACCCGCATCACACATGCCACTCGCAGAAATAATGATGGCACCACCTTTAATTTTATTGAGCGCTTTCGATTCCTCAACATCGGCAATAAATCGTAGATCAACTGCACTGGGATTTTTTTTAAACCATTCAAAAGTAGATTGTGACTCTTTGTCTAATTGCGCAAAAAAGTGCTGAGTGAGGTGGGTAGCTGCTGTTGCCATTGGTGAGTCGACCCAAATACTGAGATGGGGCAGTAAATTACGTTTAACCAAGTCAATGAGCAGGAACAAAATTTCCTGGGTGCGTCCCACCGCAAATGCAGGGATTACAATATTTCCACGGCCATCTAAAGTCTCAGTCACGACTTTGATTAATTCGGTCTCAGTATCCGCCAATGTTTTATGCAATCGATCGCCATAGGTTGATTCGACCACGACAATATCGGCTTGAGTAATGATGGTGGGATCAGGCATTAAGAGCTTACCCTTCATGCCAATATCTCCCGAGAAAACGCAACGCTTTTTCTTGGCATGGTCTTCGCTGATATCCATGATCGCAATTGCCGATCCCAAAATATGGCCTGCATTCTGAAACTCAAGCCCAATACCCTGACAGAGCTCTATGGATTTTCCATAAGCAAGCACTTCGCATTGTCCAAGCGCAAGCTCCGCTTCTTCAATCGAGTAAAGCGCAACTGGTAAGTCCCCGCGCCACTTGCCTGCTTTTTTTCTACGTACTGCACGGTCCACATCAGAGCGCTGTAAATGCGCACTATCGGGTAGCATGATTTTTAACAGCTCAAATGTGGCATCTGTACAGTAGATAGGTCCTGCAAATCCTTGGGCACAGAGTCTTGGTAACAGACCGCTGTGGTCAATATGTGCATGCGTCAACACAACAAAATCAATTTCCTTAGGGGAAAACGGAAGTGGCTCCAAGTTTTTTGTGGTGGCCTCGCGCCCACCTTGGAACATACCAAAGTCAACCATGAATCGGATATCTCGACCACCCACAGTAGCCTGTACGGAATGCCTTGATCCCGTAACCTCACCCGCCGCACCCAGAAATTGTATTTTCATGACTTAAGCATACTCCCGATAAAATTCCTTGTTAAGACACGTAGAAGAGCGATACTATTTAAATGAACCCTCCTACAGAACTGAGATCACTCGAGCTTATTAGCCGCCTCAAGCGAGCACCCTCAGAACATAAAGGGAATGCCGGCAAAGTTCTGCTCGTTGGTGGCGCGCCTGGAATGGCCGGCGCCCTCCTCTTGGCAGGCAGTGCCGCACTGCACTTAGGGGCAGGTTGGACTATGCTGGAGATGCTAGATCCCACAGCTGCCCATGCAATGCCAGAACAAGCTGAGCTGATGATCCGGCTCGCCAGTTTTAACGCCCAAGAGCAATTAGAAACTACAGCGCCAGATGTGATTGCGATTGGACCGGGCCTTGGTTTTTCTGTCCTTGCTAAAGATTGGCTAATAGCCTCACTACGTTATCCAAAAGTGCCACTCGTGATTGATGCTGATGCACTCAATCTGATTGCGGATAACCCTGAATTGTTAGATCTCCTCAAGCAGCGCAATCAAGCATTCCCGGGCATGACTGTGCTCACCCCACATCCTGGAGAGGCAGCACATCTTCTCAACACCAGTGCAGCTGCTATACAAGCAAATCGCACCGAAGCACTTGCTGATTTAAACAAACTCACTAATTCGATTGTTGTGCTGAAAGGCCAACATACGCTAATTGCCTCCCATCTTCACCCTGCAGAACAGTGCGCTCAAGGAAATCCCGGTATGGCTGTTGGCGGAATGGGCGATGTCTTAACTGGCACTATCGCAGCCATTGCAGCCCAAGGTCATCACCACAATCTCAATTTATGGGAATCTACTTGTATTGGGGTGCAACTACACGCCTCGGCAGCGGATAGCTTAGTAGCCAAGCAAATTGGCCCCATTGGACTTACTCCAACAGAGGTCATTTTGGAAATGCGGAGTCTACTCAACAAGCTGTTATAAAACATCATGCAATCAGCCAGTAGAACTCTTCATCATCGTCGTTACGTTTACGGCCTCTTAATGGCCGGACTGGGCTCCATACTATTTTCCGGCAAGGCCATTCTGGTCAAGCTCGCTTTTGGCTACGGCGCCAATGCTGAGACGCTCATTGCCTTACGGATGCTGATGGCGCTTCCCCTCTTTTGGGGAATTTATTGGTGGCAAGCATGCAGGCAAGTCATGAGTCCACTGACATTCAAAGACAAAATGAAAATATTTTCTTTGGGATTTATGGGCTACTTTCTTTCTAGCTATCTTGACTTTTTAGGGCTTCAATACATTTCTGTTGGACTGGAGCGTATCGTACTTTACCTAACGCCCACCATCGTGTTGTTGATTTCTTATTTTGTATTAAACAAATCCATTAGTCGACTGCAGTGGTATGCGCTAGCGGTGGGGTATCTTGGCGTGATCGTCGTATTTATCCAAGATGCTAGCTCGACCGGATCGATGGCATTACTCGGCATGGTATTGGTCTTTGCTAGTGCGTGCTCGTATGCAATTTACATGATTGGCTCTGGAGAAATGGTAAGGCGCGTGGGTAGCGTGCGCTTAGTTGTTTATGCCAGTTCCGCATCGGCATTCATGAGCATCATTCAAATTCTGATTTACGATCCTGCAGCTGTTTTTGTACAAGTACCGCAAATCTATTGGCTTAGCCTACTCAATGCAAGCCTATGCACCGTCATTCCGATGTTGTTAATCATGATTGCCATTAATCGTATTGGCTCACCTCTAGTTGCTCAAGCCGGAATACTAGGCCCCGTCTCCACCCTATTTATGGGCTGGATCGTGTTATCCGAACCTATTACCTGGATGCAGATGGGCGGGATGAGTTTGGTGATGGGGGCGATGTGGTTGCTGGTACGAAATGATGCGCCAAACAAACAACAGGGTCAGGGCTATACAAAGCCCTTAGATCTTGAGGGATCTGACCCGCTAAATTAAATAGTGAAATAAGCAAATTCCTTACTGAGCAGCAGGCTCTTGGGCTGCTGGTTTCTTCTTAGCTTTTTTCTTAGCTTTCTTGTCCGCTTTTTTGTCTTTCTTAGACTTCTTCGCAGTCTTTTTTGCAGCCTTCTCTGTTTGAGCATCAGGCATCGCTGCAGGAGCGGCCACAGGTGCTCCGGCTGGGGCTGGATCCGCCGCCATTACAGTCAATGGAGATAAAGCAACTGAGGCAGAAACGAAGGTGGCTAAGATCAATTTTGCAAAGGGGATATTCATTTGAAGTTCCGATAGGTTCATGGGTAGGTTAATGATACTCAATTAAAAAGCCGTCCTAAGACGGCCTTTTGTAAAAACCAATTACAGAATCTTAAGCTGGCTGCGCTTCAGTCTCGGTAATTTTTTCTAATGCTGTTGCAAGGTGATCTACAGTTCGGTCAACATGCGCCAACTTCTCTAGACCAAATAAACCAAGGCGGAACGTACGGAAGTCTGGACGCTCATCGCACTGCAAAGGCACACCAGCCGCTGTTTGCATACCAAGAGCAATAAACTTTTTGCCTGACTGGATATCTGGATCCTTGGTATAGCTCACGACTACACCAGGAGACTGGAAGCCTTTTGCAGCAACTGAGTGGTAACCGTTAGATACCAATAAGGCACGAACCTTATCACCCAACTCTTGTTGCTTTGCTTTGAGTGCAGCAAAACCTAAGGACTGAGTTTCCTTCATCACGTTACGCAAGATTTTGAGCGCATCGGTTGGCATAGTGGTGTGATAAACGTGACCACCCTTTTCATAGGCTTCCATAATTTGCAACCACTTCTTCAGATCCATTGAGAAGCTGCTGCTTTGAGTTGATTCAATGCGCTCGCGTGCTCTCTCACCCATAGCCACCATTGCGCAGCAAGGTGAACTACTCCAACCTTTTTGAGGCGCAGTGATTAACAAGTCCACATTGCAAGCCTTCATATCTACCCATGTAGCACCTGATGCAATGCAATCCAGTACAAACAAACCATTGACAGAGCGTACTGCTTCGCCAACTGCCTTGAGATAGGCATCCGGCAAAATAATGCCCGCAGAGGTTTCTACGTGAGGGGCGAAAACAACTGCTGGCTTTTCCTTTTTAATAAAAGCCACCACTTCTTCGATCGGAGCGGGGGCAAATACACCCTGCGTAGCATCTTCCAATTGCCGACCTTTGATAACGGAAATGTCCTTGGTGATGTTGGCTAAATCAAAAATCTGAGTCCAGCGATAGCTAAACCAGCCGTTACGCAAAATAAGACATTTTTCATTATTGGCAAATTGGCGAGCAACAGCTTCCATACCAAATGTGCCACTACCAGGAACGATGACTGCAGAACTTGCGTTGTAAGCATCTTTCAGAACACTAGAAATATCCACGATGACTTTTTTGAATTCTTCAGACATGTGATTTAGCGAGCGGTCGGTGTAAACAACCGAGAACTCTAAGAGACCGTCTGGATCAACATTCGGGAGTAAGCCTGGCATAGTAATTTCCTAGTAAATCGTGTGATTAGCCCTAAATGATACTGATTTAGTGCTGTTTGGGTACTTAGGCTTTGAAAACAGCCATTTTGACCAAATAAAGGGGGTTAGGCGCTTTTCTGCGTTGTGGAAGAAACCAGTATTCCGACCACAATCAGGACAAAAGCGAGACCATGAAAAAGCTGGGGTGGATCCCCCAAGATTGCGGCAGAGAGCAGCGCTGTAAATAAGGGAATGAGATTGGCAAAAAATGCTGCTACCGTGGGTCCGGCACCATTCACCCCCAAACCCCAGCACCGATAGGCAATTAAGGAGGGACCAATGGCTACAAATAAGATCAATGCCCCAGTCCAGTAATTGAGATCGATAAAAGCGTGCCCTGTGGCAATTTCCGCACCCTCAAACAACATCGTCCACATGAATCCAATCAACACTTGTGCCATTAAAAACTCAGCCCATGGCCACTGCCGCTCAGTACTCTCTCCTGGGCGACTAATCATCCAGCTATAAAAGGCCCAAAGAATCGTAGCCAACATAATGAGTAAATCGCCCATGACTACTTCCATGCTCAAGAGGCTGGCAGGCTCACCTCGCGTGAGCACTACGGTCACGCCGATCAGGGAGACGACTGCACCCAAGAGCTGCAAAAGCCTCGGCCTAACCTCATAAAAGACGGCACCGATCAAAAGCATCCAGATAGGCATACTCGCCCCAATGAGGGTGACATTAATAGCCGTTGAGGTTTGCAAAGCAAGATACAAGAGCACGTTATAGCTACCCACTCCCAACAATCCCAAGACGAGGAAGCGACTCTTGTTTTGCCACAGGGCGCTAGCTGGCTTTAGGATCCGCCAGCCAAAAGGGAGTAGTAGCAAGGCTGCCAGACCCCAGCGAACAGCACTTAAGGTGATCGGCGAAATACTTCCTACCAAGACCCGTCCAGCGATTGCATTGCCTGCCCAGAGGAAGGTTGCAAGCGATAAATAAAAGACGGTCGACAGGGGTATTTGAGGCATTCGGGGTATGTAGGTGAATGAGTAGCTGTTTTGAGCCTCAAGAAGGGCTTTGCCTAGGCATTGTAGAAACAAATGCTCGGTATTGCTAAGATAGAGCTTAAATTAGCGTCAGACATCTGGCATTAGCAACATACCGAGGGGTTTTAGTGGCGATCATCACCAATATTGAAGATTTACGAGTTCTGCATCAGAAACGCACCCCCAAGATGTTTTATGACTATGCAGACTCCGGGTCATGGACTGAATCCACCTACCGCGCGAACGAGTCGGATTTTCAGAAAATCAAATTGCGTCAACGTGTTGCCGTCAACATGGTCAACCGCACCACCAAAACAACCATGATCGGTCAAGAGGTTGCCATGCCAGTCGCATTAGCACCTACAGGACTAACCGGCATGCAACATGCTGATGGTGAAATTCTGGCGGCACGTGCTGCAGAAAAATTTGGTGTCCCCTTCTGCCTTTCTACGATGAGTATTTGCTCGATTGAAGATGTGGCAGAACGCACCACTAAACCCTTTTGGTTTCAGCTCTATGTCATGAAAGACCGCGGCTTTATTGAGCGCCTCATTGAACGCGCCAAAGCAGCTAAATGCTCCGCCCTGGTTCTCACCTTAGATTTACAGATTCTGGGGCAGCGCCATAAAGATTTGAAAAATGGTTTATCTGCGCCTCCAAAGCTGACGATTGCCAACATCATTAATATGATGACTAAGCCCCGTTGGTGCATGGGTATGGCGATGACGCCCCGCAGAACCTTTCGCAACATTGTTGGTCATGCCACTGGTGTTGGCAATATGTCTTCCCTCTCCTCTTGGACCGCCGAGCAGTTCGACCCAGGTCTGAGCTGGGATGATGTGGAGTGGATTAAAAAACTTTGGGGTGGCAAGTTAATTATTAAAGGCATCTTGGATGAAGAAGATGCCCGCTTTGCTGCTAATTCTGGAGCAGATGCCCTGATTGTTTCTAATCATGGTGGTCGTCAGCTCGATGGCGCGATCTCCAGCATCAAAGCATTGCCAGGCATCGTAAATGCTGTTGGCAAAGATATTGAGGTATGGATGGATGGCGGCATTCGTTCCGGACAAGATGTATTGAAAGCATGGGCATTAGGTGCACGTGGCACGATGATCGGTCGCCCCTTTCTTTATGGCTTGGGTGCTATGGGCGAGGCCGGCGTTACTAAATGCCTAGAGCTTATTCACAATGAATTGGATATCACCATGGCGTTTACAGGACACCGTGACATCCAGAATGTGACTAAAGATATTTTGTATCCAGGAACTTTTTAATATTCCACACTTAGCCAATTTCCCTGAACTGGTATTTGCAATTTCTGCTGTAGCCCTCTCGGGCTCAGTATGGTTTGGCAATGCCGTACTAAGTAAATACCGCACCAAGGACACTGAGACCTCGGCAGACTTGGGGATCATTCAGAGCGCAACACTCACATTGCTTGGCCTGATTATTGGATTTACCTTCTCCATGGCTATCGCTCGGTATGACTTGCGGCAGACTTATGAGGAGGCTGAGGCCAATGCAATTGGCACGGAGTTCTTAAGAGCCGATCTACTGCCGAGCAAAACTGCAGAGAGTGTCAAGGACCTTCTTCGTGAATACCTAGATCAGCGCATCTTGTTTTACTCTAAGCAAGATCACGAGACGGCCATGCAAATTATGAAACGCACCCTTGCTTTAGAGAGCGCAATGTGGAATGAATTACTCCCCATAGCACGAACACAATCAACCCCGACTATTGCACTCGTAATCTCTGGTATGAATGATGTGATTAACTCCCAAGGCTATACCCAAGCAGCTTGGTGGAACCGCATCCCCACTGCGGCCTGGTGGCTGATGGCTGCAATCGCTATTGCTGCCAATATGCTAGTGGGCTTTGGTGCGCGGAACTTTCAACGTAATGTCGGCCTGTTTATGATTTTCCCAACCATGATTGCCATTGCCTTCTTTCTGATTGCAGACATTGATAGCCCTCGTGGTGGTGTTATTCGTATCGATCCACGTAATCTGATTGATTTAAAAAACAATATGAGTCCCGCAAATGGCTCAGCTCCCACCAGAGGCATTAATAAATGAAGCGCATTGTTGATGTATATAAAGATAGGGGTCGAGAGCTTGTGTGGACTTATGTCATTCACCTTGGCAATCTTGAGTTTCACCCAGCCCAAATTGATTTTGAGCAAGAAGCGTTACGACTTTCTCAACTGGATAAGCGTGGAACGCCAAACGAGTTGAGCGCCAAGGCTAGACTTACCGTTCGATAATTTTTCACCTGAGTTCTGAAATATGAAACCTTTAAGCAAAAAAGCCAAGATGGCAGTAGGATGGACAATCTTAATGACCGTCACAGGTACTGCCATGCTTCATCAATGGGAATTCTTTGCAATGGGATGTGCATCTATTGCCATGCTACTCGTTGCGAATCACTATGGCCTACTGAAAGACCCCGAAGACAAAAAATAAGGCCCCTATCTTTCGATAGAGGCCCTGATTGCTCTTCAGCAATTAGAGTGTTGGGTAGTCCGTGTATCCGACTTCTGCTCCACCGTAAAACGTTGCGCGGTTATAAGCATTGAGTGCTGCACCCTGCTTAAAGCGCTCAGCCAAATCCGGATTAGAAATATACAGACGTCCATAGGCCACTGCATCTGCTAAGCCAGCCTCCAAAACAGCTTCACCCATAGCCTGATCATATCCACCGGCACTAATAAATTGACCTTGATATGCCGATCGGAACATCTCTGATGTAATGGGTGCCTCTACGTTCACTTGATCATTGCCACCTGCACTTGTGGAACGCGGTTCGATCATATGTACATAAGATAAGTGATAGCCATTGAGTTTTTGAATGACCGCAGTGAACAAGGCAACTGGATCGCTGTCAGCCATATCATTAAAGCTACCGTATGGTGATAAGCGCACACCGATACGATCACTTGGATAGACCCTGGTAATAGATTCAATCACTTCACCCAATAGGCGCATGCGATTTTCGATTGACCCGCCATAGCCGTCAGTGCGTTGATTGGTTTTGTCTTGCAAAAACTGATCGAGTAAGTAGCCATTCGCAGAATGAATTTCCACGCCATCAAAACCTGCGGCTTTTGCGTTAGCAGCAGCCAATTCAAAATCTTTCAAGAGACCAGCAATATCTTCAGTAGTCATTGCCTTAGGAGTTTCGTAATCGTGCAACCTCCAATCAGCGCCATAAGTTTGGCCAGCAGGCGCAATCGCAGATGGAGCCTCAGGGATACCCTGCTCAGGATGTAAAGAGGAATGAGAAATGCGTCCAACATGCCATAACTGCGCGATCATCTTGCCGCCTTTGGCATGCACTGCACTCACGATCTCCTTCCAAGCCGCTGTTTGCTCAGCAGAATAAATACCAGGCGTTGCGGGATAGCCTTTGCCAATAGCAGAAATTTGCGTTGCTTCACTGATGATGAGGCCAGCACTTGCCCTTTGTTCATAGTAAGTTTTTGCGAGAGGGTGTGGCACATCCCCATCGATGGCACGCATTCTGGTGAGAGGCGCCATCACAAGGCGATTCTTTAATTCAATAGCGCCAAGCTTGACGGGGGTAAACATGATTTCTTTTCCAGACATGAATTACTTTCTTTGAGAGTGAATACATCAATTGATGCGCAACTTTAGCAGGGATATTAAAGTCCCGCCAATACCATACTAGACTTTTTGAAAACTCTTTCGACTGCCCCGACTAATTCTTGGACTAGATTTAAATCTTGACTCAATACTTTGGGCAAGTGCTTGGAACTCATCCTGATGTGCGGTTGACAAGCGAGCAACAAGCGCAATCACTCTATTGGGAGCGGGTGGCGCTAAAGGCCGAGCAATCAATGAGCTGCCATTCAAAATCCCACCTTTTACCGCCATCTCAGGAAGGAGCGCAATGCCCATGCCAGACTCCACCATTTGCAATAAAGTGAGCAAGCTAGTTGCCTCCATGCCTTCGGCATTGCGGATATCAGAATGCTTACAAGCCTGCATAGTGTGATCGCGTAGGCAATGACCCTCCTCTAGCAAAAGCAATCTCTCTGCCATTTTGGTGGGCAAATGAATTTCCTTACCTTTTAATGCTGGATCATTTGCACCTGCAACCAACCAAAATTCATCAACAAAAAGCTCCTTGACCAATAGGCCGGCTGTGTCATATGGCAATGCAATTAATGCAAAATCAAGTTGATGGTCCGCTAAGCGCGCCAGTAGATTAGCGGTTAAATCTTCACGCAAGACAATTTTTAGCTTAGGGTAATGCTCCCGAATATCAGGCAACACATTTGGCAATAAAAATGGTGTGATGGTTGGGATTACTCCCAATCGAATTGTTCCCACCATTGGCTCGCCCGAGGCGCTCGCATACTCCACCAGGTCTTGAGACGAGGCTAAGATGGCCTTAGCCCGTTCCAAAATCTCTACACCGATAGGCGTGATGGCTACATTTTGTCTATCCCGCTCTACTAAGCAGACTCCCAAAACATCTTCCAGCTCTTTTAAACCAGCACTCAGGGTAGATTGACCTACAAAGCAGGCCTCTGCAGCCCTAGTAAAATTGAGCTCTTGAGCAACTGCTACAAAATAGCGAAGTTGTCGTAATGAAGGTAGAGCCGCCATAAGCTGTAGTTATCCCTATAATCTATTTATCAGATAAATAATATCATTCCTATTTACCTTATAAATCATTGTTTGCTTACCTACTTGCTTGCTAGATACAAAACGAGCAGACCTTTGGTAAGCAGGTGAATTTGAAATTCAATTTAAACTGTCTTTAATCTCTTACAGCAAGGAATCCCTATGAAATCTTGGCAATGTATCGTATGCGGTTTCGTCTATGACGAGGCCAAAGGCTTACCTGAAGATGGCATTCCTGCCGGCACTGCTTGGGCCGATGTCCCTGAAGATTGGGAATGCCCAGATTGTGGTGTATCCAAATCTGATTTTGAAATGGTACAAGTTTCCTAACTCAAGCCAAACGCAACACCTTTCAACGCATTATTAGGGAGTCCAGTTTTGGATCATCAGAATCATTCATCCCCATCAGGGATTGTCATCATTGGTAGCGGCCTAGCTGGCTACACTGTCATTCGCGAGCTTCGCAAAATAGATAAGGCGATTCCCATTACCCTAGTAACAAGAGAACCAGGCTACTTTTACTCAAAGCCGATGCTCTCTACAGCATTGGCCAGCAATAAGTCTGCAGAGCAATTGGTCTCTACTAATGCAGAGGGTATGGCAACACAGCTAGACATGACGGTTCTGGGTGATGCTGATGTCACTGCAATTGATACCACCGCACAAACAGTCACTACTTCTAAAGGCAGTATTTCCTATGGAAAGTTAGTGCTAGGATTAGGCGCCGATCAAATTCGCTTACCTTTAGAGGGTAATGCAGCTCATGAGGTCATTACCGTTAATGATCTGGAAGACTATGCCCAATTTCGCAAGACAATTGAAGGCAAAAAACGCGTTGCCATTTTAGGTGCCGGCCTCATTGGATGCGAATTTGCGAATGATTTAGTTTTAGGCTCATATGAAGTAGATGTCATCGACTTAGCGCCGCAGGCTTTGGGTAGATTACTTCCCGAGGCGGCAGCCCAAGCACTACAAGCGAAGCTCAGTGCGGCAGGCGTACGTTGGCACTTTGCCACTACCGTGCAATCGGTTGATCGAAGCGGCGACTCTCTCTCGATTGCCCTTGCCAACGGAACAGTAATCAATAGTGATGCATTTCTATCTGCTGTCGGCTTAAGACCTCGCATAGATTTAGCTCAATCAGCCGGAATTGCAACAGGCGTAGGTATTACAGTTAATCGTCAATTAGAAACCAGCGCCAAGAATGTTTATGCAATTGGCGACTGTGCCGAAGTTGAGGGCTTAGTTCTACCTTATGTGATGCCAATCATGCAGGCAGCACGAGCTTTAGCACCCAACTTACTTGGACAAGCGACTACTCTCAACTATCCCGCTATGCCAGTGATGGTGAAGACCCCCGCCCTCGCAACCATTGTTTCACCCCCAGCCAAAGGTGCAGTCGGACACTGGAAAATGAATACAGTAGAAGGCGGTCTTGAAGCGCGCTTTGAATCTAGTGACGGTAAGCTACTTGGGTTTGCTCTTCTGGGTACAGCTACTGCACAACGTGGCGCACTGACAAAAGAGTTGCCGCCCATCCTGTAATCAAGATGGCTGATTACCATCTCTAGCGCTCTGTACTAAAGCAAAAGGCCCGCTCAGCGGGCCTTTTAATGTATCTAAGAAGATAAGCTTATGAGGCAATCACAAACCATGTTGTGTTGTGTGACTGAGCGCTCATCAAAAATAGCATTGGGATAGAAAGCATTGTATTGAGACGGGAAGTCAACATTGCAATGCGTGCAGACTTTGCTTTGACGTCAGGCTCAACCGCAACAATGCCGAGGGCACGTTTTTGATTTGGCCAAATAATGAACCAAACGTTGAACGCCATAATCAAGGCAATCCACATACCTAAACCGATTGCACGGAAAGGTGCTTGCAAAGTAAATGCCTGATGCGCATATCCATTCAGTATGGATAAAATCAAACCGCTCAGTACAGTTACTAAAGCAGCCCATCGAAACCAAAAGAGCGCTGTTGGAGCGATTACTTTTCCGATTGCTGGCTTTTGCTCATCCGGAATCTTTGGCATGGATGGAATCTGCACGAAATTGAAATACCAAAGCAAGCCTATCCACATCACGCCAACCATCACGTGAATCCAGCGGAATAAGAATGGCAACTCAATCGAGCTCAGGTTCGCACCTAAGGCTAAGACAATCAATGCGAGTAGCACAAAGCCGGCTAAAACAGTGCGGCCTAATGAGGTAAAGATGGATGACATGAGAGCTTCCTAAAAAAAGTAAATATATCAGGCAGGATTTCAGCAAAATTCTTGCTTGCAAAATCCAATTTCACAACATTATAAAACGTACTAATCTGTAGCTACAAAAGCCACAATCGTCCTTACTATAGACGATTCCGAGGAATTTGTTCGGCATAAGGCAAACAAGAGGTGTCCAGTGACCCTTTTTAAGATTACTGAGCCGTCCAGCCGCCATCCATATTCCAGGCTGCTCCACGTACTTCAGAAGCATCTGGACTGCAAAGGAAAATAGCTAATGCGGCCAATTGCTCTGGAGCCACGAATTCACCAGAAGGCTGCTTCTCAGACACCAAGGCTTTTTTAGCCTCTTCATTCGAGATCCCTTCACGCTCTGCTCGGGCATCTACTTGCTTTTGAACCAAGGGGGTCAAAACCCAACCCGGGCAAATCGCATTACAAGTAATCCCCGTTTTGGCATTCTCTAGAGCGGTTACTTTGGTTAGGCCAACGATGCCATGCTTAGCGGCAACATAAGCTGATTTTTGAACAGAACCGACCAAGCCATGCACGGAGGCGATATTGATGATGCGACCCCAGTTACGCTGCTTCATTCCAGGCAAGGCATAGTGGGAGGTATAAAAAGCTGAGCTTAAGTTGATGGCAATAATGGACTCCCACTTATCCGCTGGAAAGTCTTCAATATTCGCTGTGTGCTGAATGCCTGCATTGTTTACTAATATATCTAGCGAACCAAAGCGTTTTTCGGTTTGCTTGATAAGATCTTCAATCTCGGCAGGCTTACTCATATCTGCGCCGTGATATTCCACCTCAACACCACAAGCTTTAATAGCTGTAATTGCAGCATCCTTTTCACCAAAACCATTCACCATTATGTTGGCACCCTGCTTTGCCAAACCAATAGCCATTGCCAAACCAATACCACTGGTTGAGCCGGTGACAAGAGCTGTTTTACCTTTTAAATGGGACATATTTTTCTTCGCTATATCAAGTTAGTCGCACATCCCCAAGCAGGGGATGTACACATGGTCAAAACTGGATCTTACAGGATGCATCAGCACCTTTGATACTGGTAATGCACCGCATATAAACAAGCTCTACATTAGACTTTTCCAAGGGCCTTGAGAATCTTTTCACAAGTAATGGGCTGATCAAACACTGCAGTGTTAAATGGTGCCAGAGCATCATTAATCGCATTTTGAACCGCCCCAGGGGCGCCAGCTGTACCAGCCTCACCAGCACCTTTTGCACCCAACTTAGATGACTGAGTTGGGGTCTCAACGTGAGCTACCTCAATATCCGGCATTTCATTGGCCATTGGCACTAAGTAATCAGCCATACTGCCATTTCGTAACAGGCCACTCTCGTCGTAGATACACTCCTCGAAAAGGACGCCACCGATACCCTGCACAATTGCACCACGCACTTGCTCGTCCACCAACATGGGATTCAACACACGACCGCAATCTTCAACTGCCCAGTGCTTTAAGAGCTTTACAAATCCAGTATCCGGATCGACTTCCACATAAGAAGCCTGAACGCCATTAGTAAAAATAAATGGATATTCTTTTTGAGTGTAATGACGTGTCACCATCAGGTCAGCCGAGAATCCTACTGGCAAAGTATCTGTACGGAAATAACCTATTCGCCCAATCTCACTAAACGGTAGGAGCTGTTCACCGCTTGCTTTATCTAAAACATGACCACGGCGAACAGATAACTCTTCAGGCGATCTACTCAAGATTGCACCAGCGAGCTTCAAGATATTCTCTTGAAGTGCTTGGCAAGCCAATAAGACTGCCTCGCCACCCACTCCGGCACCACGTGAAGCCCAGGTACCACCTCCGTAAGGAGTCACATCGGTATCACCAGTAATGATGCGCACATCTTTAATCGACAGACCGACGGCATCAGCAGCAATTTGCGCATAAATACCTTCAGTACCTTGGCCCTGCTCACCAACACCGATCAATATCGATACAACGCCACTTGGATCTAGACGCGCAGAGGCGCCATCCTGAGATGCGATACGCGCACCACCCACGCCATAGAATGCCGGACTTGGGTTAGTTAACTCGATTAATGTGGCAAAACCGATTCCACGATAGATACCTTTTTTACGCAACTCAGCCTGCTCTTTACGCAAAGCAGAATAGTCCATCATCTTTTCAATAGTTCGTAAGCATTGCTCGTGTGAAAGCACTTCCAACTTAATTCCGGAAATTCCCGAGCAAGGGTATGCATCATCAGGAATCACATTACGTTTACGAAACTCCAAAGGATCCATTTTTAGTTTTTGAGCTGCTAAATCAACCAAGCCCTCAGTCACGGCGCAGGCAATAGGGTGACCTACGCCACGATATTGGCAGGTAGGCGTTTTATTCTGAAACACCACATTCAGTTTGGCTCGGTAGTTCTGATGCTTATATGGCCCGCCAACCAAGTTCACCACCTGATTACCTTCGATTGCACTGGTTCTCGGAAACATAGAGTAAGGGCCAATCGCTGTGAGATCGTCGATCTCAAATGCCAAGATATCACCTTCTTTATTGGCTGCAATACGTCCTTTAATCCGATGCTCACGCGCATGAATATCACTCGTAAATGATTCAAGTCGATCTGCAACAAACTTGACTGGGCGCTCCAACATCATCGCTAGACCCACCGTCGCAAAATCATCAGGATACGCATGCACCTTAATACCAAAGGATCCGCCTACGTCTTTACAAATGACATGGACATCAGACTCTGACAAGCCAAACTGACGGCAATATAAATCTTGCATCATGTGCGGCGCTTGTTGCGAGTGATATACCGTGAGGCGACGATCGCCTGGATTGTAGTCAGCAATTTGGCAGCGAGGCTCTAAAGTAACGCCTGTATGTCGACCAAATCCAAAAGTAGCTTCAGCCACAATATCTGCGGTTGCAAATACTTCATCTACCTGGCCAACATCCAAAGTACGGGTAAAGCAAAGATTGTCGCCAAGCTCAGGATGAATTACCGGAGTATCTGCATCCAATGCCGTTTCCATTGAAACTACTGCAGGTAACTCTTCCCACTCAACATCAATGAACTGCAAAGCATCTTCTGCTTGTGCACGCGTCTCAGCAACTACAGCAACTACAGGCTCGCCTTGCCAGCAAGCCCTATCAATTGCTAATGCGTATTGAGGGGCGGATTTCATACCCGCAAGATGGCCTAAGGTGGCAACCCATGGCTTACAAAGCTCAGCCATTCTCACGCCATCGACAATGGCTAGAACGCCTGGCATCTTGCTGGCTTCTTCAGTATGAATTTTTCCAATTTTCATATGCGCTACTGGCGAACGCCAATAGACAACATGGCCCATCCTAGGCAATTGAATATCATCTACATAGGTGCCCTGACCCTCGATAAGCCGACGCGACTGATGTCGAGGTTCGCTGCTACCGATATAGCGCTGGTCATTGGTTACCGGATCAAGCACCAATCCTTTGAGATCTACTGGCTTATTCATAATCAGTTTTCCCAGTCTTCTTAAGCGAGAGCAACAACGGGTTTAATTTTTTCACCTTTGGCGCGAGCCTCAAGCACAGCCATGATGGCGTCTACTATGGAATGGTAGCCAGTACAACGGCAGTAGTTTCCAGAGATCCATTCACGCACTTCTTCACGAGTAGATTTAGGTTGTTTTTCTACTAATTCGGCCGCAGCAAGCAACATCCCAGAAGAGCAGAAACCACATTGCATTGCATTATGACGCATAAAGGCTTCTTGAAGATCTGCCAATGCCCCACTCTTAGTTAATCCCTCGATTGTTTCTACTACACAGCCATTGGCTTGTACGGCCAGATATAAACAGCCGCGAATAATTTTCCCATCCACCTTCACGGTACAGGCGCCGCAAGCACCTTGCTCACAACCAAGATGCGGACCTTTGAGATGGAGATCTTCTCGCAAAAAATCTACCAAATGACGACGCGGCTCAATCTCCGCATTCACTATCGAGCCATTGACGGTCATCGTAATTTTCTTCTTTAAGCTCATTGAAATCTCCGAACTAGATTTATCTTTTTATATATTGATTGCTCAAGCAATTAAGTGCTTTAGTCCACGCTCTAACAAAACACCAATCAGATGTTGCTTCGTTTGCGCACTGTTAGTGATATCTGCGATCGACTCAATCTCTTCCCTTGCGGCAGCAACTGCATTTGCAATTAATTCGTCATTAAGAGACTTACCATCTACCAAGGCTTGAGCCTTTGTCGCCATGATCGGCGTAGCACACACAGAGAAGAAGGTAAAAGTGCAATCGCTCAGAACATTACCCGCCTTATTCGCAACTAAAGCCACCCCAGCAATCGCATAGTCTCCGTGGCGACGAGCTAACTCATGGAAATAAAAAACTTGATTACTACTAGCAATAGGGATTTCTGTTGCTATAAGAATTTCATTAGGCTCTAAAGAAGTGGTGTAAAGATCAATGAAGAAGTCTTGCGCTGAAATTCGACGCTCTCCATCAGGGCCACCAATCAACATGGTTGCATTCAATGCCAGGCTACAGGCAGGCCATTCAGCCGCAGGATCTCCATAGGCTAGAGAGCCGCCCCAGGTCCCTAAATTACGGATCGCTCTGTGGGCAATATGCGGAGCTGCAGCCTTAAGAAGTGGTGCATGCTGCGCAATTAGTTTGGAGTCCTCAATCTCCGTATGGGTTACTAATGCACCAATACGTAATTGATTTCCGTTAACGGAAATACCTTTTAATTCATCCAAATTCGTAATGTCAATGAGCATGCTAGGCTCAGAAAGACGCAGGTTCAAGGTAGCTAAGAGCGTCTGCCCACCCGCAATCAATTGCGCATCTTCACCAGCTTCGGCCAACATAGCTAAAGCCTCACTGAGAGCCTTCGGTTTTGCATAATCAAATGCTGCTGCTTTCATTGTGTCTCCTCCACTACTTTTATATTGACATCGCCGCGCATTATTGGGCTTGCGGGTCCGACTCCAGTGGCGCTATTTCACCACCTAACTCTTTTGCAAATCGCTGGAAAAAGTCATCCGCAATCTTTTTAGCAGAGGCGCTAATAAGCCGCCCACCAATTTGACCAAGCTTGCCGCCAATAGAAGCCTCAGTCGTATAAGAAACCAGTGTCCCGCCCTCGGCAGCCTTCAACTCCACTCGTGAACGACCTTTTGCAAATCCCGCAGCACCACCAGAGCCCTCAAAGGCCATAGAACAGGATTGATCTGGAATGACATCACTCAAAAATAGCTTTCCTGAGAATCTGGCTCTGACGGGTCCAATTTTGAACATCACCTTGGCATGAATCTCCTCGGGGGAGATGCGACTGATTTCCTCGCAACCTGGAATGGACTTTGCCAGCACGTCAATATCATTCAAGCCCTTCCATACATCTGGGATTGGGGCTGCAATGAGTTGCTCGCCATTTAATTCCATTACATCTCCTTGGGGTTTGTACGAATAGAGTCTTATCTACCAATTGTTCAACAATGTACCATTATTTAACTTTTGGTCAATAAGGCCAAATTCGGATAAACCCTGATGACAATGAGTTTCGATCGAGATGGCAGTGCTAGAGGCAGTATCGCTACAGAATTAGCTGCATCCAGTACGCCTGCACGTCGCAGAATGAGTACCGCAGATCGTAAGCGTCAGATTCTGGATCGTGCTATCCAATACTTTGCAAAGCATGGAATGGATGGGCAACTCAGGAACCTAACAAAGGGATTGGGTATTACCCACACCCTGCTTTACCACTACTTCCCTACTAAGGATGCTTTAATCAAAGCAGTCTATGAAGATGTCTTCGAGTCACGCTGGAAGCCGGAGTGGGAGCAGCTACTCGATGACAAGAAGCTCTCTCCCGAAGAAAAATTTAATGCTTTCTATCTAGACTACTCAAACACAGTGCTGACCTACGATTTTGTACGTATTTTAATTTTCTCAGGACTGAGCGATCACTCCATTAGTGACCGCTTCTTTGAATTATTGCGCGATCGTCTATTACCGCGCCTGATTCGAGAAACCCGTAAACACTGTGGTCGTAGCTCGCGTAGCAAGCCTTCCCAGCGAGAATTAGAATTTTTGATGGGCCTGCATGGCGGCATCTTTTATATTGGTATGCGACGTTGGATATACGGGCAAGCCATTTATGACTCCGGCAACCCCCATACCGAGCAAGAAATTATTCAAGATCGAGTTAGCTCTTACCTTGCTTCAGCAAAAACTTTATTTAATACTGGTAAAAAATAAAATGACCAACTTAAGCTTAAATCACTTCTCTATTCGTAGCCTAGAGATTGAACAAACTACCAAGTTTTACTGCGATGTCTTTGGATTCACAGTTGGACCTCGACCTGATTTTCCATTCCCCGGTGTGTGGCTATACAACGGTGATCAAAACGATTGGGCTAACGCAGTTGTTCATCTCATCGCAATTGATAAGAATAATCCTAATGGCTTAAAACAATATCTTGGGGAACGAGATCCTAGCTCACTCTTTGGCTCTGGCGCAGTTGATCATATCGCCTTCTTTGCCAAGGGATTGGAGGCCAAACTTGCATTACTAGAGAAGTTGGGTATACCTTGCAGACAACGCACCGTACCCGCCATTAAATTACACCAAGTCTTTATGGATGATCCTAATGGTGTTGTGGTTGAGTTGAACTACCCTGCTGCCGAAAAGGCGGCACTAGATGCCAAGGCTGCGTAAGTAAAGATGGCCAAAATACTTGTCATTGGCGGATCACTTGGGGGCTTATTTGCCGCCAATATACTGCTGCGCCAAGGGCATGACGTCACTTTATTAGAAAAAGCAATTGGCTCCCTGGATGGTCGAGGCGCCGGAATCGTGACCCATGACGCTCTTGCGGATGCTTTAAGTGAAGCTGGTATTCAAGTTGATGATAGCCTAGGGGTTGCTGTATCGAAGCGAGTTACTTTGGGGGTTGATGGCGAGAACCTCGGTGAAATGCCACTCCCACAAATCCTGACCTCCTGGAGCCGCTTATATCACCTATTAAAAGAGAATTTTCCAAGCGAGCGTTACCTACAAGGCAAGAATGTCAAAGTGGTGACACAGGACTCTAATAGCGTTCAGGTAAGTTGTGAAGATGGCAGCACTTATCAGGCAGAGCTTCTGATTGCATCAGATGGTATACGCTCCACAGTCAGATCCCAAGTAGCACCAAACATCCAACCTGAATACGCAGGATATATTGCGTGGCGTGGCGTTTGTGATGAAAGTAATTTATCAAATTACACCTTAGATACTCTATTTAATTATTTTGGATTCTGCTTACCTAATGGCGAACAGATGCTTGGCTATCCAGTTGCAGGGCCCGGCAATGACACCAGACCAGGCAAGCGTCGCTATAACTTTGTTTGGTATCGCCCGGCATCCGAGGATGATGAGCTAGTCAAGTTGCTGACTGATGCGGATGGTCACTATTATCCAACTGGCATCCCACCGCTAAAAGTCTCATGGAAGCATATTGCCGAAATGCGCACAATTGCGCGCGATATTCTGGCGCCACAATATGCCGAAATTTTAGAAAAAACACCCTCACCTTTTTTGCAAACGATTTATGACGTCCGTTCGGAGCAAATCGTCTTTGGAAGAATTGCCTTAATGGGGGATGCCGCTTTTGTTGGTAGACCTCATGTGGGCATGGGAGTTACCAAAGCAGGTGATGAGGCTATGGTAATCGCACGTCACATTGCAGCCTTAGGGGCAACTCCTGCAGCACTTGAAGCGTACAGCAAGGAGCGTCTTGAATTTGGACAACAGGTTGTTGCAAGAGCGCAATACTTAGGGCGCTACATGCAAGCACAAGGTAGCAAAGGCAGCAGAAATAACGATAGCCTGCGTAGAAATGCAGATACCGTCATGGCAGAAACGGCCATCGATATCAGTACTTTGTTGGCGGCTGGAAAAGCAGTGCCAGAGTCACATGAATGAAAACCCGCTGTAGATTTTTAGTATTACTAGAAGCATTCAGTTAAGATTTATGCAATACGCAGTAGTCCCATTAATTAACTGTTTTAAATGGAGGAGACAACCATGAAACAAAAAGTAACGAATCAAACAAGAAGAAAAATGTTGATCGGCGGAGCTGCTGCTGCCAGCACTCCACTGTGGATGAATGTAGCCAGCGCCCAGGCTGAACCAATTAAGATTGGTTTTCCAACGCCACTAACTGGGCCATTTTCTGCAGAGGCACAAGATCAAGTTAAAGCGGCTGAATTAGCCATTAAAGAATTTAATGACGCCGGTGGCTTTAATGGACGCAAAGCCGAACTTTTAGTTCGTGACGACAAACTCAACCCAGGTGAAGCTGCAACGCGCACTCTCGAGTTAATTGAAAAAGATAAAGTGAATTTTGTTGTGGGTTCACTATCGGCCGCAACTCAACTCTCTATCAATGCTGTTTGTAAAGAGCGTAAAGTTCTCTTCAATTCAATTAGCCAATCTGATGCGATTAACGAAGCAAAAGACTGGAGTGTTTACACATTCCACGAGGCACTCAATCCAACGATGACAGCAGGTGCAGTGGCGCGCTATGCCATTCCCCGTTTCGGCAAGAAGATCGTATTCCTGACCGCCGACTATGCTTATGGCCATGAGATGGTGCGCGCTTTTGAGCGTGCAGGAAAGGAAATGGGTGCCACTACATTGGCCGATATTCGTCATCCCTTGGGCGCATCTGATTACTCTGCATTCTTGCCGCGCATTAAAGCCTTAAATCCCGACATCTTGGTACTTTGCAACTTTGGTCGTGACCTCGTGAATGCAGCTAAACAATGTACTGACTTTGGTCTAAAGTCCAGCATGAAAATTGTGACGCCAGTCCTGCTCTACACTGCGCGTCTTGCTGGTGGACCAGAAGCATTTGAGGGTATCGTCGGCGGCACTTCTTATTACTGGGGACTTGAGGATCGCATCCCTACAGCCAAGACCTTTAATGACGCATTCCGTAAGATGTACAACGGTTCAGTACCGTCAGACTACGGCGCACTAGGTTACGCCGGGGTAAAAACAGTTCTCGCTGCTGTGAAGAATGCTAAATCCACCGATACAAATAAGGTAATTACAGCACTAGAGAATCTCAAGTACGACTTTTATAAAGGTCCTGAGTACTATCGCAAGTGTGACCACCAAGCAGTGCAAACGGTCATCATTGTGGAATCCAAATCCAAGAATATGAAGGATAAGTATGACGTCTTTAATATTCTGACGATTGAACCGACTACCGAGAAGAATATGCGTAGTTGCGCGGAGTTAGGCCACAAGGCTTAAATCTGAAATTCCAGGGCAGATCATCTGATTTGCCCTGAGTACCTCCCCTGATAGCAATAGCTGAAGGGGAGTTTTTCTGAGTATATATATGACCGGCCTTACATTTGAACTTCTCTGCATGCAGCTACTCACAGGAATTGCCCTGGGTAGCATCTACGCCCTTCTAGCACTGGGTTTGTGCCTGATTTTTGGCATGCTCAATGTAGTGAACTTTGCACACGGTGCCTTCTTCATGGTTGGCGCATTTATGGGCGTCTATTTTTTAGGCGTAACGGGAAACTTTTGGTTCAGCTTAATTCTCACGCCGCTTGCCACTGGAGCCCTCGGATTATTAACCGAGCGATTCTTAGTGCGCCCCCTATACGGTCGAGGTATTGACTACCCGCTACTCCTCACCTTTGGATTGTCTTATGTCCTGATTGAGGCAATGCGCGTTACTTTTGGCATAGAAGGTTTGCCTTCCGTTACGCCTGATGGATTGAAGGGTACTTTAGATGTTGGCATTGGCTTCTTTCCAAAATATCGCCTGTTCCTGATTGCGGCTACCGTTGTCATTATTTTTGCAGTCTGGTTTTTCATTCAAAAGACTCGCTACGGCCTCATCATCAAAGCAGGCGCCGCTGACCAAGAGATCGTCAAGGTACTTGGCGTAGACATTGCTAAGGTGTGGTTAATGGTATTTGGACTAGGCTGTGCGATCGCCGGCCTCTCTGGAATATTGGCCTCACCTACTCGCTCGGTGAATCCAGAAATGGGCATTCCGATCTTGGCAGAGTCCTTTGTTGTGACGGTTGTAGGCGGCATGGGCTCAGCAGTCGGCGCAGTTGTCGCAGGCCTCTTGGTTGGCGTGGTTTACAGCATGACCTCCCTATTCTTTCCAGACCTTGCAGAGCTTTCGATTTTTGTGCTGATGGCAGTAGTACTCTTAATTCGCCCGCAAGGTTTATTTGGCAAAGCGGGGGCGATGGGTTAACCCTCCGAATATTTATGAAATCATTTTTCCAACTCGTTGAACGCCATCGCGTGCTAGCAAGCAGCCTTTTCTTGATGGTTTTTCCTTTCATCATGCCGTACGAAGCGCTTGCTATCAATATCTTGATCTTTGGCTTATTCGCCATGGGATTCAATCTCTTGTTTGGCTACATGGGACTACTATCCTTCGGACATGCAGCCTTCCTTGGTATTGGTAGCTATCTCACTGGTATTGGCATCGTCCATTACTCCATGCCTTGGGGCGCAGCAATATTGGTAGGCGTCATTGGTGCGGCTATCGGCGGACTGATTATGGGCTTTCTAGCCATTCGCACCAGAGGCATTTACTTCTCCATGGTGACACTCGCATTGGGTCAAATTGTGTTTTATTGCTTTTACAAGGCTGAGGGTTTGACTGGTGGGGAGAATGGCTTAAGAGGGGTACGAGTTGACACCTTTAATATTCTCGGCTTCCCAGTTGATTTTTTAAACCCCTTGGTGAAGTACTACATCATTCTCTTTTTTGTAGTCATCGCAATTTGGCTCATATCCCGAATCTTGAGCTCACCTCTGGGCGCCGTGATGGAGGCGATTCGCGAGAATGAAAAACGTGCCGCAGCCTGTGGCTTTGATGTCGCCCGCACCAAACTATTGGTTTTTGTGTTGTCAGCTGCAATCTGCGGTTTAGCGGGTTCATTGCGCGCTCTACACCTTTCTATTGTTCCAATAGACTCACTCCACTACCTCCAATCTGGACAAGCGGTAATGATGAGCATCTTAGGTGGTATGGGCACTTTCTTTGGGCCATTCATTGGCGCAGCTGTCATGCTCTATTTAGAGGATGTGGTTACTACCTTTACCAAGCATTGGATGGCCGTTATCGGACTGATATTTATGTTCTTCGTTTTGTTCTTCCCTAAAGGAATTTGGGGAAGCATCTTGAGCAAGCTAAACCTCAATCAGGATTTGAAATAATGAGTAGCTCAAATCAAACCCCCATTCTAGAAGCTCGTAATGTCAGTAAGAGCTTTGGGAAATTTAAAGCCTTACAGAATGTCTCAACCACATTTATGCCCGGCTCCCTTACAGCAATCATTGGACCTAATGGCGCAGGCAAAAGTACCTTCTTTAATGTTCTTAGTGGCGCATTTCCACCGTCTAGCGGCCAAATCTTATTTAATGGCAAAGATATTACCGGCATGCAGCAATATGAGTTTGCCCGTATCGGCATCTCTAAGAGCTTTCAGATTACCAATGTATTTAAGCAACTCACCGTTCATGAAAATGTGCGCGTTGCCGCCCAAATGGAAACGGCGCGTTATAACTTTTTACGTAATGCACAAAGTTATCCAGAGCCCATTGAGCTTGCAGACCAGTTGTTACGTCGCGTTAACTTAGAGCATCTCAGAAATAAAAAGACGGGGGACTTAGCCCACGGTCAACAACGCGCTTTAGAAATTGCGATGGCGCTCGCATGCAACCCTAGCCTTCTTTTACTGGATGAGCCAACCGCAGGCATGTCTCCTGAGGAAACGCTCGTCATGATGGATCTCATTCGCACGCTTGCAAATGAAAGAACGGTGATTTTGGTTGAGCATAAGATGAAACTCATCATGGGTTTATGCAAACGCATCATTGTTTTACATCATGGTGAGTTTTTAGCTGAAGGCACTCCAGAAGAAATTCAGAATAATGCAGAGGTACGACGTGTGTACCTAGGTCAAGGTTAAAGAAGGTGTATATATGTTGCGTGTAGAAAATTTAAATGCCTGGTACGACCGCAGCCACGTTCTGCAAGGCGTCTCCTTAGAAGTCAATAGCGGTGAAATCGTTACCTTAATGGGCCGTAATGGTGCTGGCAAGACTACTACCCTGCGCTCCTTAATGGGTCTGCTGTCAAAGAGGGAAGGTAAAGCTTCTATTGATGGCACCTCTTTTTTAGATCTCGCGGCGCATGAGCGCTACCACTTAGGCTTAGCTTATGTCCCCGAAGATAGGCGGATTGTTCCAGGATTAACCGTCAAAGAAAACTTAGAGCTGGGTGTGATTGCCAAGAAAAGTCGTGGCGATATGAATGCCCTGGTTGATGAAATCGCAGAAACCTTTCCTCGCCTGAAGGAGCGATTGCATCAGGATGGTACTTCGATGTCTGGTGGAGAACAGCAGATGCTAGCGATTGCTCGCGCCATGATTGCCAAGCCAAAAGTAATCTTGTTGGATGAACCATCAGAAGGGATCATGCCAGTCTTGGTTGAAGAAATGTTTGAACTATTTGCCAAACTAAAGCAGCAGGGTTTAACTATTCTGCTTGTGGAGCAAAATGTTCAGCAAGCACTTAAGATTTCCGATAGAGCTTATATTTTGGATCAAGGTGAAATTGTTTTCCACGACACCGCTCAAAATCTGTTGAATAACGACGAGATTCAGCAAAAATACTGCGCTGTTTAATCTTTCAAATCCCCGCTTAAATTAGACCTAGCCAATGTCCTAATTGGTGCCAAACGCTGGTGGGCACCAAAGTTAACAACCAGGTCATCGTGAGATAGCGTAGTAACTTACCAATAAACATATAGATTAAGCATGGGCCCCAAGCCAGCCTGAGCCACCCTGCCGCCAAACACAAGGGGTCGCCAAAGCCAGGCAACCAGGATAACAAGAGCATCTTTGGCCCCCGCTCTTCGAGCCAGCGCTGCATTCTGCCATTACTGGGTCCTTTGAGGGACTCAAAGCTATTACGGCTTATTAGTCCGAGCCACCAGTCAAGCATACCCCCCAATGTATTGCCGATCGTGGCAACCATAATGGCGATCCAATATAAATGGGGATTAACTGAGACGTAGCCAAACAGTATGGGCTCAGAGCCGACAGGCAGTAAAGTTGCGGAGATAAAAGCGCTGATAAATACCGCTGGCAAACCAATCGATGGCATCCCAAAGAAGTCAAAGAATTGACTGAGCATTTGCTCCATTACGCCAGAACTCCGGACGGTTTAGAAAGTAAGTACTTGGTCATCTATCAAGTATGCCCCAATAGACACTCAGGTCGGCCGCGGCCCTTAGGAATGAGGTCTTTTTTGACCTGCCCTGAATTCTGAATTCTTGCTTAAACTGTAGGTCTTAGCATTAATTAACCTCCCCCTACTTTAGATAGCCATATGAATCACCCCATCCCCAAGCCAGACCAATATCAAGATATGCGTGAAGCTTTGCGCGACCTCTGTAGCAGCTTTGACTCTGCTTACTGGCAAAAGGTAGATCATGAGCGTGACTATCCAGAGGCGTTTGTAGATGCCATGGCCCAAGCGGGCTGGTTAGCGGCATTAATTCCTGAGGAGTATGGTGGCTCTGGATTGGGTTTGGCTGAGGCTTCAGTCATCATGGAGGAGATTAATTTCTCCGGTGGCAACGCTGGCTCTTGCCATGGACAGATGTACAACATGGGCACCTTGCTACGCCATGGCTCTGACCTACAGAAGAAACTCTACCTCCCAAAAATCGCAACCGGTGAATTACGCCTTCAGAGTATGGCGGTGACCGAACCCAGCACAGGCACGGATACCACCAAACTCAAAACTACTGCCGTCAAAAAAGGTGATAAGTACATTGTGAATGGTCAGAAGGTTTGGATCTCCCGCATTCAGCACTCTGATTTGATGATTCTGCTAGCGCGCACTACGCCATTAGCAGAGGTCAAGAAAAAATCAGAGGGCATGTCGATCTTTATCGTCAACCTGAAAGATGCTATTGGCAATGGCATGGCAATTCAGCCGATTGCTAATATGGTCAATCATGAAACCAATGAAGTCTTCTTTGATAACTTAGAAATTCCAGCTGAGAATCTCATTGGCGAAGAAGGCAAAGGCTTTAAGTACATCTTAGATGGCCTCAATGCCGAGCGCGTCCTCATTGCAGCTGAGTGCATTGGTGATGCTTATTGGTTTGTAGATAAATCACGGCGTTATGCCAATGACCGTGTGGTATTTGATCGCCCTATTGGCAAGAACCAAGGCATTCAGTTCCCTATTGCCGACTCGTTTATTGAGACCGAGGCAGCTAACTTGATGCGCTTTAAAGCATGCGAACTGTTTGACAATAATCAAGCTTGCGGTGCAGAGTCGAATATGGCTAAGTACTTGGCTGCAAAAGCCTCTTGGGAAGCGGCCAATGTTTGTCTACAAACGCATGGTGGCTTTGGTTTTGCGAATGAATATGATGTTGAACGCAAGTTCCGCGAGACCCGTCTCTATCAAGTTGCGCCTATCTCTACGAACTTGATCTACTCTTATGTGGCAGAGCACATTTTGGGTCTGCCACGCTCCTTTTGATGTGCTAGATCTTTTGATTGATTGAGTTTTTTTAGACAAGTAATGACATGAGTATTCGCCCCTTAGATGGCATCACTGTAGTTTCCCTAGAACACGCTATTGCCGCCCCTTTTTGCACGCGCCAATTAGCTGATTTAGGTGCGCGTGTTATTAAGGTTGAGAGGCCTGGTGCCGGAGACTTTGCCCGCGCCTATGATGAGCGCGTCAATGGCATGTCCTCTCACTTTACTTGGGTCAACCGCTCCAAAGAAAGCTTGACCTTAGATCTCAAACAAGAATCTGCGCTAGCAGCACTGAAGATGCTACTCAAAACAGCTGACGTCCTAGTACAAAATTTGGCGCCTGGTGCCGCAGCACGCATGGGACTGACTGCAGAGCTCTTGCAAAAAGACAATCCGGGTTTGATTTTGTGCGACATCTCAGGTTATGGAAATAACGGCCCTTATCGTGACAAAAAGGCTTATGACCTGTTGATTCAAAGTGAAGCTGGGTTCTTATCTGTTACCGGCACACCAGAAACTCCTAGTAAAGCAGGTAACTCGATTGCTGATATTGCTGCAGGCATGTATGCGTACACCAATGTACTGGTGGCACTATTACAGCGGGGTAAGACTGGCAAGGGATCTACGATTGATGTTTCTATGCTCGAGTCTTTGGGTGAATGGATGAGTTATCCACTCTATTACGCTTATGAGGGTGCAACACCCCCTCCTCGCAATGGTGCATCTCATGCCACGATCTATCCTTATGGGCCATTTAAAGCTGGTGATGGCGGCACTATCATGCTGGGATTACAAAATGATCGTGAGTGGGTTTTATTCTGTGAAGTGGTACTTGAAAATCTAACCCTCGCCAAAGATGAGCGCTTTGATAAAAACTTCAAACGTAATGAAAAGCGCGATGAATTACTCTCCATCATTGATGCGTGTTTTAGCAAACTCACTACCGAGCAGGTCATAGCAAAGCTAGATAAAGCTCAAATCGCCAATGCCCGACTTAACGATATGCAGGGTTTATGGAATCACGATCAACTCAAAGCTCGCGAGCGCTGGGTACAAGTCGGGTCACCGGTAGGTCCCATTCCAGCAATGCTTCCGCCTGGTAGCAATAACAGCTTCGACTACCGCATGGATGACATTCCTGCGGTGGGGCAGCATACCGAAGCAATCCTATCTGAACTTGGTATTGCCGCAACTGAAATTAAGGTGATGCGCAGCCAAGGGGCGATTTAAAGTAGAGGTGATGCTAAGTGTGCTGCGTTCTCTAGCAAGACGCGCCAACGTGGTCGCTTAGCCCAACTTACCGGATCAACTAAATCCGATTGCGCTAAGTAGGATTCAATCAGGGTCTCTAGCTTGGCACAAAACTCATTGTTGTAGACAATTAAACTGATCTCAAAATTGAGGCGCAAGCTGCGCTGATCAAAATTGACTGATCCAAAAATTGCCACTTGCTGATCAATTAGCAAACTCTTGGTATGCAATAAACCACCATGAAATTCAGCGATATTGACACCCGCATCCATCAGGTCAGCATAAAAGCTATGGCTACTCCAGGCGACTAAGGCTGAATCGTTCAATTTAGGAACAATTAAAGTGACCTTCACACCACGACCAGCTGCTGCCATCAACGCCTGAATCAAGCCATCATCTGGACCAAAGTAAGGCGTGGTGATGATGAGCTCTTTGCGTGCATCCATGATGGCGGAGAGCAATACCTGATACAAGATGTCATCGCGATATACCGGACCGGAAGAAAACTCTTGGGCAAGTACTCGCCCCTCAATCGGAGTGGGAGTGGGAGCCACAGCATTAAAGTGGGTAATCTTCGGATTGTCGACACTCCAGTCAAAAGAGAATGTCAGCTCAAACTGAGATGCAACCGGGCCTTCAATTCTGACCATGGCATCCACCCACTCCCCCACACCGGAGTCTTGCTTAAAACTGCGTGGATCGACCATATTCATACTGCCAGTCCAAACCACGGTGTTATCGATCACAAATATTTTTCGATGTAGCCGGAGATCCGCACGACGAAATTGAAAGCGTCCAATTTGAATTGGCAATGCCTCAGTGACTTGAATGCCAGCATTTCTAAAGCGATTAGGCCAGCTGGATTTAAACCAATCTTTACTTCCCAATGAATCTAGTAACACCTTACAGGCTACACCCCGTTTAGCCGCCGCAATTAAGGCCTCGCCAACGCGATCAGCATCACCACCTAAGGCCCAAATATAAAACTCCAAATGCAGTGATTTTTTTGCCTGGTTAATTTCGTCAATGAAATGCTGCAAAATCTCAAGTGAGCTGGTAAACAACTCTATCTTGTTACCAGCAATCACGGGGGATCCGTTTTTGGATTCAGCTAATAAGCTAAGAGCCCTGCCTTCGATAGGTAGTTGTAGCTTATCAGCTTGATAGTGCTTGCGCATTTCTGCTGTGATGGCCGCATATTCCTTATCCATCCGAATAATTTTTCTCGTGAGTTTACGACCTACAGGGCGCTCACCAATCAGGATGTAGAGACTGATACCTAGAAGCGGAAACAAGACCACAATCAAAAACCATGCAATCGCAACACCGACTGGTCTTCTGACGGAAATTAATCTAAATCCAAACAGAATCACAATGACCGCATGAACTATGGGGACCCAAATTAAAGAGAATCCAAAAATAGATCCTAATAAATAATTTAATATGCTCATATGATTTCCAGTTCAGCAGTAATACCTAGATGATCTGAGAGCTTCAACCATTCATGCAAAACTGCTGCCGAATGAATCTTCAAGCCTCGTACATAAATTCGGTCCATTGAAAGCATGGGCTTCACACTGGGAAAGGTTTTTGCAGGAGCACCTGTAAGTACCTCAAAAACCTCTTGAAAACCAGCGGCACGCATCGGGGCGCTAACACGATTACGCCAATCGTTAAAGTCACCCGCCACAATAGTGGGTCCACCCTCTGCAAGAAAATCAATGTAGCGAATAATTTCATCTAATTGACGCTCTCGCCCCCTCTCAAATAAAGCTAGATGCACACAAAAACAATGGATCGGCGTTGAATTTCCTTCTAGCTGGGCAACGCTATGGAGCAAGCCTCGCCTCTCGAATCGATAGGCAGAGATGTCGTAGTTTTCACCTTTACGCAATGGCCTCTTTGAAAGGATTGCGTTGCCATGATGGCCGTCTGGATACTCAACATTTTTACCGTAGTGCCAATCATGCCAAAAGTCTTCGGATAAAAAATGGGTAAGCTCTGTTAGTGGCCATTGGCTAAATCTCCTAATCCGCCCACGATGCTCTTGTTGCAGCTCTTGTAAAAATAGCAAGTCTGGATGATGACTGCGCATTTTTTGACGCAACTCATAAATAGTGGATTTTCTGTGCAAGGGTGATAGCCCCTTGTGGACATTCATAGTCATGATGCTAAAGCGACCTAGCACTTGTGTCATCAAAACTGTCCTGCAGCACGCTGCCGTCGCACGCGTGCTAAATAGATTTCACCCTCGACTAAATCCTGACACTGCATACATTTATTACAAATGGATGCCTGCTCGCGTAAGTCATCAATCGAGTCAATTGGATGAGTATCGAGATATTCGCGCAGATCAACATCGAGAACCTCATTACAGAGGCAAATGACTTCAGCCATGAGTTCAAAAAGGGGAAATTGTTTGCATTCATGCCATTTTGCCATCCCCTTGCTAGAATCTAGCCCATGTTGACGACCTTTCAAGATGCTTTCAGACTACTTTTGCATTTAGATGCAGGGGTCATTGGCATTGTGCTGGTCTCACTTCAGGTCAGCTTGAGCGCATTGATCCTCGGCACCATACTAGGACTACCAGTTGGTGCCCTATTGGCCACAGAGGAATTTAAGGGTAAACAAACAATTACACTGATCTTAAACACCCTCATGGGCGTTCCAACTGTGATTATTGGTGTCATTGTGTATCTACTGCTATCGAGGACAGGGCCTTTAGGAGTATGGGGCTGGCTATTTACACCCAAGGGCATGATCCTGGCCCAAACACTGCTCACAACCCCCCTAATTGCCGCCCTGAGCCGCCAAATCCTAGAGGATTCTTGGAGAATTCATCGGGATGCTTTCATGGCACTTCGCTTACCCAAGCTTTCCACCCTGAAGTGGCTTTTATGGGACTGCCGCTTCTCCCTCACCATTGCCATCCTTGCTGGACTCGCTAGAGCGATATCCGAAGTGGGGGCCGTCATGATCGTCGGCGGTAATATCGATCAATCTACTCGTACCATGACAACAGCAATTGCCCTAGAAACTAGCAAAGGCGATCTCCCCTTAGCACTTGCTTTGGGTATTGTTTTGCTTGGCATTGTTTTGTTGGCAAACCTCTTTACATTTGTAGTTCGCCAAATTGCGGAGCGTCGCTATGGTTAATCATTCTGAACAATTCCAGCAATTTATTGAGTTCAAAGACGTCATTGTCAAAAGTGATGGACGCATCATCTTGGATATCCCTCATGCAGTGATTCCTGCAGATCGAATTTGCGCTTGCATTGGCCCTAATGGCGCCGGCAAAACAACCTTCCTCAAATTAATAGATGGCTTAATCAAGCCAGACTCGGGCACCGTTAATCACTCAAGCGGCCCCATTAAATCGTCTCTGGTATTGCACCATACGCCAATGATTAAAGCCTCAGCACGAACGAACATGTCGATGGTGACAGACTCAGATCCCTCAATTTCTTCTATTGCTATTGATGCGGTGATGGAGCAGATCGGCTTAAGTCACCTTGCCAATAGTCCTGCGCACAAACTTTCGGCAGGTGAAAGACAAAAACTTTGCTTAGGTCGAGTTATTTTGCAAAAACCCAACTTGATACTGCTTGATGAACCTACGGCTAATTTAGATCCGAACACGACAGAACAAGTCGAAGAGATCATTCGCCAATTTAAGTGCCAAGGCTCTGATGTCATCTTTACATCTCACCAACTTGCACAAGTACAAAGAATTGCGGAATACATCATCTTCATTGATCAGGGCCAGATAAAAGAAAAGGGACCCGTAGGTCCCTTCTTTGCCAATCCCCAGACACAAGCAGCTAAACGCTACTTACATCAAGAATTACTCGTCGACTAATTACTTGGCTGCTGGTGCCGCAGCTACAGGAGCAACAAACGGTGGCGGAGCTACACAAGCTGCGGGAGCTGGTGTACCAGCAACCCTGAAGCGATCAGCCACTCTATTTTGAGCTTGACATAGCTGGAATGCACCCATTCTGTCGCCATAGGCAGTCTTGGCTTTTGCCAAAGCTGCAGCCTCTTGAGCCTCAGGTGTCAACGGAGGCAAGGCAGCAAATACAGCTGCGCTTGCGAGTGAACAGAATGTGAGAGCGATGATTTTTTTCATAGCCATGTCCTTATTTATTAACTTTGTCGTACCAGAGCTCATGGTGCTCTTTAGCCCAAGTAGCATCAACATAGCCAGTCATCATGCCATCCGATGAGCCTTGCATACCGATAGAACCAATGTAAATGTGGCCCATTGCCATTGCAGTCATCAAGATAGAGGCAGAGCTATGAACGATGTTGGCTAACTGCATGGTGCCACGGAGATACTGCACGTCCATGAACGGTACGATCATATCGAGCACGAATCCTGAAGCTGAGATAGTTAAGCCTAGTACAACCATACCAAACCAGAACCAGATTTTTTCACCCATATTGAAGAAGCCTGCAGGTGGGTGCTTACCGGTCAATGCACCGCCAAGCGTCATCAACCAGGTAAGGTCGCCCTTGCCAGGAATGTTGCGAGTGGCAAACAGCAAGAAGAAAATCACAACGCTCAAAGTAAACAATGGGCCAGAGTAGTTATGAATATTCTTGCAAATCATCAAGAATGATCCGTAAGCCGCACCACCCATCAAAGGCATTGCAAAGTACTTACCCCACAAAATCAACATACCGGTTAAGGCTAAGCCGATAAAACTGGCAGCCATTACCCAGTGCGTGAAGCGCTCAAAACCATTGAAACGCTTGATTTTTTGACCCGACATAGGAGCGTGAAGCTTGATTGGACCCTTGACCAAGAACAGAGCAGCAATACCAAAGAAGGCAATTGCTAGAATCCAAGCACCGTAAACAGTGATGACACCATTACGAATCAAACGCCACTGTTGACCAGCGCGCTGAATCAACACACTAGACTCTTTATCAGGAATGCTGACATAGTTATAAGGGTCGCTGTTCGCGGTATCCCAAATAGCACCTTCCTTAGGCGCCGTATTTGCGGGTTGCGATTGCGCTTGGGTACCCTTTGAAATCTCGTTGAGATTCTTTGGGAAATCAATTCCGCTTGGGCTAGGCAGAGGCGGCATTGCTGCACGTTCTGCCAAGGCAACGCCACTTAAAAGACTTAGCGAGACACCAAGAGCTAAAGCCCAGGAGCGACTGACACTAATAAATGATCGATTCATACAAATATCCTTAAACGTTTTCGTTTTATTTATTGTTGTTTAACTGATCACTTAGCGCGTGAATATTCAGATTGACCCTGATTGCGCTTGTTAATCGCTTCTGTCCAACTAGCTTGATCTCCAGGCTTCCATCCCTTAGTCATAAACCCATTGTCAGCACCCATATAGGGTGCGACATCTGGACGCTTAGCTGCATAGGCTGCAACTTCAGGTGGTTCAGAGCATGCGGATAAGAGCGTACCTGCTGCCAGAGCAATAGCGAGAGTTTTGAAATTCAATTTCATGATTTCGCTCCTGGAATTTTGGCAGCTGGTGTTGGGGCTGGAGCTGGTGAGCCGGCAGGACCATAAGCAGTTGACCAACCGAAGATGTCATTGCTTGGATATCTACCATTCGCTTCGCGCACTGAAACGCGTTTGGCGTAAATACTAGAAATCACGTCGCCATCTCCACCAATCAATGCTTTGGTAGAACACATCTCTGCACATAAAGGCAACTTACCTTCAGCTAAGCGGTTACGGCCATATTTTTCAAACTCAGCAACGCTACCGTTGGCTTCTGGGCCGCCACTACAGAATGTGCACTTGTCCATTTTGCTGCGAACACCGAAGGCGCCCTTGCTCAAGAACTGAGGTGCACCAAATGGGCAGGCAAAAGAACAATAGCCACAGCCAATGCAAATATCTTTGTCATGCAAAACCACACCTTCGTCGGTACGGTAGAAGCAATCCACTGGGCAGACAGCCATACAAGGCGCATCTGAACAGTGCATACATGCAACTGAAATAGACTTTTCTTTGCCGACGATACCGTCGTTAACCGTAACTACACGGCGACGGGTAATACCCCAAGGCACTTCATTGTCGTTTTTACAAGCAGTAACACAGCCATTGCACTCAATGCATCGTTCTGTATCACATATAAATTTCATTCTTGCCATTGTGTTCTCCTGACTTTATTTTTTAACTTAGGCAAATTTTTCGATTTGGCACATGGTGGTTTTAGTTTCTTGCATCATCGTTACCTGATCGTAGCCATAGGTCGTAGCAGTATTCACCGCCTCACCTAACACAACTGGGGCAGCGCCCTCTGGGTAATATTTGCGCAAGTCGTTACCCTGCCACCAGCCAGCAAAGTGGAATGGTACAAAGGCTGTGTCTTGGTCAACCCGCTCAGTAACCATTGCGCGCACCTTGATCTTGGCACCCGTTGGAGACTTAACCCAGACGTAGTCCCAATTCTTAATGCCACGAGCTTCTGCAGCCTTAGGATTGATCTCCACAAAGTTCTCTTGCTGCAACTCTGCCAACCATGGGTTAGAACGAGTTTCGTCTCCCCCACCCTCGTACTCAACCAAACGACCAGAAGTCAGAACGATTGGGAACTTCTCATAAAGCTTGTCGCTCAAGTTCTTGTCTTGCAGCGTTTTATACAAAGTTGGCAGGCGCCAGAAATTCTTCTTATCCGCAGATGTTGGGTACTTGCGCATCATTGGCTCATTAGTACTGTAGAGCGCCTCGCGGTGTGTTGGTATGGCATCTGGGAAGTTCCATACCACTGCGCGTGCTTTCGCATTGCCAAATGGATGGCAACCGTTTTTCATTACCACACGCTGAATACCGCCAGAGAGGTCAGTCTTCCAGTTTTTACCTTCAGCAAGCTTTTGCTCTTCTTCAGTTAATTGATTCCACCAGCCGAGTTTTTTCACAAGTACGTGATCAAACTCTGGATAGCCAGTGGTGATCGCTGAACCCTTAGAGCAAGAACCGTCTTCGGCCAACAAATTCTTACCGTCTTTTTCCACACCGAAGTTGGCGCGGAAGTTACCGCCACCTTCCATCACACTCTTACTAGTGTCATAGAGGTTTGGTGATCCTGGATGCTTAATTGCTGCAGTACCGTAGCAAGGCCAAGGCAAACCGTAGTAATCACCTGTTGTGTCATAGCCAGTTACTGGATCAACACCGCCACGTGACTTCAATGTCTTCGGATCGAATACTCCCGCCATTCTCATGTGCGCTTTCAAACGCTCAGGAGTTTGACCGGTGTAACCAATTGTCCAGACAGAGCGATTAATTTCGCGCAAGATATCTTCGATCTGCGGCTCTTTCCATTGCTTACCAGCAAACTTCGAATTGAGCATCTTGTAATTCTTGGAGAGCTCTTCACCGAAACCAAGGCGATCAGCAAACGCTTGCATGATCACATGGTCAGGAACAGACTCAAACAATGGGTCGATCACTTTCTCGCGCCACTGCAATGAGCGGTTTGAGGCAGTAGCTGAACCCGTAGTTTCAAACTGAGTTGTCGCTGGCAATAAGTAAACATTACGATTTTTGTTTACAGACTGGCCTTCAGCTGGAGGCATTGCTGCCATAGCCGCAGTCGCACTTGGATAAGGATCAACCACCACCAACAAATCCAATTTGTCCATCGCACGCTTCATGTCCAAACCGCGTGTTTGTGAGTTTGGCGCATGACCCCAGAAGAACAAACCTTTGACATTGGTCTGCTGATCAATCATGTCATTCTTCTCAAGTACCGCATCAACCCAACGAGAAACCGTAGTACCGGATTTCTCCATCATATCAGGAGCGTAGCGACCTTTGATCCACTCGTAGTCAACACCCCAAACTGTTGCGTAGTGTTTCCATGAGCCTGCTGCCAAACCATAGTAACCAGGCAAGGAATCTGGATTAGGACCTACGTCGGTTGCACCTTGAACGTTATCGTGACCGCGGAAAATATTTGCGCCACCGCCGGACTTACCGATGTTGCCCAAAGCTAATTGCAGAATGCAAGATGCGCGCACCATGGCGTTACCAATGGTGTGTTGTGTTTGACCCATACACCAAACTAAAGTGCTTGGGCGATTCTTCGCCATCGTTTCAGCAACTTTGTACATCTGTGCTTCTGGAACGCCACAAGCCTCTTCTACATTCTTTGGAGTCCACTTCTCCATCACTTCTTTGCGGATCTCGTCCATACCGTAAACACGGTCATTGATGTACTTCTTATCTTCCCAGCCATTGTTGAAGATGTGATAGAGAACACCGAACAAGAATGGAATATCAGTGCCCGAACGAATGCGAACGTACTGATCAGACTTCGCTGCAGTACGGGTGTAGCGTGGATCAACTACGATCACCTTGCAACCATTTTCTTTTGCATGCAATAAGCTGAGCATAGACACTGGGTGCGCTTCTGCAGCGTTAGAGCCAATGTACAAAGCCGCCTTGGAGTTCATCATGTCGTTGTAGCTATTAGTCATCGCACCATAGCCCCAGGTGTTAGCAACACCGGCAACTGTTGTGGAGTGACAAATACGTGCTTGATGGTCTGTGTTGTTGGTTCCAAAGAAAGAAACCCACTTACGCATTAGGTAAGCTTGCTCGTTATTGTGCTTTGAAGAACCAATAAAGAAGAGTGAATCTGGACTGTACTTGCTACGCAAATCTTTCATCTGAGCAGTGATTTCAGTCAAAGCCTGATCCCAAGAAATACGTTGGTATTTACCGTCAACCAACTTCATTGGGTAACGTAAACGGAAATCACCGTGGCCATGCTCGCGCAATGATGCGCCCTTAGCGCAGTAAGCGCCCAAGTTAATCGGGGAATCAAATGCGGAGTCTTGACGAACCCAAACACCATTCTCAACGGTAGCGTCAGTCGCGCAACCTACGGAGCAGTGGGTGCAAATGGTTCTCTTAACCTCGATCTTGCCCTTGCCGTCCAGCATTGCTTTGCTTTGCTCAGCAGATGCCTTTTGTACCAGCGTTAATTGGCTTGCCGCGATACCAGCACCAACGCCTACTCCGGAGCGCTTGAGGAAGGTACGGCGATCCATCGTTGGCACGGCGGACTGAAGTCCCCGTGACAAGCTACCGATGAGGCGTGATGCAGGTGTAGAGCGACCGCTCTGTGGGGTATTGGATTTACGAGTCAGACTCATATGTTGTCCCTGAGAAATATTTTTATTTAATTATTTGGAAATGACTTCTTTAGCAACTTGATTTAAAGCATGGTGGTTTCGTAATACTTACGAATGTGCGCTGTGAGTTGATAGCCATCATCTTTACCCTGCACTGTGCTGCCAATTTCTTGAATCACTGCTTTGCCAAGCGGAGTTTGGGAGGCTATGGCTACGGCACCAACAGTGGCACCCGCTCCGATGAAAAACTTCCTACGGGAAGGCTTGTTTTCTTCGTTTACTACGGCTGTAGATTTGGTGCTCATCGCATGCTCCTCTTTAGTGCAAATTTGATATGCATCAAGTGTAATTGGTAATTGCATTTTTGACATATTAGAGTTACAAAAAAATGATTCTAGGGGGGTAAACCCTAGTCTTTTTGTAATGCACTACAAAATTTAAATCATGTCGAAGCTTTGTCCTTCAATCGCAAGAAACTCCCGAGTCAAGGCAGCTACTGGATGGTAGAGATGCATCTCTGGGATATCTTCTATTGCATCGCAGAGTTCGTCATACCAAGGGCGAATATGGCTATTGAAAAAAACCCTTTGATTTGTAAGGTTTGAAATCTCTACGTCATCCCCTGCAATGAGGTACCTCATGACCTCACACAAGGCTGAAATATGGTCCTCAGTTTCTGTAACTTCTTCCGCAGATTCCAAACCAAAAGTCTGAAGAGATCGACGGATCTCGACTAAAGGTTTTTCATTTAAATGGCCAGCCATGTAAAAAGAGCCATTTAGAATAATGTTGGGTCGCCCCACGCTAATGAAGTTCAGGTCAAACTCCTCGTGCCAGGCCTGAGCGGGATTATTTTTAGCAACCTCAACTACGCTATGCCAAACCTTCGCCAGCGGAGCATCTTCTGCCTGAATCTCTTCTCCATCAGGAATGGAGGCGGCAATTTGATTCAGCAATTCCTGATCTGGCGCTTGATGAAAAAGTCGGGCAATCAAACCATATAGATCAGCACGAGCCAGATCCTCTGGCAAACCCTCGTCCCCAACCGTGGTTACGGTACCTTCTTGTGTCTTTTCACTCATTGTTCTTTATTCACCATGTCAACTACACGACAATCACTGCACATCTTGAGTCTCTCTAATGCGGCGCCAGCAAATGCCCCATGAGCACCCAACTTGGAGAGCATCAAATCGACCATCTTGGAGGTTCCAAAAACCTTTCCACAGCTAATACAGTGAAAGGGTTCGGTTTCATTCAGCTCAACCTTTTCCTTGCGCTGCTCCACTGAAAGCAAGCGTGGCGATAAGGCTAAGGCGTGCTCGGGGCAGGTTTGAACGCAGATACCACATTGAACGCAGTGCTTTTCGATAAAAGAAAGCTTCGGCTCATCCAGGTTATCCAATAGCGCGCCCTCAGGGCAACTGCCTACACAAGACATGCAAAGTGTGCAAGCGTCCTTATTTATATTGAGTCCACCCAAGAAGGATGACTTTGGCAAGACTGCTCCAGCTTCTGGAAGTGGTGTTTTGGCTTGCTTTTGCAAATGCTCTAAGACCATCTCGATTGTTTCGCGCTTCTGATTCCCCAAACCAAAACTGGCCGGCGAACAAATAGCTTGCAGAGCGCCGCGCTGACGAAGCTTGCCCATAGCAATAGATGCTGGCTGCAAATCCTCTGCGGACTTGAGTTGTATTAACGAGAACCTGGCATCAAATCCATAAGCAGCCAGAATGGCGTTCCCTAAATCGGTTTGCGTTTCTAGTGCGGCACGATAAGCAGGATCCTCATCGCCTGTCAGCAGCAGAATCACTTCGCCAAAACCATAACTGAGCGCACCCAGCCATAAATCCAACCCGGTAGAAGCAATGTGCTCAATGCCATAAGGCAATACAAAAGATGGCAATCCTTCAAACTGCTTTGGTCTCAAGTGCGCCATACGTCCCAGAGAATCTAAAGCTTGGCTTCCAGCTTGAAGTGTATGCAATAGCAAAGCAGGTGCTTGCGCTTGTTTAGTCTTGGCACTCTCGAGGGCAAAGACATTGGCGAGAGTTTTAATCTCTTTACCTTGATGGGGCACGCTTGGGTAGTTGTAGCGCATTGCGCCGGATGGGCAGACTGTCGAGCAAGCTCCACAACCCATACACAAATTTGGATTGACTTCTACAGTACCCTGTCCATTCTTAAACACAGAAGATATAGCGCCTGTAGAGCAAACATCGATACAAGCATTGCACCCAACTTTGCCATTACGGCCATGCGCACAAATCTTTTCGTTATAGACAAAGTACTTTGGCTTTTCAAACTCACCAACCAAACCTAATAGTTGGGTGGCAACCAATGCTTGCTCTAAGGGATCATTTCCGGGAGCAAAGTAACCTTTTGGCGTCTGACTCATGCGCATCTGCGGATCAACACGCAGATCCATAATCAAATCAAACTCAGCACTGCGCTGACGCTCTACTCGATCAAAATTGATCGCACCGATACCAGCACAGGCCGTAATACATGCACGATGCGATTTGCATTTATCTAGATCAATCTGAAATGCGTCATCAATTGCGCCTTCAGGGCAAACCTCAACGCAGGCCCCACAGCGGGTACACATCTCTGGATCAATGGGGTTTTGCAAATCCCAATCTACCGTGAAATTCCCTAGATAACCATCTAGCTTAATAGGGCTACCGGTATAAATCGGAAAGTTTCTGGCGATGGGGAGTGCACCCGGTTCGGTACATAAAACAGAGACCTCAAGAGAATCGCTCAGCTTTTCGGCCCAAGGTAAAGCTTGCTTACCAGGACCAACAACCAGTAAGCGCCCTTGGCTTTCATAATTAACGACCGGCACGGGCTCTGCTTGCGGCATCTCAGCTAAAGCTAAGAGCGCGGCGATCTTTGGGGTGGAAGCTTTAGCTTCTTGTGTCCAACCTGCTACCTCACGAATATTGACGAAACGCAATGGCGCAACCAAAGGCTTGGCTGATTGTTCGGCTAGCTCACTAAATAATGCGCTTTCTTGAGTGCACGCAATCACGATGGCATCGCTACCATCAAATGCCTTCATCACTGAACCCACTTCCTGCCTACATAAGGAGGTGTGCATGGTGAGGCCCAAGGCCTTGCCATCCAAGGGCATAGTTCCGTTGCAATTACAGACTAATTTTTGACTCATTGATTTCTTCTTAACTGGTTTTTTTATCCACGGGCAAGGGGTCTTTATCCCCTACTTCCTGAATAGTCGTTGGTGTGGATGTTAAATCAGTCTGAGCACTTAGGGGTAAAGCCTGTTCTACTGGCTCAGGCGGCACCTTGGCAACAGTTTTCGCATCGTCAGCTTCCTCGTCGCCATCCTTGCGGAAAATGTTGAGCATGTCCGATTGCACCATGCGCTTGAGCATTTCCAAGGGAATGGGATCGGGTTTGGAGTAGTCATCAATGTAAATGTCCAGGCCATCCATGATGTTGAAGTGCGGGTCCGAGAACATCTTCTTCATGGCAGCTTGCTGAACTGCTGGATCTACATCTGGCTTCATAAAGGCAGAAAAGTCAGGTGCAAAACGATCGATCTTCTCGACATCGTCCAAAGTTGCTGGTGGGGGTGTGTCTGCAGAAGCTTGCTGCACTTCAGGCTTAGCTGTTAACGCTTGCGTGGTCTGCTCGACTGGTTTTTTTTCAGGCTCTAACTGCTCACCAGCCTTCAGACGTGACCAACGGCCCAGAAATCCGCCGGCCATTAATCTTCTACCCCACGATTAGCGCCTTTGAAAGACTCAGGGCGATGTCGCTTCTTGGGCTCAGGACGGTAATGCTCATTGACATACTCTTGCAACCAAGAGGCATGCTCTGAAGAAAGTGGCACGCTATCCACTGACTCGCCACCATCCAATAAACGCCCTGCTTCGTTGTAGCTGACGCAAATGCGGTGCGGAACTGCAATCGACGTTTCCGATTTAGCTAGCTCAATAGACTGGGCATCAATATAGCGCTCAATATCTTCCTCTAGGCGCCACATTACAAACCAACACGGTTCAATAGCTGAAAGATTAAGGTAGTAGCCTTCACCCTCATCTGGGAAGAGCTTGAGTTCGTAGCCAGTAAATAACCAAGACTCACCTTGCTCATCGCGCCCTAAAAACTGCCCCACGAATTTGTTCTCGACACTGGGTATATTGGTGAACTGCCCAAAATCCGGCAACACCTCATGAGGTACCCACCGATATGAAATCCACGGGTTATCAACAAACTGCTTGCGCATGATCACAGCAAAACGCATAAGGCCTTAGGTGTTTTGAACCACAATGTTTGGAAATTTATTACTCATATCCTTAGACAGTGCTGCCACTTTGATGGCGACTCGTCTTGCAATCGTTTTATAAATTTCGCTAATAGCGCCATCAGGATCTGCGACTACGGTTGGACGACCCGCATCCGCCTGCTCACGTATCGATAAGTTCAAGGGCAATGAGCCCAAAAAGTCTGCGCCATATTCTTGGCACATCTTTTGGCCACCGCCAGTACCGAACACATGCTCTTCATGACCGCAACTTGGGCAGACATACGTACTCATATTTTCGATGATGCCCACAATCGGCACCCCAACCTTCTCAAACATCTTTAAGCCCTTGCGCGCATCTAGCAATGCAATGTCTTGTGGTGTAGTCACAATCACCGCACCTGTAACAGGCACCTTCTGAGCAAGCGTTAGTTGAATATCGCCGGTACCAGGAGGCATATCCACAATTAAATAATCGAGATCGCGCCAACGGGTTTGACGCAGCAACTGCTCTAAGGCAGAGGTCACCATAGGGCCTCGCCAAACCATAGGGGCATCGTTATCGATCAAAAAACCAATTGAGCTCGCTTGAAGGCCATGACCTTCCATTGGCTCCATGGTGTTTTCTTCAATGGATTCTGGTCTACCGGTAATACCCAACATCATCGGCTGGCTTGGTCCATAGATATCCGCATCCAACATGCCTACTTGTGCACCTTCAGCGGCCAAAGCTAAAGCAATATTCACGGCGGTAGTCGACTTTCCGACCCCACCCTTGCCACTGGCTACAGCAATAATGTTTTTTACATTAGGTAATAGTTTGACGCCACGCTGAACAGAATGGGCAACGATTTGACTGCTCACATTGACGCTGACGTTTTTAACATCAGGTAATTCACGGAGCACGGCAATCACCGATTTACGAATCACATCAAATTGACTTTTTGCTGGATAGCCTAAAACAATATCCAAGCTAACATCACCGCCATCAACGCGTAAATTTTTCACACTCTTCGATGTTACAAAATCAATTTGGGTATTAGGGTCAATCAGACCTTTTAGTGCAGCTTGCACAGTCTCTATAGTAAGTACCACCGACTTCTCCTAAGAAAAACTTCCCACTAAAGGGAGGCTCAATTGTTTATTGAGTTCTATTACAAATAATGGAATAGCGGCTAGATTAACCGCACATGCAAAAAATTGCTTAAAACGAGCTCAGAGGCTCGTTATCGTTACTCAAAAAATGAGGAGGCTGATGTAATACACCGCCATAGACATCACGGCAGTGGCTGGAATGGTGAAGATCCAGGCCCAAACGATATTGCCAGCGACTCCCCAGCGAACTGCACTTGCGCGCTGGGTGGAGCCGACGCCAACAATAGCCCCAGTAATTGTGTGGGTAGTAGATACCGGTACCCCCAATGCAGTTGCCATGAATAAAGTGATTGCTCCACCAGTCTCAGCGCAAAAGCCGCCAACAGGTTTGAGCTTGGTCAGCTTCTGGCCCATGGTTTTCACAATGCGCCAACCACCAAACATCGTGCCCATTGCAATCGCAACGTAGCAAGAAATAATAGTCCAGGTAGGTGGCATGCTGTTACTCGACTCTGCGTAACCGGTAATGATCAGCAGCAACCAAATGATGCCGATAGTCTTCTGGGCATCGTTGCCACCATGGCCCAAACTATAAGCACCTGCAGACACTAACTGTAAACGCCTAAACCAGCGATCTGTTTTTGATAGGTTGGCATTGCGACAAACCCAGGCTACCAACAACATCGTTAATGAGCCCAATAAGAATCCCACCAGCGGCGAAATAAAGATGAATGAAACCGTCTTGATAATTCCTGACCATACCAAGCCATCAACACCAGCCTTAGGTAGAGCCGCTCCAACCAGCCCACCAATCAATGCATGGGAAGAGCTGGAAGGAATGCCGTAATACCAAGTAATTACATTCCAGATGATGGCGCCCACTAGGGCTCCAAAGATCACATGCAAATCTACTGCAGCTGGATGAACAATTCCCTTGCCCACGGTAGCAGCAACACTAAGATGAAAAATGAAAATAGCAAGGAAATTAAAGAAAGCGGCAAAGAGCACTGCCTGCTGAGGCTTCAGAACTCCAGTAGAGACGACGGTGGCAATCGAGTTAGCGGCATCATGAAATCCATTCATGAAATCGAATGCCAAAGCTAGCGCTACTAAAAGCGCTACCACCCAAAATGCGACTTCTATTGTGGTCAACTTATTTAACCTTAGGAATTTTCAAGAACAATGCCTTCAACCAAGTTGGCAACGTCTTCACATTTATCAGTCACTTCCTCAAGCAGCTCATAAATACGCTGCAGCTTAATGAGCTCACGCACTTCGATATCTTCCCGAAATAATTTAGTGATCGCAGTTGAGAGCAGGCGATCTGCACCAGATTCCAAATGATCGATCTCGTCACAGGTCTTGAGTGCAGCCTTTGCAACTTCTGGCTCTGATATGTCTTTGAGCATACCAACAGCATTTTTGACGCCTATACAGCATTGGTTGCAAAGCTGAGCCATATGCAGCATCTCATCCGTCATTTGCTTCACGTTGTAAAGATGCATGGCTTCTGTACCGTTCTGAATTAAATCAGCCACATCGTCCATGGTATTGATGAGATCAAAAATTTGATCGCGATCGATTGGAGTAATGAAGGTCTTATGAAGGCGGCGATGCACCTCTTTAACCACATCATCACAGGCGTGTTCTGCACTATCAACCTCTTGCGTGTATTGAGCACGCAATGCTTCATCGTTGTAATGTTCAATGAATTTTAGGAAAGATTCGGATGCTGCAACGATATGGGCAGCATGTTCGTTGAATAATTCAAAGAAATTGCCATCGTGAGGCATTAACTTACTGAAGAACATAATTCACGATCCTATAGAAACAAACGACTGAGATTGAGTAACTTGCAAATATTCTAAACAATGCCTTAATTCACTATAGGAAACCCGGCATCTGTTATAAGCCCCGAGGCTAATTCTGGGGAGAGGGTCGTTTCTAATGTGACCAACTGTGTCGCCAGGTCCACCTGAACCTGAGCCTGGGGATCTTGGGCTTGCACAGCACGAGTGACTGCGTTGACGCAACCACCACAAGTCATTCCTGAAACCTTGAGCGTAAACATGGCTACCCTTTCAAAACAATCAAAATACAGTAGTTAATGGCTTTTTTTCACCATGCGGTAGATTATCTTCTACATGAGCACTACAGAATCCCCAAATTCAGAGTTTTATACCCTCGACATCGGCGGGATGACCTGTGCTTCCTGTGTTGGCAGAGTAGAAAAGGCTTTAGACAAGATTCCTGGGGTTGAGGCAGCAAGCGTCAATTTAGCGACCGAGCAGGCAAGAATTCGCGTTCGGCGGGGTTCCTCAAGCCTAGAGGACATCATCGCGCTTGTTAAAAAGACAGGCTACGAAGCTAAAGAAAGTTCCATTCGAGGTAATCCGGATCAGAAAATTAGCAAGCCATTTTGGGCTGCCGATGGTTTAGGCCGCGTGGTTCTGAGTTTTGCACTGTCAGCACCCCTCTTCTTGCCGATGTTCTTTATGCCTTTTGGTAATCATTGGTCTTTATCAGGATGGTGGCAACTCGCTTTGGCAACACCAGTCCAATTCATTTTGGGATGGCGTTTCTATGTCGCAGGCTATAAATCCTTAATGGCTGGCGCGGGCAATATGGACTTATTGGTTGCCTTAGGTACTAGCGCTGCTTATGGGCTCAGTCTGTATATTTTGCTCACTTCAAACCATGCACATGAACTTTACTTCGAGGGATCTGCAGTCATCATCTGCATGGTCTTATTAGGCAAATGGTTGGAGGCACGAGCCAAGCAACAAACCAGTGAAGCGATTCGCGCCCTGCAAAAACTCTGGCCAGAGCATGCCAAAGTTTTAAACGCGGATGTTGAGCTACAGGGGAATGCAGGTATTAGCGCCGATCAATATCGCGACTTACCACTAGAACAAGTGCTACCTAGCGATAAAGTCTTCATACTTCCCGGTGAACGCATTCCGGTAGATGGCGTCATTATTTTGGGTAGCAGCCACGTTGATGAATCCCTGCTCACCGGCGAAAGCAAACCCGTTAAGAAATCAATTGAATCAAAAGTCATTGGGGGCGCCTTAAATGGTGAAGGTGCACTAGTAGTAATGGCGCAAGCTGTTGGTGTTGAAAGCGTACTCTCACAAATTATTAACTTGGTAGAGGAGGCGCAAACACAAAAAGCGCCGATTCAAAAGTTAGTTGATCAGGTGAGCGCGATATTTGTGCCCACCGTCATTGTGCTTGCGCTCTTAACTGGCCTAGGCAACTGGCTTTACTTAGACTCCATCTCCACTGCTATCTTGCGCGCCGTATCGGTCTTAGTGATCGCTTGTCCTTGTGCGCTTGGCTTAGCCACTCCAGCTGCAATCATGGCAGGTACTGGCATAGCCGCACGTTTCGGCATTTTAATTAAGGATCCGCAAGTATTAGAGTTGGCGCATAAGCTCAATATCGTTGCCTTTGATAAGACCGGCACATTAACGATAGGCAAGCCACGCATGCTCGCACTACTACCTTTAGATGCATCACTTGCCGATGCCGATCAGATCCTCGCCACTGCTGCAGGCTTGCAATTGGGAAGCGAACATCCTTTGGCAAAGGCATTACTAGTTTCATCCAATGAAAAAGGCATCGCGCCGATTACCACTTCGTTTAGTAAAGGCTTGCCTGGTATTGGGATTGAAGGCATTCCGAGTAGCGGTCCTTTTGCAGGTCAAACACTGCGTTTGCAGAGCCTAGCCTCGCTTGAGGGCAGTAGTCAGCACAATCTCGTTTTGCAAAAAGCACAGGCGTATTTTGAACAGGGTCAAACTGTTTCTGTACTGATGAGCTTAGGTAGCGAAAGTAATGGCGCACCTTCACCAATTGCTGTCATTGCTTTTGGAGATGAACTGAAAGTAAATGCAAAATCAGCGGTCGACGCATTGCATACATTACATATTCGGACGGTGATGCTATCGGGCGATAATGTATCCGCCGCTACTCGCGTGGGAAAAATAATCGGTATTGATGAAGTCTTTGCACAAATTATGCCGAGCGATAAAGCGCAAATGATTCATCAGCTACAAAATCCACCTGCAGCTCAGAAACAGTATGTTGCGATGATTGGTGATGGCGTCAATGATGCGCCAGCATTGGCGATGGCGGATGTGGGCATGGCGATGTCTACCGGGACTGATGTAGCCATGCAAGCCGCTGGAATCACACTAATGCGTGGCGACCCTACTTTGGTTGCTGATGCAATTGATATCTCTAAAAAAACTTGGAATAAGATTGCTCAAAATTTATTTTGGGCGTTTGCGTTTAATACGATTGGTATACCGATGGCAGCCTTAGGCTATCTATCACCTATGCTGGCTGGGAGTGCAATGGCGCTCTCCAGTTTTTGCGTGTTGAGTAATGCCCTACTCTTAAAGCGCTGGCGCCCCAATAACCTATCAGCTATTTAGAATTCTTACGCAGTAACTCGATATCTCCGTACAGGGCACGGGTTTCTGATTTTGTATTGTCGGTATCCGTCAGCAGTGCAATACCAATGACATTACCTGGCACCTCTCCATAAGCCAACTTGTAGTCCGCCGCTAAATCCCGCTCATGCTTGCGCCACTCGCCCAGACTATCCCAACCAGAATCCACCACAATCATCTTTACACGAGAGGTATGGGCATTGTTCAAAACTGTATTGACTGAATTCTTACCCGACCAGATGTACATCACTGTGGCGTAAGGCATTTCTTGACCACTAATCAAGTTGGCCATCTCAAAGGTGAGTTTTTCCTTGAGGGGAAGTTTGGATTTATTACCATCAAAGGCTACTAAGATACGCAGTGGTGCATCGTCATGCTGACTATCTGTATTGTCTGCTTGGGGTATTGCACCTACTGCCTTCCATTCCCATTGCAACCATAAGTTCTGTGCTGAGCGGGGACGAAGTTTTACCGCGAGACCAGATGCTGATGTTTTAGAGTTAGCAGCTAGCACGGTACGACCTTGGTATTTCTCCAGTCGGTAAATGGTGTTCTTTTTATAGGGTGCGATGCGATAGAAATGCCAACCATCTGGCATGCCATCACGCGGCTTCTCAGCAGAGAACTTAGGTAAATCCTCTTGAGCTGGTAATTGATCCGCATTAAATGCCTGCCCTGCCTCATTCTCAATAGAGTTTCCAGTCAAACCTGCACAGCCTCCTAAAGAGATGGCTAGGATGATTAAAAGCAAATGGGATCGAAAACAGGTTTTACTTGGCATAGCATCAATTGTCCCAAAGAATGGCTTACTTAAGTCTAAAATCATGACATGCGTCACCAATCACCTTCAAGCTGGGCTGTCCTCAGCATTTGCATTGCTACGCTAGTACATTTTGCGCTTGGTTTTTCGATCGAGTTTTCCGTCGATGAAGCGCACTACGCTTTATATGCAAAACATCTTGCCTGGAGTTATTTTGATCATCCACCACTAGTTGGCTGGATCCAGTGGCCGCTTGTGAGCCTGACTTCATCCGAAGGAATCATTCGCTTGATTCCGGAGTTGCTCTGGGTGCTCTCCGCTTTCTTGGTATATCGAGTGACCCTAGAAATTCACCACTTGATACAAGGGCGTAATGCGGGTTATTTAACTACCGCACTTCCCTCCGCAAACCTGTGTGGACTGATGGCTGTCTTGGCCATCATCGTAGCGCCATTGCCCCACGTTTTAGCAATCGGTCTCTTGCCCGACACCCTGCTTGCCCCCTTAAGTTTAGGCTTGATGTTAATGGCCTTACGTTGGAGTAGAAAAGATCACTTCACTATTGAGGACTGGATCATTACCGGCTTGATACTGGGCTTGGCAGGTCTAAGTAAGTACACCGCCGCATTTACTGCATTTGCTTTGCTCTTCGTATTTTTAGCTTCACCCAAAAAAGTCTGGATTACTAAAGCTGGTTTTTGGCTTGCAGCAGCAATTGCCTTGATTGTGATTAGCCCCGTACTCTATTGGAATTGGGTCAACGATTGGATCTCATTCAAATATCAAATTGCTCATGGCAGTGGCGGCACTTGGGCTTGGCGAAGAGTCGGGACCTTTTTAGGTATTCAGATTGCCTGCTTTGGCCCCCTCTTACTTTTGGGTGCCTATACTTTTCTGAGGGATTGCCTCCACTCACAGAAGTGGGTTCTGATTACCCTACTCAGTTTCTTCGCAATTCCCTTTGTGATTTTTGCTGCACTATCTGGAGGCGGCGGCCTGCCCCACTGGACTACCCCTGCCTGGTTTTGTCTGGCACCATTTGCCGGTATCGGTCTAGCTAAGGCATGGGCCATACAACATCGTGTGGCAATTCGGATATTGCTTCTTGGGCAGTTATTGATTTGCTTGCTTGGTTTTGGTTTTGTTTTGGCTGGAGGCCTTACTAACTCAGCTGTGAAATCAAACCCTATTGCCGACCTCTATGGCTGGAAGCTTGCTGGCCAAAAAGCTGCTCAATTAGCGCAGGCGATAAACGTCAATGGGATAGCAGTGCAAAACTGGACATTGGGCAGTCGTACTGCCTGGTACGCCCAAGATCTTCCGGTTTTTGTACTAGACCAAAGACAGGATCAGTTTGACCTTTGGTTTGGACAATTGCCGGTCGGCGCAAACGTCTTACTAATTAACTGGTCGGGAATGGCTTTTAGCCCACCCGTAGGTGGAAATCGGGCCTTTGAAGTCTGTGAACACCTTGACCAGCTAGAAATTATTCGATTTGGGCAAGTTTTATCTAAATTTGACTACAGCCTCTGCCGAAACTGGCGAGATGCTGGCGCAGTGCGTTAATTCCCCAAATTCAAGACCTTAGGAGCCATAGGCATTATCCTTATGCCTATGAGTGCACAACCCCAAGCCACCCCCAAAGCCACATCTGGGTGGAAAGCAATCCTGAAGCGGGCATGGCCCACGATTCGTATTTTGTTATCGATCGCCCTTCTCTGGAAAGCTACCAGCGGAATTGATTGGCACGCCATATTAGATTCAGATATTCAGATGCAGCCATGGTGGTTTTTGGCTGCTGGATTAACCATGATCTCAGCGTTTATCTGTGGCGGACTACGCTGGGGATTTTTGATGCGCAAGGTCGGCTTTCAAGGCAGCCTCGCCAATTTTGTCTCACTCTACTTTGCTGGCGGACTCATTAATCAAGGCTTACCCAGTACGCTGGGTGGCGATAGTTATCGCGCCATTACCGCAACCCACTTAAATAGTAGTGGTAAGTTGATTGAGGCAAAGGAACTGAATGAAGAGCTACATCATTCGGTTGACCTAGAGCACGCAACCCCTAAACTACGCCTGAGTTTTTCCATGGTATTGGTGGATCGCTTGCTGGGCTTAGCGGGGAATAATTTACTGGGCGGACTTGGCCTCATTTTGGGTGGCGCGACCTTAGCCGCTTGGGGCACTGATTTAGGTTATGCAGTCACCAGCATGATGGTGGTAGCGGGTTTATTGCTTGCGGCTATTTTGGCATGGGGACCTAGCTGTCATTTGTTGCAAAAATTACTAGACCGTGTACAAATGAATCATGCCCTGCCGGGTATTAAGCTCGCTTTTTCTTGGCCCATGAATGTGGCTCAAGCTGCATTTGCAATTGGTATTCACTCTCTCACTATTTTGACGCTGCTCTTCTGCCTCAAGGCTTATGGAGTTGATGCGCCGATTGAAGCCCTCATGATTGGCCTACCTGCCTTGAGTCTTTTATTGATGCTACCCATCAGCATCTCTGGCTGGGGCTTGCGTGAAGCTACACTCTCTTCTGTACTGGCATTGTGGGGCGTGAGTCCGTCCATGACAGTATTAGCATCCATTAGTTATGGTGCCATTACCGTCCTATCGGTATTACCTGGCGCTTACTTTTTATTAAAACGGAAATAATTCTTTTAGAGCCCCACTATGAGTATTAGCGTCAACACCATGCGTGCAATTGACCACTGGGTCGGCGTACCACTTTGCGCAATAGCAAGCCCAGTAGTTGCTTTGATTGATGGCGTGAAGAATATCTTTTCTCGCAGCCCAGAAGCACCCCGCAAATTACTCTTTATTGAGTTATCCGAAATGGGTAGCGCAATCTTAGTGGATCCTGCCATGCGTAATGCACAAGCTCGTGGCGCTGAATTATTTTTCCTGATCTTTAAAAATAATCGTGCCAGCCTGACTTTGTTAAACACAGTAAAACCTGAGAATGTCTTTACGATTGATTCCTCTAGCCTAGGCGGCTTAATTAAAGATACGCTTCAATTTTTACTAGTAGCCCGCAAGCACCGTATCGATACCGTCATTGACTTGGAATTATTTTCTCGTTTTACCGCCCTGTTAACTGGCTTGTGTGGTGCACGCCGTCGTGTGGGTTATCACATCTTTCATGGTGAAGGTTTATGGCGCGGATTTATGCTGACACGTAAAGTTCATTACAACCCGCATATTCATATTACTAAGAATTTTCTCTCTCTGATTCATGCGGCATTTGCTCAAGAAATTGAAGTTCCATTCAGCAAAATACATATTGCAGATTCAGAAGTTCATTTAGAGCAAGCGGTAATTGATCCAGCAGTATTAAGCAAAGTTCGTGAGCGCATTGAGAAACTGAGCGCAACATTTAACATTGCGTTTAAGCAAGGCGAGCAACGCCTCATTTTGGTCAACCCCAACGCTAGTGATCTGTTGCCACAAAGGCGCTGGGCTCAACAGCGTTTTTCTGAGCTGATTCAGGGATTAAATCAACGCTATCCAAATGATCTTATTCTGATCACTGGCTCCCCAGCTGAATTTGCCTATGTTGAAAAAGTTCGTGCAGTTGCCAATGTTAAAAATGCCCTGAACTTTGCAGGCCAGGTGAGCTTTGCAGAATTACCACCGCTCTACACCCTGTCTGATGTGATGGTAACGAATGATTCTGGGCCTGGCCACTTCTCTGCCGTCACTCCATTGCGGACAGTTGTCCTCTTCGGACCAGAAACGCCAGCGCTTTATGGCTCTATTGGTAAATCAATTGCCATTACAGCTAATCTGGCATGTTCACCGTGCGTTAGTGCAGCCAATCATCGCAAAACACCCTGCCATGACAATGTCTGCATGCAAGCTATTACGGTTGCTCAGGTACTAGAAAAGATGGTGCATCAATTAAATGAAGCCGATCAAGAGCGAGGACGTTAAGTCGCATGGCTGAGCAGCACAAATCGGCTTTAGCAATTGCATCAATTTGGGTTTGGTGTATCCCGCTTCTGCCGCTAAGTCTAGCAATCGCCATTTACTTTGGTGAATTACAAACTCCAACATTTTTATTTATTAATCGGTATACCCAGTTACTTCCAGATACTTTATGGGCATGGCTCACTTTTATTGGTAATGGCTGGGGGATCTTTGCACTGTGTTTCCCCCTCTTGCTATTAGCGCCTCGATTACTGAGTGCCGGACTTTTGGCATCCTTGATTGGCGGCGCTATCAGTCAAATCATCAAGCCTTTTTTAGCCCTTCCTCGTCCTGCTGGGGTACTTGCTTTAGAAGACTTTTATCGCATCGGCGAACCTCTATTGCAAAAAGCGATGCCCTCCGGTCATACCCTGACTGCTTTTGCGGTAGTTTCTGGAATCTACTTTGCTAGCGATCGAGATAAAAGAGCCTCTTTGTGGTGGATCTTCCTCATTGCCGGTTTTGCGGGCATCTCTCGCAATGCGCTGGGTGCTCACTGGCTTACTGATGTTCTAGCAGGTTGCGCTATTGGACTGTGGTCTGGAATGCTAGGAGCAATATTGGCTAGGTTGATTCCAGAAAAACAGATGGCGCCTAATCAGATCGGGCCGCGCTTACTTGCTCTGGGCGGACTTGTAACTATCTATATTCTCCTGACGCAAACCTTAGATTCAGAGCTTAATCAGTCATTGCAATATGCATGTGTGACATTAATTGGCATTACTTTAGCTTTGTTTATTAAAGCGCAAAAACCCAAGGCCATATAAAGATGTTTAGTTATCGCCACGCTTTTCATGCGGGCAGTCATGCTGATATTCTGAAGCATCTCGTGATGATTCATTTAGTTGAATATCTACAAGAAAAGCCTGGAGCTTTGACGATTGTTGATACGCATGCTGGTGCTGGTATCTATAGTCTGACCGATGGCTTTGCCACTGTCAGCAAAGAAGCTGATCAAGGCATTTATCGCTTGGCTAAATTTGCAGAGGGTAATTCGATAAGTTCTGGGATAGCTAGTTATCTCGAACACATTCGTTCCGAAAATAATACTAATGAGATTGCCGTCTATCCCGGCTCTCCATTTATCCTGGCGCATTTGCTGAGAGCACAAGATCGACTGAAGCTCTTTGAGTTACACCCCAAAGAAATTGATATCCTGCGCCATAATATCAGCCAACTCAAGCAATCAAAACAAGTCGACATTTATGCGGAAGATAGCTTTACAAGACTGAAAGGCTTAATGCCACCACCTAGTAGGCGTGGGCTGGTATTAATTGATCCCTCTTATGAGGATAAGCAAGACTATCGTTATCTCGAAACGGCGATGGAAGAGGCTTTACATCGTTTCGCTACTGGATGTTACGCAATCTGGTATCCATGCCTCTCCAGAAGAGAATCAGCCTCCCTGCCGGATCATATGAAAAAGATTGCTGCAAGCCATAAACGTTCTTGGTTGCAAGTTGAGCTGCGGGTTGAGAATGCTCCAAAGGAGCGCCGACTGCAGGCTAGCGGCATGTTCATCATTAATCCACCGTGGACTCTAGAAAAGCAGCTATCTGAAAGCTTGCCCATTCTTGTTAAGGCGCTTGGACAAGATAGCGGGGCATTATTTTTATTAAAGAGTTTTGAGGCCTAAGCTATCAGCCGGCATTAATTAAGAGATTTATACCTCTGTATCTTTAGTGCTCATGGCTTTTTTAATAATGATCGCCGAAAGAGCTAGCAACAATACCGCCCCACTCTCATATATCAAGTCAACCGTACTAATTCCCTTGCCCTGCAAAATAATGAGCCTGCAGAGGGCTGTAATGGCAATGAAGATTGGAATAGTGATTGGGATCTTGTTGTACTTATAAAAAGCTGCCACCATACCTAGTACCTCGGCATAAATGAACATCAACAATAGATCGGTTAAGGCAATTTTTCCGTTTAGAAGAACGGCATACATCTCTATACCGACACTAAAAATAGTAAAAAATGCAATAAGAATTAAGATTCCTTTTTCGGCTGCAGTAATCCAATCGTAAATTTTCATACTATGAGTACCTTAGTCATCGATATCAGAAAAATGTATCCACACTAAACTACAGCTAGCGTAATCGCTCAACATAATAAGTCGCCTTTTCCAAGGCATCTGCTGCATCAAACCCAACCATATCAGCACCCAATTCATCTACCAACTCTGGGCATTGATTGAAGACAGGGCTGCCAACAATCAGGCCAACACGTGGGTTTTTTGATTTGAGCTTAATCTCTTGAATCAGGTCTTTTAACTGTGGGAACTGCTCGCGAACACTTGCAGAAAGGCCGATCACATCAAACCACTCTGTCTGCGCCATGGAAACAATGTCCTCTTGAGTTGCAGCCAACTCACCCCATATTCTCCAGCCGGCTTTGGCGAAGAATTCAGAGACCATAAATAAGCCTAAGTTATGTTGTGAGCCTGGCAAAGGAACAAGCATGATGCTAGATCCGGTTTTATTTTGCTCTGCATACTGCTGAAAAATGGGGCTTAAGTCATACATGAGCTGCTTGATACGCCAAAGTGCAATCGTGACGTCGGTAAAACTAGACTCATCTTCCTCCCACATTTCGCCCAATTTTCTAGCGACAGGGGTCAATAAGAGCAGATAGATATTTTCCAGACTAACACCAGAAGCATGGATATCTTTGACGTACTTCACAGAGGTTTTCGCATCCTCTTGCAACACTAATAGTGTTAACTCGTTCACCGATTGTTGCGGAATAAGGTCGACAGGAGGAGCCTTTAAAGCAGAGGAAATTGATGTCTCGAGATGCTGCTCAACTATCAACGGCAAGATATTATTTTCAATCGTCTTGACTAGCGACTCAAGATATTCCTCTTCCGTACAGGCTTTTTCTAATGGATGTGGAGTATCGTTTTTTTCAAATGTAGCTTTTGAGGGTGCATTTGAAACCAAGCAGTCCTCCCAAATACTATCGGACTTACTGGGAGTGGAGCTCCGGTTAGGGTTGGAGTCGTCTTGGCTAGATCTCTTTTTAGATTTAGCGATGCTCACTAGTCTGGATAAATTCATGAACATCACTTGATCTGGTCACAGTCTCAAGTCATTACTTGAGATCGCCGTGACTGCCTAAGAGCCTATAAATGGGAATGTTTACTTTATAGGCTCATTTTTAGGGATACTCAAATGAAATATCTTAAGTACTTTCCCTAGACGCCCTTTTTTCATCACTAGAAGGTCGTATTTCATATTTTTCAAGTAGAACCCAGGTGGCTTTAGGCACCATGTTTTTTATTTTGTGCGGAGCAACATTACGTAATTGAATCACCGATTCAATTGCCTTCATCTCTACCCTTGCTTTAGCAAACTCGAGCCCGCGAGGCCCAAATCTCGGCATTACCCAGGCAAAAATACTTCGCATGAAGTTTGGCATCCGCTGTAATGGCAAGCCACCTGCAGCAAGCTCCACATTTTTCATAAAGCCTTTAACGGGACCTAAACGATTGCCAGCGGAACTCACTGGCTCAAGCGATAGCTCGGTAGAAAGGAGGTTTACGAGCTCTTGACCTTTTGGATTGCGAACAATAATCCATTGCTCTCCCGTGCCTGCCATATACCCCACCGTGATATCCGATAGGGAGTTGACGTAATCAACGCAGGTTTTACAAGTCGTCGGAAAAAAATCTGCGGGCAAAGTACTGAGGGGCAACTTTAAAAAAGGAATCTCTTGTACTTCACCATTTTTAAATCTCAATTCAACATGGTAGTCGGCTCTAAATTCTAAATACGTAATATCTTCGGGATTGGGACTCAGCAGGCCTAAAAACTGATGGAAGTTTTCTGTGGTTGTGTTGTCAGAGCAAGGAGACCCGATGATAAGCAGCCTCTCAAATCCAAGTTCTTTTTCCAATGCTCTTGCAGCATAGACTTGGCACGGTATTCCCACCATCGCTACTTTTTTATATCCTAACTCTCTTGCCTGCTCAAGATACTGAATGATAGGTGCATAGCCCATCTTCATACCTCGACACTGAGCCATATCTTCTGCTTTAGTGACGATTACTGGGCTTGGCTTCCAGCGATCCTTGGGGTCAGAACGCATGGTAATGACAGCATCTATTTCCCCTCTCTCCAACAGAACCTCACATAGCCTACTAATAATCCCTGTCCATTGCGCACCAGGCAATGGGTTAATTAGTCGAGCCCTAAACATGTGGAGATAGGCGCCAAAAAATACCTCATCCGAGTTTTCTAGCTTCCGCTCTCTCCCATGAGCTGATAGTTCGTATTTTGGGTAATCAGGTTGAATAAATTGGCAAGCAGTAGCGCAGCGCTTGGGAGTTGAGGTGCGTGACACTCCACAATCAGTGCATAAGTCCCGATAGGGAAGATCTTGAGTTAAATCATTTCCTACCAATGCTTTATCCAAATCTAGAAATAACACTCTGCTTTATCTTTTGAGCAGAGAGTCCGTAATGATCTAATAGCAGATTGACATCGCCGTGCTCTACATACTCATCAGGCAATCCAAGTTGGAGGGTTTCTATTTGAATATTCTTGTTAGACAACACCTCAAGGCAAGCACTTCCAGCACCCCCCTGAATTGCGCTATCTTCAATCAAGACCAGAGCGTCGTGAGACTGGGCAATAGTCAGAAGTAACTCTTCATCAAGCGGCTTAACAAAGCGCATGTCTACTACAGTCGCATTAATCTCTTCTGCTACGTCTAAGGCGGAATATAAGATTGGTCCAAAGCAGATGAAAGCGATTTTTTTCTTTGGAGGCGCTTCATGACTAATGCTGCGGACTATTCTGCCCTTACCGATGGGTAGCGTATCTAATGAAGATTCAACTGGAGTTCCAACTCCGGAACCACGTGGGTAGCGGACAGCTGCTGGGCCATCATGCCTATAAGCAGTGCTTAACATTGCACGGCATTCTTGCTCATTCGAAGGGGTCATCAGAACTAAGTTTGGCAGGCAACGTAAGAAGGCAATATCAAATGCACCAGCATGCGTTGCACCATCTGCACCAACAATACCAGCGCGATCAATCGCAAAAACAATCGGGAGGTTCTGCAAGGTGACATCGTGAATTAGCTGATCATAGCCGCGCTGTAAAAAGGTGGAGTAAATCGCAACTACTGGCTTTAAGCCTTCACAGGCAATTCCAGCGGCAAAGGTAACAGCATGCTGCTCTGCAATTCCAACATCAAAGTAGCGATCTGGGAAGCGCGCCTCAAACTCATTTAATCCAGAACCCTCACGCATGGCTGGCGTAATCGCAATCAGTCGCTCATCAGCAGCCCCCATATCGCACAACCATTCACCAAATACTTGAGTAAAGGTTTTCTTACTTGCTTTGCCTGCTTGAATCCCTACGCTTGCATCAAATTTACCTGGTCCATGATAAAGAATGGGATCCTCTTCCGCCCTAGAATAACCTTTACCTTTTTTCGTAATGATATGAAGAAACTGGGGCCCCTCAGTTTGAGCAAGATGTTTGATGTTTTCTAGAGTAGGAATTAATACATCTAAATTATGTCCATCAATCGGGCCGTAGTAATCAAATCCAAATTCCTCAAAGATCGTGGCTGGACCAACCATGCCTTTTGCATGACCCTCGAGTCTTTTTGCAAACTCTCGTATTGGGGGAGCAACAGATAGCACCTTATCGATACCTCTTTTGGTTGCCGCATACATCGAGCCTGAAATGAGTTTGACTAAATATCGATTGAGTGCTCCAACTGCTGGTGAAATCGACATCTCATTGTCATTGAGTATGACTATCAAAGGCACTTTTTTATTGACGCCAGCATTGTTCATGGCTTCAAACGCCATACCAGCACTCATAGCGCCATCACCAATAATAGCCACCACGCTGCGCTTTTCATTTTTAGTCTTCGCTGCTACAGCCATTCCCAGTGCAGCTGAAATACTCGTTGAAGAATGTGCAGTTCCGAAAGCGTCATACTCGCTCTCGCTTCGCTTTGGAAATCCTGAGATGCCACCGTATTGACGCAGAGTAGACATTCCCTCACGTCGCCCCGTCAATACTTTATGGGCATAGCTTTGATGGCCTACATCCCAAATCATTCGGTCATGAGGGGTATCAAATACGTAATGCAGGGCAATAGCTAGCTCTACCGTTCCAAGATTAGAAGATAAATGTCCGCCAGTACTAGAAACAGAATTGAGAATAAAGCTGCGTAATTCTTGAGCTATTTGAGGGAGCTGATTAGATTCATAGGCCCTCAAATCAGCAGGGCTAGTAATCGTCTCGAGAAGATTGGTGACCTTGAGCATAGTAATTTACTTTGACGTATAGATTGTCGAAATAATCTTCTTGAAATCTTCCAGATTTTCATGGCTAGAATTCTGAAGCGCACAAATTGGGGCGTGCATAAATTTGTTGGCTAGTGCGCTAGCCATTTGAGAAAGAACAATCATGGGATCTTCTCCTTTGGCAATTCTTCTGCCTGCTTTTTCCAGTTCAATTTTTTGATACCGCTCACCCACATCCTGAATGGATTTAATGATGGGCACTACTGCTCTTTTTTCTAAGGCTTGATAAAACTCAATCACTCCCTTTTCAATGATTTTCTCTGCCTCATGAACAGATTCTGTGCGATTGGCTTTGCCTGCACTCACAATCTCGCCCAGGTCATCGATAGAATATAAATAGGCATCTTTTACACTCTTAATCTCAGACTCAAAGTCTCTTGGAACTGCTAGGTCTATTAAGACCATGGGGCGAAACTGTCTTGCCTTCAAGGCCGTTTTAACCATACCTAGACCGATAATGGGCAATGAACTTGCTGTGCAAGATACCACTACATCGTATTCATGTAGGTGCTGGGCTAACTCGTGCAAGGGGAATGCTTCAGTTACTAAATTTTGATCAGCGAAGGCTTTGATTAATTCACTACCCCTATCCACCGTACGATTAGAAATCGCAATCTTTTTGGGCTTCTTGCCCGCAAAATGACTTGCACAAAGACCAATCATTTCTCCTGCGCCGATGAACAGCACATTACATCCATTGATATCGCCAAAAATACGCTGAACCAGTTTGATTGAGGCGCCAGCCATTGATACTGAGTGAGCACCAATTTGTGTGTTGCCACGAACCACTTTAGCTACAGAGAAAGTCTTATCAAATAATGGCTTTAGATATGCGCCAACAGTTCCTACTTGATTAGCGCAGTCAATTGCCTTCTTCATTTGCCCCAGAATTTGGGTCTCTCCCAGCACCATAGAATCTAGCCCACTACCCACCCTAAAGGCATGCTTGACAGCATCTGCTGATGTTGCAGAGTAAATATAGGGACGCAGTGCATTACCTTGAACATTATTTTGCGCTGCTAACCAGTCAAAGGCTCTTTTTTCAAAATCATTATCTGCATACTCAATATCGTTTGCAGCGCAGTAAATTTCCATACGGTTGCAAGTCGATAGAATTGCCACCTCAGGACTACTACTTGAGTTTTTTCCCTGCAAGTACTTACGCAAGTCAATTAATGAATCTTGCAAAATCTCAGGAGCTACAGCAACACTCTCTCGAATATCTATCGGAGCAGTGTGATGATTGACACCAAGATTGAGTAGTTTCATGCTGGCCATAATTTAATAAGCCCCCGGATTGAGAACCAGAGTCTCCCAGTTCAAACACATCGCGATAGTGACCCAAATCAAATAGGGCAACATTAAAAAGGCAGCTAACTTGCGAATAGGCCACATGACCACCATGATTCCTAAGACTGATAGCCACAGAAAACCAGCTTCTATCAAAGACCAATCTGGGTGGTGCATACGAAAGTAGAAGATGCTCCAGAGTATATTGAGGAAGCTATTGAGCACAAATAGCCCAACCAAAGAAATTCTCTGCGACCTTGTTGGGCGATTGTTAAAAGCAATCATCCAAGCCGCTGCTGATAGTATGAAAATAATGGTCCAGATCAAACCAAAGGCCCAATCTGGTGGTTTCCATGCAGGCTGCTTTAATGAGAAATACCAAGGCCCGATTTCTGTCGCCAATCCACCCGCAACAGAAGTAATGATCATCCATGCGGCAATCATCAGCAGGTACTTGCATTCAAAGAAAATTCTCATGCCTTAGCTAATCCCAATAAATGCCCCATATCTTTAAAGAAGATCTTGATATGAGCTAAAGGCTTTTTGCGCACGAGTTTTTTATTCATATAAGACTCGAAGGTCAGCTTCTGAACGTCCTTGTCTTCACACATTTTGACAAAACTCTCGCGACGCTTGTCAGTTGTGTACCAGAAATACTGCATGATCCCTAAAACCCAGAAAGTCATGCGATGCTCTTTCATAAAGCGCTTTCTAGCCAACTGCAACTTTGCGGGATCATTGCTCTCTACAAATTCATATACAGCCTCACCTGCTAACTGACCACCTAGCATGGCGTAATAAATCCCCTCGCCAGATGCTGGCGCGACCACGCCTGCTGCATCACCAGCCAACACAACCTGCTGTCCATCATCCCATTTTTTAAGAGGCTTCATTGGTAAAGGTGCGCCCTCATGGCGGATGAGTTCTGCACCCTCAAGACCCACATCTGAGCGCAGCTTAGCTACGGCATTCCTCAAGGAGAAGCCTTTGTCAGCACTGCCAGTACCAATACTGATCGTATCCCCGTGAGGAAATACCCAGCCATAAAAATCGGGTGAGATCGGCTTTTGATACACCACATCACATCGGGTGGAATCAAAATGATGCGGGGTGTTTGGAGGTGTTTTAATAATTTCGTGATACGCAAAGACGTAATTGGCTTCAGCACAACCCTTTACTCCAGCGCTTCTTCCAACTTGAGACTTAGCACCATCAGCACCAATTACCGCTTTAGTAAGAACGCTTTTAATGGCACCAGAATCACCATCACGCGCACCTCTTGTGCGGTAATGAATACGAGCAAGTGGACCTTCACGTGTCAGGCTTTCAAAAAGGCCATCTTCTCGAGTCGCTCCAGCAGCGACAGCGCGCTTGCGCAGCCATTCATCGAATTGGGCTCGATCGACCATGCCAACAAAACCATTATCAATCGGAATGTCAACTGCTTTGCCAACAGGCGAAACCATACGTGCTGATTTTGCCTTGGCAACTAACAGCTCATCGGGAATCTCAAAGTCTTTGATTAAGCGCGGAGGAATAGCTCCACCGCAGGGTTTCACCCTGCCTCGCTTATCCAGCAATAAAACTTGCTTTCCTTTTTTAGCCAGGGTTTGGGCTGCCGTAGCTCCTGCCGGACCGCCGCCGATCACCACCGCATCATAAATAAATTCTGTTCCCATTCGCTTTACCTCGTTTGACTCGTAATGCTATTTTTTCTCTCAACTAGAGAGGCCATATATGCTGAAACAACGAACAACAGTGCTTCGATAAAAAAGACGCTGGAGTATGCAAAAGCAGGGTTAGTAAAAATGGATCTTGCTAAATCACTAGCTCCAGCACCAATTAATCCACCCAAGCCAAAGGCAATGGCTTGCGCACCACCCCAAAGACCGATGCGCACACCCTCTTTGCCGGCTCCACCCACTACTGCTAATCGCATCATGGAGGCAATCGCCGCAATTGAAAAAGCGCCGTTTGCTAATCCAAGCAGAAATACATTAGGCTTTAATGGCCAATCACCTTCTAGCAAACCAGCGAGCACCAATCCGAACATGGCCAATGCGGATGCGAGACAGCCGTAAATCATCCATGAACGTAGCGAGCCAAAATATTTGCGTAATCGACTCGATCCACAGACGGCGACTAATAACATTCCGGTCAAAACACCAGCATGCTGAATACCTGAGAGGCTAGTTGTCTCACCCAAGGTATATTTAAAAATCATTCCTGCAAATGGCTCCAGAATCAAATCTTGGGCACTAAATGCCAGCATCGACAAAAAGATAAAGATCGTAAATCGCTTGGTATCTGGATCAGCCAAGATATCGCTCAGGGCTTTTTTGAAGGGGACTTTTTTATCTATATTCGCTCTACTATTTTGTAGATCATGACCTTCTAGCTTGAACAGAGCTGCAAAAGAAAGTGCCATAGCAGAAAGAGAGATGACGCCGGAGATCAAGATCACTTTTTCTGGCTCGTATGGGTCTAAAAATTTTCCAGCAATACCGCTCGTCATAGCAAAACCAAAAATCATCATGAGCCATACCGTTGTAGCAGCAGCTGCTCTACGCTCGTCGCTCACACCCTTAGCTAGTAGAGCTAACAGGGATGTACCGCTCATACTGACGCCAACACCAATAAAGAAGAAAGCAATAATGGCGGAGGCAATCCCTAAGAGAAGATGCACTCCCATTAATGCTGTCGCGATAGCAGCACCAAAACCACCCATCGCCAATAAAGTGATGCCACCTAATATCCAAGGCGTTTTCTTAGCCCCACTATCGGACTCAAAGCCCATTCTTGGACGAATGACTTGCACAAAATAATGAATCGCCACTAAGAAGCCTGGGAGACTCGCTGGCAAGGCTAGCTCTACTACCATGATTCGATTTAGAGTTGATGTGGTCATCACCACAATGGCGCCGATACAAGCTTGAACAAGCCCAATACGTACGATACTCAACCATCCGAATGTCGAGAGATTTAATAGTGGTTGACTGATTGCTATGCTCATATTAGCCATCCATTCCTGTTACTGCAAAAGCAGAAACCATCATTCCGGTAACTAAGACAGGAACTCCAAAGCCACTATAAAAAAGTGCTTTCTCTATGGGCCGCTTTAAAAAACCTCTTAATAAAATTACTTGCGCTACGATCAGTAGGCCAATGACTAAGGCATACATTTCCTTATTCCAAGATAGCAGCAGGCATAGCACCACTATCTGCGGAATCAACATGAATGCTGCAGCAACTTGCGCCGCTCTTTTGGCTCCGAGTTGCACGGGTAAGGAGCGCACACCCATTTGCCGATCACCCTCAATCGCTTTAAAGTCATTCAAAGTCATGATGCCGTGAGCACTTGCGCTATAAAGGCCGGCAAGTATTAGCGATGGTTTATTTGGCATTAGACCGCCTGATAGCAAGGTGGCACCCGTGACCCATGCCAAACCTTCGTAACTAATTCCGCACGCAAGATTTCCAAGCCAGCCATTATTTTTAAAGCGGATCGGTGGCATGCTGTAGAGCCAGGCAAGCACTAAGGCTAATAAGGTTGCGGCGAATCCAATCGGACCCAAGTAACTTCCAACCCAGATAGAAATCAAAGACCAAATGATCGCGATGTATAAACCCCAGCGACCAGGTATGCGACCAGAAGGTATTGGCCGCATAGGTTCATTGATCGCATCTACGTGTCGATCAAACCAATCATTGACCGCCTGACTAGAAGCACAAACTAGCGGACCAGTGAGAGCCAATCCGACAAGAAAAATCGGTAAATTGTCAGCAATTTTTTCACTGCCAGTGATAGAGCCACAAGCAAAGGCCCACATTGGCGGGAACCAAGTGATGGGCTTTAAAAGCGTCAAAATTGCTTTAGGATCAGGCAGATTCATGTAAATGATTTTGTCATTGACATTTAAAAGTGTCAATTAAATTTGACATTTTTATTGCCTGTTTTTACAAGTGAAAACCCTTATAGATCATCACTTAAGGGGAAAAGGAGGGGTTTAGGCTGCCCTGAGAAGCTCTTTTGGGAGAGAAAAATTCACTGTTTCCTCAATTCCCTGGAGTGGCGAAACAGTTCCACTAGAAAATAGACCAATAGCTTCGACGATTTGCGCTGTTAATGCCTCTGGGGCGGAAGCCCCTGCTGTTACGCCAATATTACGAACCCCATCAAACCACTCGCCTTCAAGTTGAGATGGGTCATCTACTAAATAGGCGGGTACATGCATGCTTTCAGCAAGCTCTTGAAGACGCTTAGAGTTAGAGCTGTTTGGACTACCCACCACCACCACTAAATCTACCTGAGGAACCATTGCTTTGACGGCATCCTGACGATTCTGAGTGGCATAGCAAATGTCTTGGCGTTTTGGTGCATGAATATTGGGGAACTTTTCCACCAATGCTTGAGTGATTTCTTGTGTTTCATCAACCGATAAGGTTGTTTGAGTGACATAAGCTACTGGCACATTTTCTTCAAAGTGCAGCTGGGCAATATCTTGTACGCTCTCAATGAGATAGATCGAAGAATCAATCTGACCCATCGTACCCTCAACTTCCGGGTGACCACGATGTCCAATCATGATGATTTGATATCCACGCTCTTTTAAGCGGACCACTTCAGCATGCACCTTGGCTACCAAAGGGCAAGTCGCATCAAATACCTTGAATTGACGATTATCTGCCTCAATTCTGACGGCCTGTGAAACCCCATGCGCACTAAAAATCAGAATGGCACCCTGAGGAACATGCTCCAATTGATTAATGAAGACTACACCACGAGATTCGAAATCTTTAACAACATAGGCGTTGTGAATGATTTCATGCCGAACATATATGGGGGCACCATAAATTCTGAGCGCCTCCTCAACTATCAAAATAGCCCTTTCAACTCCGGCACAAAAACCGCGGGGTTGCGCTAAGAAAATAGTTTTTTTTGAAAGCATATTCGAATCAAATTAGTGATTTTTTTTGTAGCCCCACTTCCAAAGTAATTCACTTGGAAAGGGCAGAATTAAAAAGAGGTGCTCTAATAAACCAAGGGCTAACAGGGTTCCTAGCAAAGCATATGAGGCCCTATCGAAGGGCGAAGAATCCAATCCTGCACTTGACCAAATCGGGATCAATATCATCACCGAGACTAAAACAGAAAATGGCATCAGGAAGTTCATTGCCCTACGTCTGAAGTAGGTGACTAAGTACTGTAGGTGCTGCGGCAAGAAAGACTCATTAAAATTAAGGACGCCCAAAAAGATATTGATCTTCGTACTCTGGCGCATTCCCCATAGGATGACAAAGGTCCAAAATCCAGTTTGATTCACTGAATCTAAGTTAATGAAAAATAGAATCATTCCTAAGCTCAGTAATGCCAGCTCGTGATAATTGATCGTCTGAAATGCATACCATGCTCTGGTCATGGGGCTCAGCCCATTAGGACATTCCGAACGTCGTGATCCAGTGATGTAGCCCAAAAGAAAGGCCAGCTCTTGCCATCCCCAAATGATGATGGCACAAGTAAATGAACAGTAAGCACCAGCAATCGTCGCCTGCTGACTGGAGATAGACAAACCCCAAAAGGCAAGCAATAAAACGCCAACCGAGACTACAAATATGGATTTAAAAAAACGCTTAGGAAGGCTATGCACCTTCAAAATAAGCCCTGTGCTAAACCACCATATAAAAACGGTGAATATCAGCGGGCTTATCCAAAAATACATAGTGAATTACCAAACAGGTGCCATACGAATATCACTCGGTAATTCATTTGGCACTACTGGCAACATATAAAGACGTAAGAAGGTAGCAGTAGCCGCAATTGCTAGAGCACCTCGTTTGATAGCTGAAAAGACACCACCAACCTGCTTCAAATGATCTACCTCATCTGAAATTTTTCTCAGCTTTTCAAAACACTCCCAAATTCTTGGATCATCTAAATTGATAGTGAAAGGGAAAACCTGCTTAGTGATATCAGAAGTAATTTCTAGTACCTTGCGGTCATAGTCTGTTGGTGATACCCCAAGCGCTTTATGGAACTCTGGTCTGGAATGATCGCGCACATACATTGTTGCGTATACCGCCAATAAAAAGAAGCGAATCCACAGTCGATTACCACCACTGAGTAACTTTGGAGTAGAACGCATTAATAAAGCAAAGGCCTCACCATGACGGAATTCATCATTACACCATTTCTCAAACCAGAGAAAAATCGGATGAAAGCGCAATTCTGGTTTGTTTTGAATGATTCGATAAATCGTGATGTAGCGGGCATAGCCAATTTTTTCAGACAAATAAGTTGCATAAAAAATAAACTTTGGCTTAAAGAAGGTATATTTTTTAGTTCTTGCCAAAAATCCTAGATCAACCCCAATACCAAAATCTTTGAGCCACTGATTAATAAAACCGGCATGTCTACTCTCATCACGAGCCATGTATGAGAACAAGTCTTTTAAGTCGGGATTCTTGATCGACTTTTTAATCTCTGAATAGAGAACACAACCTGAGAACTCTGAAGTAATTGAACTAATTAAGAAATCTAAAAACTCTTGGTACAAGCCCTCTGGCAAGTGGGAGTAGTCCTTAGACATATCATCAGGACGCTGAAAGTGAGCCTGATTAATATCGGAATCAAATTCTTGCATGAGCTTATCCCACTCGGGCTTTACTGAGCTGATATCAAAACGATCCATCTCATCAAAATCAGTGGTGTAAAACCGAGGACTTAGGATCGTACTCTCTAGTGCGCGATCGGTTGATTCATTAATGGGGCGAAGCGCTTCCATGGTTGGGGCATTAGCACTCATACTTCAATACCTTTAGTCACAATAAGGGGTTGTGTGTGCACTACTGGGCGCACTCTTGGATATTTTTTCGCTTGACTGAATCGAGTAGTAGAAAAGCTGACCTCGTATAACAAGGTAATTTCGAGTCTTGCAGTGAGATATACCCACAAACGCGATAACCAGCCAGCCTTAGAGACAGTTGCTGTTCTTTGATAGCTCAAAACCTCACCAAACGGCAGCTCTACAATCGGATCATGGACGAGCACCTGATCTCCTGGGCCGACTTGAACGCCGTCAAGATCCACATGGGCATATAGATACTCTGAAGTATTGGACATATCTACAGAACATTTAACCAGCTGTTTAGACATCATTGCCCCGCGCTATTTAAAAATGCAGCAAACTGCGCTGCGTTATCTCGACCAAATGACTCCAAATCAATGCGATTGCCTGTTGCTAGATCTACTAAAGTCAATCTACCATCAGAACGACTAATTAATTCAAATGCATCATCGCTGGTAATTTGGCGAATGCGACGTTCACGAGCCAATGCTCGCAAAATCCCCCTTACAAAACCAGCCTGACCCTCTACTTGTGCAATCATTCTCCCATTAGAAGCTGATATAACCCCTACTGAGCCATCAGGGAGATCCCTAAAAAACAATGTTTTTTTCGCGATCACACTGGCGTCTACCTGCGTTTCCGCTTTACCAGACTGAACGGCATTGGCAACCACGAACACTACCCCCACCAAAACGATGACCACAAATACTGCAATATAGTTTTGAATACGGATAGGATTCATGCGCAAAATCATGCTGCCTCTGCCCCTGAGTAAGGTGTATTTACCATCGATGGATTGCGTTGAGCAGCTTGAACTGATCGAGCAATGACATTGTTCTGGGTAGCCCAAGCATCAACCAAAATTTTGGCAACTTCGGAGCAGTTTTTAATGCACCGGAGAGTAGGCTGAGGGCTGGCCCAATGTGATGGTCTGGAATGAGGCCATAAGTGAAATATCGCAATTTTTGTATCTTTACTTAACTTCAGAGAAATATCTCCCGTACCCTGCTTGGTGACACAGCAATCTGCCGACTCAATCATCTTGAGCGGGAAATTAAAAGTCATATTCAACACAATTCCAATACGCATGACTACGCGCTTATTGGTGATGGTGTAGACCGCAGTTGATGCCATCAAATAAGCAAGCAGAGCAACTAGGGATAAACCAATGGCTGAAAAAATCGTAATCCTTAAGGAGGAGAAAAATATCGCACTGAGGGACTCTCCATCAGTAACGCCAGTAACAATCTGATAGAGCAAGATCAAGCCAAAATAAATCAAGAGCCCTTTGAGGTGAAACACTCGCAGAAGCATCGCCTTTACATCAGGCGAGCCCTGCCACAAAATACGCTCGCCCTCAGGCAACTTTTCAGGAAGTCCTAGCTCTGGTTCAAATTCATGCTCTGGACTACTAGGAATGTTCAGGCTCATATTAACGGCTCCTGACGATCGGGAGTGGCATATAAAGTGCCGGCACCAAAGTACGCCATGATCTTCTCTTCTTCCAGCAAGGTGATTTCCTCTGGATTTTTTGTTTTTGGCACAGCTGCAAACTGATCTGCAAGAATTGACTTCACCCGAATGTCTTGCTTGCCAATACGTGAAAAATTCACTGGCAATAGGACTGTCGCACCCTTTGCATCAACCTCTAGGTAGCGAATCATCATTTCCATATGATCAACCCAGACATCTTTCACAACGCCGGCTTTATGACCATCTGCACCGATGACACTCAAGCCAATCGGATTAATATCCTGCTTTGCAATTGCGAAATCATTTAACTTTCTCAGTGGACGAATTCGCGCATGACCCTCTAGATCATAATCAACATGATCAGCGCGGTTAGCATAAGAACCTGGCCCAACTCCTGCTAATAATGGATTGCCAATTGGGGCAATAGGCGCGCCATTCCATGGATGAATTGGCTCCGCTGATAGGCGCTCAGTTTCAGGCGGGGTTTCTAAGGGAGCGTAATAAGTTTTGCCAAATTCTGTGACAAATTTTTTCACCCTTGGCATGCCAAGAATTCCGTCTTCACGTCGAACCTTACCGAAGCGCTCAGTTTCCAGTGGAAATCCTTCTCGTTTACTTTCCAATGTTAGGTATATAACAAGACCCACAAAAAAAAGTAGGAATAGATAGAACACCACTTGAGCGACATCTATATATTGTGTAATTGCACCAGTACCCATTTTTTCTCTCCTTCTTTAATAAACTAGCTTGGAAAATCCGCTAGGCCAAACTTACTCATTTTTGAAATATCCAGGTTTCGCTTTTGGGCTACTAGTGGACCTAACGCGATCAAAGTAATAAACAACAAATAAATCTCAATGTGATAAACAAAGCTATAACCAGTAGCAGGGCTCATTAACGTAGAACCAATCATTCCGCCCATTGCTAAATCCGAGATCAGATCACGAATAACTCCACCCAGTGACATACCAATTCCGGAGCATGTAGCTGTTACCGCTCCCCAAGCACCAATGACCATCCCAGTTTTGTTCTCCTGATCCATGCTCATCGCAATAGTGAGCGTACTGACTGCGAATAGGCCGCCACTAAAACCAATCAGAAGTGCGCCCAATCTGAAGAGATTAGGTGAACCTAATGGCTCTGAAAATATCACCATGGAGAAGGCAATCAGCCCAAGCAGGAGGCCGGCTGCAGAAATTCTGTAGGCGTTATAGCCCTTGCTTAGCCAGCGTGCAGAAAGCGTAAATGCCAGTAAAGATCCACAGGCAATCAGTGCGGTCAAAAAGCTGGTGGCAGATACATCCAGTAGAAGTATTTCTCCGCCATAGGGCTCCAAGATAATGTCTTGCATGCTAAAGGCAGTGGTTCCAAGACCTAGCATGATGAGGAAGCGACGAACCTGTGGCGCCTTAATAAACTCACTCCAACTTTGTGAGAATTTTGGCTGAACAATAGATGGCGCAGTATTTTTAGGTTGCCTTGCTTCTTGCTTCCACAAGGCAAATAAATTGAGCAGTAAGGTAATGAGCGCAACTCCCTGAATCACCTTAATTAACTGAATCGGGCTAAATGGGTCCAGGAAGACGCTAAACATGACGCCGCTCAAGACCATACCAAAGAGCAGCATGACGTACATCATGGCAACAACACGGGGGCGATTTTTTGCGTCTGCCAAATCTGTAGCAAGAGCTAAGCCAGCAGTTTGAGTAGTTTGCATACCCGCGCCAACCAGTAAAAATGCCAACGCACTGCCAAGGTAGCTAAACCAAGCGGGCCAGTGAGTATCTCCAGATAGGATGATGAGGGCAAAAGGCATGATGGCTAAACCACCAAACTGCAACCAAGTCCCAATCCAAATATAAGGAACTCTTCTCCAACCCAATATGGATCGATGGGTATCTGACCTATGGCCAATCAAGGCTCTAAATGGTGCAAAGATTAATGGCAAAGCAACCATTAAGGCCACCATCCAAGCCTCCATGTGTAACTCAACAATCATGACTCGGTTTAAGGTGCCAACCAATAAGGCAGTAGCCATACCTACTGAAACTTGAAACAAAGATAGTCTTAAGAGGCGGCTCAGAGGTAAATCTGGGGTCGCCACGTCAGCAAAAGGCAGAAAGCGAGGATCAATCCTCGTCCATGTCTTAGCCATCTTTGACAGATTGATCATGATACTTTTTCAATCTCCATCAGTTGTGACTTATAAAAACCGCTGGAAACTAATTGGGTATGGGGAATCTTCCAATCCACAAACCAGGGTGATTGATCGATTAACTTACTTAGCTTATTTTGACTTATAGGCTCTATAAAAGGAGCCCGATCTTTTCTAGGAAATAGACGGCCAACACGAATCATCACCTCAAGCGGTAAGGTACTTGGCGCAAAAGTAAATACAATCTTATTTCTAACTCGCGGGGCCAACTTTTCCAGCACAACTAACATATCAGTCGCGCAATAATGGATCATCGAATCCATGCCCACAACATAATCAAATTCACCTAAGCTGTCATCAAGCATATCGCCAGATCTAAAATCAATATTTTGACGATCAGCTGGTGCAATCCTTTCTTTAGCCAGCTCAATGAGATTAGGCGATAAGTCAATCGCAACAATACTCGCCCCTTTTTTCGCTAACTCGAGGGCCAAAGCGCCGGTGCCGCAGCCCGCATCCAAAATCCGCTTGCCAGCCAATGACTCTGGTAAGCGAGCAATTAGATTTGAGCGCATTTGATCACGCCCTGCCCTGACTGTTGCCCTGATTCCACTAACTGGAGCATCAGAAGTTAATTTTGCCCAAGCATCATTTGCAGTCCGATCAAAATAGTCCTGCAACTTACTACGTCTATTTAAATAAGAAATAGCACTCATGATTAGTCAAATCCTAGTAAGTCAAATATTTCACGGTCTTTGAGTGACTCTGTCAGCAAAGGATCGTCGTCTAAAAGTAGGCTAGCAGCTAAACGCATGTATTCATCTTTAACCTTCTCAATCTCCGGGGTCGATTCCATTTCAAAAACGGTACATTTTTTGAGGCGGCTTTTACGAATCGCATCGAGATCTGGAAAGTGCGCCATTGTTTTTAAACCTACCCGCGTATTGAACTTATCAATCTGGTCTGTATCCGCGCTTCGATTAGCGATTACGCCACCCAAACGCACGTTATAGTTTTTTGCTTTAGCACTGATAGCCTGAACGATGCGATTCATGGCAAAAATAGAATCAAAATCATTCGCCGCGACAATGAGGGCTCTGTCAGCATGCTGTAACGGGGCAGCAAAGCCACCACACACCACATCGCCTAAGACATCAAAAATAACAATGTCGGTATCTTCGAGCAGGTGATGCTCTTTCAAGAGCTTTACAGTCTGACCCACAACGTAGCCACCGCAACCGGTTCCCGCAGGGGGGCCACCAGCTTCTACGCACATCACACCGTTAAAGCCTTCGTAGACAAAGTCCTCTACTCTGAGCTCTTCCGAGTGAAAATCGACTGACTCTAGAATGTCAATGACGGTAGGGACTAGTTTTTTAGTCAGCGTAAAAGTGGAATCATGCTTTGGATCGCAGCCAATCTGAATGACTCGCTTACCTAGCAATGAAAACGCTGCAGACAAATTAGAAGAGGTTGTACTCTTACCAATCCCGCCCTTTCCATAAATGGCAAATACTTTAGCATTCCCAATTTTTTCATTGGGGTCTAGGTGAACCTGTAAGCTCCCCTCGCCATCAGTTGGTTTACTTCGAGTGTTAATCGAAGAAACTGGCACACTAACTGTATTCATTAAATAGGTACTCCCTCATAAACGCCTTCAAGTCGATCTTCAAAGTCATTAGCAACGCGACGCAAGGTCTCTAATACTGATGGCTCTGGCTTCCAATAATTTCTTTCTGATGCTTCCAATAGTCGACTTGCAACTTTTGCTGATGAAGTTGGATTGAGCTTCATCAATCGCTCCCGCATTTCTGGATCCAATATGAATGTTTGTGTTAGATGCTGGTAAACCCAAGGCTCTACCTGACCAGTCGTAGCAGACCAGCCAACAGTGTTAGTCAAATGGCTTTCTAATTGACGAACACCTTCGTAACCATGTTTGAGCATCCCTTCGTACCACTTTGGGTTCAACATGCGTGAACGGGTCTCTAGTGACACCTGCTCATTAAGGGTTCTGACTACGGCAGTACCGCGAGTTTGATCGCCAATATATACGGGTGCTGCTTTTCCACCTTTTGCTCTTCTGACCGCTCTACTAACACCACCCAAGGTGTCAAAATAAGTATCGATTGTGGTGACGCCAAGCTCAATGGAGTCAAGGTTTTGATAAGTAAGCTCAACATCAGCAAGGATATTATTAAGAAGCTCACTTTGCAGCATAGGGACACCAGTTCTGCCATATGCAAAACTTTTGCGACGAGTATAAGTTTCAGCTAACTCGTTTTCATCCTTCCATAAGCCGTTATCAATCATCATATTGACATTGGCGCCATAGGCACTCTCAGCATTACCAAAGACACGTAGCGCAGCAGTCTCAAGATCACAGCCGTTTTGAGCTTGATAAGCTAAGGTATGTTTTCTAATAAAGTTTTGCTCAAGCGGCTCATCAGCACAAGCCGCTAAGTAGGCTGCCTCTGCAAGGATACGGATTTGCAAAGGCATCAAATCTCTAAATATCCCTGAAATGGATACCATGACATCAATTCTGGGCCTGCCCAACTCTTCTAAAGAAACTAGTTGAGCGCCAGCCAATCTACCGAAGCTATCAAAGCGTGGTAACGCCCCCATCAGCGCCAAAATCTGGGCAATCGGTCCGCCTTCAGTTTTTAAGTTGTCAGTACCCCACAACACCATCGCAATCGACTCTGGCAGTGGATTGCCATCGGCTTTATAACGTTCCAAGAGCATATTTGCTTGAACCAGACCATCCTTCATTGCAAATTTACTCGGAATACGGAATGGATCGAAGCCATGAATATTTCGACCAGTTGGCAATACCTGCGGGTTACGAAGGACATCGCCACCAGGTGCCGGGCGAATATACCGCCCCTCTAATGCCTTCATCACACCTTGCATTTCGCTATCGGCCTGTAACTCCTTGTACACCGCCAGCAATTCTTCTAGCTCAGCACGTAGTGCAGGAGTCAGACTCATTTTTTGGGCTTTTACAAACTGCTCCAAACTGTCGCTATTAATCAGCATTTCAATACTAGCTCGATCAATATTTTTGAGTTCACCCTCTTGAACAGATAAAAAGCTCACCAACATATCCAAACTCTGCTCCATGCTCAGCGGACTGCCAAGCACATGAAGTCCGTAAGGAATCAAGGTGTACTCCAACTCCAGAATTTGTTCATTCAGATGCATCACAATCTGGTTTACTTGGCTTGCGCTTAAATTTTTCCAAGCCGGCTCTTGTGAGGAAAATTCGAGTTCAACTGCTTGTGCTTGAATTGAATTCAGTAACTCTTGCTCGGTTTCGCTCCACGCTTGCGCTGTTTCATTTGGAACCAACTTACGCCAGTGCTCAACTGCTTCTTTAAATTCCAGCAAGCCTTGATATAGGCCAGACTGTGAAACAGGTGGAGTTAAGTAGCTAATTAAGGTTGCTCCAGCACGACGCTTGGCAATAGCACCTTCCGATGGATTGTTTGAAGCATAAATATACAGATTTGGTAAATCATGAATCAGGCGATCTGGCCAGCATGCACCTGACATCCCCGATTGCTTACCTGGCATAAATTCGAGTGCGCCATGGGTACCAAAATGCAATACCGCTGAAGCTGCAAAATCTTCGCGAATATAACGATAAAAGGCGGAGAAAGCATGCGTCGGTGCAAAACCTTTTTCATACAACAAGCGCATTGGATCGCCTTCATAACCAAACCCAGGCTGAAGAGCTACAAATACATTACCAAACTGTTTACCCAAAACAAAAAGTGAGGATCCATTACTCAGGAAGTTTCCTGGCGCTGGGCCCCACTGCGCTTCAATCTCTTTTAACCAAGGCTCACGACGAATGTGATCTGCTGCACTGATCTGGGCATGTACATTAGCATCTGTACCGTGCTCTTTCGCATTGCCAATCAGAATCATGTCCCGAAATTCATCGATGGATGCGGGTACGTCAACGCTATAACCTTCTGCCTTGAGGCTTTTTAAGGTATTGAATACGGATTCAAAAACACTTAAATGGGCAGCAGTACCAACCCTTCCCGCATTTGGAGGAAAGTTAAACATCACCAGAGCTACTTTGCGATCAGCACGCTCAGCTTTGCGTAAGGCAATGAGTTTTGATACACGTGCAGCCAACATCGCTGTACGTTCGATGCAGGTATGCATGTCATGACGATTAATGCTGGCCTCAAATACGCAGCCTTTATGACAACCTTTGCACTGCACATCTGCATCACCTGCTCTGCCACCAAATACCATCGGCACGATCGCACCATCGAGCTCTGGTATGGCGATCATCAGAGTGTTTTCTACGGGCAATAATCCTCGGTCAGAGCTACCCCAATCATTGAGGGTCTGAAACTCTAAAGGCTGCGCCGCGAGATAAGGGACATCTAAAGAGGCAAGCACTTCTTCCGCCGCTTTTGCATCGTTATAGGCAGGCCCACCTACCAAGGAGAACCCAGTAAGAGATATGACCGCATCAACTACTTTCTCGCCATTCTGATAAAAGAATTGATCGATAGCCGGTCTTGCATCCAAGCCCACTGCAAATATCGGCAGTACTTGTAGTCCTTGCGCCTCAATTGCAGCGATAACTGAGTCATAGTGCAAAGTATTGCCAGCCAAAATATAGGATCTGAGCAACAGCAAACCAACGCGACCCTTAGATTTCTTATCAGAAACCAATTTAGGCAAATCATCGATAGACTCACTCATACGACCTTTGAGCCGTGGGTGATAAATGCCATTATCTGGATAGATGACTGGCTCAACTAGCTTTTCTTTGGTCCTTAAAACTTCTCTTTCACCAGCGGCATAGCGATTGACTAAGTTGGTCACCATATGGAAGAGGTTCTCTTCGGAACCACCTAACCAATATTGCAGCGTTAAGAAATAGGCCCTGACATCTTGCGCATTGCCTGGAATAAATCGCAGAATTTTTGGCAGGCGACGCAACATGCGCATTTGAGCTGCACCACCAGTTTGAGACTTCTCTTTATTTCCGCGTAAACGCTTTAGTAAGCCCATCAAGCCAGTTGCCGGCTTACCCATATCAAACCCACCCATGCGAGTCAGGGAAACCACTTCACCTGCTGACATGGCACAAATCATGGCATCACATTCATTGCGCCGAGCTTTTAAGGCTTCAATCACTGGTTTGTAGTGATCTTCCATAAAGAGCATGGTCACAATCAGAATGTCTGCAGACTCAATATCGGTAATACAGTTTTCTAGAGCTTTAGCATCCACAGTCCAGCTAGAAGCCGCATGAATGCTTAGCTCAAGACTTGGCAGCTTTTTCTTGAGGGCGTAGCGGGCTCTCTCTGTCGCACTACTCAAGTGCGTATCCATCGTAATGATGGAGACTCTCATGGGGATTTTCTTATCTGCCATAGTGAGCCTTTGCATCGTAGAGCGTTTCAATAGTGATATGGCTAATACCATGCTCAACTGCAAATTTCTCAGTATTGCGTCGTGCTTTTCCTCTAACAAAGAATGGAATTTTTCCCAATTCTTTTTCCGCTTCTACATCCCATAATTTTGCTGGCTCTGTACCGCTAAATGTCTCTGCATTTACCTGGGTATGACTGACAACTGGAGCGACCTCATTGGATTGTGCATCCGGTGAGTGCAGATTTTCTTTCACGGCTGCTGAATGACCTAGATGAGAAGGTGCTGCCTTAGCAGTAAATTCAAAATCATCGCGGAACATCATAATTAGATGCTCTTCAAGACCCATCATAAGTGGATGAATCCAGGTATCAAACAATACATTGGCGCCCTCAAATCCCATCTGTGGTGAGTAGCGCGCTGGAAAGTCCTGAACATGGACTGGCGCAGAAATTACAGCACAAGGAATGCCGAGTCTTTTAGCGATGTGGCGCTCCATCTGCGTACCCAAGACCAAGTCTGGAGTAAGTTCAGCTACCTTTGCCTCAACCTCTAAATAGTCATCGGTAATTAAGGCTTCTACCTCGTACAGCTTGGCAGCTTCACGGACTTCGCGGGCAAATTCACGACTATAGGTACCTAAGCCAACTACCTTAAAGCCTATTTCTTCTGATGCCACTTTTGCGGCCGCAATCACATGACTTGCATCACCAAATATAAATACGCGCTTATCGGTGAGATAAGTGGAGTCGACTGATTTTGCATACCAATGGGCCCGCTCATCTTGAGACTGTAAAAAAGTCTCTGGATTGATATTGGCCAATGCAGCCACTTCTTGAACAAAGGCTCTAGTTGCTTTAGTACCAATCGGAATGGTCTTTGTGAAAGGCTGCCCAAATGTTTTCTGTAGCCAAGTGCATGTGAGTTGAGCAACTTCTGGATACAGCATGACATTAAAATCTGCCTGAGGTAATTGGGTGATATCTGCAACTGAGGCATTGAGCGGTGCAACCACCTTCACCTCAATACCCATCGCCTCTAATAGAGACTTGATTTCTTGAATATCGTCGCGATTTCTAAACCCTAATGCAGTAGGTCCAAGAATATTGCAGCTAGGCTTTTGATCTTGTTTTGCATTATTAGCTCGTACCTCTTGATACTGCTGAGCACTCACGGACTTATCAACTGGAAGCAATCCACGAACAATGTGATAGAAAGTTTCTGAAGCACCCCAATTTTCTTTTTTCTGATATGAAGGCAATTCCAGTGCAATGACAGGAATCGGCAAAGTAAGCGCTCTTGCCAAACCACCTGGATCATCCTGAATTAACTCTGCAGTGCATGAAGCGCCCACGATCATGGCTTTAGGCTGGAAACGTTCATATGCAGAATTGACAGAATCCTGGAACAACTGCGCCGTATCCCCACCTAAATCTCTTGCCTGAAATGTTGTGTAGGTAACAGGTGGACGGGTTTTAGCGCGTCCAATCATCGTAAACAATAAGTCAGCGTAAGTATCACCCTGTGGCGCATGCAAGACATAATGCAAATCGGTCATGGAGGTAGCGATTCGCATGGCACCAATGTGTGGCGGGCCTTCATATGTCCAAAGTGTCAGTTGCATGTGAGCCCCTTAAGCCGCTAGTTTCAGACTGCGATTTAAAGGTCGCGCAAACAGCTCTGCTAAATCAGCAGCCTGCTCATATCCATGCACGGGGCTAAACACCAACTCAATTGACCACTTAGTCGTAATACCCTCAGACTCAAGGGGATTGGCTAAGCCAAGTCCACAAACCACGATGTCGGGCTTATCACTCCGACAGCGATCTAATTGCTTCTCGACATCCTGTCCTTCAACAATGCGAATATTTTCCGGCAATAAATCAAATTCACATTCCAAATGCTGCTTATGAATATAGGGTGTGCCTATCTCCAGAACTTTCATGCCACATTCTTTGGACAAGAAGCGCGCTAAAGGAATTTCTAGCTGTGAATCTGGGAAGAAGGAAATACTTTTATTTTCCAAAGCTGGCAGGTAACGTGCGAGACTCTTTTTAGCCCGATCAATTCTGACTTGGGTTACTTGATCAAATTTGCTGTCATCAATACCCCAAGCCTTGGCTGCAGCTTTAAGCCATGCAGTGGTGCCTTCAACTCCAAACGGGAATGGTGCAGATAGTCTCTTTGCGCCCCGCTCCTCAATGAGTCTGGCGGTTTCAGCTAAGAAGGGTTGGGCAAGTAGGTATTGAGTATTGTTGTTGATCTCAACAACTTGCTTTGAACTCTTTGGCGGGAAGAACGATACATTGGTAATTCCCAACTCATTAAAAATGCGCTGGAATTGATCCTCAACGATATCTGGCAAGCAACCAACGATGAGTAAATTTTGTTCGGCTGCAGGAGCTTGTTTTGGTGTGTCAGATATTAAGGATGCCAAGCATGCATCCTCGCCTTGAGTAAAAGTTGTCTCAATCCCGCTGCCTGAGTAACTCAATATGCGGCATTGATTGATCATCTCTTTATTTAATCTTTGCGCGGCACGAGACAGATCTAATTTAATCACTTCTGACGGGCAAGAACCTACCAAAAAAAGCATCTTGATGTCGGGACGCCTTGTCAGTAAAGCCTTTACAACGCGATCTAGCTCATCATGCGCATCCGCAATTCCAGCAAGATCACGATCATCAATAATCGCCGTCGCAAACCTTGGCTCTGCAAAAATCATGACTCCAGCCGCTGACTGAATCAAATGCGCGCAGGTCCTAGAACCAACAACCAGGAAAAAGGCATCTTGAATTTTTCGGTGCAGCCAAATGATCCCTGTGAGTCCGCAAAATACCTCTCTTTGGCCACGCTCTTTATAGATTGGAATATTTTTCCCAACATGGGACTGAGCTTCTTTTGGCAGATCAACGATAGCGTTCATGCTGCAACCTGGTCGTTAAACTGCAGGCGAGCCATCCGAAGCTTATAAATAAATTGGCCTGCATTAATAAAATAGGATGCATACGCTGCGAGAGCGAGATACATCAGGCTACGATCACTCATACCGCCAGCCATGAGGAAGTAGAGATAAATTGTATGTAGGGAGATGACCAACATACTAAATACGTCTTCCCAGAAGAAACTATCGGCAAATAGATACTTTCCGAAAACAACCTTCTCCCAAATACTTCCGGTAAGCATGATCAGATACAAAAAGAAGGTTTTAACCACTACTGAGATAGTGGCTAATTCATAGTTACTTCCAGAAATGAGATATTGCAAGACCAAATACAGACTAATGAGGCAGACTAAAAATTGAACTGGCGCCAAAATTCCCTGAACTAGGGTCCACACAGTAGCATCGCGTTTTGCGCGTTGTTCCTGACTGTATAGAGGCTTATTAATCTTCATTTTTGGACGTCATATATTTGGCTATGTGTAAACAAAACTTTACGCCAATTAGAACTTACTAATACTAGTACTTTCCCTAATTTATACTAGTATTTACCCTAGTTAATAGAAAATAATTGCCATTATTAGATCTCTAGTGTAATAATTATTTTACATATGTTTGTAAATAACACAACAATTTAGATCAAGGGCCATTTGGTGAATCCATCTTTTAAAAAAGAACTCATCATGGAAGTGTTCAGTACGCAACTACCCCGCTTAGTTGAGGAAATTGAACGCAAAGTTGAGGGAGCCAATCAGCCCAAAGCCTCTAATGAAGATGGTTGGATTGAGTCTCCAGCACCTACCCTGGGTAAAAAGGGGGGCATGCTGGATGATGAGGAGATTAATCGGATCACCCAATTACTACTATCTACTGAAGATGGTGCCTTTGAACTCGCAATCACAGTACTCAAAACTCATGGGGTATCAATCAATTACATCGTCTTAGATCTGATACCCACTATTGCAAGAAGATTAGGCAAACAATGGGAAGATGACACTCTGAGTTTTGCTGAGGTATCGATTGGCGTCAATAGACTTGAGCGGGTTATTCATAAGCTCGACTACCTTTTTCAGGTGACTCAGCTAGAAAAAAGGGGGGATCATTCAATTCTCATCTCGGTTTTTCCAGAATCGCAGCACTCTTTAGGTACGCTCATTCTTTCCAATTACTTTATTCATTCCGGCTGGCGTGTTTATCGTCCAGAAAATACCAGCTTAAAGTCCATCAGCCGAGAGCTTGAGTCAAATAAGCATGATGCTATTGCCATCTCAATATCGTGTGACGAGCAATTAGAGCGGCTACCAAATACCATTAATGTCCTGAGGGAAAAATCGAAGAACCCGAAAATCATCGTTCTTATTGGTGGCCCGCTCTATAATAAAGCGCCTGCAAAATTTGATCACATTCAGGCAGATATAAAAGCATTTACCCCTGAGGAATGTGTCGAAAGATTAAATCTTGTGCTCAGTCAAATACAAAAATAATTATTAGAAAAATCGGTAAATAAAATATAGTGGCCAAAATTTTTAATCTAGATCCTCAAGCAATCGATGCCTTAGATGTGCATCAAGCAGCCGCCATGCTGTCGCTTTCAGTCGATCTTGTTCTTGTGATGAATAATTCAGGCTTAATAGAGAATGTATTAAACGGATCAAAGCCGATTGCTAACAATACACAGTCTTTAATCGGGAAAAATTGGCTCGATACTGTGGCTATTGATAGTCAACCAAAAGTAAATGCCTTGCTAAAGACAGGTGAGGATGATTCCGAACAAAAGTGGCGCCAAGTAAATCAATGGGTTGAAGGCTCGCCCTCTCTTCCAATTCAATTCAGTACGATTTTTTTTTCAAAAGAAAATAAGCTGGTTGCCATTGGCAAAGATCTCAGCAGTATCTCCACGCTGCAGCAAAAGCTTGTAGAGTCTCAACAAGAAATTGAGCGTGACTATGCCAATCTTCATGCAATACAAAATCGTTACGTCCAACTATTTAATAATATTGATCAAGCCTATTTAATAGTAGACAGCCAAACTTTGAAGATTCTTGAGGTCAATAAATCCGCAGGCTTTTTAGTAGGCGATTTAAAAAAGATTCAAGGGAAATTATTTACTAATTTATTTCCTGTAAAAGATTATGAAGCGATCCAGACCTACTTGGCAGATTCAAAATCCGGAATTATGCAGTCTTCAATTCAATCAACGCTTGAGAATCTCAAGGAGAATGTAGAAATCTCTAGCGTCTTATTGCGTGAAGGCAATCAAAATATTTGCCTTGTATCTATTAAGCCAAGATCGAAGAGCGTCCAGACTAATAATCTGAATGAGCAAACCACTTTACTTACACAGGCCATTGAAGACTTTCAAGATGGCTTTATTGTCTGCAGTACTAGCGGCGTCATTTTGACCGCCAATAGCACCTTTGTTTCTATGTCTCAATCTGCCCAGAAAGAAAATATTCTCGGCAAGTCTTTGGAAGTATGGCTTGGAAGAGCAGGTATTGATTTAAAAATAATTCTTGGCACCGTACGTGAATATGGTTCCATCAAAGACTACTCAACAACCATTACCGCTGATGATGGTAGCTCACCACGAGAAGCCCAAATTTCAGCAGTCAGCTTTATTAGTGGAAAACTTTCAGCGGTTGGCATCAGCATTCATCTAATCTCGAAATCTGTGCAACAACCCAGCGCTAAATCTGAGAACTTGGGAAAGAATGCAAAAGAACTGACCCAATTAGTTGGGAAAGTTCCTTTAAAGCAAATCGTTACTGAGACTACTGACATTATCGAAAAATTATGTATTTTGGCTGCTTTAGATCTGACTATGTCCAACAGAGCATCAGCAGCTGAATTACTTGGCTTATCTCGACAAGGTCTTTATATCAAAATGAGACGTTTTGGCATCGTTGATGGTAATGCTGCCGAAGATCTTGATGCCTAATTTCTCATGACTAATCAGACAGCAGTATTAGCTTTAATTAATATTGCTGCTGGTTCTGGTGGATGGGGACTATCACGCTATATTCTGGGTAAATATCCCTTCACTGGAGTGCCCGGACTTCAGTTCTGCAAAGTATTGGGCTCTGGATTTAACGGGGGATTTAGTACAAAACCAAGCCTCACGAAACAAGGCTTCTTTTGTGTATTTGATGAACCAGAAAATGCGGGTGCTTTCTTAAAGAAAGCTTCTATCGTGCGTGCATATCAAGATCATTCCAGTGAAATGTTTACCGCCACACTTCAGGCATACTCAAGTCGTGGTTCGTGGTCTACATTTTCAATTCAAGACTTGGTACAAAAACCCATTAGCGGACCTATTGCATCCCTCACTCGGGCCTCAATTAGACCTACTAAAGCGATGCAGTTTTGGAACAAAGCAAAGCCTGCTGAAGATTCTATTAATAAAGCATCTGGAAAAGTACTGACCGCGGGACTTGGCGAAGCGCCCTATCTTCGCCAAGCCACGTTTACTATCTGGAATGATGAGCAATCTCTAGATCGCTATGCGCAGGAGGGGGCTCATCTCGCCGCTATTAAAGCTGCATACGGTAAAGACTATTTTTCCGAATCGATGTTTACGCGCTTTGTAGTCAATTCAGCTCAAGGTGTATGGCAAGGTAAGCATGTTGACATCGCCTAAGGTTCTGATTGTTGGGGCAGGTGTCGGCGGTCTTAGTGCCGCCTTGGCGCTATCTCATCAAGGTCTCGATGTTACGGTAATCGAGAAGAATTCAGGGCCAGGCGGAAAGATTCGCCAAGTGCAAGCAGGTAATTCTTTTATTGATTCTGGTCCTACCGTCTTTACGATGAAATGGGTCTTTGAAGAACTCTTTGCAGATTGCGGAGAAGATTTTGATGCAGAATTTGAACTTGAGTCGCTAGACATTCTCGCAAGACATAGTTGGGGTGATGCTTACTTAGATCTCTACGCTGATAGCAAAAAAAGTGCTGATGCTATCGGTCAATTTAGTGGAGCAGAACAAGCAAGGCAATTTTTACAGTTTTGTAAAACAGCAAAAAAGGTATACCAAGCACTTAAAACGCCTTTTATTGAGTCCCCTCGCCCCAGCATGATGGGAATGATGTCCTCTTTAGGGCTAGCAAAAAGTAAAGTGCTTTGGGATATCGGCCCTTTTAGTAACTTATGGTCAGCATTGGAGCGCTACTTTCCCGATCCCCGTCTACACCAATTATTTGGTCGCTATGCAACCTACTGTGGCTCATCACCCTATTTGGCCCCAGCAACCCTGATGTTAATCGCCCAAGTAGAAATGGAAGGTGTTTGGTCTATTAAGGGCGGAATGATCAAAATCCCCGAGGTCATTGCACGCTTAGCCCAAAAGAAACAATGCAACTTTAGATACAACGCTGAAGTCCAATCATTGGATATTGCCGGGGATAAAGTAAAAGGTGTATTACTCTCTTCCGGCGAATATCTTAACTGTGATTACCTGATTTTCAATGGCGACATTAACGCCTTAAAGCATGGCTTACTGGGTGAACCAGCTAGTGAAGCAATTCCTAAAAATCTTCAACAGACAGACTCCCTGTCTGCAGTCACTTGGTCAATGCAAGTAAAAGCATCTGGCTTTCCACTGGTCAGACACAACGTTTTCTTTAATCAACCTTACCGTAATGAGTTTTCGGATATTTTTTCTCAGAATAAGATTCCAGAAAATCCGACGGTGTATATATGTGCTCAAGATAGAACGGATCATGCGATCGAGAGCGACTCACATGAACGACTGCTTTGCCTGGTCAATGCACCAGCAAATGGTGGCAGTTCATCCTACGATACAAAGGAAATAGATCGATGCGAGCAAAAAATCTTTTCACTCATGAGCCAATATGGTCTTCAGCTTCAGAATCTGGAAATGACTCGAACGAGCCCTCAAGAATTCGCCAAACTCTTTCCAGGTCGTGGGGGAGCTCTTTATGGTCAAGCAACCCATGGATGGATGAGCTCATTCCAGAGGCTCGGTTCTCAATCTCAAATCAGCAATCTACTGCTGACGGGGGGAAGCACCCATCCGGGTCCGGGAGTTCCCATGGCGGCTATGTCCGGTCGCTTGGTGGCCGCAACCCTAATGGAACACCTCGGTTTGACCAAGCGGTAGATCCAGGCAATTATCTCTGGTGGTATATCGATGGTCTGAGTGATGATGGTCTTTATGGTTTTAGCATCATTGCATTTGTCGGCAGCGTGTTCTCGCCCTATTACGCTTGGGCTAATAAAAAACAGCCTGCCAACGCAAATGACTACTGCGCTATTAATGTTGCGCTTTACACACCGAATTCAAAATACTGGACCATGACTGAGCGAGCTCAGAATGCAATCAAGAGAACAGAACATACTTTCACGATTGGCCCCAGTCATTTACATTGGGACAAGGATGTATTAACAATCAATATTAAAGAGCGTGTGCCTTTACTGGGGCAAAAGGTAGAGGGAACAATTAAGGTATATCCAGATCAACTCTTTAATCAGGTTGTTGCATTAGATGATCTTGGAAAGCATCGCTGGGGGCCGATCTCTCCATCGGCAAGGGTCGAAGTCTCCTTTACCAAACCCAATTTACATTGGAAGGGAAGTGCCTATTTTGACTCGAACGAAGGCGATGAGGCAGTCAGCCAATCGTTTAGCGAATGGGATTGGTCTAGAGCACATCTTAAGGACGGTAGTACAGCCGTTATTTATGATGTCCGTCAAAGTAATGGCGTCGAGCGCATCATTGCCTCCAAATTTAATCTCGATGGCACAGTTGAGCCCTTTGCAGCTCCCGAGAGAGTCTCTCTACGCAAAACTGGCTGGGGCATCAAAAGAAATATGCGCTCAGAAAAGTCTCAGTCAATTGAGCTCTTAAATACCTACGAAGATACCCCGTTTTATGCGCGCTCCAGAATCCAATCCCACCTACTTGGGGAGGAAGTCATTTCAATGCATGAGACCCTCAACGTGAATCGCTTAAAGTCCAATATTGTGCAACTCATGTTGCCTTGGAGAATGCCTAGAAACCCGACAATGATTTTTTAAGCTAATCGGGTTTTTAGGCTTGCTGCTGAGCCTTAGCATGATAGCTTGCTGTTTTTCGGAGTTCGACTTTTTCAAGTAGTCCTACAACCCAAATTAATCTTTCCTCGACACTTCCAGTGTAATGAGCGTAAGGCTCTTCTGGCCTGACGACATCAACTAAAAATTGAATAGAGGCAATCTGACTAAAGCTACGGTCTGGCTTTGCAGTAAAAATAGCGGTTCTAAAAGCCTTAACGAGTAAGAGTAGCTTTCTCTTTTTAGAGACTACAGCACGTCGGGAGACTGAATCATAAGCTTGTCGCTCTACCTGACGACTGATTTCCGAGTAAATAAAGCTAGCAGCGGCAATTGCTGACCTACAGTTACGCGGTAAGCCAGAGAATCCAAAGGAAGAACGGTTGTAAAGGTCATCCGCGTAAGTAATCAGTCTTTTCACTACTCTGGATAATGCAGGACTAAATTGTGGATCGAGTAGCCACTGATCCGGATCAATACCCTCCTCTTGAAGCCATTGCTTTGGAAGATAGAGTCTGTGATTTTTTGCATCCTCACCAACATCTCTGGCGATATTACTTAGTTGCATTGCCAATCCGAGCTCGCATGCCCTCTCTAAGACAGCGCGATCTCTGACCCCCATGATTAAAGTCATCATGACTCCTACGGTAGAGGCCACTCTTGCCGAATAATCACAGAGTTCCTCTATCGTGTCATATTGCCTACCATGGCGATCCCACCTGAATCCCTCAACAAGAGCCTCTAGCAATTCCCTGGGAATCAAAAATCGTTCAACCACTAAGGCTAGCGCCCTGTCTGCAGGGATATCAGCGGGATTCTGCGCATAAATGCAATCGAGTCGATGCTCAATTTGTTTGATAACATCATCTGGAGCATAGGGGTCGTCCACCATGTCATCCAATAGTCGGCAAAAAGCATACAGGGCGATGGCAGAATCTCGTATTTTGCTGGGTAATATGCGTGAGGCAGAAAAGAATGACTTAGAGCCTTCTTTCATGAGATCTTCACAAGTCTGGAGATCTTGCTGAAATCCAAATTCAGCGGTAATTGCTCTATCGTGCACGGCCACCTGCAACCTTGACGGGCTCGATTAAGGAATCAAGGGCTTTTGCTGAAGACAGCACTCCAGGTATGCCAGCACCAGGGTGGGTGCTAGCACCAACCATATACAGACCCTCAATGTCTTCGCTACGATTATGCGGTCTGAACCAAGCGCTTTGGGTTAGGAGTGGCTCAAGTCCAAATGCAGCACCCTTAAATGATAAGAGTCTGTCTTTGAAATCCTCCGGAGTCATCACAAAGGATTCCACAAGATTTTCTTCTAAGCCAGGCAAAACCGTCTCTTCCAACATTTTGGCAATAGCCTGCCTATAGGGCTCAGCCTCTTTCTTCCAATCCGTTCCACTATCTAAATGGGGCACGGGAGACAAAACATAAAATGTGTCGCAGCCATCTGGTGCCAGACTAGTGTCGGTAGCAGTCGGTCGATGCAAGTAAAGACTGAAATCTTTTGCTAAGTGATGACGTTTAAAAATATCCTCTAGTAATTCTTTATAGCGTTTGCCAAGCAACATCATATGATGCGGGATTTGTGGATACTGTTTCTTGGTTCCAAAATACCAAACAAATAAACTCATGGAATACTTCCCATTGTTTATTTTTCTATCTGTCCAGATCTTTCTATGCTGCGGCTCAATGAGATTTTTATAAGTCCACGCAGTATCTGCATTGGATACCACCTTATCGGCGTAAATTACCTCACCGCTCTCTAGGGTAACGCCTGTGACCTTACGATCGACGATATTAATTTTCTTAACTGTGCTGTTATAACGAATTGAGACACCAAGCCCCTCTAACAAACCTACCAATCCTTTAATAATGGCGCCAGTGCCACCCATCGCTGAATGTACGCCCCACTTACTCTCCAAGGAATTAATTAAGGCGTAGACAGCTGTTACTGAAAATGGATTACCGCCAATGAGCAAAGGATGAAAGCTCATGACCTCTCGGAGTTGAGGATCTTTCATATGCTTGGCTACCAAGCTGTAGAGAGTTTCCCATGCCCGCATTTTGATCAGACTGGGGAATGCCTTTGCAAGATCGGCCAGACTATCAAAGGCGACATCGCCTAACTCTTCAAAACCCAACTTATAACGGTATTTGGCATCTTCCAAAAAGCGTAAATAACCCGGTAAATCCTTGGGATTAAATTTACTGACCTCCCGCTTCATTTGCTCTAAATCGCCGGTGTAATTAAAGATCCGTCCATCAGCAAATCGTATTTGGTAGAAGGGATCCATGGCTCGAAGATCAACATCGTCGGCCATTTTTTTACCGCACATCTCCCACAACTCTTCCAACAGAAATGGGGCAGTAATGATGGTGGGGCCAGCATCAAAGGTAAAGCCATTCTTTTTATGAACGAATGCCCTGCCCCCTGGACTCTCAAGTCGCTCCAATACTTGTACTTGATACCCTTTTTTTGCCATGCGAATGGCGGAAGCTAGACCCCCAAATCCCGAACCTATAACTAGCACACGTTCAGCATGATGGCCGTCATTAAAGGTTGTGATTTGTTCCGGAATCTTAAATAGATCGACCTTTTGGTCCATCACACTTCCTTTAGTGAAATCCCCCTCTTACTCCCGATGAATAAGAGGGGGTCTACATCAATTCTTAGCGCTATGAATACTATCGCTCGGCTTAGTCTTAGCAGGTACGAGATATGGATAATCTTGCAGCATGCTTTTTCCTAATAGAGGCTTATTCACTCCTTGGTGGCAAGTTGCGCAATTGGCTTTGGCTACATCACCAGTAGGTCCCAAACGATTTGCTGGGAATACATCCGTTAAGGAGCTAATGAAATTCGTATTAACATCCTTCAGCATTTGGATACCGTGCCAAGCCTGTACGCGCTGCGGAGTACTTTGCTCCCAACTAGAGAAATTATTTGAGTTGTGGCAATAGGTGCAGTTCACATTCAGAGAAGTAGACATGTGAGTCATGAAGCCGTACACATTTTCAGTGCTCTGCAGGGTGGCCTTATTACCAGTCGGCAATGCGGTATCACCAATCACTCTTGCAGCCCCAGACTTACTTGTTAAATAGCTTCCAAAAGGTTGATTTGGCAATGAAGTGTATCCAACATTGCTTGAGGGATCATTTTGCCCATTAGCATTGCCGAGCATATTGCCGCCCCGCTTTTCTTCAGGATTAAACCAAACGTTTTGTGGAATATTATTACCTCGGTGACAGGTATAGCATGTCACCCCAGTAGTTTTCACGTGGTTATTCCAGGTGCCATTGATCTCTTGATTCATCAAGATCATTTTTCTAGCAACAGTCTTGGTGTACAAAGAATCATCAGCAAAGTTTTGAACGTTATGGCAGTATGCGCAACCCTCTTTTGGCGCAACCCAAGATGTCATCGACACCATGAAAGCACCAAACTGAGCGGTACTTAAGTTATTGAGTACCTTCACGTTCTTGTAAACAGTACCAGCCTTAGGCCCATCAGCCGATGCTGGAACTCCTGCTGGCATTTCATTAATCTTTGCCAGTTGAGCATCTGTTCTCGGATTATTGATCTGATCCATACCAGTTCCTCGGAAGCCAGTTTGCTTTGAATCTACTGGCGGCCGCTCGCATGCAGTCAGCATCAAAATACCGAGAATTCCCAATACAACTGTTAATTTATGGCGTAGGTTTTTCATTTTTTCTCCCCTATAGCAACTGGAGCAGCGGGCGCTGTAAGGGCAGGATCTGCCACTGTTCCATATATTGCTGGATAAGCGGGTGCAATGTTGTGCTTCACACCCCATAAATACCAGTTATCAACTACTGTTCCAGTTAACAAGATTCCAATACCACCTGTTAGCGGGGTAAGTACTGCAAACCACCAAGCCCAACGGTGAATGGATTCCATGGTTGCATTGAAACCCATGGTCCATCTCCAAAATAGTGCAGCGCGCTCTGAAGCTGTACCGCGATCAACAATTTGCTCGATTTCTCGCTCGCCACCAAATCGGCTTACCGCCAGAATAGTTGCTCCGTGCATTGCGAATAACAAAACGGATCCATACAAGAAAACAATCGAGAGCATATGGAAGGGGTTGTAAAACAAATTACCGTAGCGAATCGAAAATGCAGATACCCAATCTAGGTGGGAGAAAATTCCGAATGGTACTGCTTCACTCCAGCTGCCCATTAAGACAGGTCGAATGAGGCCGAGTACTAAAAATAACCAGATTGCGGAAGCAAATGCCCAAGGAACATGGTTACCCATACCCAGTGCTTGTGCACGACGGAAAGTTCTAAGCCACCACAACATAATGGAAATCGTAGAAAAGAGACCCACAATAAGCCACCAGCCGCCCTCATTTAGAGGTGGGAAGCTAAGGCCATATTTTGGCGAGGGAGCATCCAAGGAAAGCCAAAACAGTTTTTTGACAAACTGGAGTGGATTCCATCCTACCTGGGCCAGCATATTCATACCGATGATGAAAAATGCAGTCATGCCAAAGATAAGTGATGCGACGCCAAGTCGTCCCAGGTAAACCGGTCCGAGCTGAGCATTGCCCAGACGCCCCAGTAAATGGCTAAAGCCAATTGAGCGAGTTCGCTCACGCATATCGTATGCGTTTATGGGCACGCCATGACTAGCAGGTCCAGTTACTTGAGTTTGAGTAAATAAGTTTTGATATTCCATGATGCTCTCCGCATATTTAAATCAGCTGAAAACTACCCCCAGATAGGCAAATTCAACCACCACGTCCACCACTCAGGCCATCCTTTTGTCCAGAAAGGCCCGCTGATCACGATACAAACTGCACTCCAAAATACGGCTGCTAATGCCAGGAATAGACCAAGACGATGAATTCCCAAGGTTCCTACTGAATAACCAATAATGTCTCTGAAGAAGGTATCTTCATGCTCTGGGGTTTTTACAGTCTGACCTGGAGCAGGATTTGTAGAAGACAAAATCAAAGCGCCATGCAGCGCAAGCGCTAGTGTTGTGGTGAAAAATAAGGTCACCGCAATCATGTGCGCCGGGTTGTAATGAAAGTGCAGATACTGATAACCCGTATTGGATACCCAATCTAGGTGACTCAATATTCCGTATGGGAATCCATATCCCCAGGCACCCATCAGTACCGGACGAATGACCACCAAGGTAAAGTACGCAAAAATTGCCATGCTAAAGGCCAGCGGCACATGAAGGCCCATACCCAGTTTTCTGGAGATCTCTACCTCGCGCATAGCCCATGATCCGAATGCGCCCAATGCACAGATCGTAATGATCTGCCAAAGTCCACCCTCCATCATGGGAGCCGGTCCAAGACCATACTTTAGGTCTGGCGGGGCAATATTGATTTGCCAGGGATTAAATACCCCTGCGTGAGAGGCTCCCCAGAAAATCATTGCAGTCCCGAGAAACGTAAAGAAGACTGTAGTGACACCAAAAAATCCCACGTAAAACGGGCCTACCCAGAAATCAAATAGATCTCCACCGATAAGCGTTCCGCCGCGTACGCGGTATTTCTTTTCAAAGTTGAGCATGGCCATTTAGCGCTCCTTGCACTATGAGATTTTTTCTCATAATTAATTAATATTGCGTAGACGAATTACTATCTCTAGAAATTCGTCTACGGTTGGTACATCTACTTACTTCTTCGCTGCAGAAATTGCTGCTTTGTACTGCTCTTGACTCATACCATCCAACCATTTGTATTGAACAGTGCTCAATAAAATGAGATGAATCATCGCTGCCAAAGCAAAGAGAAAAACTCCTTGCGCAACCATTGCACGTAGTGGGTCGTATAACTTCCAAATTCTCCACATAATATTTCTCCTAATTTAAGTAAGACATAAAACCGTAAACACCTGATTCCACTGATTTGAAGAAGGATCCCCCATCAGATCCAGAAAATAACCACGCTTTCTGGGAAGCAGGCAATACAACCAAAAAGAGAGCCGCCATAAAGATCACTACATAGCTAATTACAAAAATAATCTTGAACGACAATGTATCGGGAAGATGATTCTTATTCATTAAATCCGTATTGGTCTTCATATAAAACACTCCTTTTAGTTGAATCTATTTACTATGTACTTACTGCTGCATCAAAAGAACCATGGACGCCATGCCCATACAAGTATGTGCGCGACGACTGCGATAGCAGTAAATCCAAGCAAACCTTGCACATAAAATGCATGGAATTCTTGAGCTTCTGCATCGGTAAGCCCAGATATAGATCTGTTTTCACTCATGATGACTACTCCTTGAAACTGACCTTACGGTCTTTTCTACATCACCCCTGTAGATTTGGGGATACAGCTTTACTACGCCATATACGTTTAGCCTTTTAATAAGGCAATTTCTTTTATCAAAAGTCATACTGTCTCTCCACTCATGTGGGATAGCGTTGACTTTTGAACACAGTCGACTGTCACTCTTTCAATGTTTTGTTTGCGAGCCTCAAACTCAGCTTCATCACGAATTCTTTTTGCAGCTGATATTTGTGTGAGCACGGGCTGATTACTGATTAATTTGTTCATTAATGCTTGAGCTTCTTCTTCCCAAGGAATGGATGCGATCTGGCCCTGTATTCTTGCCGGGGTTGGATCCACCTTGTCCATCTCTGTGCCTAAAGGTAGGATGTGAAAAAGAGCATCAAATAATGAGTTACACACTTCTTGAATCAGATATACCGCTCCGGAATAGCCCATAAATGGAGTTCCGGTATGCCGACGAATAATCGCACCAGGAAAGGAAGCGGGGATATAGGAAAAACGTGCATTCACTTCGCTGCCGTACATCCGTTCGTTATAGCTACCAAACATAACCAATGGTGTTTTTTTCTGAACCAGATCTCTAATTTCAACGTTATTCGTTTTATTACCTGGCAATCTAGAAACAGCAAAGTTACAAGGAAGACCCATTTCCTCTTCTAGGAAATTTCGCACGCCGCGGGTATAGGTTTCGTTTGCAACGATGGCAAAGCTGGCGGTACCAAAGAAGTCTTGGGTTACAGAGCGCCATAAATCCCATGCTGGCTTGAGTGTGGTGTGCTTTTCTTTTTCAATAAAGCCTTCCACATCGATCTCACAAAGTTCGCCAAGCTTACGAAGGAAGGCTGTAGTGGATTGCATCCCAATTGGCGCTTGCAAATAAGGGCGCTCTAGCGTCTCACACAACAAGCGTCCATATTCGCGATACATACAAATATTGACATCTGCATTGACTAACTTGGCAACATCGGCAAGATGAGAGCTCAATGGGAATACCATATTGACCTCTGCACCAATACCTTCTACTAAACGTCTAATTTCTGCAAGGTCACTATATAAATTAAAGCTGCCATAGGCTGGTCCAATAATATTGACCCTTGGCTTTTCGCCCTCTGCTCTTTCGCGCTTTGGAATCTTTTTGAGGCCGTACTCTGTCCATAACCAATTCATGGCACGATTTGCGCACTGCCACTGATCTTCATCAATGGTTCTTGGTAAGAAACGCTTAATTCCAGTTCCTTCTGGTGTCACACCGCCGCCAATCATTTCAGCAATAGAGCCTGTAACTACTACTGCTGGTAAATTGGGATCGAGCACCTTATGGGCCCGCTTCATGGATTCTTCTGTGCCTTCTCTACCGAGCTGCTCTTCTGCTAATCCAGTAACCACAATCGGCAACTCATGCGGAGGCAATGCATCGGTGTAATGCAAGACTGAAGTCACTGGTAAATTTTCACAACCGACAGGTCCATCAATGACAACCTGCAGCCCCTTGATAGCTGTAAAGACATACACAGCCCCCCAATAGCCGCCAGCGCGATCGTGATCAATGACTAGCATTAGCCCATCTCCTCCGCTTTTTGCTTAGCGATTGCCTTTTCTAACTTGCGGCGAACTTCAGCTTTGAATTCAGGGCGATCTACCGGCATGTCTTCCCACACACCAGTTGTGTGCTCGGTACCAACGCCTTCAAAGAATTCAGTCATGTTATTGAATCGCTCTTTGTTAGCTAGAGCTGCATTAATAACCTGGGCTAATGATCCCGCACCTGCGGCACCCATTAGCGGACGTGCAGAAATTAAATTCGTGAAATACAAGGACGGTATGGCTAATTCTTTTGCTTTTTGAACTACTGGTGTTGTGCCAATAACCAAGTCCGGAGAAAACTCTTTCATTGCAGCAAGGTCTTGCTCAAGAGAAGCGCGGTATCGGACATGTATGCCACGGGATTCAAGCCAATCTAAGTCTTTGCTGCTCCAAATTGTTTTTGGACAAGCTGTTCCAACATAGCGAACATCTGCCCCACTCTCAACCAATAGTCGAGCAACCAGCAACTCTGATCCCTCGTAACCACTGACAGTAATTCGACCTTTGATGGGCTTAGCATCTAAGGCCGCCTTAATCATTGGTAGAAATTTTGACTTTGCATTGCCAATTTTTTCAGCACTGACACCACAGGCCTTGCCAATTTCATCAAGCCAGTCAGCTGTACCGTCATATCCTATTGGTGCAGAGCCAACAATTTGTCTGCCTGCAGTCTGAAACTCACGAATACTAGCTGTATAAAAAGGATGAATAGCCGCAACCACTTTTGAATCCATCGCTTGATACAGCTCGCGCCATTCTCTAGTGGGAACAACAGTTCCGACAGCCAAATCCATGGGCTCCAGCATCATCCCAATACTGATAGGGTCTACCGGGAACATTTCTCCAAGTAAAGTGATGGTTGGCTTCTCTGATACACCGTTACGAGGAGCTTGAACTGGTCCGCTTTCAATTTCATTCCGCGCATAGCGCAACATAGCGCTGGCTAAAACATCTTTTGCCTCGGCATGGGTCGGAACTCCAAAGCCAGGAACATCGATACCAATGATGCGAACACCATTAATTTCTTTTGGCAGCAATTGAAGTGGTACACCACTTGCAGTCGGTACGCATAAATTAATAATGACGATGGCGTCGTAAAGCTCAGGGTTAGCCTCTTTGTAAACTGCTTCACGAATGTCTTCGAATAACTTGCCAGTTACTAAGGATTCAGAATTAAATGGCACATAACCTACGCTGCGACGGGCACCATAAAAATGCGAGGTAAAAGTTAAGCCATAAACGCAACAAGCTGAACCTGACAGAATGGTGGATGTGCGACGCATTCTTAAGCCAACTCGTAAAGATCCAAATGCAGGGCACATACTCTGCGGTTGGTCATGAGGCCCCTTTGGGTAATCTTGAGCGTACTGCCCCAAGATCTCGCTCTTACTAGCATTTTTTGCTGCAGCGAGTAATCCTTCTGCGCCAGAATGGCAAGCAATCCCCGATACATCGGCAGATGCATTTTGAATAGGAATTACTTTAGATGATTTCATTTGGCTCTCAGTCTCTATGCTTTGTCATAAATGACTTCGAGAGTTGGCTTAATCACTTCATTTTTGCCAACCATGTCAAAAATAGTTGCGGGCTCTAGTACGACATCTCTACCGACTTGGCTTGCAGAAAATAGTCCTAGCAAATCATCTGGAGCCATTGGTTTTGGTCTTACAGGTGGCGCCTCTGCAACATTGCTAGCTAACTCTTCAAAGAGTGGGCCCCATTGTGAATCTGGTCGACCGATGATTTCGTAACTAGCACTCTTTCTTCTAATATCGTCGTTTGCAGGAATAACAGAAAGGATAGGAATTCCAACTTGTTCAGCGAAGGCGGTGGCTTCACCAGTGCCATCATCACGGTTGATAACCATACCTGCGACACCTACATTGCCGCCCAACTTCCTGAAATACTCCACTGCAGAGCAAACATTGTTTGCTACATAGAGAGACTGCAAATCGTTACTTGCCACCACAATGACCTTTTGGCACATATCGCGAGCAATTGGAAGACCAAAGCCACCGCAAACTACGTCACCCAAGAAATCAAGCAATACATAGTCAAAGCCCCAGTCATGAAAGCCAAGCTTTTCTAAGGTTTCAAAGCCATGAATGATTCCGCGTCCACCGCAGCCTCTGCCAACCTCAGGTCCACCAAGCTCCATGGCGTACACGCCATCGCGCTTAAAGCAGACGTCACCGATTTTGACTTCTTCGCCGGCTAATTTTTTCTTTGAGGATGTTTCGATGATAGTTGGGCATGCCTTACCACCAAAGAGTAATGATGTCGTATCGCTTTTAGGATCACAACCAATCAGCAGTACTTTTTTACCTTGCTGTGCCATCATGTAAGACAGGTTGGCTAAGGTAAAACTTTTACCGATACCACCCTTGCCATAAATGGCAATGATTTGAGTTTCTTTTTTGATCTCGCCGGTATGAACCTGATCAGGCTCGATAGCAGCCTCTTTCTTTAATGCTGCGAATTGAATCGTAATTTCTTTTGGGACGCTTGGCGCATTCATGATGCTTCTCTCCAGTCAACAATCATTTTGAGACAGTTTGGATCCTCAAATGCGGTGTGATAAGCCTCACCAATTGAGCTTGGGGTTCTGTGATGCGTAATTAATCCTCGCAGATTGAGGTGTCCGCTTGAGATCATTTGTTTAACATCGGCTAGATCCTGAGGCGCCCACTGAGCGGCAATTCGAAATCTCGCCTCTTTCATGAAAGCCTGCGGAAAGTTAAATTGAATATCTTTGTTATAAAAACCAGCCAAGGTAATTTCTCCGCCTGGCAACAGTTGTCCAACCAGTGAATTTAAGACGTCCACCTGGCCGCTAGCATCGCAAATGTTTTTATATTTACTCTCTTGATCTTCACTAGGATGAACGACGGTATAACCATCAGCCTTACCCATGCGATCTGAATTAATTTCCCAAACAACGGGGTGGCCACCTAGCATGACCGCAATTCTGGCGATCAAGCGGCCCAGTACGCCATGCCCAACAATTAAGTCTGGTTGCAAAGCCTTCTTACCCTGAGTCACGTGATATGCAGTTGCTGCTAGAGCCAGCAATACGCCCTCCTCACCAATCGTTTCTGGGAGGGCAATAATTCGATCGCTTGGCACCACAACATGAGAAGAGGCACCGCCAAATAATCCCTTCACATCACCAAAGCATTTAGCGCCAGGCACGAACACCCGTTGGTTCAAGCTAAATTTGGATTTTTTACCAACTTTAGTAATGCGGCCAACAGATTCGTATCCAGGCACTAATGGATAGCCCATGCCAGGGAAATCAGGCATGGTTCCATTCCAGAGTAATTTTTCTGTGCCAGTACTGATTCCGCTCCACTCAATCTGAACAACTACGTCCTCATCCCTTGGCTCATCAAGCAAAAGACGCTTCAACCGAAGCTCGCCTGGAGACTCGAGTAAGACTGCTGTTGAATGAAGTTGACTTGGCATTTGTATATTTTTATTTACTTTGCTGTATGTAAACTAATTTATACACATTATAGGATATGAACATCAGTATTTACCCTTAATTAAGGGCTAATTAGCAAAACTTGGGCGTTAATCGGCATATTGGAGGGAAGAACTTCCACTTTTTTGAAGCCTGAACCGATTGCCAGGGCCGAAATCTCAGAAATACTCCTGGGTTTGCCGCGACCCATAGCAAGTAGATAAAAACCAAAATAAGCGCGTCCCATTGCAGGATGCCCCGGAGTATCAGCCATCGGCTCAGCAATCAATAGCTTTCCATTGGGTGGGAGTGCTTCAAAAATTGAACGTAAAAGAATTTTGACTCGCGCATCATCATGATCAAAGATCACCCGAATCAATGTAATCAAATCGGCTCCATGAGGCAGTGGATCCTTAAAAAAATCACCACCGAATACTTGAATATCTTTTTGTTTTTGGTCTTTCAAAAAACCATCTTGTGCAAGCTCCGCTACGCCTGGAAGGTCAAATAGTTTTCTCTGCAAGTGAGGCGCATTCAGATGCACTCGTTTTAAAAAAGTTCCTTGACCACCGCCAACATCCAGAAGACATTTGTGCCTAGAAAAATCGTATGCATCAACTACTTGGTCGGCGACTAGTGGGAGTGATGCAGACATCAAATCTGAATAATTTTTTACCCGCTCTTTATTTAATAAGGATTCTTGTTCCTTTTCATCTTCAGAAACATAAGGCCAAAATTTTTCTAGATTTTTATTTTTAATTCCACCTGATAGCAATAACAAAGGATCTTTAAGATCTTCATAAAGTACAGTGTGATGCTCGATCATGGCAGACAATGCGGTGTTACCAACCATGGGGGCGCCAAGTGTACCCAAGCCATATCTTTGGTGAGAGCGCAGCTCTATTAGATCAATAGATACTGCGCCATCAAGTAACTTCTGTAGCGCACTCAACTCAAGACTGCAATTATTTTTTATCTGCCCAATTTCTAATGGGCCATTTTTTAAGAGGTTAAATAGATTGATTCGAACGCAAGCAAGCAGTATTTGTGTGTAGACAAATCCGGCCATTAAATCAAACAGTTGATTGGCTCTTTTTTTTGCAATTCGATTGATAAAAGGGATTTTTGAAACTGCATTTTGAAAACGACTATTTGCAATGAGCTTATCTCGATAGATACAGAGTTTGTCCCAAAGGCTATACTCCCCAAAGCCTGTATTGACCGCAGATGATTCTAGTAAGGACATATTGATAAACGATTCGAGTTTAGGCAAGTTGTCTTTGGGTTGCTATCGCAATTTGTCTCTCGCCACGCTCGAACCAGGATGAAGGGAGTAGTCTCTCCGCCTCAAATGCTACCAGTTTTTTAAGTGCTACATCACCCGCACAACTTGGGATCGAAAGTATTGCTTTTCCAACGAGAGAGTCAAAGTGTTCAACAGCGCCATTGAGTCCCAATTCTTTTGCAGAACTTGGACGATGGTGCTCTTCATCTTGTCCTGCTGGCTTACCAAGAAACTGAGCATCCCCCAAAACATCACGAATATCGTCGGCGATTTGATAGGCCTCACCTAGCCATTCCCCCAAGCCCATCCAGGTTTGTGCATCAGCACCAGCAGCTTGTGCGCCGCTAGCTGTTGCTGCGGCAAACAGTGCTCCTGTTTTTGATCTTTGGTAGTCACTGAGAACTGCTTGCGATTCACACTCCCAGGATTGGCCAGCAATAATTCCGAAAGGCGCTCCTACTCCCTCAGAAATTGTTTTAATAATTGGGGCTAGGCGTTGCGCTGATCTTCTCGAAGCAGCAGCAACTGTTTGGTATGCCATCACAATCAGAGCATCACCTGCAAGCACCGCTAGTCGCTCTCCAAACTCTTTGTGAACCGAGGTTTGACCTCGACGCATTTCCGCATCGTCAAAGCAGGGTAAATCATCATGCACCAGAGATCCGCAGTGAATCATCTCAATGGCAATTGCACTTGCCATTGATAGTTGTGGATCATCGTTACCGCAAGCATGAGCTACTGCCAAGGTAAGTTGCGGTCTAATGCGCGCACCTCCAGGAAACACTGCATGTCTAATGGCTTTACTCAGTAAAGCTGGGCCTTTTACTGACTCATGTGATTTCAAGGCTTGCTCTAAGGCTCTATCCAAATGCTTGATTGGTGACATGTTCTTGCCCCTAAAAGGAATAAATTACTTTGTCAAAATAAGAATACGATTTAATATGTAAAAAAATATAGACACTATTTGGATGGCTGTCAAACCAATTTATTCGGGTAAACCCTTAATTTTTAAATGTAAGTTGCTGAGGATGATGAAAAGAGTTCCAAAAGATTGGCCCAATAGCGCCTATAGCCAGGAAGTTCAGGTTGGGGATTTATTTTGGCATGTGCAAATTGTAGGAAATTCACCAAGTCATCTGCTCTTGCTTCACGGCACTGGATCATCAACACATACTTGGGGACAAATCTTCACAGAGCTATCAATGCATTACACCGTGATTGCAGTGGACCTGCCAGGTCATGGCTTTACAAAAAACTTAGGCAATAAAACACTTAGCCTGGATCAATTGGCTGACAGGCTTACAGACCTGAGGAAGGCTTTAAAGATTGATTATTTCGACAGCATTGTTGGGCACTCTGCTGGAGCAACGCTGGCCTTAAGTTACGCACTAAAAAATAAACAGCCAAAGACAATTATTGGACTAAATCCCTCGCTTATTAGCTTGCCCAATTTTTACAACAAGTTCATAGCTCCGTTTCTCAATCCCATTGTGACCTCATCATTTTTTACGGCCGTGTTATCCGACTTTCTACCAAAGACAAAGATGATTGATAGCCTATTGGATTCGACCAAATCAGTCCTTCCGCCTGAAAAAAGAGAGCGCTATAAAACACTCTTCAAAAGTGCAGATCACCTCAATGGTTCCATGAGCTTCATGGCTGGGGCGGATATCCCGAGCCTACTCAATCAGTGCAAGAAAATTAACTCTAGATTGACATTTATCGTCACAGAGGATGATGGGTGGATTCCGATGAAGCAACTCTGTGAGGTGATTAGAAAAGACTTTATCAATCCTCATATCCTAGAGAAAAAGGGTGGGCATTTATTTCATGAGGAATCAGAAAAACAAGCGCTTGAATTAATTATGGGCGCACTAACAGAAGAAGAGGTAAAGGATGTTCACGCTGACTAATGTTGGACTATGCCTAGGTGCTGCAATAGGACTAGGACTTTTTATGAATGCTTACCTTAAAGGCAAGAAAGTCTTGAGTAAGCTTTCTCAAAAGAAACCTTATTGAACACTCGCAAGCTGTATAGCTGCATGCGAGATCATCTTGCCCGAGCCGTTATAGGGTAGAGCTAAATATTGTGCAGCCATCATGTCAGAAAGCTCTTGCGCCAAGACTTCAGGCTGAGGCGAGGTATCAACAAACAAAACGCAGTGATTTTTTAATCTCAGCTCTTTAGCCGCTAACAGGGCATCACTGTGAGCCTCAGATCTACCGCCCACTCCCTTGAGATTCACGTTTGCTTTGCCGTCACTCAGGATGACAATGATGGGGGTTAAGCCTTTTCTCTTCAGCACTATAGCCATTTCATTTGCCGCTCTAAAGCCCGCTGCCAGAGGGGTGCCTCCACCGCCTGGGAGTGTCGCCAGGTTTCTTTTTGCCCTCACAAGTGATCGAGTCGGCGGCAGAATTAACTCCGCTTTAGAGCCTCTCATCGACAGCATGGCCACTTCATCACGACGAATATAGCATTGCGCCAGGAGCTGCTCCAAGGCCCCTTTTGCCTCAGCTAGGCGCTGTGTCGCAGAAGATCCTGATGCATCGACTAAAAAAATGGTGACCGTTCCCCGTCTTTTTAGATACTGTTTTATATGTAAATCTTCAGACCGAAAATCGATTTTATTTTTTCCGGAACTATATTGCTGTGAGCTGACCTGTCTCTCGCGCAAACGCTGCCAAGGAATCGCAGCTCGAATGCTCTTTAATACATCCAAGCGCCGGCCACCTCCTGGTTGACCCTTGCGTGAACTCATTGGTCTCCCACTGATAAAGCTATTTTGAGACTCGCCAGATTTTCCAGAAATATGCGATGCTGCATTAGTCGAACGAGCGCCTTGTTTAGACTGAGCCAGGAAATCCTTGGGGACAGATGCCTTAGCCGCAGCAACTACGATATCTTCCAGCTCTTCCTGAGATGGTGGCTGGGGATTGGATTGCTGATCTTCAAGCTCTTGATTGTTGTCTACATCCTCTTCAGGACGATTACTTTCTGGATTCTGAGAATGACTCTCTTCATCTTTGGGGTTTTCTCCATCATCTTGATTTGGCTGCTCTGCCTCTGGTGGTGCATGTAGTATTTTGGAAAAGGTATAGACCAAGCGCGCTGCATCAACGACCTCATCTTGGCCAACCTCCTGTAAACCGCGCAATGCTGCCAATGTCTTAGCAGTCTCCACTGCAAATTGGTTGGCCCTAAAAGAGCCAATACCAATCTTGAGGGCTGATTTAGTCAATACCTCGATGAAATCAATACTACAAACTACTCGGGGTAATAATGTTTTGGCGCTCTGAATGTCATCCGCATGAATCGCTAAATTTTGTTTCATGTCAGCGAGAGAAAATTGATCGAGATAGACTTCAAAAGCAAGTCTATCCATCATCCTAGGGCTAAACCTATCGCCCGCAGCTTCTGATTCATCTAGGGCGATTACTCCAAATTCAGAACCCTGCAAATTGCCGCTATCCAATGCTTGCGAGATTAACGCTAGCACCTGAGTATCCATGCGCTCAGCCATTGATAACAATAAGAAGTTGCCTTGAGCCTTCTCTAAAAGTCCTTGACTAAGTGCTAAGGAACCTTGATTGAGAGTAGCTTCAATATCTAAGGAGCCCATTAATTGCTCTGCCACTAGGTTGGCAGGCGCCTTGATTAAGCGAGCTGTCGGGGCACAGAGATCTGAGAAATAACTAAGCCATGCCTCTCTCACCGGACCAAACTGACCCTTGAGGCAGATACCCTTAAGCCCCCGAGGATTAATCGCTACTAGTGCAGCAACTATATTTGCATCAAACCACGCTACTTGATCTGAATTCACTTCGATGTATCGGCAAAGAATTCTTGCATTGCACGTTCAATGCGCACATTAGAGCTGCTGTCATCTAGTGGATTACGGCGTAGACGATGGCCTAGTGCAATAGGAGCAATTTTCTTTAAGTGCTCTAAGTTTGCTTTTTTCTTGCCCTCGAATGCGGCAAGTGCCCTTACCGCCCTCAACACAGTCAGCTCACCTCTTAAGCCATCTGTACCCAAGTGTGCGCAAAGCTTGGTTGCTAGCTCCAGAAGGCTGTCATCAACCTCAACTTTATCCAGCATTTTTTTGGACTTACTAATTTTTTTCTTAAGCTCTAACTCTTCTGCTTGGCATTGAGCAATAAATTGTGCGGGATCACGCTCAAACTCATCACGTTTTTTAATAATCGATACCCGCTCTTTAAAGTCTGCAGGGGTTCGCACTTCAATTGATAATCCAAAACGATCTAGCATCTGGGGGCGAAGTTCGCCCTCTTCAGGGTTACCACTTCCAATCAAAACAAATCGTGCTGGGTGCCGAATACTCAAGCCCTCGCGCTCAATAATATTTTCTCCAGAGGCAGCAACATCAATGAGTAGATCCACCAAGTGGTCCTCGAGCAAGTTGACTTCATCAATATAAAGATAGCCACGGTTTGCTTTAGCCAGCAGACCCGGCTCAAATGACTTGATTCCTTGTGTCAGCGCTTTTTCAATATCTAAGGCGCCAACTACTCTATCTTCAGTTGCCCCCAAGGGGAGATCAACTACGGGTACGGGAATTAGCTGTGATGTGAGCTTTTGCCCGCTTGCTTTTTTAGCCAAGCAGTCTGTACAAAGATTAGTGGAGTCTGGATCACAGTGATAGTGGCAAGCAGCAACCGACTTCATTTCCGGGAGCAAGGAAGCTAAGGAGCGAATGGTAGTAGATTTTCCTGTACCGCGATCTCCAAAAATAAGTACTCCACCAATTGAAGGGTCGATCGTACAGAGTATGATGGCAAGCTTCATTTCAGCTTGTGAGACTATTGCTGTGAACGGAAAATTAAGGGCCATCGTTATTCCAGGGCAGTTTAGTATTGAGTTTTAATTTTACTTAGATTAGTGTAACTAAAAGTGTGCGGAACCTCTCAATATTTGAGGGTTTTCATATAGTTAGCATCAGAAATAAACGCGCTTAGCCTATTCCTGCAACTGAAAGCCTCATTTCTAGGGACTTATCCTCCCCATTACCGATACCCTAAAGTGCACCCAGCACAATGCATCAATAAAAGAACTCTCAATGCCTGAAAACGAAATGCCAGCTAGCAATAAGCTAAAAGCCTTAAAAACGCTTTTACCATTTATAAAACCCTATAAAAGACAGCTTTTATTAGCAGCAATTAGCTTAATTCTTGCCGCTGGGGCAACTCTAGTCATTCCGCTGTGCTTTAGAACCATCATTGACCAAGGCTTTAGTGAGGCAAGCCAAACCCAAATAAACCGCACTTTTATTAATTTATTTGGGGCGGCAGTCGTCTTGGCATTTGCTAGCTCTCTGCGCTATTACATCGTCTCATGGCTCGGAGAAAGAATCACTTGTGATATCCGAAAAAAAGTCTACTCCCATATCATTTCTCAAAGTCCTGAGTTTTTTGAAACCCAGCAAAGTGGTGAAATCCTGTCACGAATCAATAATGACACCACCATCATTCAAATCTTGCTAGGTACCAGCATTTCAATGGCATTAAGAAATCTATTTCTGTTGCTTGGCGGCATGGCGATGATGTTCATTACCAGTATTGAGCTATCCCTACTGATTTTATTAACTCTCTTACTTACGGTCATTCCCATCGTTTTGATGGGAAAGAAAGTTAGACAACTTTCTAGAAACTCTCAAGACAAAATCGCCCTGACGTCCGCAATCGCTGGAGAAAAGATTAATGCAATCTTTACGGTGCAATCTTTTGCAAATGAAGAAAAAGAAATTAAAGTCTTCAATGAATCAATTGAAAAATCATTTTTAGCGTCAAAAAATCGTAGTGCTGCACGTGGAAAACTGACTTTTGTTGCCATCCTTTTAGGATTTACTAGCATTATCTTAGTGCTATGGCTGGGCGCCTATGCCGTCAGCAATCAGGAGATATCTGGCGGTCAACTCACTCAGTTTTTTCTTTATGCGGTCATTGTCGCCGGTGCTATAGCGGCACTATCTGAAGTTCTCGGAGATACTCAAAGGGCGATGGGGGCGGGAGAGCGACTGCTAGAGCTTTTGAACTCTCAGTCCAAGGTGGTGAACCCATTAACACCCCATATCAGGACTCAGAGTGCAGATAAAGCCATTCATGTTCAGATCGAGAACCTCAGCTTTGCTTATTCATCAAACCCCAATCTCGTGCTCTCTGATATCAATCTGTCAATTAAGGCGGGTGAGAAAATTGCTCTAGTGGGCCCTTCAGGGTCTGGAAAAACAACCCTCTTTAAATTAATACAACGCTTCTATGATCCCCAATCGGGTTGCATCAAATTTGATCATGTTGATATTAAAGAATTTAAGTTAGCGGATTTGAGAAGATTAATTGGTGTTGTGCCACAGGACATCAGTATATTTTCTGAAAATGCACTTGAAAATATTCGCTATGGTAAAGAAGATGCGACTGATGATGAAGTACATGAGGCAGCTGTGCAAGCCGCTGTTGATGAATTCATTTCCAGGCTTCCAGAGCGCTATGAGTCCTTTTTGGGAGATCGAGGGGTCAGATTATCGGGAGGGCAAAAACAGCGTATAGCCATAGCCAGAGCGCTACTTAAAAATCCTCCATTACTACTTTTAGATGAAGCAACGAGTTCCTTAGATGCAGAATCAGAGAGGCTTGTCCAACAAGCTCTTGAAATTGCCATGAAAGGAAGAACTACTATTGTGATTGCGCATAGACTCTCTACCGTTAAACAGGCAGATCGAATTATTGTGATGGAACATGGTCGAATTATTGAGACTGGCAACCATGCAAGTTTGATAGCCCAATCAGGACTGTACTCACAGCTAGCAAAATTACAATTTACGGATTTGTAATATCAGAGCCCGATAGAGGGCTACTCTTTACGCTCAGAAATTGAGTTTAGATACAAACCAAACGCAAGCAGCGATCGTTGAGAAAATGCCTGTAAATATCAAGATGCCTGTAAGGTAAATATTTCTTGATTTATCGCGTATCAAGCTGATGCGTTTTTGATTCATTCTTATGCCCACAGGTTCTATTAGTTAATGCATATTAATGCATTTAGCTGAATGACGCAGGCGCCTAGATCACATCTCTGAAAAACTGCTCACTAATTCAGCTTCTTACCTTCGCCGCGTAAGGCCAATAGCAGAGGGTGCCCAACTGGAAAATTAACCTCATCTATGGCAGCACTCACCTCAGGTAAGCCCTTGAATAATTCTTTATCGCCTTGAAACACCATGGTCCACTTTTCAAAGTTTCTAGCGTCAATACTTTTCTTCTCTATCAATCGAATATTTTTATGGCGATCATCTTTTTGTATTTTTTCCCATAATGCATGAATCACATCCTCGGGACCCTCAATCACCTGACCAAATTGATTATTTTCGTAAATGAGTGCGCCAGTAATTTCTAATCTGAGATTTCTTAAATAGGAGTGATAGAGAAGCCGCATGAGACCTAAAAAGGACATTCCCTGAGCGGGCTCACTGACATAGGTTAATTCCATGAGTTTTGACATCACTCCATACTATGGAGGAATAATGATAGTTTCTGTAGGCATATACCCTAAAGTAGGTGCCCGAAAGATTTACATCTCCATTGCTGCCTTCGATTAATCCCGAACTGTGATCAGGATTTCATTACGGCGCATGAAGGGTATAGACCAAGGAGGGTTATACCGGGCAAATTGTGGGTTGCCAATTGACTGCCATTGCTTACTTTTGATCCAAGCTTCCAATGCATTTGTTTTTTCAAGGACTTTCGCTTCATTATAAAAACCAGAAAAGGTAATTGCCGCGCGTCTTTGTGCGGGTAACTCCCGAATACTCACCAATGGATTTAATGGCTTGGGTAGTGTCGCCATAGTGTACTCAGAGGGCATTACAAATGAGAATACCCATTGACTCACACCTTTCGCAGAATCCTTGCTAGCCTCAATACCTACTGGCACGGTCATCGCAATCTTAGTGCTTTGTGCTGTTTCAATCGCTACTGGAGCAGTCATGGATATTTTTTCACTAACTTGGTTCTGACCAAAAATGAAAGCTGCTATCAGACGAAATCCTTGACTGGAGGCTGTATCTAAATCACCCTCCACTTTGACCTCGGCAATCAACTGAGGAGCATAAGAACGAAGTTCAAAAGGTTCTGATTTTTCAATAATAGAAAATCGAGGTTCTTCAGTGGCCATTACAGTACTCGCAATCAATATGCTGGTCAGGAATACTAAGAGTCGGGAGATGGAAATGTTCATGATTAATTACTTACCAAGCTGAGTGAATAGTAAACCCCGATGCATCATATTGAATGTGGGCTTGCGCACCTACTGGCAAAGTAAGCTTCTCGGCTTGATGCCCAAACGGTAAGCCGGTTAATACCGGAATATTTTTTGGAAGACGCTGATTAATCGCCTCAATGGCAGTTTCTAGCTCATAGCCACGATCATTATCATAAAGACGATAGGCCGAGAATCCACCCAAGAGAATGGCACTTTGATTGGCTAATATGCCTGCATCCAATAATTGCATCAACATCCGCTCAATTCGATAAGGATGTTCATTCACATCCTCTAGAAATAAAATCCCACCTTGAGTTTGCTGCTGATTTGGCAAGTAAGGCGTGCCAACTAAACCTGCCAACACGGTTAAATTTCCACCCCATAGCATTCCGGATGCTTGGCCTGAGGCAGGATTTCTTAAGAAGGGTTGCGCAGCCCGGATAGTGCAATCCAATTTACGCTCTGTAATTGCTTTCTGAAAATGCGCCCACATAAATGCATTCGGTGTAACGCCATCACCCTGCTCGCCTTGACAAGCAAAATCAAAATTGAGCATGGGACCGGCCAAAGTAATTGAGCCAGTTTGAGCCAACAAGCCCAACTGAAAAACTGTGAAATCACTGTGTCCACAAATTTGTATGCCACTCTTAATAGCTTTACTAATCGCACTCCACTCAATCCCTGGGAGGAGGCGATGCAATCCATAGCCGCCGCGCATAGCTACAACGACACTATCTGGAGAAAGTGTGGCGATTTGATTGATTTCAGCTAAACGCTCAGCATCCGATCCAGCAAAACGTTGTTCGACTCGGCTTACACAGGTGGAATTGAGAACTTCAATACCCTGCTTCTGAAGCCACTCGATTCCAGCTAATGGGCTGCGTACATCAAGGCTTGCTCCAGAAGGGGCAATTAAATGAATTGACTTCAACGCCGCTCCTTAAAAAAATTGCGCAGTATTTGCCCGCACTCTTCGTTCATGATGCCACCTTCAACCTGGGTCTGGTGATTAATCCGCTTTTCCGAGAATACATTAAGCACACTGCCTGCAGCACCAGTTTTAGGATCCGCAGCACCAAATACCACGCGCTCAACCCTGGCATGCAGCATCGCTCCAGCACACATGGTGCAGGGTTCTAGCGTGACATAAAGAGTTGTGCCAGGCAGACGATAGTTTGATTCAATTTGAGCTGCGGCACGCAATGTCATCATCTCGGCGTGGGCGCTAGGATCGCTACTACTAATCGGCCGATTAAAGCCTGTTGAGATTACTTGACCATCTCGAACTAATACAGCACCTACAGGTACCTCACCAGCTGCCGCAGCGAGCTTAGCTTGATCCAAAGCTTGCTGCATAAATTGACGATCAAGCTCTGCTTGCATATTACTTTTTATGAGTGAGAAACATCAGCCCAACAATTGGGGGTTTCATAAAGACGAATAGATGCTAGCTTAAGACGGCCATCAAAGGCTTTTTCAAAAACTGGCTGCAATACTCTAAAGGCTGCGCTGGCTAAGTTCTCAACTGTGGGGACATGTTCCATCACCACCGTCTTGTGGTTAGGAATGGAATTTAAATAATTTACTAATCCGGCATCTTCTTTAGCTACCAGAAACGCATGATCCCAAGGCTCTACTACATATTGATTGGTAAGGCGCTTGATATCCCCAAAGTCCAAGACCATGCCATCATCCGCTTTACCAGGATGATCTGCAATCACCCCTGTTAGCGTGACTTCAATTGCATAGCGATGACCATGCAGGTGACGACACTGTCCATCGTGATTCGGAATGCGATGACCTGAATCAAACTCAAGTCGACGGGTGATGGAAATAGCTTCTTGCTTTGCAGTCATGTTATGTTTTCTAAGTACTTAAAAATTACTTGATCCGACTCTTATCGGATACCAATGATCTTATGGGTTTGAACACTCAAACGCCACAAGGGGCGCTTCTGACAGAGGCGAACTGCCAATGCGAGGTTTTCTTGGAGATGTGGACCATCCATCGCTTGCAAGAAACGGTTGCGATAATCCATCTTCTCAAACCGAGCTAATAAGGTTTCAATAGAAGTGTGTCCAGCTTGAGGTATTACCAACTTCATTTCATCAGCCTGCAACACAATTAGTTCAGAACCGGCTTTAGGACTGACACATACCCAATCAACCCCCTTAGGCACCTTGATTGTTCCATTCGTCTCAATGGCAATGGCAAAGCCCTTGGTATGCAAAGCATCGATCAAGGCAGCATCTAGTTGCAGTAGAGGCTCGCCACCCGTAAAGACGACGTAGCGTTGCTGTGGTCCTGCAGAAGTACTGCTCCATACTTCTTCAATGGTATCAGCCAATAGAGAGGCAGTTTCAAACTTTCCGCCACCAGCGCCATCACTTCCAACAAAGTCGGTATCGCAAAATTGGCAAACCGCAGTAGCACGATCTTCTTCGCGACCGCTCCACAGATTGCAGCCAGAAAATCGGCAAAATACAGCCGCACGACCAGCGTGGGCGCCCTCACCCTGAAGGGTTGGAAAGAGTTCTTTTACGGTATACATAGCTATGCCTCGATTTTAAGCGCTTTGCTTACTTCCAGGACACAAGCTCCCACTCTAAGTAATCTTCCCAAAGGGCACCCGCCCACGACATGCCACCCCATAAGTATTGTCCAGAGCTTCGTCTAATGACCCAGCGACCGATTTCTGGCGAAAGCCAGACGTCTTCTTGGCGATAATTAGCCACTCGTGAGAAGTCATTGCTAGTGAAATAAGGCGCCTCACTTTGATACTTCAAGACCGGAAATTGCCCTGCAGGAGTGCTGACACCCTCCCACCCTACTGCACTTATATTCAAGCCCCAGTAGTAATCATTGTCTGGATAAGCAAGCACCTGATAACGATTACGATAAAACCCAGACCATCCTGGAGCCAGTTGCTCAGGCCACAAAGGGATGGGCTGTAAAAACCGTTGAGGAGGATTCCAATGGGGATCTTGAACAATGTAGCCCCAAGGTTGCTGGATCTCATCCGGGAGCGGCCCAGCCTTCAGTCCACTGCGCTCAATCCGAACCTGAGGTCCAACCGAAACCACTTTCTCGGTAACGATATCCACTAGCTCTTGGTTAAACACATTGCGTACGTTATAGACCCACTGCTGACCAACTTGTGGCGACCTCACCTGAGGAGGGTTGATCGGTTGCGGTAAGGGTGTTGAAACTGGATAGGGCTGAGACGCAATACATGCCACCAGCAATGCTGGTGACAGCAGCACAACTAATCTACGTACGACACTTATTTGTAAGAGCTTAATTGCCATTGATAACTACCCTCTAAAATCACTGGACCAATCTGCCCTTGAATTTGATAAGAACCAGATGCCTCACGCGCAACCCAGCGGCCAATCTGGGGAGCAAACCAAACCGTTTCCTTACGGATGCAATCAACCTTGTTTGGATCTTCACTCTCATAACTAATCAGGGTCTGAAAACGTAGTGCCACAAACTCTCCGGCAGGAACAGTAATTTTTTCCCAGCCCTGAACGGACATATATTCTTGCCAATTCATTCTTAAGTCTGAATAGCCAGCAATGCTGTATTTAGTATTGAACTGCTTAGCCCAGGTAGGGGATAGTTGCTCAGGCCAAAGCGGCAAGGAAGGACTGAAGTTGAGTAAACGTGACCACTGCGTATCGGTAGTAACCATTCCCCATGATGTTTGGATTTCACTGGGTAAGCGAGCGCCATCAGCCGTAGACCGGTCAATCACAATAGTTGAGCCAATATTAGCAACACGCTCAGTAATGACATCTAGCGTTTTGCCATCAAAAATATTTTTCTTAATATAGGTCCACTCCTGCCCCACTTGCGGAGGACGCACAACGGGCAGTGGTTTTGGTTGAGCAACTGGAATCCCATGCTCATAAGACAGGCTTCCACAAGCTACAGGAGCTAGAGCGGCTGATACGATGAAAGATCGGCGAGATAAATTCATATTCTTACCCAAAATAATTAGACTTAACAACTACAGAAGTAATGCAGAAAATAAAGTTTATACATGCTTCAAAGCTTTTGCTATTTTATTGCGCCCCACCGAGGTCTTTGGGATATCAGGCATATCAAACCACCGATGGGTTTCTTCCTCAAAGCCTACGCCATGCATAAAGTTGTATATCGCCTTTTTGAGGCCAATACCAAGATGATCGTGATCTACACCTGTGGGGTCGATAAAGGCAACATCATTTTTCGCAAAACTAATGGGCGGTAATGGGATGAGTTTGATGCCATAGGCTGCCGGATCAACACCTACTGGGGAATGGGCCGTACAAGTAAATCGATGAAAAAAGCCACTCTGAATACAGCCATTCTCGAAAAGCTGACGAACATACTCAAGAGAGTCAACAGTTTCTTGAACAGTTTGCGTTGGGAAACCATACATCAAATAAGCGTGCACCAAGATACCCGCGTCTGAAAATCCTTTTGTCACCTGGGCCACCTGCTCCACAGAAACGCCTTTTTTCATCAGATCAAGAAGTCTGTCAGAAGCCACTTCCAAGCCGCCAGACATCGCGATACAACCGCTCTGAGCTAATAATTCAGACAGCTCTGGAGTAAAGGTTTTTTCGAAACGAATATTACCCCACCAAGAAATTACCACCTTGCGCCGAATTAATTCTTCAGCAAGTGCTTTTAAGATCTTCGGTGGCGCAGCTTCATCTACAAAATGAAATCCTGTTTGACCAGTCTCCGCAACAATCGCTTCGATACGATCTACCAATAAACTGGCTGAAGCAGTTTCATAACGAGAAATGTAATCTAGACTGACATCACAAAAGCTGCATTTTTTCCAATAGCAGCCATGTGCAACAGTGAGCTTATTCCAGCGCCCATCACTCCAGAGGCGATGCATGGGGTTGAGCATATCCAACAAGGATAAATAAGAATTGAGAGGCAGACCATCCCACGTGGCAGTGCCTACCTCTTCAAAAGGTATATCAGGCTCTTGCCAGTTGATGTAACGCACTTCATTACCAGTAGTTCGGATAAAGGTACGAACCAATCTTTCCGCAGAGCGCTTGCCATTTAAATGTTCTAGCAATGCAAGCAAAGGTCGCTCACCAGAATCTAAAGTGATGTAGTCGACAAAATCAAATAGGCGTGAATCGGTGAGCTCACGTAACTCGGTATTCACATAGCCGCCCCCAAGACCAATTTGGATGCTGGGGTGATGTTGTTTGATGGTTTGAGCAATACGTAGTGCAGCATACATTGCCCCAGGAAACGGTACCGACAATAGCACTAAAGTTGGCTGATGTTTTTCTATGGAGGACTTTGTTAGATCCTGTAAATGCAAATCCATTAATGTGGGGCTTGCCGTCAAGGCATCTGCCAGCGGTGTAAAAGTAGGCTGACTACCTGCCAAGGATTCCGCATAGCGAACAAATTCAAAGCGCTCGTCCACCGCATCACGTAGAACGTCAGATAAATCGTTGAGATAAAGAGTAGCCAAATGACGTGCTCGATCCTGGGAACCTAGCGCACCAAAGGCCCATGCCAATGAATCCCCACCCTCTTCTTCCTCATAAGAATCTAAGGATGCAAAGCGTGGGCCTTCAGGTAACAAAGTACGACTATTAATGCGGTGGGCAAGCGTACTATCTCTTCCTTGCAAAAATGCAATAGCTATAGCAATGGTGCTTTGGTAATCTGCAAAATAATCCAGAAAGAAGTTAACACTGGCACTACGATTTTCTTCAGAGAGCATCAAGGCTTGGCCTTTAATCTCTAGTAAGCCCTGGGGAGTAAAGAAACCAAGAACCAAGGCCAAAGCTAAATCTTCTTGAGCCGCCTCAAAACCACGTGAACGTAAAAATCCCGTGAGATAAGCAGTTGATGGATACGGCGTATTGAGCTGCGTCATTGGCGGAATGAGGCTCAGAATTTTCATGCTGCTTGCGTCCGCTTATCACCAAGGGATTCCAGCAACTCTAATTCTTCTGCAGTAAAGCCAGCCTGCTCACGCGCTTCAAAATTAAACGGCCCCCTCAAAGTGGGTGCACGGTATTTATCGGCCAATTCTCGATAAGTCGTAATCGGAGATAAATTCTCATTAGCGCACAAGAAGTTAAACCAGCGATTGCCAACGAGCACATGGCTGATTTCATCATGAAGAATAATTTCCAAAATCTCAACAGCACGTTCATCTTGAATTTGCTTAAACCGATCCCGAATCTCTGGAACTGCATCAAGACCTCTTGCCTCCATGGTTCTGGGAACTAATGCCATACGAGCAATAACTGAATCTGAAGTTCTCTCTACCATCTCCCACAGACTATTATGGGCTGGAAAATCACCATAGCCAAATCCAAAAGACTGTAAATGGGCATTGATCAAACTGAAGTGATATGACTCTTCCTTAGCTACCTTTAACCAGTCCTCGTAGTAGGTCTTAGGCATATTTGGAAAACGCCAAATCGCATCTAGAGCGAGATTCATGGCATTAAATTCAATGTGTGCCAGAGAGTGCCAAAGAATGGCTCTACCCTCAACTGTATCCATTTTTCTTTTAGGAACAAACTTCGGCGCTATTAAATCTGGCTTATTGGGACGACCAGGCAGATGCAGATTCTGACTATCGAAGTTAACAGAAAGATTAATCGCAACACGCTGAGTCAAGTGATCATTGAACAAGCCAAATAGCTGGGCAACTTTAGATTGCGGGTCAGTATTTGCCAGTATTGCTAAGGCGGTTTCTCGTAACTCAAGCATGGGTATGGGTCGGACTTAACAAGGCCTATTGAAGAGCTAAGCCAAATCTACTAGTTTGAGCCCTATCCCAGTACTGAACGTACTCTTGAGGTACATCTTTTTGCGAAGAAGCATCAGCACCTGGCAATAGCGCTCCAGCTGTTAGGGTTGGTAGCTGAGATGCCAATGAGGTTATCTTGCCTGAACCATCTCTGCATAATAGATAATCAGGCGTAATTTGATTAGGATGCATGAGACCTGCAGAGCCAATTAAATCCGCCAAAGATGCAACAGTGTTCTGATGGAATGCAAATACTCGCTCAGCCTTATCAGGAACTACCAATGCTCTTTGACGACCCAAGTCCTGAGTTGCAACACCTGTAGGGCACTTGTCCGTATGACATGTTCGTGACTGAATGCAGCCTAATGCGAACATAAATCCTCTTGCAGAATTGCACCAATCGGCCCCCAATGCAATGGCTCGAATGATGTCATAGCCAGAAATAATTTTTCCCGAGGCCCCGATCGCAATCTCCTTGCGTTTATTAATTCCGACTAAGGTGTTATGTACCAATCTAAGGCCATCACGAAGCGGCATCCCCACATGATCTGTAAATTCAACAGGGGCGGCACCAGTACCACCCTCGCTGCCATCGACCACTATGAAGTCAGGACTAATGCCTGTCTCTAGCATCGCCTTAGCAATACCAAAGAACTCCCAGGGCTGGCCTACACATAATTTGAAGCCAACAGGCTTCCCACCACTCAACTTACGTAAGCGCGCAATAAATTTCATGAGCTCCAATGGAGATGAAAATTCAGCATGATGGGCTGGAGAGATGCAATCCTCACCGATGGGTACGCCTCTAGTAGCAGCAATTTCAGCAGTGACTTTAGCGCCAGGCAGGACCCCGCCATGACCAGGCTTAGCGCCCTGTGATAGCTTAATTTCTACCATCTTGATTTGCGGATCAACTACTTGAGCAGCAAATTTTTCCTCCGAAAATCGACCATCTGCAGTACGACAGCCAAAATATCCAGATCCAATTTCCCAAATAATATCGCCACCGAACTCGCGATGATATGAAGAGATTGAGCCTTCACCAGTATCGTGAGCAAATCCACCAAGCTTTGCACCTCTATTAAGTGCGCGAATTGCATTTGGTGAAAGTGACCCAAAACTCATCGCAGAAATATTAAATATGGACAAAGAGTACGGCTGAAGACAACTTGGGCCACCAACTTGAATACGAAACTGACTTGGGTCAGGATGGCATGGGGAATTTGAGTGTCCTAACCATTCACCTTCAGAACCATACATTGACTTGATTGAACCAAATCCCCGCTTATCGTTATCCTTTTTGGAGCGGCTATAAACCATGGCCCTTTGATTTCTGGAAAAAGGAATTTTTTCCTCATCATCTTCTAAGAAATATTGGCGTATTTCGGGGCGGATATATTCAAGTAAGAATCGAAAATGTCCTATCAAAGGGTAATTTCGCAATACTGAATGATGCTTTTGAATTGAATCTTTTAGACCAATCAAAAATAATACCAAGAAAAATATAGCTAAATATGGGCTATATGAAAAAGAAAGGGGAGCAAGTATGCCGGTTGAGAGCCAAAAAAAATATCTTGAATAATGCATTTGTAGACCTCCTGCCCAAGATTTTGATAACCAGTATTGAAAAATAGATGCCTATTTAAATCTACAGCAAGAAGTACAGAAGCGATAACTTGATTGCGATTCTATTCCCACTCAATAGTTGCCGGCGGTTTTCCACTGATATCGTAGACCACACGATTAATGCCGCGCACTTCATTGATGATGCGATTGGATACTTTACCAAGTAGATCATGAGGCAAGTGAGCCCAGTGCGCAGTCATGAAGTCTTGTGTTTGGACTGCTCTAAGCGCAACAACGTATTCATAGGTTCTGCCGTCACCCATGACACCCACTGATTTCACAGGCAAGAAGACGGCAAAGGCTTGGCTGGTGAGGTCATACCAAGATTTTTGACTCGCTTCATCAATCGTATTACGCAGCTCTTCAATGAAAATAGCGTCAGCACGTTGCAAGAGGCTGGCGAATTCTGCTTTCACTTCACCTAAGATACGCACACCAAGACCAGGTCCTGGGAATGGATGGCGATATACCATCTCGCGAGGCAAAGCTAATGCAACACCAAGTTCACGCACCTCATCTTTAAACAATTCACGTAATGGCTCAAGTAACTTGAGGTGCATATCTTCAGGCAAACCACCCACATTATGGTGGCTCTTAATCGTATGCGCGCCCTTCTTACCCTTACCAGCAGACTCAATCACGTCTGGGTAAATCGTTCCTTGAGCAAGCCACTTGGCATTTTTAATCTTGCCAGACTCAGTTTGGAAAATCTCTACGAATTCTTTACCGATGATCTTGCGCTTGGCCTCAGGATCTGCAACACCTGCGAGTTCAGACATAAACTTTTGTTTGGCGTCCACTCGAATTACCTTAACGCCAAGGTTTCGAGCAAACATTTCCATCACCATATCGCCTTCGTTCAAACGAAGTAGGCCATGATCAACAAACACACAAGTGAGTTGCTCACCAATGGCGCGATGTATTAAAGCTGCTGCCACACTAGAGTCAACGCCCCCGGATAAACCGAGAATCACTTCTTCATCACCAACTTGCTTACGAATATGCTCAACCGCTTCACTAATGTAGTCGCCCATGACCCAATCTGGTTTGCATTGGCAAATCTCATGCACAAAGCGACTTAAGATGGCTTCGCCTTGCAATGTATGCGTTACTTCAGGATGGAATTGGAAAGCATAAAAACGACGCTCTTCATCAGCCATACCAGCAATAGGGCAGGAGTCAGTTGAAGCCATGAGTTTAAAAGATGGTGGCATTGTTGTTACAGAGTCACCATGACTCATCCATACCTTCAGAATGCCGTGGCCGTCACTAGTAGAAAAGTCCTGGATACCTTTTAATAAATTGGTATGGCCATGAGCACGTACTTCTGAATAACCAAACTCACGGGCCTTACCCAAAGACTCAGCAGAAGCCACGGCGCCACCCAATTGGGTTGCCATGGTTTGCATGCCGTAGCAAATACCTAGAACGGGAACGCCTAATTCAAAAACGATTTGGGGTGCACGAGGACTACCGTCTTCTGTTACAGAGCTTGGCCCACCTGAAAGAATGATGCCTTTACCACCCTGCTCTTGAATGAACTTACGAATAAATTCTGGATCGCAATCGTAGGGATGAATCTCAGAATAGACGCGCGCATCACGCACACGTCGGGCAATCAATTGGGTAACTTGTGAACCAAAGTCGAGAATCAGTATTTTGTCGTGCACGAAAGGATTACCTTAAATTCAAGCTGCTGTTACTTCTTAATCAATATGGTAATTCGGCGCTTCCTTGGTGATCTTCACATCATGAACATGTGACTCACGAACACCCGCTGAAGTGATCTCCACAAAATTCGCTTTCTCGTGAAGCTCATCAATGGTCTTGCATCCAAGATAGCCCATTGAAGAACGAATACCACCAGTCAGTTGATGCAAGATGGCAAGGACGCTACCTTTGTAAGGTACTTGCCCTTCAATACCTTCCGGTACTAGCTTCTCCGCATTCGCAGCACTGATATCGCTTTGGAAATAACGATCTGCAGAGCCATCCGCCATCGCGCCCAAAGAGCCCATGCCGCGATAGCTTTTGTATGAACGACCTTGATAGAGAAACACTTCGCCAGGAGCTTCTTCAGTACCAGCAAACATACCACCCATCATGACTGAGCTTGCTCCAGCAGCCAAGGCTTTTGCAACGTCACCTGAGTAACGCACACCACCATCAGCAATGAGAGGAATGCCTGTACCTTTGAGGGCAGCAGCCACATTGACGATGGCGCTAATCTGAGGCACACCAACACCTGCAACAATCCGGGTAGTGCAAATAGAGCCAGGACCAATGCCGACCTTCACGCCATCAGCGCCGTGGTCAGCCAATGCTTTAGCAGCATCACCCGTGGCAATGTTTCCACCAATCACTTGTACGTGAGGGTAATTTTTCTTAACCCACTTCACGCGATCTAGAACGCCTTGGCTATGTCCGTGTGCGGTATCCACCACAATCACATCGACGCCCGCACGAACTAAGAGCTCAATACGCTCATCATTATCAGGACCAACACCGACTGCAGCGCCAACGCGCAATTTACCTTCGCTATCTTTACAGGCATTTGGATGCTCAGTCGCCTTCAAGATATCTTTAACGGTAATCAGACCACGTAATTCAAACTTGTCGTTAACTACCAGTACGCGCTCTAAACGATGCTGACTCATCAAGCGCTTCGCCTCCTCTAGAGAGCAACCTTCTTTGACTGTGATTAAGCGCTCACGGGGAGTCATCTTGGATTTCACTGGCGCATCTAAGTCTTCTTCAAAACGCAAATCGCGGTTGGTAATAATGCCCACTACTTCTTTGCCCGTCAGCACTGGGAATCCGGAGAAACCATGCTCACGAGAGAGTTGAATAACTTGGCGTAGAGTGGCATTTGGATCCACCGTAATAGGATCACGCAAAATACCGGATTCGTAACGCTTCACCTTAGCCACTTCCCTAGCCTGTTCAGCAGGCTTGAGATTTTTATGGACAATGCCAATACCACCTTCGCTAGCCATGGCAATTGCCAAGCGGCCTTCAGTGACGGTATCCATTGCGGCAGACACCAACGGTGTATTGAGTGAAATTTCTCGAGTTAACTTACTTGCCAAGCTGGCATCTCGAGGGAGTACCGATGAATAAGCCGGTACGAGGAGCACATCGTCAAAAGTGAGTGCTTTTTGAATGAGTCGCATGCAAAACCCCTAGTCGCAAAAACCGATTATAGCCTCCTAGCCTTTCTTTTAGCTGCGGCAGCCTGGAATTTGGCATCTTGATTCTGATTGGCCTTCTTGCGACGGACAGCCTTAGGGTCAACTAGGAGCGCAGAATATAGCTCTAGGCGATCACCCTCATAAATAGGGCTGTCCCAATCCTTACGCTTGCCAAAGACGCCAAAACAGCCTTTTCTTGCCAAGATGGGATCATTTGGGCCTTGAGCAATTCCGGCTCTCAAAAGGGCAAGCCCTACAGTAGGAGCCTCGGAAGGCAATAAGTGCAGTGTGAAAGGGTTTAAACGAGGCTCACCTAAGCGGGCATCGCAAATCAGAATCTCAATAGACTGACTAGCCATAGAGGTCTTCAGCTCGTTTGACGAAGCAATCCACAAAGGTGCCTGCAATATGTCCGAAGACCGGGCCAATGATCTTATCTAGGATGACGCTCTTGAACTCCCAGTGAAGTTTAAATTCCACCTTGCAGGCATCTTCCTTGAGGGGAATGAAGTTCCACTGCCCAGAAAAATGCTTGAATGGGCCATCCACAAAGACCATATCAATACTTTCAGGGCGACGATTGCTATTGCGAGTATGAAAATACTGATTAATACCCTTGAAGTGGATATTGATTTTGGCGTCCAAAATAGTCTCGGATTGCTCAAAAATTTCTACGCCACCGCACCAGGGCAAGAACTCTGGGTAGCGGGCAACATCAGTTACCAAACCATACATGCGGTCCGCGGATTGGCCAATTAAAACGGTCTTGTTGACGTCTGCCATAATCGATCTTGAGAAGCTAAATAAATATGAGTATCGTCGATAACAAAAAAGCCTTCTTCGATTATTTTATCGAGGAACGGTTTGAGGCAGGGCTGGTTCTGGAAGGCTGGGAAGTAAAAGCTATCCGCGCCGGTCGCGTGCACATCAAAGAAGCGTATGTTGTCATCCGTCGGGCGGAGCTGTTCCTGATCGGTTGCCATATCACCCCCCTGCTATCAGCTTCCACTCATATAGTTCCAGATAGCACCCGAACCCGCAAACTCCTCCTCAATGCAATTGAGATTAAAAAACTCATCGGCAAAGTGGAGCAAAAAGGCTATACCCTTGTTCCATTGAACCTGCATTTCTCCAAAGGGAATGTGAAGTGTGAGATTGGATTGGCCCGCGGCAAGAAGCAGCATGACAAACGCGCTGCCACCAAAGAGCGTGAATGGGAAGTCCAAAAGGGTCGAATTGCTCGAGGCGACCTCAACGCCTAATTTCTTGCACCAATAAAGTGCATTGAAGCACCAAGCTGCCCCATCCCTCTACACGAGGCCAATCTAAAGGCATTAGTTTGTAAGTATGAAATTGCCTTTTGATGAAATGCTCGACGCCAGCGGAAAAGCGCGCCCCCATTACCAAGTTTTCCACCATTGGCTCAAGCAACAAAGCGATACCCTCATGGGTCTTAAGCGCGCCGAAGCTGACCTCATCTTCCGACGTGTTGGCATTACCTTTGCAGTCTATGGAGATGATCTTGGATCTGAGAGGACCATTCCCTTTGATCAAGTTCCCCGTATCTTTACTGCCAAAGAATGGGCGCAGCTAGAGGCTGGCTTACGTCAACGGGTTAAAGCACTCAATCGCTTTATCTACGACGTCTATCACGAAGAAGACATTATTAAAGCAGGCATTATTCCCGCTGAGCAAATTTATAACAACGCGCAATACCGACCAGAGATGCGCAACGTGAATGTGCCACGGGATATTTATGCCCAGATCGCCGGAATTGATATCGTGCGGGCTGGAGAGGGCGAGTTCTACGTCTTGGAAGATAACTTGCGTGTTCCGTCCGGCGTCTCTTATATGGTTGAAGATCGCAAAATGATGATGCGACTCTTCCCCGACCTATTTCAACAATATCGTGTTGCACCTGTTGAGCACTATCCCGATTTTTTATTGGAATGTTTAAAGTCAGTAAAACCTGATGATGTCAAAAAGCCTAACGTCGTAGTGCTCACTCCGGGCATGTACAACTCTGCCTATTTTGAGCACAGCTACCTAGCCCAGCAGATGGGTGTTGAATTGGTTGAGGGCAAGGACTTGTTTGTGAAGAATGAGCAAGTCTTTATGCGCACTACCCAAGGCCCTGAGCGGGTAGACGTTATTTACCGCCGCGTTGATGATGACTTCTTGGACCCCCTGGCATTTAGGTCCGACTCGACTTTAGGTGTTGCAGGACTACTTTCTGCACATCGCGCGGGCAATGTGACCTTGGCAAATGCCATTGGCACTGGTATTGCTGATGACAAATCCATCTATCCTTATGTACCCGACATGATTGAGTTCTATTTGGGTGAGAAACCGATTCTCAATAACGTGCCGACTTTCCAATGCCGCAAGCCAGATGACCTTGCTTACACCTTAGCGAATTTAGATAAGTTGGTTGTGAAGTTGACGCATGGTGCTGGTGGTTATGGCATGTTAGTGGGGCCGGCGTCGAGCAAAGCAGAGATAGAAGAATTCCGAAAGCATCTGATTGCCAATCCAGATAAATACATTGCCCAACCAACACTTGCACTATCCACTTGTCCAACCTTCGTAGAGTCTGGTGTCGCGCCCCGCCATATTGATTTGCGCCCATTTGTTTTATCGGGCAAAACTATCAAGATGGTGCCAGGCGGACTTACTCGAGTGGCGCTCAAAGAAGGCTCTTTAGTCGTGAATTCATCACAAGGTGGCGGCACTAAGGACACCTGGGTACTCGAAGAATAAAATGGATAAGTCAATATGCTAAGTCGTACCGCTGATTGCCTTTACTGGATGGCTCGCTACACAGAACGCGCAGAAAATACTGCTCGAATGTTAGATGTCAATCACCAAACCTCCCTCCTCCCACAGCCTGCAGAGTTTTTAGAGCAAAGCTGGAAAAAGCTCCTCACGATTTCTAAGCTGGAAACATTATTCCTAGAGAAATACGATGTAGTTACTCGTGAGAATGTCTTGGATTTTATGATTTATGAAACCAGCAATCCATCTAGCATCGTATCTTGCCTATTTGCTGCTCGTGAGAATGCGCGCGTCATTCGGGGGAAGATTACTTCCGAAGCATGGGAAACCCAAAATACTACTTGGCTGGAATTGCAACGCATTCTGGAATCCCGCAATCAAACTGATCCAAGTAGATTGCTGGAATGGGTCAAACACCGCTGCCATCTATTTAGAGGCGTGATGCATGGGACTATGCTCAAGAATGAAGCCTTCTACTTTATGAATGTTGGCACATTACTAGAGAGGGCCGATAACACCGCTCGTATTTTAGAAACTAAATACGAAGGTCAAGTGGCCCTGAAAGCATTAGGTAAAGTCAAGGAGGGTAAAGAAGGCAAGTCAGTTGATGAGACTGATGGCAATTTCTTTGATTTCTATCACTGGGCCGCCCTACTACGCTCAGTCTCTGCTTTTGAGATCTATCGGCAGATTTACTCTGATCAAGTAAGCCCCAAGAAAGTTGCACAACTCTTAATTTTTAATAAGCAAATGCCACGCTCACTAGTATGCTGCGTTAATGAGCTCATTCCTTTGATTGCAGAAATGAAAAATCAACAATCCAAAGAAATTGAACGCCTGCTAGGCAAGCTCAAGGCAAGCTTAGACTATTCCGATATTGATGAAGTTTTTTCTCAAGGGCTAGAAGAGTTCATTAAAGAGTTCTTGGAACGCATCAACCACATTGCTGATGAATTCAGTAATGCCTATCTCATACCATTAGCTGTAGCTTAAAGATCGCCATGCATCTGAAGATTCGCCATCGAACCGAATACCGCTATGAAACACCTGTTCGCTATTCCATTCAAGAGTTGCGTCTAACACCCTCCGATGTAGCAGGTCAAGCCATTGAAAAGTGGAAAGTCAGCACCCCTATTAAGGCAAGTAGCTCACTCGATGCATTTGGAAACGTTTATAGCGTTTTCGTTCAAGAAAGCGCATACACCTCCATGATGATTGAGGCAGAAGGTGAAGTCATGACGCAAGATGCTTTTGAGTTCCTAGATGCCCCCAAGGCAGTTTCGCCCTACCACCTCCTACAGCAAACCAATCTCACTGAGCCTACCGCAGCAATGCTGGAGTATTTCTCATCATCGCTGCCCAAGAAGAACGCTGTTGATGAGGTATTGGAATTGGCTGCGGCAGTGCAAGAGACAATTCTTTATTTTCCAGGACAAACGAATTTTGCAACCACCGCTGCTCAATCATTTGCTATGAAATCCGGTGTTTGCCAAGATCATGCACACATCATGCTCGGCTTGTGTCGTGCCTCTGGCATTCCAGCGCGCTATGTCAGCGGCTACTTCTTTGCAGAAGATTCGCCCAATCTGGCAAGCCATGCCTGGATAGATTTTTGCGCTGATCTTACTAAGGGACTCTGGTTGAGCATTGACATCACCAATGCCTGCTTTACTGATGCGCGTCATGTACGCCTGGCGATTGGTAGAGATTATTACTCAGCAGCTCCAGTAAAAGGAGTTCGCTCTGGTGGAGGTGGTGAAGAGTTAAGCGCCAGTATCTCAATTACCCAGCTGAATTAAAGAAGCTCCTGATCAAGTCAAGTAAGAGATAATTCAAAGAAATCATTAAAGGGACTGCAGGATGACGTATTGCGTTGGACTTTGCCTCAAAGATGGCCTGGTGTTTTTATCCGATACCCGCACTAATGCGGGTGTTGATCAAATCGGCACCTTCAGAAAGATGTCCTTATTCCAAAAGGATAAAGACCGCTTTTTTACGCTAATGAGTGCTGGCAATCTCGCCATTACGCAAGCTGTTAAAGAGATTCTCTTGCAAGGCCAGCTTCTCAATGGGAAGAATTTATGGAATGTGGAAAGCACACACGATGCAGCAGTGGTCATTGGTGATGCCATCAAACAGGTTTATGACAGAGACCATCAAGCACTAGAAAAAGCAGGTATTGATTTCAACTGCAATCTCATCTTTGGTGGGCAGATTAAAGGTGAACGTCCAAGACTGTTTAATATTTATTCAGCTGGTAACTTTATTGAAGCTACGCCTGAAACATGCTACTTCCAGATTGGAGAATCCAAATACGGCAAACCCATCTTAGATAGGGTTATTACCTTTGATACACCGCTCAACTTAGCCACCAAGTGCGCCCTGATTTCTATGGATTCCACGCTCAACAGTAATATCTCTGTTGGCCTACCACTAGATCTCATGGTTTACGAAAAGAACTCCTTGCAAGCCAGTAAGCTGGTCACTATGGATGAGTCAAACCCCTACTTCCAAATGATCCACCAGTTGTGGGGCGAAAAATTACGGGCCGCATTTAACTCGATTGCAGAGCCTAGTTGGTCTGGAGCTACTCCCTCGCGCTCGATTGCATCACCTGCTAAGAAAATGGGTGCAGTACCCATTCATCGCAGCATTAAGGCCCCTAAGAAAATAGTTAAAGCCAGTCCAAAGAAAAGAATGACTGCAAAAGCGAAGCGCTAGTTCGCTTAGCCGCTCCAAAACAAAATGCCTAGATTTGGATCTAGGCATTTTTTACATCTTACTAGTGATTAGCAATGCAAAGTTAAGCTTCTTTCTTACCCAACATTTCCCAGGTAGCTACTACGCTATCTGGATTGAGAGAGATCGAAGTAATGCCCTTAGCAACCAACCAACGGGCAAAGTCTGGGTGGTCTGAAGGGCCTTGACCACAAATGCCAACGTATTTGTTTTGCTTACGGCAGGCATCAATAGAGCGAGCAATCATGAACTCCACCGCAGGGTCGCGCTCATCAAAGTCAATTGCCAGCAATTCCATACCGGAATCACGATCTAAGCCCAAAGTTAACTGAGTCATATCGTTTGAACCGATTGAGAATCCATCGAAATGCTCGAGGAATTGATCCGCTAAGATTGCATTAGAAGGAATCTCGCACATCATGATCAGGCGCAGACCATTCTCACCACGCTTGAGGCCTAACTTTGCCATCATGTCGATGACGCGCTCAGCCTGCTTAATGGTGCGAACAAAGGGCACCATGATCTCAACGTTATCTAGACCCATATCCTCACGAACACGCTTCATTGCGGCGCACTCTAAAGCAAAGGCTTCACCAAAATCTGCTGATACGTAGCGGGATGCGCCACGGAAACCGAGCATTGGATTCTCTTCGTCCGGCTCATAGCGTGAACCGCCAATGAGCTTCTTATATTCATTTGACTTAAAGTCGGACAAACGCACGATCACGGGTTTTGGATAAAAAGCAGCAGCAATCGTTGCTACACCCTCAACCAATTTATCTTCATAAAACTGACGCGGACTTGCATAGCCACGAGCAACACTCTCGACTGCGCGCTTCAGATCAGGGTCAATGTTTGGATACTCCAAGACAGCACGTGGGTGCACACCAATGTAGTTATTGATGATGAACTCGAGGCGGGCCAAACCAACACCGGCATTTGGGATTTGGCAGAAGTCAAAGGCCAACTGAGGATTACCGATATTCATAGTGATCTTGACTGGGATCTCTGGCAATACGCCACGAGAAACTTCAGTCACTTCAGTTTCAATCAAGCCATCATAAATATGGCCTTCGTCACCTTCTGCGCAAGATACAGTGACCATCATGCCGTCTTGCAAATGCTCAGTCGCGTCACCACAACCTACTACCGCAGGAACACCTAACTCGCGAGCAATAATCGCTGCGTGACAAGTACGGCCACCACGATTAGTGACGATCGCAGAAGCGCGCTTCATCACTGGCTCCCAATTAGGATCAGTCATATCAGCAACTAATACATCGCCTGGCTGCACACGATCCATCTCGCTTGGGTCGCGAATAATACGAACCGGGCCTGCGCCAATCTTTTGACCAATCGCACGGCCCTTAGCTAACACTTTTGAGCTACCTTTTAACTTGTAGCGCATTTCTACTTGACCTGCAGCCTGACTCTTCACCGTCTCTGGGCGTGCCTGCAGAATATAAATACGGCCATCTTGACCATCCTTACCCCACTCGATGTCCATTGGACGGCCATAGTGCTTTTCAATAATGACTGCGTATTTTGCTAATTCAGTAATGTCAGCATCTTCCAATGAAAAACGATTACGCTTCTCTGGAGCAACATCCACAGTCATTACCTTCTCAGCAGAGCCTGCTGGGGCAAATTGCATTTGAATCAGCTTCGAACCTAAAGAGCGACGAATAATCGCCTTCTTATCTTTTGCCAAAGTAGTTTTGAATACATAAAACTCATCTGGGTTCACTGCACCCTGCACAACTGTCTCGCCCAAGCCATAGCTCGAAGTGATAAACACCACATCTTCAAAACCAGACTCCGTGTCCAAAGTAAACATCACGCCTGCAGCACCCAAGTCAGAGCGCACCATCCGCTGTATGCCAGCAGATAGCGCTACTTCAGCGTGGGCAAAGCCCTTGTGAACGCGGTAAGAAATCGCACGGTCGTTATATAAAGAGGCAAATACTTCACGAATCTTCTTGAGAACATCATCAATACCTTCAACGTTCAAGAAAGTTTCTTGCTGCCCTGCAAATGAAGCATCAGGCAAATCTTCTACTGTAGCAGAAGAACGTACGGCAAATGAGCCTTTGCCAGAATCGTCTAACTTCTTAAAAGCAGTGCGAATCTCCTCGTCAAGGCGTGGCTGAAATGGGGCGGTCTCAATCCAGCCGCGGATTTCTTTTCCAGCCTCGGCTAGAGCACGAACATCATCAATATTAAGATTTTCCAAACGCTTTTGAATACGCTCGGTCAAGTTGTTGTGTTCTAAGAAATCACGAAACGCTAATGAGGTAGTTGCAAACCCAGTAGGCACACGCACACCCGTGGAGGACAACTGAGAAATCATTTCACCAAGTGAGGCATTTTTACCGCCGACTGACTCAACATCCGTCATCCGGAGTTGCTCAAAAGGCAAAACATAGGCATTTGCTACATCGTTACTTTGTTGCTGTTGGTTGGACATAAAATACTCTCTAAAGATAAGGAAACTGGTCGAGCGGCCGGATAAAATACGGCATACTTCATTAACCACATATTGTAGTGCTGACCAAGACCTCTAGGCCAATCTCATGTCCACCCAAGCTCGTATTGTTTTTATTGTTTCTGATGGCACCGGCATCACCGCCGAGAACTTCAGCCAATCGATTTTGGCTCAATTTGAGGCCACTTTTAAGCATATTCGAGTGCCTTTTGTGGATAGCCCTGAAAAAGCCCATGATGCGGTCTCTAGCATCAATCAGGCAGCCTCCAAATATGAAGTCCAGCCCATTGTTTTCACTACTTTGGTGAATCCCGAACTGAACACCATTGTCGGCAAAGCCAATGGCCTGATTTTGGATATGTTCCAGACTTTTGTGGCGCCTTTGGAGCAGGCTCTCGGGGTTAAATCAACCCATGCCATGAACCGCCTTCACCACAATGCGGATACTGAGGCCTACAAAAACCGGATCGAAGCCATTAACTACTCTCTGGCCCATGATGACGGCCAATCCAATAAAAATCTGGCTGAGGCTGATGTCATTTTGGTGGGTATATCGCGGGTAGGCAAAACACCAACCAGTCTTTATTTAGCAATGCAATATGGCCTGAAGGCAGCAAACTACCCTCTGATTCCAGAAGATTTTGAACGTGGGCAGTTGCCTAAAGATTTAATCCCGTATCGCAGTAAGATTTTTGGCTTGATGATTGATGCTGAACGCTTGTCAGAGATTCGCAATGAGCGACGCCCTGGCAGTAATTACGCCAAGTTAGAAAACTGCCGTTATGAGATCAACGAAGCCACCGCCATGATGAAAAAAGAATCCATTCCTTGGGTGGCTACGACGAGCAAATCGATTGAAGAGATTGCCACTACTGTCTTGCAATCTATTAAGTCGGATAAAACAATCCTCGGCTAGTGCACTAGCTAGTCTTAGTTACGACGAATTCGCACTGTCTCAAATAGACAGATTGCTGCAGCAGTCGAGACATTGAGGGATTCAACTCTTGGGTCAATCGGAATGGAGACGCCTTTGGCTTGAGCAAGCAGGTCCTCAGAAACGCCCTGTCCTTCACTTCCCATTACCCAGGCAACGGGATGAATCAATACCTTGGGCATATTAAATAAATCGAGCTCGCCATCAGCAGTGGCAGCTAGCAAAGGTGCAGTGACCGCACTTAAGACTTGCTGAGATGACCAACCTTCATAAAGCTCGAGCAGGCGATGTGCCCCCATACCCGCTCGTAATACTTTGCTTGACCAAAGATGGGCACAACCCGACAGCGCAATTACCTGAGTAAAGCCTGCTGCCGCAGCAGTACGCAAAATAGAGCCCACATTCCCAGCATCCTGAATGCGATCCAAAATAATGACATCCCCCTCAAGCGTAGCAACCGACTTTTGCGGGTTCAAGGCAGATTCGGGAAGATCCAGCAAGCCCGCAATCTGCGGCGCATTGACTAGATCACTGAGCAAATCCCACAAACCTTTATCCAATTGATAAACCCGAGTCTCTGGACAAATTTCTACATGATCGTAAACAGCTTGAGCAATTTCTGGGTTCTGCAAACCCAACTCGGAAGTAATCAATATCTTGAGTGCTGGATTACCCACCCAAGTTTGTATCAAATGAATACCTTCTAACAAAGCCTGGCCGCAAGCAAATCTCGCCTTTTGTCCTTTGGGCCCAGTTGCTTGCAGTTGACGAATCTCCTTAAATAAGGAATTGTCTTTTGAGCTGATAAATTCAATTTTCATAGTTCGGATTATCGACTATGCAGTGCCAATACATTTCGCACAGGAGAAAAGCTACGGCGGTGTTGATCACATGCGCCAAATTCCTTTAGCGCAGCAAAATGCGCTTCAGTTGGATACCCCATATGCTGAGCAAAGCCATACTGGGGATGCAGCTCATGCAAAGCCATCATTTGACGATCGCGTGTGACCTTGGCCAGAATAGAGGCTGCTGAGATTGCTGGCTCTTTGGCATCCCCCTTCACAATAGCCTCGGCTGCTATGGGAAGTTCAGGACAGCGATTGCCATCAATCAATGCTTTATCTGGCCAGCCGCCTAAACGTGTAGTGAGATCTTCTATTGCGCGGCGCATTGCCAACATCGTTGCTTGCAAAATATTGATCTCATCAATCTCCACTGGGCTCGCCTCACCAATGCCCCAGGCTTTAGCCTTTAGCTGAATTTGCTCAAACAAAAACTCACGCCTTGCAGCAGATAGCTTTTTAGAATCTTTTAATCCAACAATGGGATTCTCAGGATCAAGCACGACAGCACCAGCAACCACCGATCCCGCTAGTGGACCACGTCCCGCTTCGTCGACGCCACATACCCAAATCACGCTCACGCAATCAATCGATGTTTTGTAGCGACAATGGTTTGCGCTACGGCCTGAGCAACCAATAAGCCAGTGGGTCTGCGCAAGGTCTCGTGCATTTCTGCAAAACGGGTTTTTAATTGAGCGGCCTTGCTAGGATTATTTAACCAAGCCAACAAGGCATCAGCCAAGTTCTTGGGAGTGGCATCATCTTGTAAAAGTTCTGGCACAACGAACTCCCCGCAAAGAATATTTGGCAAACCAACATATGGCAGATAGCCTTGTCGTTTCATGATCTGCGCTGTCAACCAAGGCACCTTATAAGAGATCACCATCGGCTTTTTCCAGAGTGCCGCCTGTAATGTCGCTGTACCACTAGCAATCAGCACAACATCGGCGGCCTCAAGCACAACATCAGCCTCGCCATCAATCAGATGAATATGAAGGTCAGGATTTTTATCGAGCGTATTTTTGAGTAAGGATTCTAGCGGTTCACGCAGGCGTGGCGTTGCTACTGGGATTACAAAATGCAGAGTTTGTCCTGGCATGTACTTTGCAAGTTCTGCCATGGTCTCAAAAAAGACTGGTGCAATCAGTTCAATCTCAGAACCGCGACTACCCGGTAATACAGAGACAAGCACTCCGCTCAATGTATTACTTGGCAGATGTAAGATATTTTCTATTTTTTGCTTGGCGCTTGCTGGGTTTGGCTCAAGAGGTATTTCACTGGCAAGTGGGTGCCCGACATAAGTTGCGCTAATGCCAGCACGTTCATAAATCTCAGTCTCAAACGGAAAAATACAGAGCATACGTTCAACTGCTTGCTTAATCTTAGTGATACGCCCCGCTCTCCAGGCCCAAATGGATGGAGAAACGAAATGCAGCGTAGGAATACCTGCTTTGCGCAAAGCCAACTCAACGCCTAAATTAAAATCTGGTGCGTCAATACCTAGATACACATCTGGGAGACCATCGCCGGTAAGATTGGCAATCAACTCTTTACGTAATTTCAGAATCGCAGGTAACTGTTTTATTGCCTCAACGTAACCACGGACACTTAATGTCTCCATTGGCCAATCTGAGCGCAGACCCTCGTCCTGCATACGAGGACCGCCAATACCATAGACCTCCAGATTAGAGGTGTCGGGGATCTGTTTTAGTGCGCTCAATACTGGCGCTGCCAGCAAGTCACCCGAAGGCTCTCCGGCAACACAAGCAAGTTTAGACACTAGACCTACTCTATCGAATAATGCCGCGCGTAGAGGCGGCAATAAAGTCATGGAACTCTGTCAGCTTTTCTGCAGTTTGGGCATCGGATGCGCTAGCGAGCGCCATCTTCTGAATCTCTACCTTGGCTTCTTCAAAGCTGAGGCCATCTTTATAGAGAACCTTATATGCCTGCCGCAAAGCAGAAATCGTTTCGCTTGAAAAACCACGACGCTTTAGACCTTCCACATTAATGCCATGGGGAGATGCTTTATCACCAGCCGCAATCACAAACGGCGGAATATCTTGCACTAATGCGGAGGCGCCACCCAACATAGCATGTTGACCGATGCGTACAAATTGATGCACACCAGACATACCACCCATGATTGCCCAGTCACTTACCTTTACGTGGCCAGCAATTTGTGCATTGCTTGAGAAAATCGTATGGTTACCGATTTGGCAGTCATGTGCAATGTGCACATAAGCCATGATCCAGTTGTCATCACCAATTCTAGTGATGCCCTCATCCTGCGATGTACCCGTATGAATCGTCGTGAACTCACGAATGGTATTGCGATCCCCAATAATCAACTGGGTAGGCTCACCACGGTATTTCATATCCTGGGGAGCGCCGCCAATAGCAGCGAAGTGGGCGAAGTTATTTTCTTTACCGATCGTGGTGTAACCCTCGATCACAGTGTGAGAACCAATCTTGCAAGCAGCGCCAATTTTGACATTTGGTCCAATGACGGAGTACGGACCGATCTCTACGTCGCTGGCGATCTCAGCTTTACTATCAACTACAGCAGATGCATGAATCCGAGTCATTACGCACCTTTCGTACGAACCGCACAAGTGATATTCGCTTCGGCAGCTAACTCGCCATCCACAGTAGCTTGCACTTGGAACTTATAGATACCAGCACGTTCACGCTCTAGCTTAGCTGTCATGATTAATTGATCGCCAGGCAATACTGGCTTCTTAAAGCGAGCACCATCAATACCGGCAAAGTAATAAACTGCATTTTCTTCACGTACCTCAGAAAAGGTTAGAAGTGCCGCAGTCTGGGCAAGCGCCTCAATAATTAAAACCCCTGGCATAACCGGAAAATCTGGGAAGTGACCCTGAAAGAACGGCTCGTTCATGGTGACATTCTTCAACGCAGTAATGCTTTGACGAGGCTCAATCTCCAATACGCGGTCAACCAATAAAAATGGATAGCGATGTGGCAACAACTTCAAAATTTGATTGATATCGATAGCGATGGGTTTGCTCATGTAATTACCTGCTGAATAAAGTTTCTAGATTTTTGTAATATGGTGATGAAATTATTGAGATTTGTCTAATAATCGTAGGCGTTGGCGTATTTTATCGAGACCCCGCAGAATTGCTGCGTTTTTCTCCCAAGCGCTATGGAGCATTGAAGGATAAACGCCTGTGTAATGCTGCCCCGGCTCCGTAATCGAACGAATAATTGAGGTATTGCCTGATACTGTTGTTCTGTCAGCAATGGTGAGGTGACCAGCAAAGTTCGCAGCACCGCCAATAATGCAAAAGTTGCCAATCTTAGTGCTTCCCGAAATGGCAGCACAACCAGCAATCACACAGCAATTGCCTACCACTACGTTGTGAGCAATTTGAACTTGGTTATCTATCTTGGTCCCATTGCCAATAATGGTGTCACTCATAGCGCCACGATCAATTGTGCTTGAAGCGCCCACCTCAACATCATTTCCGATAACAACAGCACCTGTTTGCGGTATCTTCACCCACTCAGCACCGGTAGCAGAAAAGTCAGGGGCAAAACCAAAACCATCCGCACCAATGACCGCTCCACTATGAATAATGCAGCGCTCACCAAGCTTAGTTTCTGAATAAAGCGATACGTTGGGATAAATCAAAGTATCGCTACCGATACTGGAGTTTCTGGCGACAGAAGTATTTCCTAACAAGATCACTCGCTCACCTAATTTAACGCCAGGACCGATTTGCACAAATGGTCCGATATGACATGAGGCTGGAATGCTGACGCTAGGATCAATGGCGGCACTGGGATGCACTCCAGGCGCATAAACAGGTGCAGAAGCCTTGGCAAAGTGCTGCGCCATTCTGGCAAAAGTGGCATAGGGATTTTTAGAGACAAAAAATACTCGTCCTGCCGCGTTACCTCCAAGGTTCGCTTGGAGAAAATCTAAATCTGCCTTGCTGACAATCAATGCACCTGCAGCGCTATCACTAGCCTGTTGGCGATACAGCGGATTCGAAAGAAAGGAGATTTGACTTGATTGCGCTCGCTCAAGAGGAGCGAGGCCTTGAAGCGAGAGGGAGCCATCCCCCACCAAGCTTACTTGAAACTGTTCGGCCAGCTCGATGGCGGTGGGCATAAAACTTACTTAAGACTATTCAAAGCCTTGATGACATCATCAGTAACATCAACCTTAGGATTGGCATAGGCTGGATCTTGAATAATGACATCAATTTTTCTTTGTTCAGCGATTTGCTTCAGGGCTTGATTAGCTTTTTCAGCAATCTTGGCACGCTCTTCAAAGTTACGCTGATTGAGATCCTCAGTGTACTCACGCTGTTTGCGCTGCAATTCGCGATCTTGATCGGCCAACTCACGCTGACGACGTGCACGCTCAGCCTCAGACATGACTGCTGAGTCACGATCTAACTTTTCTGCAGCAGATTTGATTTTTTGGGCGCTGTCACGAATTTCGTTTTGGCGTTTTGTAAATTCATTCTGCAGCTTAGTCTGACTAGCTTTGGCCATGTTCGATTCGTTGAATACTTTTTCAACGTTCACAGCTGCAACCCGAGTCCCAGCATCTTGAGCCAATGCCGATGGCATAGCAATGAGTGATGAAACAGCAATTAAGCCGTACTGAATCCATTTGGAAGATTGATGAAGCTTCATAAAACTTTCCTTAAACAATTAAAACGCTGTACCCACTTGGAACTGCAAACGTTGGACGTTATCCGTCG